>CALBWA010000013.1 GCA_937969505.1 uncultured Erythrobacter sp. | reverse complement strand
CGGCTCGCCCAAAACCGGCTTCATGCAGGCAGGCGATACCGTGCGCATCGAAATGCGCGACAAGGACAACCATTCCATCTTCGGCGCCATCGAACAAAACGTGGTCAAGGCCTGAAAACCACAAAAACTCAATGCATGGCTGCTGCAACTTGGAAGGGGGGTGAGTGAGCGACGACCTGCCAACCCAACAGCCGATAACGCGGTTTCAGATTTTTGCGCTGTTGGCGCTCGCCTGCCTCAACATGCAGGATGGCTACGACATTCTGGCAATTTCGTTCGCGGCCAATGCGATCACCCGGGATTGGGGACTCTCCAACTCTTCGCTAGGACTTGTGCTAAGCGCAAGTCTGTTCGGGATGATGCTTGGCGCCATGGCTCTAAGCCCGCTTGCAGACCGGATTGGCCGCAAATATGTCGCGATTCTGGGCCTGGTTCTCTCGGGTATCGGTATGATTATGACAGCAATCGCGGGGTCGGTTGATGTTTTGTTAGTCGGCAGGGCCACGACCGGCATCGGCGTGGGCGCCATTCTGGTCAGCCTGAACACGCTTGTAGCTGAATTTGCCGGCGAACGTTATCGCGGGGCGGCAGTGGCAATATTCCAACTCGGCTTTCCAATGGGCGCATTCCTGTCTGGATTTGCTGTCGCATGGCTGATCGACCTCGGTGACTGGCGCTATGTTTTCGCATTCGGCGCTTTCACGTCATTCATCTTCGTCCCGGTCGTCATGGCTTTACCGGAATCAATGCAGTTTCTGGCGCAAAGCGGCAGGCCAGATGCGCTTGCGACGATCAATCAGACGCGCGCAAAGCTTCGAAGGCCTCCGCTGGCGGCACTACCTTCGGTAGCTGTAACTGCGGCTCCATCAACTTCAGCATGGCAGCAGGTCCGCGCATTGTTCGCGCGGCAGTACATTGCTCGGACCCTGCTTATCTGGCTCTCATTCTTCCTTTTGCTCAGTACGCTGTATTTTGCGCTCAGCTGGACGCCCCACATTCTGGTACAGTTAGGCTTTAGCGAAGAAAGCGGCAATCAAGCCGGCCGCTTAATTAACCTGGTCGGCATGCCGGGAATTGCGATTATCGGACTCACCAGCACGTTCGTGCGGCCATCATTGATAACCACCTTTTATCTCGCCGTACTTTCCGCCTTGTTGATCGGTCTGGGCGCATATAACCATACGCTGACAGGTTTGATGGTACTCATTTCAGGGATTGGTTTTGTAATGCACGGTTCCATGATCGGGCTCTACGCGACAGCCCCGGCGCTATACCCTCCTCACATTCGGGCAACGGGTATGGGATGGGCAATCGGCTTAAGCCGTTTCGGAGCCGTGCTGGGGCCGGCTCTGGCAGGATATCTGCTCGATGCAGGTTGGACCGTTCAACAATTGTTTCAAGGATTTGCGTTTCCAGCGCTGGTAGCCGCTTTGGCCGTATTCTTGCTTTGGATGGAAGAAAGGAGCGCAGCTTCGGCTTTGTGAAGCAGCCTTGATCATGTGCACGCAGACCACGGCCACCTAGAGTTTCTCTTGAGCAGGCGATGGTGAAAGAGAAATGGCGCACCCGACAGGATTCGAACCTGTGACCTCTGCCTTCGGAGCTGTAAAAATGGTGCATTTTGTTGCAACGCAGCAGAACGCAAATGAACCATAAATAATTATTTTTATTGCTTTATTTTGGTATTACAAAGTTGCGAATCGTTCGCATTTGTTGCACTGCGTTCACCCCTCCTGCACTTACATTTCACTTACGGATTCGCTACTTTGTGATCGAAGGATAGATCGCAATGCATCCCGCGCTAAACAATTCTGTAGCATTAAAAGCAGCCGCAAAGGCGAAGCCTTATGAATTGCGCGACCCTAAATTCAGTGGACTTCTGCTGCGGGTCCAGCCCTCCGGCGTAAAGGCATGGTATCTCGAATTCGAGCGCGGAAAGCGCATCCGGCTCGGTCGCTTGACCAGCATGGGATACGCCCAAGCAGTCGAGGCATCAAAGAGTGCACTTGGCCCTTACTGGGCAGGTGTCGATCCGCGCATCGAGCGCCAGAAGCGCAAACAGGTTTCGACTTTCGGCGAGTTCATTGACGAACATTACGCTGACTGGGCGCGGGTTCACCAGAAAACTGCAGAGGCCACTCTCAAACGCCTCAAGGTTGCCTTCAAGAAGTTTCTCAAGATGCCGATGGCGACCATCTCGCCACTCGATATGGAGCGCTGGCGCGCCCAGCGCATGAAAGACGGCGTCAAGCCCAACACGGTCAATCGCGACATCACGGCGATCAAGGCGGCGCTCAACCGGGCTGTCGAATGGGAACTGATTGCAGTGAACCCGATCGCCAAGGTCAAGAAGGCGCGCGAGAACAAGGAAGTCCGTGTTCGATACCTGGACGAAGCCGAAGAATATCGTCTGCGCGCCCAACTCAAGACGCGCGAAGACAGAATGCGCAGCGAGCGCGACACAGCCAACCAGTGGCGGCTTGAACGTGACCGAGAGCTATTGCCCAGCTTGCGCGCCGTTCCGTTCACCGATCACCTGATGCCGATGGTCCTTCTATCGCTCAATACGGGTATGCGGCGCGGTGAACTGTTCGACCTCAAATGGTCGCATGTGAATTTTGACCGGCAGATCGTCACTGTGTCGGCGGAGACTGCGAAGTCGCGCAAGACACGACATATCCCGCTCAACGCAGAGGCCTATGAGACTCTTAAATCCTGGCGCTCTCAATGCGAGCTCGGCAACAGCCGTGTGTTCGAAAGCGAAGACGGCGCGCGCTTCGACAACGTCAACTCATCGTGGAAGAAGTTGCTCACTGATGCGAAGATCGTGGACTTTCGTTGGCACGACATGCGCCATCACTTCGCCTCACGCCTTGCCATGGGTGCGGTAGACCTCAACACCATCCGCGAACTGCTTGGCCACAGCGATTACAGCATGACTTTGCGCTATGCTCACTTGGCTCCAGAGCACCGACGCGAAGCTGTCGAGGTCCTCGACAAGCCCAGACCGCACCTCAAGATCGTGGCCGCGAACTGATGCTGACGGTCTTGGAGCGATATTCGCTGCGCAGTGAATATTACGATTTGAATGAATTTGGAGCATCGGGATCGGCATGTGATCCAGCGCACCCGAATGCGGAAAGCCACGCTCGGCTGCATTGGACCGAAGGTCAACTTCTGATTGACTTTTTCACCTCTCGCGCATATCAATTGGCTAACAGAACCCGCCACGCCTCTCAACGATGCGCACCAGGCGGGTCATTTTTGCCCAAAATCCGTATGGCAGGAGGCCCGATTGATGCCGCCTAAGCCTCTCTACAACAAGCCCTCACTTTCGTTGGCTGATCAAATAGCCAAGCTTGAAGCAAATGGCATGGTGATCGACGATCATGCCATTGCAGAACACTGTTTGCAGCACATCAGCTACTACAGGCTAAGCGCCTACTGGCTTCCGTTCGAGCATCCAAAGGGCCAAGCTGGTCCGAGATTCCAGACAGGCACCAACTTCCAGACCGTACTCGAGCTCTACGAATTCGATCGCAAATTGCGCCTGCTCGTTCTCGACGCAGTCGAGCGGGTTGAAGTGGCGGCTCGTGGTGCTTGGGCATACGAGATGGCGATGCTGGGAGATGGCTTCTCCTACCTCAATCAAGCGATCTATGCCGATCAGAACAAGTTCAATCGCAACTGCGCTCGACTTGATAAGGAAGTTGCCCGATCAAAAGACACGTTTGTCCGTCACTACAAACGAGAATATTCTGGTCCGGCTAGGCCACCGGTTTGGATGTCATCGGAACTGCTATCGTTCGGACTGTTGTCGCAATGGTATGCGGCGCTCAAGGAGCCGAGCCTCCGGCAAAAAGTCGCGGATCCCTTTGATCTCGACGAAGTGATCTTCGTGACGTTCCTCCACCAGTTGGCGATTGTCCGGAACATCTGCGCCCATCACGGGCGGTTGTGGAACAGAACTCTCGACGTTTCACTCAAACTTCCGAAGAAATCGCCACCGGACTTGGCAACGGCTTTGAACCGTGGCGCGCCGAAAAAGATCTACAACACGCTGGCGATGATCCAGCACTGTCTGGACCGCGCAGAACTGGGCAACACGTGGCGCGAACGCTTGCAGAGGCTGGTTGGTGAAATGCCCTTTGGCGACCCACAAATGATGGGCTTCCCAAACGACTGGGCTGACTACAAGTTATGGGGCGGCATCAAGTAACGTATAAGACGCCCATGGACGGGCTTGCCGCTCAGCCGCCGCCTTTCGTTACGCCGCGTATCGCCCATCTTTCAAACGTCTTGCCTGGCCGATAGCAGTAAGCGAGTCGAGGATTGGGCGCACGGTGGTGGCGCGTTTGCCTTTGAAGGTTCGGGCGACATCTTGCGGGGCGAGCGGTACTGTTGATGAAGAAAGGACAGCGGCGACGGCGCTGACTTGTTCGGGCAGCTTTTTGGGCCACGGCACGACATTATCGGGCACGGGAGCGGAGGCTTCGCCAAGGTCAAGCGTTTGCGAAACCGGTGCCTGATAGTCGGGGGCCTGATAGTCCGGGCGCAGCCAACGGATTAAGCCTTTGGCCTCTTCAGCTGCACGCTCTTTATTGAGCGCGACCAGACGGGTGAGGATCTCTTCATCGGAAAGGTCGGCGGGCCAGCCATATGCCTCGGCGACTTGGCAGTCGATTGTATCGTGATGCTGGCGGATCAAAGTGACAAGGCCGCGATCATGGATGTCGCGTTCATCATCGGTCAGCGCGCGGCCCTTGCCGTCATTGGCGCGCAAGGCTTCGAGCACATTGTATAGCTTGGTGAGGGTCAGGTCCCCATGTTCGGCTAGCACCCGCTTGCGCAGTGCATCAAGCGCTTCGGCTTCTGTGCGAATTTTGCTTTTCAGGGGTTCGGGTACGTCTGCAGGGAAGGGGAAGGGGTCAAAGCAACGGGTTTTGCTGTAACGCGGATCATCCCCCATGCCGAGTCTACCACCGCTGGCCAAGGCCCATGGCACATGGAACCGGCTCGAAAGCACGCCAAGGTGGAATGCGTCGTCGAGCGCAATGCAGACCAACATATTGTCGGGCAGAATCGTCATCGGCAGGAACTGGAAAGCGCGGTGTTTGGCGGTTTCGATTGTAGCGATGTAGCGGTTCACTCCCCGCAGCGCTTTTCGCAGTTCTGATCGTTGCTCTCCAAACAGCCACCAATTTTCACGATAGCTAGCTCTATTGTTCTGATCGCGGTGGGGTTTCACGTTTGAGACAACACGTTGATACACCGCCGGATGGTGTTCACGCACCTGCGCTTCGGTAAGGCCATAAAGGTCGATCACCTTCACCCCGCGCGGACGCGAGGCAAGGTCGCGGCCATTGCGATAATCAAAGATCACCGCATCGCCGTCCTTGACGCCAGTGCGGATGGTTTGTGGCTTCGCAGGAGCATTGAGAGCTGCCGCTTCCTCAGACGTTACGATAAATCCGTTGCCATGGAGCTTCACACCGGGTGAGCACAGTTCATTATTCGCCTTCAGCGGAACTGTGGACGTCACATCTGCACCCACGCGCAAATCTGGGCCGATCATGCCAGCGCTCTCAGTGTAAACGATATGATCCGGTGCGCCGCGCTCATCGGCAACCTTTAGCAAGCGCCCCCCTGCCTTGCCTTTGGCTGCTACGGTCATGGCTATCCGGACGGCGGCACCGTCCTTCTCATCAACCCAAGGGTGATTGGGAATGGCGAAATGCAGGCTAACGCGATCCTTGGCGGCAAGATGCTTTGCCATCACGCGGCGGCTGAAGACCTGCGTGATAGAATTGGTAGTGACGAAGCCAAACCGGCGCGTGCCTGCCTTTCGCGTCGCCATTGCGGCCTTGTCCCACCAATGCATCACAAAGTCTGCGCTTTCGGGCATATCGGTTGTGGTGAACAGTGCATCGAAATAGCCATCGCCCAATCGTTCGCGCACGTCTTTGCCGCCAATGAATGGTGGGTTCCCGACGATAAAATCCGCCTTTGGCCAAGTCGCTCCGCGCGGTTTCACATAGCGATAAACCTCGACCTGTGCGCTTTCATCCGGCACCTTCTCGCCCGTGACGGGATGGAGTTTCATCGTCTCACCATCCCAGCGGGTGAGCGCATTTCCCTGCTCATCACGCTCCAGCACGCGGTCATCATAATCGATAAGCGCATCGCGGTTCTCGATCGTTCGAATGTCTCTCAGGATTGGTTCTGGCGGAGCACGATCTTTGCCGTTCACGCGGAAATGCCATTGTAGGTAGCCAATCCACAAAACCAGCTGAGCAATAGCGGCGGCACGCGGGTTAATCTCAATCCCGAGGAAGTTCTCAGGTGTGATCGTGTGACCAGTGATCTCTGCCACATATTGATCATCGCCAAGTTCGACGAGCAGATCGAGCACTTCGCCTTCCAGCTCCTTCATCCGGGCCATGGCAACGTAAAGGAAGTTGCCAGTTCCGCATGCCGGGTCCAGCACACGGGTCTGGGCGAGTGTCGCGTGGAACCCCTCAACCAGCTCTTTGGCCTCCGCCGCTTTCTCTGCGCCGATAAGCTCGGACGCAGCAGCGCGAACCCCATTCCAGTCAGCGCGCAACGGCTCCATAATGGTGGGGCCAATCAGCCGCTCAACATAGGCGCGCGGCGTGTAATGCGCGCCAAGCTTAGCCCGCTCTTTGGAGTTGAGTGCGCGTTCAAGCAAAGTGCCGAAAATCGCCGGTTCAACCTCGGTCCAATCTTTGTTTGCAGCCTCAATGAGGACCCGAAGCTCTTCGGCATCCAGGGGCAATGCTTCGGTATTCTTGAAAAGGTATCCGTTGAACTTGCGCACCTGCAATGCGAGCGCAGGTGAAAACTCGCCAGAATCCATGGCCTTCCACAGGGCTGTTAGCGACATAGGCAGATTGTCGAGATTGTCTTGATGCGCAGCAAGGAGGTTCTTGAAGCTGTCTTTTGGCAGAAGGACTTCGGTGTCTTCTGCGAACATGGTGAACAGAACGCGCATCAGAAATCCGCTAACTGTTTCAGCATCGTGATTGCGCTCTAAACGCTTAGAGAGGGTTGCCAAGAGATCGGCAATCTCTCGCGTGACCACTGCGGAACGCGAAGCAGGGTCGAGGCTTTGCGGATCGGTCCAAATGCTGGCGAGGCGCTCGCGCACTTCCTCCTCGCGCAAATCCTCCAACATGATGCGATAACCGGCGCGGTCGGGGAATTGGGAATAGGCTTTGCCAGTGCCGGTGAAATCGGCGTAGACCTCTATGCAATAGCCGATGTCCGTGACGAGCAGGAAAGGCGGCCAGCCATGCTCCGTAGGCAGCGCTTTGGCGTAGCGTTCGGCCTGCCCCTTGGCCTCTTGCATCGCCTTTGCCCAAGACGGCGTACCCCGACGCGCTGTGCCTCGCGCAACGCGGGCCTTGGCCGTTTGACCGAAAAGATCGAGATCTTCATCACCGCCTTCAGCGGCGGCGCGGTCCGCTTCGCTGCCTTGTTTGGCCTCAAGAACGAAACAATCGCGCTTGTAGCAATCTATCCGGCCAAAGCTTTGGGTTCCATCGCCATTGTCTTGGAACACTCGCCGCTCGAACACATAATCATTGGTCGTGTCGTCCGCCTTTGCCCCGCGAGGCGTATCGACGCCGAGAAGTTGAGTCAGGCCATTGATAAACAGTTGGGTGTTGGCGAGTTCGCTGCCGCCCGTTTCGCGCCAATCGGCAATGAATTGTTCGATTTGTTCTTCGGAGGCAGTCATCAAGTCCTTGTAGTCAAAAGACAGACTACGCGGCAATTGCAATATGGGTTCAACTCCCGCTTTGCTTTGCCGATTGTAAGTAGTCGGCTGCCTTTGTCGCTGCGCTTGCAGCGGTAAAGATCGCACGGTTGTCGGCCTTGAGCACCTTGAGCCAACTGGCGAGATAGCTGGCATGATCCGGACGTGGGCTTGTGGAAAGGCCAAGATCACCGCAGAGGAATGCTGAACCAAGCTCAGCGACCAGTTCCTCCATAGCATAGGCCTCGTCACCAAACCGCTTGCCAAAATTGCGAGCGAGCCGGTGGTCTGCGCCAGACCAATGGACAAGCTCGTGGAGCAAGGTCGCGTACCAATTCTCGCCCGCGCTTCGGCTGGAGGTGGTAAAGAACCGCTCGCGGTCGGGCATGGTGATCGTATCGGTCGAAGGGGTGTAGTGAGCGCTTTCACCTTGGATGCGCACACTTGCACCCGTTCTTTCGACAAAGGCCTGCGCTTGTGGGATGGGGTCAAACTCTTCACCTTCCGGCGTTTCAGGGATCTCATATCCTTCGACCTGGCTGACGTTGAACACGTGAGAGGCCCGCGCGAAAATGCGGCCAGGGCTCTCGTCTTCCTCGGTCTTTTCTTCCTCGCTCTTGTCCAGAACCTTGTAGAACACGATCGGTGAGGCCTTCTCGCCTTTTCGGACTTGTGCTCCAAGTGACTGCCACTGGCGATAGGTTGCCCAGAGGCCATGGCCGAAGTCTTGCGCCTCGGCGCTGGCCCAAAGGGCGAGGACGTTGACGCCGCGATAGGCGTTTTTGCTCACGGCGTTCACCGGTCGTGAGAGCGGCGCAGTGCTGCGATGCCAAGGGAGCGAAAATTTCTCGGTGCCATGTTCTAGAGCTGCGATGATCTGGTTGGTGATGGTGTCGTAAATGCTGTTGGTCTTGGTGTGAGCCATGTTGAAAATCCTTCGTCCAATCGTTAGGAACGCGGACAAAGGGACGGGCCGGATTGGCCAGGTGGGTCAGCGGTTACGCGGCACAGCCAACACGGGAGGGCTTCAGCCCGAATGGAGCGGGCAGGCTGTTGATCCCATCAGGCTCGGCCTGTCGAAAGGGAGCAGTTCATTCCATCGGGAGGACGAAGGACGCCATGGCTTGGCAGTGCCAAGAGCTATTTAGTCACCCCAAACCAGCTCCTATCGCCTTGGATTTGCTGGCCTCAGGAGTGCTCGGTGCCATCGCCATCTGCTTCTCACCTGCACGTTCGTAGATCGCGCGGACGAGCTTCGCCTTATCGTCTGTGACAATCACTGCCTGGGTTTTGGCGCGCGAGAGCGCGACATAGAGCATTTTCTGGTCGACCAAATTCGTGGAACGGCTGTCGGCATGGATCAGGACGCGGCTTGCAGTCTGGCCTTGGGCAGCGTGGGCCGTCTGGACATAGGCATGGCGCAGATGGGTGTCGCGAGGATCGGAGAGATCGAGTTTTTGCTCACGTCCGTTCGCCAGCTTCAAAGTTGCCTGACCTCGCTGCGGGTCGATCCGGGTAACGGTGCCGCTAAGTCCATTGACCCGTCCAGCCTCGCGATCGTTGCGAGTGAATTGGACCTGATCTCCAGTGCGCAATTCCATAGACTTGCGCTCGAAGACCTCGGCTTTGCCAGCACCCCATTGTCGAGGACGCCAATCAATCGCGCGTCCATCGCTGCCTTCCAAGTCAACCCGCCCGCGCTCAGGATCAACAGATGCAATCGTGAAGCTCTCGCCTCGACGCAGACCTTTGGCAGAATAATCGCGGGTGAACCGGACGACATCGCCGACATCATAGCTTGCAGCCTCACGGGCCTCGGCACGGGTAAAGCCTTTTGCCTGAAGTGCGTCAAAGCGGACGGCATCTGGCGATAGTTCACCGCGCTTGGCAAGCTGAGCGCGGATCAGGTCGGTGAGCTTATCGCGTCCTGCGCGTGATGGCTCAATCATCAGTGTTCGCGCACGTTCTTCTGGCGATAAGGTGAGATACTGCTCGGCCATCATGCCAAGGCGTTCATCTGCTGATGCGGCTTCAATGACTTTCCCACCGCCATTTTCCAGCGCCGCGAGAGCCTTACCGGCATGGCCTTCAATTGAAGCCATGACAGCTTCACGGGTCCCGGTATTGGTCTGCCTAACGACCTCTGCAAGTTTCGCGGTCGCCATGCCAGCCTGCTGCAACTGAGCGAAGGCGGCACCTGCACCCACCGATCCCAGCTGCTTGACGTCACCGACCAGAACCAACCTTGCTCCAGCTTTATCGGCGCGGGTCATGAGTTTCGCCATATCGTTGGCCGATAGCATCGAGGCTTCATCGACGATCCATACAGCGTCCTTACCCGCGCCCTTTCGTTCGGGTGCGAGTAAATGCCGCGCCACGGTGTCACCGCGCAGACTTAGGGCGTCACCCAGCACAGTGGCTGCCGATGCAGTCGGCGCAAGTGCAGTTAGCTCCAGTTTGTGCTTCTTGGCCTCACGGGCATAGGTCGCAAGCACGGTCGTGGTTTTGGCAGTCCCGGCGTAGCCTTGAACAGCGGTGATGCGATCCCGCGAGGTTAGCAGGTCTGTGGTCGCCCGCTTCTGGTCGTCGGTCCAGGCATAGCCGGAGCGCGCTGATTGGCGCGCGGCTCGTTCGATGGTCCGCGCTGCTGCCACCGGACTGGTCAGCGATGGCGCCATGCCGCGCCCTGCTTCTGCGAGCCGCAACATCGTACGCTCTGTCTCGATGGCCTGAGGCGTCGTGAACCCGGCAAACTCCGCGCCGCGCCGATCGAGGAAGGTGCGCGGGACGAGCTCGCCGCGTTCTCCGGCCTCGACAATCGCTGCGCTGATTGCGTCGTGCCCCACTTTACCAAAGGCAAAGTCCCCGGTCTCACGAGCCAGCGTGCTGGCTGAAAACACGGCTTCGCGTTCAGCCAACTTGGCCGCTGCCCAGGCTACCGCCTGCCTCGCCAGCAATTCCGGACTGACGGTAGCTTCGTTGCCCTTGGCCAGTTCTTTCGCTTCACCGATCAGCCTGTCTCGTGCTGCCTTATCGAACCCGTTGGCATCCGCACTCGCCCGCCAGTCTGCGCGCAAGGTGCTATGATCGGCATGGGTCTTGGCCTCACGCGTATCGAGCGCGGCAATCTGCTTTTCGGCTGCGCTGGCTTCCTCACGGCTCGTGCCGCGCTCGGCAAGCCGGGCATCTATCGCTGCCGTGCGTTGACTGAGCATTTCGATGGCCTTTTCCGGAACATCAGCAATCTCGAACAGCGCATCTTTCCCAGCCTCTATTCGATAACCCAGCGCCGCAACGCCATGCGCAAGCTCCTGTCGGTAAATCGCGCCGATCTCCTTTTGCAGCTGATAGAAGGCACGCGGCTCAAGACTGCGCCAATTGTCATCCTTGTCCTGGGCCGCGTTGAGGATCACCCCGTGGGTATGGAGCTGGGGGTCTTGTGACCGGCTCGTCGCATGACGGAAAGTGGCGATTGCAAGATTGCCAGTTGCCTCGCGCTCGACCACGCCGCCTTGTCTGACCCGCGTTGCCGCCATGTGTTTTTCAACATGGGCAAGCGCCGTCTTTACCGCTTCCCCATGCGCTTTGATCAGCCGCTTGTCTCCAGCAACCTCAGCCATGATCGAAACCGACTTGGGAGCCGAAAAGGTAATGTCCCAGCCTGGCCGGTGCTCGACCTTGCCTTCGCGCACAGTGCCCAGCTGCTTGCCCGCGATCTGCCCCTCGAGTAATTCGCCGAAGTGCTCGCGATCCACCTCTCCCGACAGGCCAAGTTTCTCAGCCGCCTCACCAAACCACTCTGAGGGAGCCGTGCCGCCTTCGGCATAGTAGTCGTCGGCCTCATAATAGCTCGCAGCCTGAGCTGCGCTTGACAGGGCAGAGACAGTGGCGACCATTAAACCGGCCCTTGCTGATTAGTGCGCCCATTCTCGCTCTCAGCGTCTCCCTCGCCGAGCTGAGAGCCTTTGGCGATCTCACTCACCTTGCTCCAAAGCGTGTCCGCAGGATCACCAGGGATGTAGGCAGGCTGGCGCGCTTCGCCGCGCTGCGTGATGTGGTCAGCGGTGAGACTGATCTTGGTAACCGGAAGCCCGTCTGGCAGCAGCAAATAGCCTTTGTAGGGGCTAAGCCGCAGGTCACTTTCGAGCACCGCTGCACGAAACTGGCGCTGCGTTGCCATGGTTGTTCGCGGGCCCTGAGTGTTAATCGCCAGCGTATCGGTTGCAACGCGCATTTCAATCTCGCACTGGCCGATGGTTTCGCTTGCCCATTTGCGCGTTTCCTGATCGACCGTTTGCAAGAAGAGCTTGGTGTTGCAGCAGGCGAGCATAGCCTCTGCGATGTTCGCGCCGTAGCGATTGCGCATTTGTCCGAGGGCCTGAAATGTGAGCACGATGGCTGCACCAAACTTACGCCCTTCGGGTAGAAGCCGAGCCAAGTTCTCAACGCGTGGAAGATCAGCCAGCTCGTCGAGCACAAACCAAATACGCCGCTCAGAGGAGGGCGAAAGCCCGAGCACCGCGCTGGCGGCGCATTCGAGCCAGCAGGCCATAAGCGGCTTGGAAGCCTCGAAGTAATCCTCTTTGCGCGGCACAAAGATCCAGGGCTTTGCGCCCTTGCATTTGTCCAGATCGACGATGAATTCGCGGAAGGCAAAAGGATCGCCCTCGTCCTGCTTGATCTTCAAAAACTGGATAAGGTTTGCAGCCTTAGCGAGCATAAAGAGCACGCTGCCCGTGGCCCGATCTGCGTCGTCAGCAAAGGTGCGGGCTGACGATGTGTGGCCGAGCCATTCCTTCAACTGCTCTTTGCTTTTAACCTGCAAGGCTTCGAGCAATGCTTCAAGGCTGCAGTTCTTTTCCGCCCACAAGGAGCGCATCATATTGGCGACGAGAATACGGCTCGTCTCAAGCCAGACATCATCATCCTCGCTGCCCGTTTCTGCGACCAACTGACGCGCGATACGGTCTGCATCAGCCGGGTGCGAGATCTCATCAAAAGGAGACCAATAGGTACAGCGCGCATCGAACGGATTGAGGATAATGTCGCCGCGCGCGGGATTGTAATAATGCGCTATGAACTCTCCACTCGTGTCATAAACAAGAGCTGCCTCACCGCGCGCTTCGATCCCATCAAGCATTTGGCGAAGGACAGTCGTCTTCCCGCTTCCGGTCGTGCCCAGAAAGGCAAAGTGGCGGGTCTCCATGCGGCCCGGTATGGGCACTGGCCCCACACTCAAAGCGTCTTTCCCACTAAGCAAAGTGGTTTGCGCAGCGACATCCTCTTGTGCAGCCAGACGGGTTCCGCCGATCACGCGGTCGGCCAGCGTATCCTCGCCTTGCTGGGACATAGTGCGCTTAATAAAGTGGGACGCCAGAACCCCAATACCGAGCCCCGCAAACGCGCCGCCCATGACCAGTTTCATTGCCTTGTTAAAGGTCGCAGCAACCAGCGGCTCATTGGCGAAAGCCGATGCGGACACGATCCAGCTTTGGCCGTCCATCGACACCTTCATCATCATGTCTTTGCCGGCGACATCGCCGATCACGCCAAGTAGGCTTGCTCCCACATATTGGGCGGCAACGGTAAGCTCTTCGGGCATCAGACTTAGCTGAGGCACAACTATTGCCCCGGCCAAAGATGAGATGAGAATTAGCTTTGCAAAGAAGCCAAAGCGCTGTTGCCATTGCGCCATGCGCACCCGCCAAAGGGCATGGGCGCGGGTAACGAAGTCGGTCCCAAAGCTCATGGCTTTGGCTCCAGCGCAAGGGAGCGTTGCCGCTCAAAAGCGGCCCGCGCTTCGGCGGCAATGGCCTCATCAGACTGCTTCTTACCAAGCGCTGCATTGCGCGCATAAGCATAGGCTGCGCAGGAGGTGAACAGAGCCCTGTCAAGCACCCTCTCGGTTTCTGCGAGGCGTTCCGATATTGAACCGATCTCGCCTGCCAGCTCAGCCAGATCGGTCTCTTTGTCGGTGCCGTGCGGCAACGAAAGCAAGCCCGCTTCCACCACTCTTGCGAGCATAGCATATTGGGACAGGCCACGCCGCTTTGCAAAGTCAGCAAGCAAGCGGTGTTGTGACGGGTTGAGGCGCACCGTTTGCGCCCGCGCGCTCATCGCTTCGCTCCGGCGGCGATGCTATCCGCCATCGCAAAAAATGACGGAATTGCGCAGATTTGCAAAAGGCTGTCGTCGCGAGATGCTATCAGCATCTCACCAAACCCGCAGAAATCCTCGATGCACCCGTGCGTGGGGTGTGTATCCACTTTCTGGGCTCGATGCGTAGCATCATGGCCCCCTCCTTCTCCTGTCTTTATGAGGTTATTGGCCATGACGCTCATCCTCCTGACTTGCGGTTGGAGGCGTCGCAGACTGGATCAGATTGCGGGCGAGATGATCATCAAAATAGCGCTGGCGGGATTGACGCGAGGGCAACCTGCGCTCTGCCATATCAGGCCGTGCAAACCAGCGATGCAACACCAAGTCGATCGCTGATCGAACGTCATCTGCGAGTTTGTTGGTTTCTTCTGGCGTGAGGTCCAGCCACCCGAATTCGGTGCGAAGCTGGCTACCAAGCGGATATCCGGTTCCATCTCTGCTTTGGTAGATTGGGCCTTCGACTGTGAGGCCGCACTCGTGGCCCTCAAACCGATCTAGAACGGGACGCTCATACCAGAGCCAAGGCCTTAGTGTATGCCGCCGGGAGCGCCCATCAGCATTGTCTTCAACAAGCAATTCGACGAGTTGGGCAGTGCGCTCCTTGTCATCAATGGGAACGCGGGCGATAATCCAGCCCTGGTTCAGCAAGGCCGTTTTGATCCATGATCGGATAGACATTTGGGAGTATCTTTCTGCGGACCATTGCCCGCATTAGCGGGGTCAATAGCGGCGCAGAGGTAGGGCCTCGATCCAGTCATCGATATCTGTCGACCGCCAGCGGATACGTCCACCGCCAATGTCTATCGGATGAGGAAAGGCACCCTTGCGAATGCGTCTCCAAATTGTGGTTCGGCTGCGGATACCGGTAAGGCGCATGACCTCATGGCAAGTTAGTAGTTCGATATTCGACATGACAGATTCCTTTTCTTGAAGGGTCTGTCACCGTCGCCGCACTCCCCTGCGACGTTGGGTTGGTTCTCAAATTGCTGTTGCGGACCTTGCGATCAGATATTCAACTCAGCGCCACCCTTGGCTTAGGTGACGTGAGGCAAACTATGCGAATCGCAAGGGTGTAGGAAAGAACAAAAAGAGATCAAATGTCGTTCCATCTATGCATGGAGACCACTTCGGATGCTTTGGGATGCTATGAGACGCGAAAGAAATTGCGTCTTGCTTTCAATCGCCAGAGAGCGGGTCAGCTTTGCGCCCTAATGTCGGCCATTTGATGGACATTCTGCTCGCCCTGAAAGCGGACAGAACCTGTTCGACCGCGCGCTCATGACAAGAATTGGCAATTACTAATCCAACACTCCGTATTAGGATGGTCGACGCACGAACGAGGATCGAAAACTGTTCACGACGCTTCGTAAGTCAGAGGCTGCCGCATAAGCTGCGGGTATCACCAATAGCGTGAGGAACGTTGACGTTGTGAGACCGCCGATAATGATGAAACCCATTGCGTTTCTCCACTCGGCTGCATCTGACTGGGCCAATGCAACGGGCATCAGCCCGAAGACGGCAGCCAATGCTGTCATGAGTACAGGTCGCAAGCGTTCCGGCGCGGCATCGCGCATGGCCGTGGCCGCGTCTTTACCCGCCTGTCGGTATTGGTTGGCAAGATCGACAAGCAGAATGCCGTTTTTCATGACTATCCCCATAAGCGCGATCATGCCGATCTGGGCGAACAGGCTCATCTCCTGTCCCGCCGCCCACATCACGAAATAGGCGCCGGAAAAGGATAATGGCGCTGTTAGCATGATGATAATGGGTTGCCCGAAGCTGTTGAACTGGCTCGCAAGGACAATGTAGAGCGCGACGATCGCCAATGCGAAGGCAAAGATAATCGCCTCGCTGGTTTCGGCGAGCCTGCGAGCAGTGCCTTCCATTTGCGTTGTTAGATCTGCTGGCGCTGGTCTGGCGGCCAGTAGGTCTTCCGCATCGGATACCGCAACGCTCAACGGCACACCCGGTGCCGTATTTGCGAGCACTGAAATCTGGCGGGAGCGATCAATACGTTGGATTTCAGCAGCGCTCAGCGCAACATCTATATCGGCAATCGCGGCCAGATCGACCAGCGTGCCCTGCCCAGTTCTGAGCGGTATGGCCTCGATATCGCTCAATTCTTGCCGCCCGCTTTCCTCCATTCGAACACGAACGTCATAGCGGCGCCCATCCGCCTCGAAGGTTCCGGCATCGCTCCCACCGACAAGCGTAAGCGAAGCGGCGGCCAAGCTGCGCGCCGAGATACCAATATCTGCTGCGCGCTCTCGGTCGAGCACAATTTGCAGCTCGGGTCTGCCGCCCTCATAAGTTGAACGCACGTCGACGAAATCGGACCGCGCGGCCAATTCGCCTTCGATCAATTGCGCGTATTCGTTGATTTGGGCGGTATCCGCCCCGGTAATGATCAGTTCAATCGCTGTCTGCCCAACCCCGGCGCCTGATACCCAGGGAACTTCCGCCACCGACACTTCCCGAGCTGTCGGAACATTGTGGAGCATCGCCTCGCGCGCGAAAGTCATCACGTCGTTTTGCGTTGCCTCCCGGGTGCGCTTGTGCGTCAAGCCGACATAGACATCGAGTTCATTGACCTTTGGATTGGTCCCGCTGCCTGCGCTTACGAAAACAAGCTCGACCTCCGGATTTTCGCGCAAGGCCGTATCGACCTGTTGCGCAGCATCTCTCGCCGCAGCGACCCCGGTATCGAGCGGGAGCTTAACCGTCGCGAGAAATTCCGACCGATCCGTAGTGGACATGAATGTGCTGGGGACAAGCGCAGCGAAAAAACCACCCAAGAACACGCTAGCAAGCGCTCCGCCAAGCACGAGGTAATGGCGGCGGATCGCCCATGACACTAACCTTTCATAGCGTTTGCGCATCCCGACATGAAACTGTTCAATACGTGCGAACCTGCCACTATCTGCATGTTCGGGACGCAGCAACCGTGCCGATAGAGCAGGCGTGAGAGTGAAGGCGACCAGCATCGAAACGCTGACCGAGAATACGATAGCCAAGCCATACTGGAAGAAGAAACGGCCCACGATCCCTTCCATGAAGGCGATCGGCACGAACACCGCCAGCGTCGCAAAAGTCCCTGCCAGCACGGCCAACGCCACCCGTTTGGTAGCCGCATGGGCAGCTTCGGCTGCCTCTGCACCTTCATCCACATCGTTTTGAACCGCTTCGACTACGACAATGGCGTCATCCACCAGCAGGCCGATGGCGACCGTAAGCGCCAACAAAGTGACCATGTTGATGGTAAAGTCGAATGCAGCAAAGGCTACGAAAGTTGCGATAATCGAGGTGGGGATGGCCAGCAACACGATTATGGTCGCGCGCCAGCTGAGAAGGAAAAGAAAGGTCACCGCGACCACGAGCACCACAGCAATGAAAAGGTCGAACAGCACGTCACCGATGGCTTGTTCGATGAAGCGCGAAGTATCACGCGCGATGACGAAATTGACGCCTTTGGGAGCCGTCTCACGAAGGGTCTCGATCTCTGCACGGATTTGCTCTGCTACCGCAACGGTATTCTCGCCGCTCTGCTTACGCACTTCGAGGACAACGCCTGGTTCACCATCGAGTTGTGCATAGCTGGTCTCGTCTTCAATCGAGTCCTCAACCCGTCCGACGTCGCCGATCCGTACGGTCTGTCCATTGGGCCGATAAGCGATCGGAATTGCCGCGAATTCTGCCGCGCTTTGCGCTTCGGCGAGGGTCCGGATACCGAATTGGCGCGTGCGTCCTTCCGTGACGAGGCGCCCTCCGGGCAGCTCGGCATTCTCGCGCTGGATTGCGCCAAGCACGTCATCCGCTGTGACCCCGCGTGCGCGCATCGCAGGCGCATCGAGCCAGATACGCATTTCACGCTCGCGCCCTCCGATGAGCTCAACCGAGCCTACCCCGGCAACGCGCTGCAAACGTTCTTTCACCTCTTCGTCCGCGAAAGTGGTTAGGTCGCGGATAGGCATTTCACCCGATAGAAGGACCGAGAGGATTGGCGCGGCATCGGGATCGACCTTCTCGATCACGGACGGCTCGGAATCTGTGGGCAGATCGGCTCCCAGCCGCGACATCTTGTCGCGCACTTCCTGTGCCTTTAGATCGGCATCTTCCTCCAGCTCGAATTCGAGATTGACGATGCTGACACCGTCGGCGCTGATCGAGCGCATCTGACGAAGCCCAGCGATTGTATTGAGCTGTTCTTCAACGATGTCGGTGACTTCGGTTTCTACCGTACCGGGTGATGCACCGGGCAATGTGGTGGTCACAGAAACATAGGGAAATTCAACTTCTGGAAAAAGGTCAACGCCAAGCCGATTAAATGAGACGAGCCCCAGCACAACGAGCGATGCGATAAGCATCGTTGCAAAGACCGGGCGTCGGATCGATACGTCCGCGAGCCACATATCAGTTCAGGTCGCCGGTTTGGCGAGGTTCTACCAGCTCGCCGTCTCGTAAGGAAGCTCCCGGATCGAGGACAAGCTCATCACCCGGCTCCAGCCCCGTTCGAATGCGAATGCGGTCGAGATCGAGACTCTCAAATGTGACTTCTTGGCGCTGTGCTTTCCCATCGGCCACCACGAAGACATGCGCAGCGGAGCTGTCGCCGAGGATAGCAGTGCGTGGCACAATGATAGCTTGCACTGTTGGCACGTCGATTTCGGCTCGCGCGGCCAGACCGGAGCTTATGCGGTAGTTCGGATTGGCGATGGGTAGCCGCAATTCGACCATCCGGCTTTCGGGATCGACCCGGTCGTTGATGATATAGACAATGCTATCGAGCGGCTCATCGAACCCTTCGATGTAGACACGAGCGGGCATATTTCGCCGGAAGACGTCAACATATTCCTGCGGCGCGTTCACGATGGCGGCAACCGTTCCGAGTTCTTGCAATTGGAGTGCCGCTGATTGTCCTCCCATTGAAAAGCGGTTGTTGAGATAGACCCCTTCATCGACGAACCTGGCTGTAACTACGCCATCGTATGGCGCTCGCGTGATGGTATCGGACAACGCTTGCTGCGCGGTGCCGAGCGCCGCCAAAGCTTGTGTTTTTTGCGCTCGCGCAACGGCAAGTTCCGTTTCGACCGCATCGACCTGCGCTTTTGATACGAAACCCTTAGGTGCAAGCGCGATAACCCGTTCGTAGCGCCGCTCTGCCTCGATCGCTTGGGCATTGGCGAGATCGACGGCGGCCTGCGCTTCGGCCACGCGCCGCTGGTAGTCAGCCTGACGGATGCGAAAGAGCGGTTGGCCGCGCGATACCCTGTCGCCGACCTTCACGAAAATGCGCTCAACCGGCCCCTCTGCAAGCGCCCCGATCGAGCTGCTTTGCTTGGCCGCGATGGTGCCGAATGCTTTCACCGGGTCGGCGAGCAATTCGGTTTCGACGGCCAATGTCTGAACTTTGCGCGGACCAGACTGCGTTTCTTGGTCGGCCTCGATTTCGGCCACATCACCGGAGCATGCGGCAAGAGCCAAACAGAAAGCAGCTAGAGTGGCGCGCGCTAACATATGTAGGCCCCCCTGCCGCTGGCGATCAGTTTGCCTTCCGGTCCAACTATCCGGCTTTCGGCAACTGAGATTTGCCTTCCGACCTTGACCACTTGGCCGGTCACAGTGAGCGGCCCAGAAGTCGCCGGGCGATGATAGTCAACTCTAAGATCGGCGGTCGCTTTCGCTGTCACGCCTTGCGAGAGCAAAGTGTAAAGCCCGGTGAGGTCAATCAGCGAAGCAAGCACCCCGCCATGAACTGAACCGATCATCGGGTTCGAGATGATCTCTTCGCGCCATGGCATTTCCAGCTCAATCTGCTCGCTCGAACACGACTTTACCGTCAGGCCAAGCCATTGATGAAATGGAGCAATCCGCAACAGCTCATCAAGGCGTTCGCGATCGATTGGACCCTGCTCCTTGCTCATGCTGTAGCACCTTGGGGTGGATGATGGCGGGTTAGGAAATCGAGGATCGCTGCCGAAAAGGCATCGTTGGCGTCACCCACGACCATATGCGTTGCGTCTGCGATGTCGGAATATTCGGTGTGCGGGACTAGGTCGCGCAAATGCGCCACCGCCTCTTCGGAAACTAGATCGCTCGATCCTCCACGAATGAGATGCAGCGGCAGCGAGAGTCGACTGGCCGCATCGCTTAGCGCATCGAATTGCCGATCCTGATGAGCCGGATCGCTTCGCTTCGCGGTCATGATATTGCGGATAAAGGCTGGGTCCCAGTGCCAATAGTAACGACCGTCTTCCTTCTGCCGCAAATAGCGCCGTAGACCTTCTCCAGCCCTGCGCTTACGGCGATGCGGCATGTAGCTCGCGATGACTTCTGCCGCTTCTTCAGGCGAAGAAAAACCAGTCTCGACGTGCTCTTCCATGAAACCGACCACACGCATCACACCGCCCGGTTCCATACGCGGCGCGATGTCGACAAGAGTCATTGATGCAAAGCTGTCTGGCGCAAGATGCCCTTCGGCGATCATTCCGGCGATTCCACCGAGAGAAGCACCCACTAGCGCTGGGGCGCGGTCCATCTGCGAGGCGATTGCAACGAGGTCAGAAGCGAAGTCTCGAAAATCGTATGCTCCGCTCGCAGCCCAATCGCTGTCGCCATGACCGCGCATATCGATCGCAATTGCGCGGTAGCCAGCTTTGGCCAGATCACCTGTCACGCGCTTCCACGCACGGCGCGTCTGCCCGCCGCCATGTGCCAGCAGGATGGGCATCGCACCCTCGTCACCAACCGCCTCTGCGGCAAGGGAGAGTCCTCCCGCTCCATCAATTCTGGTGGTCAAAATCTCCATATCGCAAGCCACTATATTGTAAATTGCTTTACAGTAAATGACTTTATCTAAACCGATGCTGTGTTAAGGTGCCTTGCATGGCAACAAAGCTCGACCACGATCCCGATGAAAAAGCGGCGGCATTCCTGACCGATCAAGACCGGTTGGTTTTTCTCTTGGAAGAGCTGACAAGACGATTGCGCCGAACCTTCGATACCTCAGTCGAACAGTTTGGACTCACTCGCACCCAGTGGCGCGCATTGGCCTATCTCTACCGCACACCCGGCATGACCCAGACCGAACTGGCCGGGAAGCTGGAGCTGGAGCGTGCAAGCATCGGACAGGCTATTGACCGACTAGAAGAGTTGGGCCTGGTAGAACGGCGCAGCGCCAAAAACGACCGCCGAGTGTGGCAGGTGCACCTGCGACCCGCTGCAATCGAGTTACTCCCACAGATGCGAGTCGAAGCGGATCAGGTCTATGCGCGCTTGCTTGCGGGAATAAAGGGCGAGGACTTGGAAACGTTCAAGTCCACCTTGGCCGCAATGCAGAGCAATCTGGGCGATGCCTAACGGGCGGAAGAAAATTGCTCATTGCGAGCTAGATTCGGTGCCAACACCGAGAAGCGGGGGTAATTCTGCTCATTGGCCTTTTGTGTCCGCAAATAGGTCGTAAGCAAAATGTCTGGTTTATAGCTGTGATTGGCCAAAAGCAGCCTGACAGCAATCGGCCCACATCAAGCCATCGCCGAACGTCGCATTCTGGGAGTGGAAGCGGCCATTCCGACGTCTGTTCAAGGCACACCAAATCCACCCGCGAAGCCTCACATATGCCGGAGCTCGCCGAGCGTTGATGCGCGCATTGCGGCTGTCACACGGTTGCCGACTTCGAGCTTTCTGAAGGCGCGCTCCAGATAGGTTATCACGCTGGTTTCTGAGATCTGCAGGATCTCTGCGATCACGCCATTGCTCTTGCCTTCCGCGACCCAGGAGAGGATTTCCCTCTCACGCGGTGACAAGCGCACACGCGGCGCGAGGGGCTTATACAACAACCGGCAATAGTGCTGATGCGCGAGTTGGCAGCAGAGCTGCAAAGCTCCCATCACTTCATCATCGAAATCAGGTTTTTGGTCGCCAAAACCAATTGATATGTATCCTTCTCGCCCGCGCGGACCGTAAGCAGGAAGATGCAGCCCTACACCGACCTTGCTTGCCGCATACTCGAGGTATTCGCGTTCGGCTTTGCTCATTTTCTTCGGGGGCCCGGTGTCATCCCACCACCGCGCTTTCCCGCCTGACAATATCTCGTGGATGGTCGGCTCGATCCGTATCAAGCGATTGTCTTCAAAGTGGCTTACAAGTTCGGCTGGAAAACCGACGCATATGACATTGAGGCCGATCGGATCTGGCGAACCGATTGCTGGCAAGTGATGATAAGCGAGCGCTTTTGCGCCTATGCGGCTGGCAAATCGCAAGCAAAGCTGATTGAGACTGGCAATCCGCTCACACCGGACGACTTCTCTTTGGAAGGCTGTTGTCACATCGTCTGTGATGTCTGAAACAGTTGAGCGATTGCCATGCATTCGGCAACTATACGGACTTTCGCGAGCTTTTGTCGGAAAGTTGCAGGACACGGTGTTTCGGCAGCTTCTGATAGACAATTCCATAGATCAGGATAAGCTCTTTGCTTGTGCCACAGGGAGGATTGAAATGCCGAAAGCGAAAACAAGCTCCCAATCACGCGCGATAGGATTAGCTACTGCGGCGGTGATCGCGCTTGTGGCTTCGTCAGCGAGCGCTCAGGGGCGATATGACCGCTACGATGAGCGAGACAATTACCGATATTGCCACGAACGAGCGGTGGGCTTTTCAGGATATAGAGGCCGGGTGCCAGATCGTTACCTGCCGGGTGGCGCGCTCGAAGGCGCGGCGAAAGGTTCGGGCCTTGGAGCGCTTGGTTCAATCCTTTCCGGTGACAGTCGCAACGAACGCAAGCGTGCCGAACGACGCGGCGCGATCATTGGCGGTATTGTTGGCGCAATCAAACGCGGTGAAGCGCGCAAAGAAGAACGACGCAAGGCGCGCATTTATCGCCTTGAGCTAGACGCCTGTATGGCTTCGGCACGGTAGGAGCAGTGACAATGAAAATACTTCAAACACTCGGACTTTCGATTGCTGCAGCCGCGATTGTAGCTGCCCCGGTAGCCGCACAAGACGAGGCAGCTGAAGGCCAAACATCTGGCCTTGAATCGACTGAAACTCTCTCACTTGCTGAGCTTCGCTGCTGGGATGTTGTGACGCTGGGCGAAGATGACCGAGCCTTCGCGCTAGTTCTGCTGTATGGCTATGCCAGCGGCGCAAAAGGCGAAGCCACGATGTCACCCCGCGCGGTGCAAGTGGCCGTGATCAACACGATGCAGGAATGCCTTGATAAGCCTGATGCCAAGGCCTTGGATATTCTCAAGACCCATATGCATTCGTCTTAGGTGCGGCTCACAGCAAACCCGCACTCATCAAGAGTTGGCTTGCGAACAGCACTGCAAATGTAATCCCTGCTGACGCAAGCGCAGTGACAAAACGCTTGCGTTTACTTTCCCGTAGCAATGAAATTTCGATCAGTTCATGTGCGATCTCATCGACTGGGTCACAGTCGCGCGCTGCTGAGATGAGCTGCTCCGCCGAACCATACCGCCCTGGGTGCAGGAAGAAGATGTGCTTGCGGCCGTCATCAGTCTCATCCGCCTCTGATTTGCGAACGGGGTAGAGAACGTAACCGAACAGAGCGATCGGGACGATAACGAGCACCCAAGCGGCGATGATCGTGGCGAAACCGCCCGCGCTTGAGTCTGGCGAAAGCCGCGCAATGTCGCCGATTACATTCAGCGCAAAGATATAGCCGACACCCACAATTTGCGCCTTGGTGTCGTATGCGCGCACAGAAATTTGCGCCTCATCAAGGCTGTCCTTGAGCAGGGCAAATGTCTCATTTCTTGAGCTTGCTTCTGACATTTTCTTACAAACCTCAGCTGGGTGGAAATCCTGCCAGGATCGTTTTCACATCCTCGGCGGCGGTGTTGGTTCGTCCACGGATTTCAGAGCGTGACAGATTGCGGCTACCAACGCCATGCCAAACGGGCGACTTGCGGCTCACATCGTAGACGTCAACCGAAAGCGTTCCTTCCGTATACTCGCGAAACTCCATGCGAGAAATCGTCGGTGTGCGAACAGAGGGCCAGAAGCGGCCACCCCAGCGCCAGCTCGCGCTATTCTCCCAAAAGGCCCCAAGCGGTTCGCGAAACTCGATGCTGTCCCTCGTTCCAATTGTGAAGGAGACCGCAAAGTCTGCTTCAGCCAGATCCTCAGTGAAACTATAGCCTTTTGCCGCAAGATCTTCTTTGATCGAATCCGCGACCTCAGATTGGATAGCTGCGGGAATGAGGCGGTCACCAAATGCCAACATAGGCCGCTCACCAGCCCACGCGAAAGTCTTGTAGCTGGAGAAATCCTGCGCCTGATCGAAGTCAGTAGTGATCGGCGACCCTGTCGTGGCGCACCCTGCCAAAGCTAAGCTCGAAGCGGCGATTGCAATCATAAGTCTACGCATGGGTATCTCCTGGTCGAAGTTTGAAAGTCAAAGCGAAAGAAAGAACTGGATGAGGAAGGCGTTGGCGACATCGACAAAAAATGCGCCAACCAATGGGACGATGATGAACGCGGTCGGTGCGGGGCCGTGCGTCTTGGTGACAGCGGACATGTTGGCGATCGCGGTCGGCGTTGCGCCAAGGCAGAAGCCCGCAAAGCCTGCTGATAGGACTGCGGCAAAATAGTTTCTTCCCATGAGCGGGAAGACGACGAACAGGATGAACAAAACCGCGACGACCACTTGCGCGGCGAGAATGCCAAAGAGCGGCCCGGCCAGCCCGGCGACTTCCCATAGCTTCATGCCCATCAAGGACATGGCGATAAACAGGCCGAGCGAGAAATCCGAGATCAGAGCCAGCGCCTTCGATCCCGTTGGCCAAGCGATACGTTTGAAAATCATGGGAATGGTATTGGTCATCAGGATCGCGGCGATCATGCATGAGACAAACAACGGCAGTTTGAGCCCGAGCTCTGCGATAATCTCATTGAGCACAAAGCCAAGTATCATGGCGATATGGATGACAAGGATCGCGCCCATCAAATTGAGGTGGGTGATAGATGTTGCGTCCTGCTTGTCGCGCTCGATCCCAACAAGCAAATCGCCTTCGTCTTCAGTCTTGAGGTGATAGCGCGTCAGCAGGAACTTCGCGATTGGCCCGCCCAGCAGACTGGCGATCACCAGCCCGATCGTGGCTGCCGCAACACCAATCTCTAGCGCATTTGTCACGTTCTGCTGCTCGGCAATGGTAGGGGCCCATGCAATCGCTGTCCCGTGCCCGCCCGCTAGCGAGGCTGAGCCCACCAATACGCCAACACCGCTAGGCTGACCCATAGCCGAGGCAGCGGCATACCCAACCCCGTCTTGCAGCGCCAAATAGGCAAGCGTCAAACCCAGCAGGATGAGGAGCGGCTTGCCGCCGGCAAGCAGTTGGGCAAGGCGGGCATTGATACCGATAGCAGTGAAGAAATAGATCAGGAAAATATCGCGAGCATAGAGGCTGAACTCTATCTCAAAGTCGAATATGAGATATGCGAGTAGGCCAAGCACCGAGGCGACAATCCCGCCGGTCACAGGCTCCGGGATGTTGTATTTCTGCAGGAACGCGATCCGGTTTGTCACGGTGATCCCGGCGAACAAAACGATGATGCCAAGCGTTAGTGTGACGAAATCGTCGAGCTGAAGTGTATTGCCTCCGACGATCTCCATGGCGTGCTATTCGCCTGCCTGTTCCGCCAATGGTGCGGTTTGCCAGTCACCACCTAGCGCGAGGCTCAGCTCGATATACTGGTTGAGCTGCGCACGCTTGATCGCAAGCAGACTGCTTTCTGCGCCGAAGACTCTTTGCTGAATGCTCAGCACGTCAATCAGGTCAATCTCACCCTCGCGATACTGCAGGTTCGACAGGCGCAGGGCGTTGCGCGATTCTTCCGCCGATTGCTCAAGAGCCTCACGCCGGTCACGCAGATAAACACCGCGATCCAAGGCTGCTTCAACCTCGTTAAAGGCAGTAATCGCCGTATCAGCGTAAATCGCCACGACCGCATCAACATCAGCCTCGCTCACGTCGACCGCAGCATCGAGCGCGCCGCCCTGAAAGATCGGCGCGAGGATATTGCTGGCGAGCGCCCATGCCACATTGGACGGATCGAGCACGTTCTCAAGCTGGTTTGAAGCACCGCCAATGCTGCCGGAAAGAGAAAGGCTGGGCAGGCGGGCGGCGCGAGCTTGTGACCTAGCATTTAGCGCAGCGGCAATGTCCCGCTCTGCAGCGATCAAATCGGGTCGACGCTCCAGCAATTCAGACGGCAGTCCTGCACCTGGAGGCGCCGGTTGTTGCGGCAGCTGCTGCGCCGTGTCGACCAGCCCGCTTGGGTAGCGGCCAACCAATGCTTCAAGAGCGCGCAAAGCTTCTATCTCGCCATTCTTGGCTGCTGCCAGACTATCCTTGGCGGTTTCCAGATCAGCGCGGGCAAGAGACACGTCAAAAGCCGAAGCAAAGCCATAACGATACCGCAGCTCTACAATGCGGAAAATCTCGGAGAGTGCATCGGTGACGCTGCGGGCAACGGCCACTTGTTCCTGCGCTTCAATGGCGAGAAAGTAGCTACGGGCTACCGCTGCGGCGATGGAGTATTGAGTGAAACGGTAATCCGCCTCGGCGGCCTCTGCGCCTGCGACAGCAGCAGCTTGCCCCGCAGCAATCCGGTTCCACAGATCGACCTCGTAAGAAACTTGAATGCCAGCATCAAAGCTTGAGAAATCACCCGGTCCTTCAAGGGGGCCTTGCCGCGATGCACCAGCGCTCGCTCCAACGGCGGGGAGAAGCGGCGCACCTGCCTGTCGCGCAAGCGCCCATGAGCGGCGAACATTGGCTGCTGCTGCCAGCAGATTGCGGTTGTTGCGTTGAGCTTCTTCGACAAGCTGCTCAAGGGCTGGGTCTTCAAAGGCTGCGATCCAGCCGACTTGAACATCACCCAGTTTTTCGCGAGCCGATGTCCACTCAGGGGGGAAGGTCGGAATGCTCTCGCTGGCACGCTGCACAGCCACATCGTCATTGACGGCACTGACAGATACGCATGAGGCCAGGAGCGCGGTCGACGCTGCGATTAGAGCAATTTTCGTCACCGATTGGCTCATGTGACCGCTCCTTCTTCAGGCAACTCGCCGGGCAGCTCTTCCGGTAGTTCATCAGCATGTGCCGTCTCGCCCGCAGTGATGCCGAAGAGCTTGGCGTAAAAGACCGGGAGGATCACCAATGTCAGCAGTGTCGCGAAGGTGAGGCCAAACACCAGCACCACCGCCATCGACTTGAAGAACGCATCGAGGAAGAGTGGAATAACGCCAAGAACAGTCGTGAGCGAGCCCATCATAACAGGCCTGACGCGGCTGGCCGCGGAATCGAGCACCGCATCGAAGCGTGGCTTTCCTTCGCGGATTTCGAGATCCATTTGATCGACCAGAACAATCGCGTTTTTGATCAGCAGGCCCGAAAGAGAAAGCAGCCCTAGGATTGCCATAAACTCCATCGCGGTGTCAGTCACAAGTAGTCCAATCACCACGCCGATCAGCGCCAGCGGCACAATCAGCCAGATGACCAATGGCTGCTTCAACGCATTGAATAGCACCACCACGACCAGAACCATCGCGAGGAAACCCAGCGGCAAGGTGCTGGCCAAGCTCTCGTTGGCCTCTGCGCTATCGCCAAATTCGCCATTCCATTTCAGCTGGTATCCATCAGGCAGCGGGATGTCTTCGATCGGTGGACGTAGTCGCTCGAACAGACTTGAGGCCAGCTCACCCGGCAGAGGGTCTGCTTGTGCATTGATGGTCAAAACCCGATCAATCCGGCGCAGTTTTGCATTCTGCCAAACGGTCTCAAACCCATCAACAACCTCAAGAATGGGGACTGAGCGACCGGTCGACTGGCTGAGGATTTGCACTCCTCGCAGAGAAGACTCGTCCAACCGTTCTCGGGCCGGTGCGCGCGAGATAATGCGTATCAGTTGATCGCCTTCGCGGTAGACGCCAACATCGCGGCCAGAGAAATTGGTCCGCAGCGCATTCGCAAGGTCTTCACGCGATATGCCCAGCCGCCTACCGCTGTCCGCATCGTAAACCACCTCGACGATGCTGACCGGCTGACGCCAGTCATCCTTAATAGAGATGGCGCGCCCATCGCTCGCCATGATCGCTTTTGCTTTGTCGGCCAGCTCACGCAGAACGACTGGGTTCGGACCAGAGAACTCAGCCTCAATTTTCGAGCCGCCGCCGGGCCCCAATTGGAACTGCCAGACCTTCGCCTGCGCGTTGGGGAAATTGCCGTCGATATGCTGCTGGATTTGCGGGAGTAGACCCGCAATGGCGTCATAACTTTCCGTCTTAATCAGGAACTGGCCGTAAGCGGTGCTTGGCGATTCAGGCGCGTAGACGAGCATGTATCGCAGCGTGCCTTGCCCCACGAGGGTCTGCACACCTTCAATGCCTTCAAGCTCGTCGAGATAGCCTTCGAGCGCGCGCATATTGGCGTCTGTCACAGAAATATCGGTGCCTTCCGGCATCGAGAAATCGACTACGATTTGCGGGCTGGTTGACGGCGGGAAGAAGCCCGATTTGACGAAATTGAAGCCGAATATAGCCAGAACGAACATGCCGACCACGGCTAGAATCGCGAGGTTTGATCGCGCCAAAACCTGCTTCATCATATTGCGATAGCGTGTGAAGAACGGGTGCTCCGGCTTCTCCTCAACCGGGCCTACGCTTTCCTTAAAGAGCATGTCGGCAAACATCGGCACCGCCGTGATCGCAAACACCCAGCTGAACAAAAGCGAGATCATCACCACCCAGAACAGATCGCCGGTAAACTCAGCGGTCGATCCGGGGGCAAAGCCAATCGGGGCAAAGGCGATGATGCCAACGAGTGTTCCGCCCAGCAGCGGCCATTTGGTGCGCTGGACGATCTCTTTCGCGATCTCGAGCTTCTTGCGGCCCTGCTGCGTGCCAACGAGGATCCCCTCGGTCACGACAATCGCATTGTCGACCAGCATGCCCAGCGCGATGATCAACGCGCCCAACGAGATCCGGTGCATCGGAATGCCCCAGACAAACATGACGGCGAGCGTCGCGGCGATGGTCACAACCAGCGTTGCCCCGATGATGATCGCTGATCGCAAGCCCATGAAGAAGAATAGCGTGACGAGGACGATCACCAGCGCGGCGACCACATTCACCGCAAAGTTCGACACTGCTTCGGTCGTTATTTTGCCTTGGTGATAGAACTCGTGGACCTCAATGCCGAGCGGTCTAAGCGCTTTTGTCTCTTCGAGCTTGGCGTCAATCGCCTCCCCCATTTTCGAGACGTTAGCGCCGGAAACATTGGACACGCCAATAGCGATGGCAGGCTTGCCATTCCAACGGACCAGATTGGCGGGCGGATCAATGTAGTCTCGCGTTACGGTCGCAACGTCGCGCAAGGTCACGATCTGCCCAGATGTCGCGGTTGAAATCACAAGGTTACGGATTGCCTCGACGGACCCGATGTCGCCAGTAATCTGCAAGCGTGTGCGCAGATCGCCGAACTTCACATCACCGGCGGATGCTACCGAGTTTTGCTGCGAGAGATCGGAATAGATTTGCTCAACCGACAGCCCAAGCGCGTTGGCTCGTTCGCGAGAGACCTCAACATAGATCGCCTCTTGCTGCGCACCGAACAGCTGGACCTTCGCGACGTCGTCCACCTCAAGCAGCTCCGTTCTGAGGCCGCGCACATATTCGTGGACTTCCGCTGGCGAATATCCATCTCCAGTCACCAGATAGGAAAGGCCGTAAACATCCCCAAAGTCGTCCGCGACATAAGGCGGACTGGCACCGGGCGGCAATTGTCCAGTGGCGTCATTCACCTTGTTACGCAGCTTGGTCCAGATGAGCTGGAGATCGCCCTTGGTAGGCGACGCGCTATAGAGAATATCGACACTGATTTCAGAACGACCCGCTGATGAAACCGAGCGCACCTCGTCTACTTCGCCCAATTGCTGGATGGCGCTTTCGAGTGTCTCGGTTACCTCGTTGGCGACCTCCTCCGGTGTCGCGCCAGGATATTGCGTGACGACCTGAGCAGTGCGGATTGTGAACTCAGGGTCTTCAAACCGAGCGATGTTTTGATAGCTATACCAGCCGCCCACCATCACCAGCGTGATGATAATGAACATGATCAGACGGTTCTTGATTGAGAACTCAGCAGCGTCCATTTTGCGGCCCCTCAGCCTTCGTGAGGACGAACTTTCATCCCCTCATGAAGGTAGGCGGCGCCTGCTGAGACGATGGTCTCGCCAGCCTTTAGACCATCGGTAATCGGCACCTCGCCGCCTGCGCCAGAGCCAACGGTTACTTGCCGCTTGGCGACCGTCATGGACTTGCGGTCCACGACCCAGACGAAGCGCGCTTTGCCGTCTGACAATATTGCGCCGACCGGGATGCTAATTCCGTCGCCTTGGAGCTCCTCCTCAAGCAGATCTCGACTAACAAAGACGGTGCCAGTCATTCCGGGAAGCACGGTAACGCCGGGTGGAGGGTCAAAGGCGAACTTCACGGTGAAAGTTTGAGATTGGGTGTCGGCTTGAGTTCGGGCCGATAAAAACCGGCCGGGTATCTGAACATCGGGCGCGCCGGACAAGACAACATACTCGTTCGTAGCGGGGCGATTGGCAAAGCGCGGCACTAGACTCGCAGGAATGCTCACAACTGCTTCTGCTGCCCCAGTGGACTGCAGAGTGATAATGTCTTGCTGAGGTTGAACATTCTCAAACCTCGCGATTAGTTTTTCAGCGACGATGCCACTGAAGGGCGCACGAAGAACCGTATCCGCCAGATCTTTTTTGGCGCTGTCTAGCGAAGCCGCTGCGACATCTCTCTGCGCCTGCCTTTGCTGCACCACAATGCGGGCAATCGCATCTTCCTGAAGCAATGCGTTGGCGCTGTCGTATTCGCCTTGCGCCGTAGCGAATTGCGCCTGGGCTGAGTTGACGGCGTTTTGATAACGCCTCTGTGCGAGCCGAGCGATAGGCTGACCCTTGCGAACGAATTGTCCTTCGGCGACGGGAAACTCTTCCAGCAATCCACCAACTTGGAAGGTCAGCGTCGAGGAGTTACGCGCCTCGACAATCGCCGGGAAACTTACATCCAGTCGATCGCTTGAAGCTTCAATGACCAGCAATTTTGCAGGCCGGACCAATTCTGGCTCTTCGACTTCCGAGGCCCCGCAACCGGCTAATAACACGCTCGCAGCTATCACGATGCCGTGCCAGGCCCTTTTACGCACTCTTCCCACCATCCGCAGATAATCCCTAAATTCTGTTCTTCGGCCTGTCATTGAACAGCTATCGAAGATACGTTTCAGGTAATAACCGTAACCCACCTCAAACCATGTCCTAGAGGCCTACGACAAATGATAACACAATTGCTTCTGGGCTCCGCGCTTATTTGCATGACGCTTATTGTAGAGGTCGTATTCATCGGCATCGCCTCCGCTGCCCTCACCCGAATGGGGAGCTGGCTGACGGCAGGGCATCAGGCGATCAAATTCATGATCACCCTACTTGCGGTGGTTCTTTGGATGCTGGCAGCGATCAGCATAGGTGTTTGGATTTGGGCAGGTGCCTTCGTGGTGCTGGACCAGTTCCAGCATATGGAAGAAGCGCTGTATTTCGCCGCCGTCTCGATAACGACGCTGGGCTATGGCGACCTTGTTCTTGAGGCTGATTGGAGAATACTCTCTGGCCTGATCGCTGCGAATGGCTTGGTGCTTTTCAGCTTAGCGACCGCATTCTTCATTGAGTTCATGAGACAGCTGCGCGAAGCTCAGCAAGGAAATCCGACGTAAAGCGAGAATGTCTGCTCCTGGGTCGTGAGGCGAATGTCCGCTTTTCTGCGTCCTTTGGCTAAGACCGGACTGTCGCCTATCGGCCCAGAAGTTGCCATCTGAAGCCAAGTCGATGGACGAGCCCGAAACGACTGAAACTGAGCCGCTTGCCGAAGGTCTGGAAGTCATCGCACTGTCCAGAGAAGAGCCGATCCGAACAATTTTGGACAGTTGCGAACCTTTATGGACGTACGAGCTCGCAAAACCCGCTGATTTTCTGGGGAAAAATCACGGTTTGCACTTATATTTCACTTACGGGCCTCCTCGGCGAAATTGTGCAGCGCGGCAAGTGCTTGAAAAGGCTGGCGCACCCGACAGGATTCGAACCTGTGACCTCTGCCTTCGGAGGGCAGCGCTCTATCCAGCTGAGCTACGGGTGCCGCACGCCCGCTAAAACTGCAGGCGCCAATGCTTTCGGCGGGCGCTTAGCAAAGCCGCCTTGGCCATGCCAATTAAAAATGGGCTGACTGGCCTTCACCGGGAAATTAGGAATTTGGCAATCCCTCTAGCGCTAGTCTCAGCTTCACAATGTTCGCCATGCTCAACCCGCAACAGATCCGCGCAATGCGCCAGACGTGTGAAGACGCGCGATCGCGCCCTTTAACCCTGCGCCAGCGCTGGGAAAGTCTGCACGAATCGGCTCAGATCATTGGAGCGATGGCGCATCTCGCGCGGGAGGAATATCGCGGCAGGATTGCCCTATTCCCAAGCATTGTTTTGAAATCGCCTCAGAAACAGCAGGAAATCGCAGAACAGGGCCTGGAGGACCTCGATGCATTGATCCAGCCCGGTCTGACTGCGTTGCTGGCAATCGAGGCGCGCGGGCAGGACACCACCGCGCCTGCGCTCGCCCTTTGGCGGGAAGTGCATTCCGCCCGCCAATCGCTGATGAAGTGGTATTGGGCTCAATCAGCCTGACCCGTCACTGTTGAATTCCAGGACTTGACTGTGTTCGCCATCTGTTCCAGCTATGGAGCATGATAAGCACTGACGCGGAACATACAGCTGCGGCTGACAACCTGCTCGTGAAGGATACGCCTGATTCGCATCGCGCGGCGGATGTCGTGCGAGGTGTGACACGTATGTTTGCACGCAACGACATCTGGTGCCTCGCTGAAATGCCATTGCGCAATCATCGCCGCGCCGATCTGATGGGAATTGACCCCAAGGGGCACATTGTCATCGTCGAAGTCAAGGTTGCTCGGGGCGATCTATTGGGTGACGGAAAATGGCCTGACTATCTCGACTGTTGTGATCGTTTTTTCTGGGCAGTTCCGCCCGATCTGGACAGATCTCCCCTTGAAAGCGAGGGGTACAAGCCTGACTGCTGTGGCGTGATCGTGGCTGATGGCTATGATGCCGAGATCGTGCGCCCGGCTCCGCTTGCACCGCTGGCCAGTGCACGACGCAAGGTTGAAGTGGAGCGAATGGCACGCGCCGCCATGCGCCGTCACTCAGGGCTGTCAGGCGCCTTGTTTGGAGAGGAAATCGGGTAAATAGCCGCGATTTGCTTTGTCGTTTCCCAGCAGCCTGCGGCATAAGGGCGATATGCTTGGGGCGATCATTCTTTCCACCTGCGCGATGACCGCAATCGTTGCCATCAGATATCTGATGACCAGCGGCCTTTTCGCTTTGCTGACCAGCAAGGTTCGGCCAGGGCTTTATGCTGGCAAGGGCGCGCAGATCAGGATGGAAATCGCCTGGTCGATCCTGTCCGCTGCCATTTACGGCATACCGGCAGGTCTCGTTGTGTGGGCATGGCGCAATCTGGGCTGGACCCAGATCTATACCGACTGGAGCGACTTCGCATTGTGGTATCTGCCTGTATCAGTGGCGATTTATCTTATTTTGCACGACACATGGTTTTACTGGACTCACCGCTGGATGCATAAGCCCCGCTGGTTCCGGCTGGCGCACGGCGTGCATCACGCCAGCAAACCGCCCACCGCCTGGACAGCGATGAGCTTCCACCCGATCGAGGCGATTACAGGTGCGGTTGTTCTGCCAATACTGGTTTTTGCAATCCCGATTCATGTCGCGATGCTGGGCCTGGTGCTGGCCATCATGACTGTCATGGGAATTACCAACCACATGGGTTGGGAGATGTTTCCGCGGCACCTTGTTAACTCCAGGTTCGGCAATTGGGTGATAACTGCCAGCCATCACGAAAAGCATCACGAGCAATATCAATGCAATTTCGGCCTGTATTTCCGGTTCTGGGATAAGGTTTGCGGGACCGACCGGGGATTGTCTGACAAGCTCTTGAGGTATGAAAGCGGAGGGACTGCATGAAAGCGATTGGGGCAGTATTGATTGGAGCCACAGCAGCGCTGATGGCTGTGGCGGCGACAACGCAAGTTTCAGCGGCCGCGAACGAGGCGCAGGCCAGGCAAGCCAAAGCGGCAAAGGGTGCAATCACTATCTCGATTACGGGAATCCGCTCCGACAAAGGTGTGATCCGCGCCTGCATGACAGGCAATGAAGACACTTTTCCGCGCTGCCGCAAAGATCCTGCATCCCATCACACCGTGGTATCGGCAGATGGCACCTTGACGCTGACATTTGCCGACGTTGTTCCCGGGCGATACGCCATTGCCCTGTTGCATGACGAGAATGACAATGGGAAAGCGGATCGTGCGCTCGGGATGATGCCCAAGGAAGGGTTTGGCTTTTCGCGTGACGCCAAGGTGCGTATGGGGCCGCCCAAATTTGCCGATGCTGTGTTCAGTTATTCTGGCGGCGATCAGAAACTCGCCATCAAGATGCGTTACCTGCTGTAAAACCCAACAGGGCAAAGCAATGACGTCACGCCACCTGCCTCGATAGCGGTGCAGATTTTGGGCACAACTTAACACTATGTTTACCATGTCGCGCCAGAACTGACTTCGCACACATTAATGCGGGGGCTTTTACAGTCATGGATACGCTTCGCGGAAATTTTGATCCGTCTGACATAAGTGACGATGCCGTCGACTATGACCTCGGCGACGAGGATGCCGGCCGCGATCTGCCGCCAGCTGCCATTGGTCAGGATGAACGCCGCATGCAGGTGCGCGCCTACAACCATTGGGCCGGCGCGCTGGGTGACCGCAATTTTCCCTCGATCGACGAATTGGAGCCTGAAAAGCTCGAAGACTTTGGCCCTTATGGGGTGCTGCTCGACTTTTCCCATGGGATCGAAGACCCTGCGGTGCAATTTGTCGGCGAGAAGCTGGCCGAGGAATGTGGCACTGACGATTCCATCGTCCAGCTGTCCGACGTACCCAGCCGTTCATTGCTGAGCCGGATCACTGATCACTACATGCAAATTCTGGCCAATCAGGCTCCGATTGGTTTTGAAGCTGAATTCGTCAATCAGCGCGGCCTCACGATACTGTATCGCGGGATCCTGCTGCCATATTCCAGCGATGATGACACGATCGACTTCATCTATGGTGTGATCAACTGGAAAGAGATTGCCGACCAGGTAACTGCCGACGAACTGTTGCTGGAAATTGATCAGGCGCTCGATGCCGGGCAGGATCACCTGGAGGAAGAGCCGGGTGAGGAATTTGTCCAGCGCGACCCCGAGCCGATCAAGGATTGGGCGGATGGTCCTGCGAGCGAAGATGGTGCACAGCCGACAGAAGATGAAGGCGGCCATAGTGACGGTTTCGGTAACGATACCAACCTTTCAAGCCTGACATCGCTTGATCTTGGACCAGGACGCTTGCCTGACGAAGAAGACGAACATGACCTCCCCCTTCCCGACTTCGGCCAGTTTGCGCTGGAGCATGGAGATGAAGACGAGGAAGAGGATGAGGCCAATTACGATTTCGCCTCGCTCACTGATCATGTCTCTGTGCCAAACAAGAAAACGCAGCCAATCGATCTGGAGGGCGTAGAACCCTTCGCGACACCAGAGGACGCCGAGGATGGCGATGCTATTGCCGACCATTCCGCCAGCGACGATACGGATGCATTCGGTCATTATCAGGTGAACTGGAATAAAGATGTGGGTCTCAATCTGGATGCCGCGGCTCCATTTGATGGAGACCAGGGCACTGGTGCTGATGATGAGGGGGGCAGTGCTGCAGCAACCCCCGCTGATGCATCCGCCCAGCCGCGCACATTTGAGGAAGCTGACGAGATTGTCGGTCATTCGGGCGATACTGATGATGCCTCAGTCGACGCTGCGGAAGATCAAATTGCAGACGCATTTGAACTCGATGATGATGCTGGCTTGCACGACTGTCTGGCCGCAGCACGCGAACTGGCGCAAAACGCGCGCAGTTGCGAAGATCGCAGTCGCAGTGCTCTGTATGCTGCGGTCAGCCAGGCATATGACTTCTCTCTTGCGGCTCAGGAAGAGCCCGAGGAATTCGAAGAACTGGTCGCCGAAAGCGGTCTGACGGTTCAGGAACGCGCACCGATGACGCCGATCGTCAAACTGGTCTTCGGTGCCGATTACGACAAGACCCGGCTGACCGAATACGCCGCAGTGCTGGGCCACGCCCATCGCGTCGGCATTGAACGCGGGACGCTGGCCAGGTTCCTTGCCGAGGCAGAGGGTGGGCTCAAAGGTGTCGTAACAGCCGAGCGTCGCCTGCGCCGGGAAGATGCAGGCAAGCCGGTCGAAACCGTTGATGGCCCGCGCGAGGCTCTGGCCAAAAAGCTGCGCGCCATCGCCCCGCTGGGATTTGAAGATATTGATGCAGAGGGTGAGGAATTCGCACTCGTCATGATCCGACGAACCCCAGAAGGTGAAGTGGTTGTGCTGGGCGAGATCGAACGGGATATTCCGCTAATCGAACGCGCGGCCCGCAAACTGGTCGCCTAATTCCCGCTGTACGCGCTCTATCAAATTTCCTATTCGCCTCCGGTTGCTTTGCAAGCGGTCGCAAGGTTAGGTGTGCATCTCTTACCGGAACTGACCCCTGCTATTGAACCGGAGCGAGATGGAATTTTGAAAAAGGCTGGAAGGTGGCGCACCATGGCGTGGGTCCTGGGTACAATCATCTTGCTTGCCATACTGGCGGCTGCACTTTTGCAGCTGGCAATTTACCGCAATGGCGCAGCCGTTCTGAACTCTGTCGACCGGCTGACCGGTGGTAATGGCGGCCTGGCTGAGCTGAGCCTGGAATCTTACGGCACCTCTCCGCAGCAAAGATTGCTGATCGGCCAGCCAGAAAAACCGTCGGTAAGGCTGCGGCCCGTACTGATTTTTCAGTATGGCGGAAGCTGGCGCAATGGCGATCCGGATGACTACGATTTTATCGCACGCGCATTTGGCGAAGAAGGTTTCGTCGTGGTCTTGGCGGGTTACCGCCTGCACCCCGACGTTGTGTTCCCGGCAATGCTGGAAGATACAGCTGCCGCAGTTGCCTGGACCAAAGACAACATTTCAAAATTCGGAGGCGATCCCGATCACATCATATTGGCCGGGCATTCTGCCGGAGCTTATAATGTCGTGATGACCGCGCTCGACAGTCAATGGCTGGAGAGTGAAGGTTTGAGCAGCACGGATGTGAAGGGCGTTATCGGCCTTGCCGGGCCCTATGACTTCCTACCCTTTGACAGTGAGTCGACAATTAACTCATTTGACTCGCATCCCGACCCCGACAGCACCCAACCGGTTAATTTCGTGAGCTCTGCATCTCCTCCCATGCTCTTGATCCATGGAGAGAAAGACGCGCTGGTCTATCCACGCAATACGCGCAAGCTGGCTGCGTTGCTGAGGGGCGCTGGTGTCCCGGTAACAGCGCATTACCACCAGAATATGGACCATTACGATCCGCTCAAAGCGCTGGCCAGCCCCTGGCGCAGGCGAAACACAGCCGGTCAGGCTGCGCCGCCACCCCCCTATCATGCCGCAATTCGCTTTGCTCTCAACCCGGACCAGAACGACACTTCTTCATTGCCTGTTCAGCCGCAATCGCATTAGGACATGCCAATGCACTCACGCGCGCGACACTTGGGCCATAAGGCCATTGCCTATGCCGCCATGGCGCTGGCTGCTTTTTCGCTGCCGCTGCACACGGCCAGCGCACAATCCATTCTGCGTGATGCCGAGACCGAGGCCCTGCTGACCGATATGGCGGCACCTTTGGTTGAGGCCGCCGACCTGGAACCCGGCAATGTCGACATGGTTCTGATCAACGATCCCTCAATCAATGCCTTCGTTGCTGGCGGACAAGCGGTGTACATGCACAGCGGCCTGCTGGATGCAGCTGACAGCGCGCTGGAAGTGCAAGGTGTGATCGCGCACGAGCTGGGACATATCACCGGCGGCCATGTCGTCCGGTTCAGCGAAGGCGCAAGCGCTGCCAGCAATATCTCGATCCTGTCCTTGCTGCTGGGCGTTGGCGCAGCGCTGGCGGGGGCGGGGGAAGCTGCCATAGGCGTGATCCAGGCCGGACAACGCGCAGCGCTGGGCAAGTTTCTGGCCTTCAATCGCGCGCAGGAATCCTCGGCTGACGCAGCCGGGGCAAAATATCTGTCAGATGCAGGCATCTCCGGTCGCGGTTCGCTCGATTTCTTTGGGAAGTTGCGCAATCAGGAATTTCGATATGGCTACAGCCAGGATGATGACACCGCATTTACCCGGACGCACCCGCTTTCCGGTGACCGGATTGCGACCCTTCGGGAAAGCTATATCATCGATCCGGCATGGGATACGCCGGTCGACCCCGACCTTCAGGCCCGTTTTGTCCGGGTGAAGGCCAAGCTTTACGGTTATCAGTCGAAGCCTGAACAGACACTGCGCAAATATCCGCAAAGCGATACCAGCGTGCCTGCCCGCTATGCCCGCGCTTACGCCTATCACAAAAATGCCCTGGTCGACGCTGCGCTGGTCGAGGCCGACGCTTTGCTGGCGGTTGATCCTGACGATCCCTATTTTCTGGAGCTGAAAGGTCAGATTTTGCTGGAATCGGGGCGTCCCGCCGATGCCCTGGCTCCGTTGCGCCAGGCCACCCTGCTAAGCCGGAACCAGCCACTGATCGCATCCATGTTTGGCCATGCGTTGATTGCAACAGAGGATGAGAGCAATTTTGCCGAAGCTGAGCAGGTCCTGCGAGCAGCGGTGGCCCGCGATAGGCTGAATCCCTTCGCATGGTATCAGCTGGGCGTGGTCTATGCCGCCAAGGGTGATCAGCCACGGGCGCGGCTGGCCAGTGCCGAACAGCAGGTAATGACACGGCGCTATCCCGATGCGATCCGCAGCGCACAGGTTGCCGAAGCCGGGTTGGAACCAGGCACGCCGGACTGGATCAGGGCGCAGGATATCGCGCTTCAGGCTCGCGCCGCGCTGGAGCAAATCAGGGATAACAATTGAGCCAATTGCCCAGCGCCGGTATTCACTGGCCAAGGCATTCGGGATTGAACGGGGACATCATGCAGAGCACATTCAAGACCCATATTCTGGGCGCATTTATTGCGCTGACCTTCGGCTTTCTGGGCGCAGCGGCTTGGTCGTTCAGCGGGTTGGCCGATGCCAGAACCAAGGATTACCTTCTTTCCAATCCACAAATCCTGCCCGAGATGGCCGAAGCATATCAACGTAATGAGGCAACCTTGCGCGTTGCCGGTGTCGCCGACGAGGTCACCCAGCCATTTCCCGGAGCGGTGCTGGGCAATCCGGAGGGAAGCCGCGTGTTGGTCGAATTTTCCGACTACAATTGCGGCTATTGTCGCCAAAGCGTGGCCGATGTCGAACGGCTGATTGCCGAGGACCCCGAATTGAAAGTCGTGGTGCGCGAATTTCCGATATTCAACGGCAGCGAGATAGCATCGCGCATGGCCCTGGCCGCGGCAAAGCAGGGCAAATTCGCAGAATTCCATCGCGCCATGTTCGAGCGCACGCCGGCAACACCGGAAAACGTCAATGCTGCTGCCCAGGCGGTGGGGCTGGACATGGACCAGGCCCAGATTGATGGCCTGTCTCCCGAGGTTGATCTGGAGATTGCCCGAACACAGGCGCTGGCCCAGCAATTGGGCTTTGGCGGAACACCCAGCTGGGTAGCCGGAAGCACGGCGTTCGAAGGCGCCATCGGCTACGCCGGTCTGAAGGCGGCAATCGAGGACGACGAAGGGTGAACGCAAGTCAGCGGGCAACCGCTGGAACGGCGGCCCGGCAATCCAGGCAAGCACTGGCATGGAAATGCTGTCGGGGTCTTGGTGCCGCCTTGGCCGCGCTGTCCCTCATTGCAACGGGCGCTCCTGCGGATGCCCGCAGCGATAGCGCGCTGGCCCGGAAGCTGGAATCGATCCGCCAGCTGGATCAGAGACTTCAGAACATTGGCTGGCGGCTAAGCAGCACCAACGCACCCTTCTGCACCAAGCCGACACAGGGTATCGGACTGCAGCTGGTCGATGTCGCCGGCTATCGCGACCCGGCCAAGGTTCAGGCTGCATTCGACCTGCCCTCCTCAATCGCAACCTATACAATCGCCGATGGCTCCCCGGCTCAGGCTGCCCGCATCAATGACCTTGATCCGCTTGTGCAGATCGACGGAATTGCGCTTGACGATCTCCCGGCAAAAGATCGCTCTGACTGGCAACGGTTGGCCCAGGCGCATGATATGATTCGCCAGTCTCTGGAAGACAACGGCCAGGTGAAGCTTCTGCTTGGAGGTGGTAATGCGAAATTGGTTAAAGGGGTTCCGCTGTGCCGCACACGGTTTGAACTGGGCGGAAATAACAGCCGTGCGGTGGCCGAGGGATCGCGGGTTATTATTGGCCGCAAGTTCGTAGGTTTTGACTATGTTGACGAGGAATTTGCCACGGCAATCGCGCATGAAATGGCGCACAACGTTCTGTTCCACCGTAACTGGCTCGATACCAATGGGCGTGGCCGGAAGAATATAAGGCTGACCGAGCGCGAAGCAGACCGGATGATCCCGTGGCTGCTGGCAAACGCTGGCTATGATCCGACCGCTGCAATTCGCTTCATGGAAAAATGGGGCCCGCGCCACGGCGGCTGGCTATTCCGCAAACGCACACATGACGGTTGGGACGAGCGGGTCGAGTTCATTGCCGGAGAAATCGAAATGATCGAAAGCCTGGCAGAGCAGGGGCTGCCTGCAGACTGGTCCATTCATTTCCGTCGCGAAGTCGAGCCTTGACCGTCAGCTTTCGGCAGTGACCTTGGCATACATCGAATTGATCGGCTTTTGCATGACCCGCTGCACCATGGGTTCAAAAAAGCTCAGCGGGGCGCTGTCATAGGTCGGATCGAACGCAGCCTGATCATACTTCTCGCAAAAATGGGCGCAGGCCTCGAATGAAGGATGTCCGCGATATTGCTCGCGCACATTGCGATCCATTCCCACATGGTGGAAATAGAAATAGCCCTGAAACGCGCCGTGCTTTTCGCAGATCCAGTGCTCTTCTTCCGAAATGAACGGCTTCAGAATGGCAGCAGCCACATCTGGATGGTTGTAGGTGCCCAGCGTATCGCCAATGTCATGCAGCAGAGCCATGACGACATAACGTTCATCGCGCCCGTCACGGTGCGCGCGAGTCGCGGTCTGCAACGAATGCTCCAGCCGATCGACCGGGAAGCCACCAAAATCACCGTCCAGCAGCCGCAAATGATCGAGCACCCGGTCGGCCACTCCTTTGGCAAAGCCGCGGTATTCCGTCCCGATGATGGCCCAGTCTTCGGCCGTTCCGTCGATCATTGCAGAAAATTGAGCCCGTTCGTGCGGGGCGTGTTTGGTGCCGGTGGGTGATCCCATCATGTCTCTCCTCAGTTCACCAGTGTAGCGCGCAAGACGGCATGCGGCAAAACAAACTGCACGAGCCGCGCAAATCGGCTAAGCAGGGTAGCAATGGCCGTTTTGAGAATTCGTCCCACGCCGTTCTTCGACAATAAGAACAGGGCGTTCTGGAACCTGCAACTGGCGGGCTGGGGTGGCGCATTCCTGCTGCGTGCTATGTCGACGCTGGCCAATGGACTGCCGCTCGACCTGCTGGCAGTCATTCTGGTGACGACGATCACCGGCTTTTCCATCAGCCTGGTTCTGTCGGTCATTTACCGCCAGCTGATCAGCAAGCAGCCGCTGGTGACCTGGGGGATGACCGGCGTGGTCCTGGTCGGCGCGGTAATCCTGCATGGCTCGATTGATGCCTGGGTCCAGGGGATTTATTATGCCGGCACGAGCGAGACGACCTTCGCCCAACGCTTTATCGGCCTCAGTTACCTGCCCCTCACTCTGCTCGGAGGGTGGAGCGCGCTGTATTACGCGATCAATTACTTCCTGACCGTCGAGCAGCAGGCGGATCGGCTCGAGCGGCTGGAGGCGCAGGCCACCAGCGCGCAACTGGCGATGCTGCGATACCAACTCAATCCGCATTTCCTGTTCAACACGCTGAATTCGATCAGCACGCTGGTGCTCCTAAAGCAGACCGAGCCGGCCAATGCCATGTTGACCCGGCTTAGCGGTTTTCTGCGCCATACGCTGGTGGTCGATCCGGGCAGTCAGGTCACGCTGAAGCAGGAGGTGGAAACGCTTTACCTCTATCTCGACATTGAACGGATGCGCTTCGAGGAGCGGTTGCGGACCCACTTTGCCATCGAGGACGAGGCACTGAAAGCACGGTTGCCATCCATGCTGTTGCAACCGCTGATCGAAAATTCGATCAAATATGCTGTCTCGCCTCAAGAAGAAGGGGCCAGCATAACGCTGAGCGCGCGGGTCGTTGGGGGTCGGCTGAAAATTTCGGTCGAGGACACAGGGCCGGGTACAGATCGAGCAATCCCCGACGATATGGCTGATTTCAACACGGGAAAACCGGGCGGAACAATGTCCACCCAAGTGGGTCTGGCCAATATTCGCAACCGTCTGGCTCAGGCCTATGGCCAGGATCACAGGTTTGAAACACACAGCAATCCGGCCGGAGGTTTCTCCGTCCTGATCGAAATTCCTTTTGAGCCGGATGCGCCTTCTGCCGTGCAATCCCTCGATGCGGCAGAGAATGCCGCCACCCGCGCCGACCACCAAAGCGGCACCGCGATGAAACCAGCGGGCGCAATGTCCGTTACACCCCCTGAACCCGGTACTGCCCCCGGAACTGCAATTGGATCAAACGCATGACTATTCGCACCATTCTCGTCGATGATGAAAAGCTGGCCATACAGGGTCTACAATTGCGATTGCAGCAATTTGAAGATGTCGAAATTATCGATACGTGCTCGAATGGGCGCGAGGCGATCCGCAAGATCAAGACCGAAAAGCCCGATCTGGTTTTCCTCGACATTCAGATGCCGGGGTTCGACGGGTTCAGCGTGGTCAAGGGAATCATGGAAATCGAACCCCCGCTGATTGTTTTTGTCACCGCCTATGAAGAGCATGCGATCCGCGCTTTCGAGGCCAATGCGGTGAATTATCTGATGAAACCGGTTGATGATGACAAGCTGGCCGACACGGTCGAGCGGGTGCGGATCCGACTGGCCGAGAAGAAATCGGCTGACGAGGCGGATAAGCTGATGGGCGTATTGTCAGAGGTTGCGCCCGACCGCGCCGAACAGCTAACCGAAGGCGATCTGGAAAGCGGTGATCGCTTCGAAAAGCTGATCAACATCAAGGATCGCGGGCAGATTTTCCGGGTCGAGGTCGATTCGATAGAACATATCGAAGCTGCCGGTGACTATATGTGCATTTATACGGGCGACAATTCGCTGATCCTGCGCGAAACGATGAAGGATCTAGAGCGACGCCTTGATCCGCGTACATTCCAGCGCGTCCACCGCTCGACTATTGTGAACCTCAACCAAGTCCGGCAGGTCAAACCGCACACCAATGGCGAGTGTTTCCTTGTTCTCGACAGCGGGGCCGAAGTGAAGGTTAGCCGGTCCTATCGCGATGTGGTCGCGAGATTTGTTCATTGAGAATCGCATCATAGGGCTTCGTTAGGACTGAACCTGTCGAAACCTGGCACTTCACTTTCGGTGACTTGTCCAAGAAAAAGAACAGCCCTTCGACACAATCAGGGCGAACGGAGTTAGATTTGGCTTTCACTCTCCCCGGCTTTGACCTTGATACATTTGTCCGCGAAACACTCGCGGAAGATTTGGGCATAGGCTTTCCCGGCGGCGGAAAAGATGTGACCTCGCAAAGCGTTATTCCCGCCGATGCTAGGTTTTCCGGCGTGATGGATACCCGCGATCCGATCCGCGTGGCAGGGCTGGAAGTGGCAGAAGCTTTCTTCCGCGCACTTGATCCCGAGATGGAGATAGACTTGCTGGTCCAGGATGGAGACGCTGCCCCGGCCGGGACAGACCTGATGCGGCTATCGGGCAATGCCCGGGCCATGCTGACGGCGGAACGCTGCGCGCTTAACACGGTGCAGCATCTGTCCGGCATTGCCACCATGGTGCGGCACTATGTCGACACGATGGACAATCCCGATTGCACCCTGCTTGACACCCGCAAAACCATTCCCGGCCTGCGATTTCTGGAGAAATATGCCGTCACCATGGGCGGGGGCAGCAATCACCGCATGGGTCTGTGGGACGCGGCCATGATCAAGGACAATCACGTTCTGGTGGCCGGCAATGTCGGTGAAGCGGTGCGCCGGGCAGTTGACGCCGGGGTCAAGGAAATCATTTGCGAGGTCGACCGGATCGATCAGATCGAACCCGCCCTGCAAGCTGGAGCAACGCGGCTTTTGCTCGACAATATGGAGCCCGACACCTTGCGCGAAGCGGTTGCCATCGTGGCTGGCCGTGTGCCGACCGAAGCATCGGGCGGCATCAACCTCGACACGATCAAGGCCAAGGCCGCGACGGGGGTAAATTACGTCTCTGTCGGGCGACTGACGCAAAGCGCCCCAGCCGCCGACATCGGTCTGGACTTTACGCCATTGTGATGTGGCGCGTCTTCATGGCGCTGGCGGCAATGGTTGTGCCGGCGAATGCTGCAGCGCAAGCCTATCAATGCCGCTTGCCCGCTGCTCAAAATGTCCCCCGCGTGACGCAGGACGCGCCAAGCCGCACCATGCCGATTACCGGCTACACTATGGCGCTCAGCTGGTCTCCGGGCTTCTGCCGGGGGAAGGAAGGCCAGTCCGCTCATGCAGCGCAATGTTCCCGGCGCAACGGCAATTTCGGGCTGATTGTGCACGGCTTCTGGCCCGACGGGGGGCGCAGCTGGCCGCAATATTGCAAAGTAGAGAACCGTCTCAGCCCGGCAGAATTGCGCCGCAACATGTGCATGATGCCCTCAGCTCGGCTGATCGCGCGGCAATGGCTGAAACATGGCAGCTGCATGACACGCAGGCCGGAGACCTATTTCAAGGTCACGCGGATCCTGTGGAACTCTTATCGCATACCCGATTATGATCGTCTGTCGCGCAAGGATGATTTGACCGCAGGCGATATCCGCAAGGCCTTTGCCGATGCCAACAGGGGGATCGGACCGGAAAGTGTGGGTGTGCGCCTGACGGGCGGTGGCTGGCTGCAGGAAATGCGGATCTGCTATTCCAAGCGGTTCAGACCCATTCGCTGCGATGCGCGCCGGTTTGGCGCTGATGACGATGAGTCAGCAAAAATCTGGCGCGGTTTGTAGGGTCTGAAGGTGGGATGGAAAGCGGACCCACGTGTTAGGCCGAAGTGCATTGCTATTTTCGATTGGCGCGGCAATCCTCTTCGAATGGGCGATACCAATAGCGAGACAAATGACCGGCCTCAAATCATTGTGCTGAATGGGGTGAGCAGTGTTGGCAAAACCTCGGTTGCCAAGGCGATACAGGACATCGCCCGGAGGCCATTTCTGCATGTCCAAATGGATGCTTTTCTTGAGATGCTTCCTCGCCGCGCGCTGGATCACCCAAATGGGCTGCTATTTGATCGCATTGACGGTCAAACCATTGATGTAAAGACCGGACACATTGTCGAACTGGCATTAGCAGGCATGCGCAATGCCATCGCTTCGATGGCCGAGTGTGGCAATAATTTGGTCGTGGACGATGTGTTCTTCGGCGATGAGGACATCGAGTATCGGCGATTGCTTAAACCATATATGCTGCGTGTGATTGGTTTGTTCGCCCCGCTAACGGTGGTGCAGGATCGCGAAAGAGCGAGAGGAGATCGCGATATCGGACTAGCAAAGGGTCAGTTCGAGCGCGTTCACAGCGGACGCAGCTACGATCTTGAACTCGATACAGCTAGTGCCTCTCCCAGTCAGTTGGCCAAACAGATCTGCGATGCGTTTGATCTTTGATCAGTAACCAATGCCGTCTCTCTTCTGGATCAATCGAAGCCGTAATCGATCGTCCGCAATTGGGTCGTTAACCGACTGTCGCCCCTTACCGCCGCTCCCTGAAGAATTCCCGCAGCATTTCTGCCGCCTCCGCCTCTCCCATGCCTGAGTAAACCTCCGGCTTGTGAAAACATTGCGCGTGCTCGAACACGCGCGCCCCATGCTCCACCGCGCCGCCTTTGGGATCACTCGCGGCGTAATACAACCGGGCGATGCGCGCATGGCTGATCGCCCCTGCGCACATGGCGCAGGGTTCCAGTGTGACATAGAGATCGCAATCGGTCAGCCGATCCCGCCCCAGCTTTTCAGCAGCAGCGCGCAACGCACGGATCTCGGCATGGCCGGTTGGGTCAGCGGGATGGCGCGTAGCATTGGCCGCCACCGCCACGATTTCCCCTGACAAAACAATAACGGCGCCGACAGGAACTTCTCCTGCCGCCGCCGCTTTGCGCGCAGCCTCAAGGGCCCGCATCATAGGCGCGGGAACCGGCCAGCGTGGACCAGTCCCCGTCACCGGTGAATGTCTTTATTCGTTGCCCGTAACAGGCTCGCCATCGGCATCATCAGGCATATCTACATCCAGCGTAGGGACTTCGATAGTGGCTTCTTCGGTGCCAACATCAACATCAGCCGTTTCAACGTCGAATTCAGGCAGATTGCCACCTTCTACGTCGACGTCAGGCAGTGCGCCTTCTTCGGTCTGATCAATATCGCACGCGGCCAGGCCGAGCGTTGCGACTGCAGTGAGAGCGATTGTGGTAAACTTTTTCATTCTAGGCCTCCTGTCTGAAGCAAAATGCAGGCAAAATGCCTTGCGTCAGATGGGCTTACAATGGATCAGCGCCCCCAATGGTTCCCGTTAAAGGTCGAAAGGGTCCGCAGAGGCCAACTTTTCTTGACGATTCGCTACGGGCGGGCTAAGCGCGCGCCTTTCCGGGAAACCCCGATAGTTTGTGACCGATGGCACTGTCCGGTCGGTCCCGATTTTTGAACGAGTGAGATATACGATGTCGCGCATTTGCGAACTGACCGGCAAAGGCCGTATGACCGGCAACAATGTTAGCCACGCCAACAACCGCACCAAGCGGGTGTTTCTGCCCAATTTGCAGAAGGTCACTTTGATGAGCGAGGCGCTTGAGCGCAGCTTCCGCTTTCGTGTGTCGACCGCAGGTCTGCGTTCGGTTGAACACAATGGCGGCCTCGACAACTGGCTGCTCAAGACCAGCGATGACAAGCTTTCGGCCAATGCGCTGAAGGTAAAGCGCGAGCTGAAGAAGGCTGCTGCTACGGCAGAGGCCGACGCAGCCTGATTGGCTCCGCCCTCACGGGCGTACCACATATCACTTGGGAACTGTGAAGGGCGGGTAGAGCATTCTGCGCGCCCTTTTTGGCGCGCGTGCTTTACGCCTTAGCGGCCGCAGCCTGCCCAGTTCAGTTGGACCAGGTAAGTTGCCTGAAGAGCACTGAAATTGTCATCCGAGATCAGCCAAACATCGCAATCGCCGGCATCAGTGCTGTCGTTTGGCACAATGGCAATACCTTCGTAATTGTCGAGTGGAACGCCGCCCCCCAAAGAGACCACGGCCTCTGCCTTCCACTGCCGGTTGGGCTGAATTTCGTCCGAATCGAGCCGGGCAATCTTGGCGACGAATCCACGGCTGAAAAATGGATCGAATTTGCGCAGGACTGCTAGCGCCTGTCCATTGGGGGCAATAGCGATATCTGTTGGCGAATAACCCGCAGTCGGCCCAAGGCTGAAGCTTGCTGCTTCGGCATGGCCGGCACTCAGATTGGGTGGCAGCAGCAGCGCAGTGTGCCCGCCGCCCGGGCTCTGCTTGCGTTCGGCAATGATCAGGGTGCGCCCGTCCGGCAACTTTGCCATCGCCTCGGGCCCGGAATTGTTCAGCCAGTCGCGCATTGCAGCTGGTTGAATACGCTGCAGTTCTCTTCCGTCAGCCGAATAGAGCGCGATCGAATTGCTCCGTTCGTAAGCCGCCCAATATTGCCCGGCGACGTCATCAACCATCATCGCTTCAAGATCGACATCACGCTTGCGTCGTGCGCTTTTGCCTCCGATCCGCTCCAATTGTCCTGCCGCCGGGCCATCATCTGTCATCGCAAATCGCAGCAGGTACCCGCGATCACTGCCCGCCATGAACTGGCCATTACCCAAGTGCGCCAATGCCGAAAACCCGCCAAAATCAGGGTGGGGGCTGTCAAGCTGCCAGACTGACTTCAGAGTGAAGGGGGCAGCAGTCCACGGATCGGTCGCAAGCCGCTCTGCCTGTAACGCAAAGGGAGCAAGCCGACCGCTATCCTGCGTTCGCAACCAGGTGCCCGGTGCCAGCGCCAAGGCAATCATTGCCAGCACAATCAGGCGCTTCATTGGATGTGAACCATGCTGCGCATGGAGGGTCGCCTAGTCCGCGTCTGGCAGGAAGAGAAGTGGATCAAGCCGGTTATCGCGCCACTTCAGGCTCCAATGCAGATGGGGCCCGGTGGCGCGCCCCGTCGCCCCGACCCGGCCCAGAAGCTGGCCTTGCCGCACCTTGTCGCCCTGGCTCACGGCGATCGTCTGGGCATGCAAAAATGCGCTGTTTAGCCCATTGCCATGATCAAGAATGATCAGATTGCCTTCCATGCTGAAGCCCGTAACCGCCAGCACCACCGTGCCATCGGCCGGCGCCACAAAAGGAACGCCAGCCCCGGGGGCAATATCCAGGCCTGAATGATAGCTGCCCGGCTCGCCGCGATAAATCCGCTGCGATCCGAAGCGACCCGAAATGCGCCCCTTGACCGGCCAGATAAAATCCTGTTGCCAGCCGGTTGCCCCGGTTTCCTGAGCCCTTGCGGCAACAATTGCGTTCCATTCCGGTTCGCGCTTGGCCCACCACGCCTCGCTTGTCCCACCACTCCGCCGGGCGACATTGACGTGTTCAATGTTCCATTTGCGCGGCGAGATGTCGAGCGTTTGCGTGCGCGTCGTGCCATCGGCCAATGTAAGCCCCAGTTCTGCGCGGGCTTCAGCGTCGCGGTCAAATGCGGCAAAGAATCGCCCTTCATCATCAAGAGCGACAGGCTGCCCATTCAGCTCCACTGCCGTCACATTGGCGGGCGCAACCGCGCGAACCCATCCACCTTGGGTCAATTGGCCTTCGATCTGAAGCTGGTCAGGCCTGGCAGAGACTGTTTCCGGATTAGGGGCCTCGACAGGTGTGGGGGTCGCCTCGGCATTGGGCTGCACCGTTGCCCCTGCATTGCCTGTGCCGTCCGATCCCGCGCCTGCTGCTGCGCAAGCCGAGGCAGCGAGCAGGATCGGTACGAAAAACTGCAGGCGTGACGTCACGATGGATCTTGAGGGCTTTGTCCGGACAAGCGCTGCGTCGCAAGTTCACACGAGGCATAAGGCTCCTGATGCTCGACGCTCCAATAGCGCAGTTCTTCCAGCGGCACTGCCTCACCAGAGACCGCGCAATAGACATGCTGTCCGGTGCGAAGAACCTTGAAGCCGTTGGGGCCGTATTGGAGCTTGGCCCCCTGATCTTTTGATGACATCAACATGGTTTGTTTCCTAGCAAGCGGTCGCTGGCGATTCAATGAACGGTGTGCGCGCAGATTATCGCTTTGAACGCCTTACCCGCTCTGATGGTTTCCGCTTGGCCTAGCTTAACCAAACAGATCGTCCTGGGCCGGGTTTAATCCAGCCTTCTTTGTTTTCTTGCGCGGTTTGATCTTTGGCGTCGGGACCGGCTGCTCCGGCCGTTCCGCGCTTCCTTGTGCGACATTGAGCGCACCATCGGCAAATTCGACTGACATGGCAGGCTGATCCTGCGCCGCCGCTTTCGACGTCAGCACAGCGCCGCTAGCCGAGCGGACGATGGCGTAACCGCGTTCCAAAGGCTTGCGCGGGTGAAACTGCCCAGCAAGACGAGCAAGCGCAGCCAGATTTTCCCGTTTGTGGGCCAAAGGCCGCTCGACAAGAGCAGGGGCGAGCCGGGCATGGGCAAGCGCCTGGCGCGCCTCGGCCAAGGAACGTGACAAAGCGCGAGGGGACAGGCGCGCGGAAATCGCGGCAAAGCGTTCTCGCCCGGCACCGGCACGGTCCATCAGCCCGCGGCGCAGCCGGTCTGTCAGATCATCAAGGCCTTGCGTATGGGGCTGCATCAAGTGCTGGGGCTGGGGCAGACGGCGCAGGCGCGCCTCCAGCCGCTCGCGCCCAAGCTCAACCGGCCGATGCACCGCGCGCGCTTGGCGGGTGGCGAAATCGGCCAGCGTTGCCGCCAGGTCCGCTCGCACCGGCACCGCCATTTCAGCAGCAGCCGTCGGCGTCGGTGCGCGCTGGTCCGCAGCATAATCCGCCATCGTGGTATCGGTTTCGTGTCCTACAGCAGAAATAACCGGAATGGTACAATCGGCGATAGCCCGGACAACACTTTCCTCGTTAAAGCTCCACAAATCCTCGATCGATCCGCCGCCTCTTGCCACGATCACAAGATCAGGCCGAGGCGCGCTGCCATCGGCAGGCATGTCGGAAAACCCTTGAATTGCAGCACTGATCTGGTCTGCCGCGCCCTGCCCCTGGACCAGAACCGGCCAGACGAGCACATGGCTCGGGAAGCGGTCCGCCAGTCTGTGCAAAATGTCGCGAATGACCGATCCGGTTGGTGAAGTGACAACGCCAATGGTCTTTGGAAGATAGGGAAGCGGTTTTTTCCGTGCCTGGGCGAACAGCCCCTCGGCCTCCAGCCGCTGGCGCGTCTTCTCCAGCAGCGCCAGCAAAGCACCCTCACCTGCAATTTCCAGACTGTCGATCACGATCTGATACTTTGAGCGGCCCGCATAGGTTGTAAGCTTGCCGCTAGCGATAACTTCCAGCCCGTCTTCCGGCACAAAGGCCAGGCGGCCGGCATTACCGCGCCACATCACGCCATCGATGACCGACTTTTCATCCTTGAGCGCGCAATAGAGATGCCCCGAAGCGGCCCGCTTCACGCCAGACAATTCACCGCGCAACCGGACATAGCCGAACCGGTCCTCAACCGTGCGCTTCAGCAGGCCAGAAATCTGGGTGATCGTAAGCGGCTCGGCGTTGTCGCCTTGGCTCACCCGCGCTACCAGCGCGTTGGAACGATCATCATCGGAAGGTGCAGCAGGCATGAACATCCTTGTCTTGGGGTCTGGCGGGCGCGAGCATGCTCTAGCGTGGAAACTGGCGCAATCCCCCACTTGCGACAAACTTTTCGCATCCCCCGGCAATCCCGGCATTGCCGAACATGCCGATTGCGTGCCGCTGGATGCAACCAACCATGATGCAATCATTGCCTTCTGCCGGGAGAACGCCATCAGCCTGGTGGTGATTGGCCCCGAAGCGCCGCTGGTTGACGGGCTGGGCGACAGCCTGCGCATCGCCGACATCCCGGTTTTCGGTCCTTCCCAAGCCGCCGCCCAATTGGAAGGCAGCAAGGGCTTTACCAAGGATTTGTGCCAGCGCGCCCAGATCCCTACCGCCGGTTATGTTCGCACGCGCTCGCTGGACGAGGCCAAGGATGCGCTGCTGGGCTTTGGCGCCCCTTATGTTCTGAAAGCCGACGGACTTGCTGCCGGTAAAGGCGTGGTGATTGCCGAAACCCGCGAGGAGGCCGAAAGCGCTCTGCTGGAAATGTTCGGCGGCAAATTCGGTGAAGCGGGCGCAGAAGTGGTGATTGAAGAGTTCATGCAGGGCGAGGAGGCCAGCTTCTTTGCCCTTACCGATGGGCATGCCATCCTGCCTTTCGGATCTGCCCAGGATCATAAACGCGTGGGCGAGCGGGACACTGGCCCCAACACTGGCGGCATGGGTGCCTATTCCCCGGCGCCAGTTCTGACAGCCGAGCTGGAAGCGCAGGTCCTGCGCGAGATTATCGAGCCCACGGTCATGGCGCTGCGTCAGGAGGGCACACCCTATTCCGGCGTTCTGTATGCCGGACTGATGCTGACCGAGCAGGGCCCCAAGCTGATCGAATACAATTGCCGTTTTGGCGATCCGGAATGCCAGGTTTTGATGATGCGATTGGACAGCGATCTGGCCGCAATCATGCTCGCTTGCGCCAAGGGAGAGCTGGCCGATACCAGCGCCGTGTTTGCCGATCAAACCGCTCTGACCGTTGTGATGGCAGCACGCGGTTATCCCGATGCTCCCGACAAGGGTGGCGAGATTGTCCTCAGCGAAACCAATACAGCGGAAGGATCAGGCAAGACCAAGATCTTTCACGCAGGAACTGCACTGAAAGATGGCAAGCTGATCGCCAATGGCGGGCGGGTTCTCAACGTCACTGCCATGGGGGGTAATGTCACGCAGGCGCAGAAGGCTGCCTATGCCGCGCTCGACGCTGTGCGTTTCCCCACCGGGTTCTGCCGCCGCGACATCGGCTGGCGAGAGGTCGAGCGCGAAGCCTGAGGGGTTTGGCGTGTGGGGGTAGGAGCCGCTTTCCTACTCACTTCGCAGAGGTTAACCCGCGGCCCGTTCTTTCCCACTGTTGAAACCCCAGCATTCGCCGTAAAAACCGGCGAAACCTTAGCGACGCATCAAGGCCTGCCAAGGGCGTAGATTTTGCGTCTCTGGACTGTGTAACATGTGTAACCAACATCGCCCGATAACGCGGGGCGCTGGATCAGCTCAGCCCAGTTTTTCTGCCATAAGCGCCCGCATGTCTGCCTCTGGCCGTGGGCCATAATGGACGATGACTTCTGCAGCAGCGATGGCGCCGCGCTTCAGGCAGGTCTCCAGTGAGGCATCGCGGGCGTAGCCCGACAGGAAACCAGCGGCAAACTGGTCGCCTGCTCCTGTTGTGTCGACCACCTTGTCGATCTGTTCAGCCGCCACTTCAGCGCGCTCGCCATTGGCCACAGCAATGGCACCATGTTCCCCGCGCGTTGCAACCAGAACCGGCACCTTGCCCGCAACAGCGGCCACACCGGCTTCGAAATCATCCTCGCCGGTCAGCGTTGCCAGCTCACCTTCGTTGACGAACAGAATGTCGATCACGCCCTCTTCAATCATGGCGCGGAAGTCGTCGCCATGGCGATCAATCACGAAGCTTTCCGATGCAGTAAAGGCAATCTTGCGACCAGCCTTGCGCGCCACTTCAATGGCCCGGCGCATTGCCTTGCGCGGTTCTTCCGGATCCCACAGATAACCTTCGAGATACAGGATCCCGGCATCAGCGATCAGTGCCTCGTCCAAGGCCGCTGCTGGCAGGAACTGGCCCGCGCCAAGGAACGTGTTCATCGTTCGCTCGCCATCCGGAGTGACAAAAATCAGGACTCGTCCGGTGGCCGGCTCACCGTCGCGTGCAGGCGTATCGAAATCGATCCCGGTGGCGCGCATATCGTGTGCAAACACGCCGCCCAATTGGTCGTCAGCCACTTGCCCGATAAAGGCGCATTGCAAACCGAGCGTTGACAGTCCGGCCAGCGTATTTGCCGCAGAGCCGCCCGATAATTCGCGCGCTGGCGGCATGGCTGAATAAAGCTCGTCCGCACGCGCTTCGTCGATCAGCGTCATCCCGCCGCGGTTCAATTCAAGCTCTTCGATCAAGTCCTCGCCACACGAGGCAATTACATCGACAACGGCGTTTCCGATGGCGACGACGTCATAGCGGGGTTGGGTCACAATAATTCCTGCACTGTTGAAACTGTTGCCGCTGCGCCTAGCGGTTTGAGTCAATTTGGCCAAGCGTAGATGCGAAAGTCGCCGGGCTTGCCAGCCCTGCCCGCTCATTGCGATTGACAGGTGGAGCATTGACAGTGAGACAAGGGGCGATGTCGCACATTATCCAGTCACTGCTGCTTTCTCTTCGCCAATTGGGCGATCCTGCGATCTTGCGTGTGTTGGGCAAGAGCCTGGCAATTACGCTGGTGATTTTTCTCGGATTGGCTGCGGCGCTGTATCAGGTCATCGCGGCAGCGGCGGCGCAATATGGGGCGCAGACCGGCGGCGGCGTGATCTGGCTGGCGACCATCGTGCTGATGGTGCTGGCGATCTGGTTCCTGTTCCGGATCGTGGCGCTGGCCGTCCTCCAATTCTTTGCCGACGAGATTGTGCGCGCAGTGGAGCGCAAACATTATCCGGAGGCTGCGCAATTGGCACGCGATCTTCCGCTAAAAGAAGATCTGGCCAACAGTTTGAAAGGTGCAGGCCGCGCCCTGCTTTTCAATGCGCTGGCCCTGCCGGTCGCAATCATCCTGCTGTTCACCGCGATTGGCCCGGCGATAGTCTTCCTGCTGGTGAATGCAGTGCTATTGGGCAGGGAGTTGACCGATATGGCGTGGCTGCGCCACCGGCATCACGGCGATGGTCATACAGCCGATAAAGGCGAAACAGGCCGTGTGGGCGGGTTTCAGCGCCTGTTGTTAGGAGCCAGCGTGGCTGGAATGATGCTTATCCCCTTCCTCAATCTGCTCGCTCCGGTGATAGGAGCGGCAGCCGGCACCCATTTGGTTCACTTGCGGCACAGGGATAGCCGCGCATGATCCGCGAGACAGCTGTGTTGGCTATCGCGATGCTTATGGCTGGTTGTGTGTCGAGCTCCCGGCCTGCACCTGCACAAAACCGGCCAGCCCCTCAGGTGGTTGCCCCTCCGCCGCAGTCACCCGCCCCGACCCCTCGCGACACGGCATCCACCGGCGGCTTCATTGCGCCACAGATTATGCAGGGCCGTGGGCTTGAGGGCGTTATTGGGCAGAGCGAGGCCCAGCTGGAGCGCCAGTTCGGAGCCGCTCGCCTGAATGTATGGGAAGGGGACGCACGCAAGCTGCAATTCGTTGGGGAGGCCTGCGTGCTGGATGTCTTTTTGTATCCGCTGCGACCGGGAGCCACCCCAAGCGCCACCCATATCGAGGCAAGGCGAGCAAGCGATGGTCGTAACGTTGACCGGGCTTCTTGCGTTTCAGCTCTGCGAAGGCGTTGAGCCCGCAAATTAGACCATGAAGCTTTCGCCGCAGCCGCAAGCCCCCTTGGCATTGGGGTTTTCGAACACGAAACCGGCAGTGAAATCGTCCTCGACCCAATCCATGACTGACCCGACCAGGTAAAGAACGCTGGCACCATCTATGTAAAAAATGCCGCCCGGCGTTTCGATCTTTTCGTCGAACTTGGCTTCTTCGGTGACGTAATCGACAGAATAGGCAAGGCCGGAACACCCCCGACGCGGGGTCGACAACTTGACCCCAATAGCATCAGCGGGGGCCTTGCTCATAAGTTCTGCAACGCGCGCTTCAGCGCCTTTGGTCAAAGTGACGGCGGCAGGAATCTGGCGGATTTTGGTCTCGGTCATCTTACAGCATCCCCAATTCGAGGCGAGCCTCATCGCTCATTTTGTCAGGCGCCCAAGGCGGATCCCATACGAGATTGACTTCGGCATCGCGTACACCCGGTACGCTGGCAGCGCGCAGTTCGACTTCGCCCGGCATGCTTTCAGCCACCGGACAATGCGGCGTGGTCAGCGTCATGGTCACCAACGCATCGCTTTCGTCGGTAATCTCGACACCGTAAATCAGGCCCAGATCATAGATATTCACCGGGATTTCCGGGTCATAAATTTCTTTAAGAGCCGCGATTACTGCGTCATGCAATTCGCCGCCGGGTTCACCCGGAGCGACATTTTCCGGCTTTTTCTGCAGAAACCCTTCGAGATAATCACGCTTGCGCTCCAGCTTGGCGCTGGCGCTTTCCTCGTCCGGATCAATTGCATCTTCCACCCGTGCGCGCGGAGGCTTGGGCGGCGCGATCACATCCTCGTTCGGAGCAGGAGCTGCCACAAATTCTTTGTCTTCGGTTGGCTTGTTCATCATCTTTTCCTAGCCAAAAATCCTTTTGGTGCGGTCTATGCCATCGAGCAGAGCCGCGACGTCGCTATCATCGGAATAAAGGCCAAAACTGGCGCGAGCGGTCGCCGGAACACCCAGATGGTCCATCAAGGGCTGAGCGCAGTGGTGGCCAGCGCGGATAGCCACATTGTCCTCGTCCAATATGGTGCCCAAATCGTGCGGGTGAACCCCGTCCATCGCAAAACTGACGATGCCGGCGCTGTCAGCTGGCCCATAGATGGTGACATCGTTCATAGCGCCCAGCGCTTCGCGCAGCTTTGCGACCAGTGCGGTTTCGCGGGCGTGTATCAGATCAAGGCCGACATCTTTGACATAGTCGACCGCAGCGGCCAGCCCGATCGCCTCGGCGATGGCGGGCGTGCCCGCTTCAAAGCGCTGAGGTGCGGGGGCATAGGTGGTTTTTTCAAAGGTCACGCGGTCGATCATCGCGCCGCCGCCTTCCCATGGAGGCATCGCGTCCAGAATTTCAGGCCGGGCCCACAGCACGCCGATACCGGTCGGGCCGTAAAGCTTATGCGCGCTGAACACGTAAAAATCGCAATCGAGCGCCGCCATGTCGAGAACCAGTCGCGGAGCCGCCTGACAGCCATCGAGCAGAAGCTTTGCGCCCACCTTATGCGCCAGATCAGCCGCACGCCGGGCATCCAGAACTGACCCCAATACGTTGGAAACATGACCGAAAGCCACCAGCTTATGCTGCTCTGTCAGCATCGCCTCGGCTGCATCCAGATCAATCCGGCCATCATCTGTCAGCGGGCACACATCAATATGCGCACCGACACGCTCGGCCAGCATTTGCCAAGGCACGATGTTGGAATGATGCTCCAGCGTGGACAGCAAAATGCGGTCACCAGCGCCAATATTGGCATTGCCCCAGCTGTTGGCGAGAAGATTAATGGCCTCTGTCGCACCGCGTGTGAAGACGATCTCAGCCTCGTTCGCACCGATAAAGTCGGCAACCGTCCGCCGCGCGGCTTCATAAGCCTGCGTCATATTGGCGGAGCGAGCATAGACACCGCGATGGACCGTGGCGTAATCTTCGCCCAATGCCTTTGCCATGGCATCGATTACGGCGCGCGGCTTTTGCGAAGTGGCGCCGGTATCAAGATAGTGCCACGGCTTGCCCTCAGCCGTGAGCAGGCCGGGGAAATCGTTGCGCAGATCGCGTTTAAAGGCCGCAGGTGCGTTCAAAGCGCTGTACCCTCCAGCTGTTCGAGCGCGCGTTCCAGCATCATTTCCCGGTCCGCTGCATCGCTCAGCGCAACAAAGGCATCGCCAATGAAAGCTTGCACCAGCAATTTCTTCGCCAGATGGGGAGGAATGCCGCGCGCGGCCATGTAATAAGCGGCCTGCTCATCCAGCTGACCGATCGCTGCGCCATGGGCGCACAGGACATCGTCAGCGAAGATTTCAAGTTCGGGCTTGGCATTTGCTGTGGCGCCTTTCTCCAGCAGCAAAGCTCTGAAATTCTGCGCCGCATCGGTTTTCTGGGCATCGCGAGCGACCTCGATCCGGCCAAGATAATTGCCGGTCGCCTGGCCCCAATGCACCGCCCGCACCACCTGGTTGCTGGTGGCGTTGGGGTGCGCATGAATGGTCCGCGTAACAAACTCCTGCCGTCGATCCCCGCCGCCAACGGTCACGCCGCCAAATTCGAAATGCGCGCCTTCTTCCAGCGTAACTTCAATTTCGGCGCGCTGGTATTTGCCGCCACCCAGCGTCACGAACGCTTCGAACCGCCCGCCTGCACCGACATGCACACGCAACCGATCAACCATGCCGGACGCGCCATCGTCCGTCAGATGGCTTTGCACCTCGCGAACGGTTTCGCCAGCCGGCACGCTGATCGTGCGCCAATCATTGAGCAGCGCAACATCCGCCGAAGCGATGAAATCGCTGTCGGCATAGCGCCAAGCCTCATCCCGGATGGTTGGTCGTTCGAGTTCAGCGGCCTCAGGCATCAGCCATCACCGCGTCATAACCCTCGTCTTCCAGGCGCAAGGCCAGTTCCGGCCCGCCTGTCTCGACAATCCGGCCACCGGCCAGAATGCTGACCCGGTCAGGCTTCACGACGTCGAGCAAGCGTTGATAGTGGGTTATCAACAGCACGCCCTTGTCCGGTGCCCGCATGATCGAGTTGATACCCTCGCCCACCACACGCAGCGCGTCGATATCGAGACCGCTGTCCGTTTCGTCCAGCACGGCAAATTTGGGGTCGAGAATGCCCATCTGGACCATCTCGGCGCGCTTCTTCTCGCCGCCGGAAAATCCGACATTCACCTGCCGCTTGAGCATTTCCATGTCGAGCTTGAGCAGTCCTGCCTTCGCCTTGGCCAGTTTGAGAAACTCGCCGCCGGTGAGCGGGTCTTCACCGCGTGCCGCGCGTTGGGCATTGAGCGCCTCGCGCAGGAACTGGACATTGGAAACGCCTGGGATCTCGACAGGGTACTGGAAGCCAAGAAACAGCCCGGCAGAAGCGCGTTCGTGCGGGTCCAGCGCCAGCAAATCCTGATCGCGGAAGGTCACCGAACCGGCTGTCACATCATAATTGGGACGTCCGCCCAAGGCATAGGAGAGGGTCGATTTACCCGCCCCATTGGGGCCCATGATGGCGTGCACTTCGCCCGCTTTCACTTCGAGCGACAGGCCTTTCAAAATGGCTTTGCCATCAATTTCGGTGTGGAGATTTTCAATTTTCAGCATGGCTTAGAACAACTCGATAAAGCCGGGCGCGAAATAGATCGCGAGCAAGGCAAAAACTATGGTGGTGACGATGCCGGGGATGGAGGAACCGCGGCTCAAGGTCAGCGTCAGGGCGGCGAGCGAAATCATTGCCGGAATAAGGAACAGCAGGATCTTCTGCATGTCGGGGGCAATCACATCGTTAAGTCCGGGAATCATGACTGTTCTCCTTCATACGCAGTGGAGCGACCGGTGGATGATTTGGGCTGTGAGCGAGCGCGATGTTCACGCTGGCCTTCGCGCTTGTCGCCAATGCGCATGCGCATGCCCATGGTGATCCGCTCCAGCACAGCATCCATATTGTCGAGCACATCTTGCGCGCGCAAATGCATGACCTTGATGCCGACCGATTCCAGGCTCTTGTCGCGCCGGTTGATCAGCGCCTCTGGTGTGTCTTCCTCGTCAATCACGATCGCCATACCCAATTGGTGGCAATTGAAATCGACGATCGCGCTGCCGACCACGGCAAAGCGCTTGAACGAATATCGGCCGAAGTCCGCCTTTGCGAATTTGGCGGCGAGAGCCTTATGCGCTGGGCTAGCATGACGGCGCATATCGCGCGCCTGATCGTGCAGCACATCAAGCCGCTTGTCCGAGATTTCCCAGCCGCGCCCCTTCTTCTTGAGCGCAGGAGCCTCGGTGCGCTCGTCCGCTGGTTTGAGCGCGAGTTTCTTGCGTTCGGTCATCCGACTGACCCCTCAAGTGAAATCGCCAGCAGCTTCTGTGCCTCAACCGCAAATTCCATCGGCAATTCTTTGAGCACTTCCTTGGCAAAGCCATTGACGATCAAGGCAACCGCCTCTTCCTCGCCAAGGCCGCGCTGCATTGCGTAGAACAGCTGGTCGTCACTGATCTTGCTGGTGGTCGCCTCATGCTCAATCTGAGCTGTGGGGTTCTTCACTTCGATATAGGGCACCGTATGCGCGCCGCAGGTATCGCCCAGCAACAGGCTGTCGCATTGGGTAAAATTGCGGACATTGTCAGCATTGGCGCCCACCCGGACAAGCCCGCGATAGGTGTTGTTGCTTTTGCCCGCGCTGATCCCCTTGGAGATAATGGTCGAGCGGGAACCCTTGCCATTGTGGATCATCTTGGTGCCGGTATCGGCCTGCTGGAAATTGTTGGTCACCGCGACCGAATAGAACTCGCCCACGCTGTTTTCACCATTGAGCACGCAGGACGGGTATTTCCATGTCACCGCGCTGCCGGTTTCCACCTGGGTCCAGCTGATCTTTGACCGATCGCCCTGACACAAACCGCGCTTGGTCACGAAATTGTAGATCCCGCCCACGCCTTCGGAATTGCCGGGATACCAGTTCTGCACGGTCGAATACTTGATCTCTGCATCTTCCATCGCGACCAGTTCGACCACGGCGGCATGCAGCTGGTTCTCGTCGCGCATGGGCGCGGTGCAGCCCTCCAGATAGGAGACGTAGGAACCCTTCTCCGCCACGATCAGCGTGCGCTCGAACTGGCCGGTGTTTTCAGCATTGATACGGAAATAGGTGGACAGCTCCATTGGGCAGCGCACGCCTTCGGGGATGTAGACAAAGGTGCCGTCGGAGAAGACCGCGCAATTCAGCGTCGCAAAGTAATTGTCGCGGGTGGGCACGACCTTGCCAAGCCATTTGCGGACCAGATCGGGATATTCCTTGATTGCTTCGCTGATCGACAGGAAAATGACGCCTGCCTTCTTTAGCTCTTCACGGAATGTCGTGGCCACCGAAACGCTGTCAAACACCGCATCGACCGCAACCTTGCGTGCGCCCTTGACCCCGGCAAGCACTTCCTGCTCGCCCAGGGGAATGCCCAGCTTGTCATAGACACGCTTGATTTCCGGATCGAGATCATCGAGCGAATCCAGCTCCACCTTCTTTGTCGGTGCTGCATAATAATAGGCATCCTGATAATCGATCTTGGGATAGCCGACCTTGGCCCAATCAGGCTCTTCCATGGTTTGCCAAAGACGAAAGGCCTTCAACCGCCAGTCGAGCATCCATTCAGGCTCGCCCTTCTTTCCTGAAATAAACCGGACCGTGTCTTCGGTAAGGCCCTTTTCAGCATATTCGGTTTCGATATCCGACGACCAGCCATGTTCATAGTCAGCCGCCTTCGCCGCCGCATCCTTGGCATCTTGGTCCATCTCGGACCGGTCCTGAATATCCAGATTGTCGCTCATGCTATTTCCTTCACCTGCGCCAACTGCGTCAGCGAAATATCCGCCAAGGCGCCGCGCAAGGCCTGATTGATCATCGGCCAATGGGGTTTGACCGTACAATTGTGCTCCACGGCGCAGTCATGCCCATCGACACATGCGGTCAAGGCAATCGGCCCTTCCACGGCCTCTACGATGTCGGCCACGCTGATCGCTGCAGCGGGTCGGGCCAGCTGCAAGCCGCCACCTGCCCCGCGGACCGATCGCAACAGCCCGGCCGCCGTCAGCTTGCTGACAACCTTCTGGACTGTGGGTGCTGGCAGCCCGATTTCCTGCGCCAATTCGGCTGCACTGACCCTGCCGCCACCACAGTGGCGTGACGCAGCGCTCATGGTGACCACGGCATAATCGGCAAGATTGGACAATCGCATTGCGGGTTTGTTGACCTTAGACCTTAATCGGACTGATTCGTTCCGATTTGCAGTTAGGGTCGCAAATCCGCGGTTTCAACGCTTTTCCGCTAGTTGCGAGTCGTTAGCAATTCAAGCTCGGTCGATGTGGAACTGGCGCTCTGCAGGTGTCAATCATTCTTCCGGCATCAGCGGATCAATCTCGCGGAAGTTCTTCTGATCAAGCACTTCCATCAGAAAGGGTGATTCATCATCATTCAACCGCGCCGGCGTGCGCCCGGCAAACAGACGGAATTCACGGATCATGTGCGATTGATCATAGAAGGCATCGCGAACATTGGCCTCGAACTCAGGCGTCAGGTTCGGCAGGGATAGCAAAGCAACGGAGCGCAGAGCCCGATATTTGCGCCGCAAGGCCAACGGGCTCAGCCCGAAGTACCGCTCCACCAGTCGTTGGGCCTGCCGTTCGGAATAGCCGACTGTGGCATACAGGTCGTCAAGATCGGGATTGAGCGCGCCACCCAGCCATTTCACGGTCTGCTGAATCAACTCTTCATGCCGAGGTGGCACTCGCCCGAGATTTTCGCCGATGTAATCGCACAGGATCGCTCCGCATTCAGCGGCCGTTTTGTCTCCGGTGCGGTAGTTCTCACAAGCCGTAAGGCCGATCCGTTCGATTTCTGGGCCGAGCCAATCGGATGCGCGATAGAGGCGATTGGTATGTTCTGCGGCGTGCAGACCCGTAAGTGCGGCCCATCCCAGTGGTGACAAAACAGCGCCGATCGCATGAAAAGGTCCATCGACAACGAACGGAGCGGCAAAGGACAGGGGGGTAAGCAAATTGACTGCGTTGCTGGGATCGCGCTTGCCATCGGGAAAATGCATTTCGCCCTGGCCATAGGGAAACAGGTTCAGCTGCCCGATTGCGGCTGGCTGGATGTCACGTATGACATTTTCTTCGCAGCGAAAATGGTAGACCGTGGTGATATAGGAACTGAGGGCCGTTGGTGGCGCTATATAATCAATCTCGACCCGGTCAGCAGAGGTCAATGTGACCGGCACGGGCAGATCATCATTTGTCAGCGAATTATCCTGGGCGCGTGAAGGCCGCCCCTCCGCATCGTCTGTTGTCGACATTGCGTCCCCTGTTTTCGCGACCATTGACCCGTACGCATCATGCAATTGACCAGCCTTGAACACTAGCCATTTGATGAAACGAAAATCAGATCGATCATAGTTACCGACCTTGTGGCGCGATCGCTAACACAATGCCACAGGGATGAGAACATCGGGCACGATGAATGCCTCAAGATTCAGCGGGTATTGCGAATGTAGAGAGGGGCTAAGGGCCGAACGACCCGGGGCAAAAAAATGGGCGGCCTCTCGCTTGGAGAAACCGCCCTTTGAAGTTGAGGAACTCTTTGCATTGCTGCTCCGAGCCCTTCGGGTCGCAAAAACTCAATAACCGAATCATCATCTGCGTAATTGTATGCAAACGACAAGTGGTGCATTGGGAGTGACAAATCGATTGGATTTTCAGCGTAAAATCGTCGATTTTGACATTTAAGTCGTTGTTTTTCAGAGTTAGTTTACAATTGACTAACGAAGCAGGATACAGTGTAACAATTATGGTTTTCCGGCTTATCCGGCCTGCCCTCTTCGCTCTCGACTCCGAAAAGGCGCATCGACTCGCGATCGAGTCGCTCAAATGGTCTCCATTGCGTTCCAGGGGCGAGTCGGCCTCTTACGCAGGCCAATTGCCGATCGCGGTCGCCGGCATTCCATTCCCAAATCCGGTTGGTGTTGCTGCCGGCTTCGACAAGGACGCCGAAGTGCCCGATGCGCTGCTGGGTCTGGGGTTCGGTTTTACCGAAGCCGGCTCGATTACCCCGCGCCCTCAGGCTGGCAACCCGAAACCCCGCCTGTTCCGCCTCGTCGAAGACCGTGCAGTCATCAACCGGATGGGGTTCAACAATGGCGGCGCCGAGGTTGCGCTGGAAAAGCTGAGCCATCGGGCAGGAAGGCCGGGCATTGTCGGTATCAATATCGGCGCCAATAAGGATTCGGCGGATCGCATAGCCGATTACGCTGAAATGACCAGGCTGATGACCCCGCACGCCACCTATCTCGCCGTCAATATTTCCAGCCCTAACACTCCAGGCCTGCGCGCGCTGCAGGATGAAGGCGCCCTGACGGATCTGCTGCAGGCTGTCATTGATGCTCGCGCCGAACATGCTGGCACGCATTGCCCGCCCATCTTTCTGAAGGTCGCCCCTGATCTGGAGCCTGCGGATATCGATGCGATTGCCCGCATTGCATTGGACAATGATCTGGGTGCGTTGATCGTGTCGAACACCACCATTGCACGGCCCGCCCTTCGCAGCCGACATGCCGCAGAGGCAGGCGGACTGTCCGGTGCGCCGCTGCGCCAGATGGCATTGCAGCGGGTCCGGGATTTCCGCACGGCCACTGGAGGGGCCATGCCATTGATCGGCGTCGGCGGCATCGCCAATGCCGAACATGCCTGGGAGCGCATTCGCGCCGGGGCCAGCCTGATCCAATTGTACAGCGCAATGGTTTATGAAGGTCCCACACTGGGCGGCCGCATCGTGCGCGGTGTCGCACGCCTGATGAAGCGCGATGGCTTTTCCAGCATTGCAGAGGCAATCGGAAGCGAATAGCGCTGTCGCCATGCTGCTCCATAAACGCTCACGCTCGATCACATTTTCCATCAAAGCCATGGCGCTGGCCGCCGCGATGGCATGCAATGCTGGCTGCACCAGCCTGGGATACGGCGGCGATACGGCTAGCGTCGTCCATTCAACGTCAGCACAGCGCATTGTGCCAACAGGTGCGGTTAGTTCTGCTGATCCTCGGGCAAGCGCAGCGGGTGAGGCGATCCTGGCGCAGGGTGGCTCTGCCACCGATGCAGCCATCGCCGTGATGCTGGCACTGACCGTGGTCGAACCGCAAAGTTCAGGCATCGGCGGGGGCGGCTTCATGTTGCGCGCCGATTCCTTCGGCCAGGTGGACAGCTTTGATGGTCGCGAGACTGCGCCGACGGCTGCAACTCCAACGCGCTTTCTCGATGAAAATGGTGAGCGGCTGCCGCGCGATCAGCGGGTAACCAGCGGGCTGAGCGTTGGCGTGCCAGGCAATCTCGCCCTGGCGGCCAAGGCCCATGCCCAATTCGGAAAACTGCCTTGGGCAGCATTGTTTGAGCCGGCGATTGCGCTCGCTCGGGACGGTTTTGTCATGAACAAGCGCTTGCATGGCTCGCTCTCCAGCCGCAAGGAACGCGCCGGGAAGACGGCAGAGGCTCGCGCGATATATTTTGGCCAAAATGGTGAACCGTTGCCAGTCGGAGAAACCATAATGGTTCCGGATTTGGCGGAGTTTCTGTCCGATGTTGCCCGGACCGGGCCGGAATATTTCTACGATGCAGAGGCCCAACCCCTTGCCACCTATGTCGCCACCGAAACCCCGCAGGACGGCAAGCTGACGACGCTGGATATCTCCACCTATGAGGCCAAGCTGCGCGATCCGGTGTGTGGACGCTACCGGGCCTATATGGTGTGCGGCATGGGTCCCCCCTCGTCCGGTGGTATCGCCGTATTGCAGATGCTCGGCCAACTGGAGCGATTTGACCTTGCCACGCTCGGCCCGGACAGCGCTGTGTTCTGGCATCTGTTCCTCGAATCGCAGCGGATCGCCTATGCCGATCGCGAGCTGTATGTCGCCGATAGCGATTTTGTGACCGTACCCGTCGAAGGGCTGATCGATCCGGCCTATCTCGCTCAGCGCAGCGCCTTGATCAGCGAAACAGCCACACTGGAAACCGTCGAGGCAGGGACACCGCGCGGCGCACCGCTGACACTGGCCGATGGGGACGAGCCGGTCGAAAGCGGCACTTCGCACTTCTCCGTAGTGGACGGCGATGGCAACGCGATCAGCTACACTTCGACGATCGAGGGGGCGTTTGGCTCGGGTCTGTTTTATCGCGGGTTCTACCTCAACAATGAATTGACCGATTTCAGCGCCACACCCGCAGTTGACGGCAAGCCGGTCGCCAATCGGGTGGAGCCGGGCAAACGGCCACGCTCTTCCATGGCGCCGACCATTGTGTTCGGACCGGATGGTGAACCGGTTCTGGTCATCGGAGCGGCGGGTGGGCCAACCATCCCGGTTCAGACCGCGCGGTCGATCATCGGCGTGCTCGACTTCGGTCTGACCGCCTCCGAAGCGCTTGCCCTGCCCCTGATCATGAGTTTCGGCACCACCACGGTGATTGAAAAAGGTTCCGCGCTTGAGAAGATGGAAGCCGAACTGCAGGCTCTTGGTCACTCCTCTCTGCGAGGGGTCAGCCCGCCGCTGAAGGCCAACGCCTTGTTACGCACCAAAAATGGCTGGGAAGTCGCCACCGATCCGCGCATCGAACCTTTGCTGGCAACGCAATAGAGTGCCGGGCCCGCTGCACGCTAAAGCTTGCCGCCCCAGCCGGGGAACCCTAGAACCCGTCGACACATTGTAACGGGTGCCGCCAGAGCATCTCGGCCGAGGGAGAATGATCGAGTGAGCAGCGCCTTGCTATCGGATATTGATAACGCCAGCAATCTGGTCGAGCTTTTCCTGAAACGCGCCGATGAAAAGGGCGATGCGCCCTTCCTTGGCCGCCGCGAGAACGGGGAATGGACGACGCAAAGCTGGTCGGAAGTTGCACAGCAGGTCTGCCTGTTGGCAGAAGGCTTGCGCGCATTGGGTCTGGATGATGGCGACCGGGTTGCGCTGGTGTCCGAAAACAGGCCCGAATGGTGCATAGCTGACTTGGCCATCATGGCGGCGGGCTGCGTGACCGTACCGACATACATTACCAATACCGAACGCGATCACGCGCATATTCTCGACAATTCAGGCGCTCGCGCAGTGATCGTCTCGACGGAAAAGCTGCTCCAGCCGCTGCATGGTGCCTTGCAATCAACCGGCATTGCCGAACATGTCATCGGGATCGAGGATCTGCACCGCAAACAGTCGAGCGGCTTTACCTATCACGACTGGAATGTCGTGACGTCCGGCGATGCGGTGCAGGCGCGCCAGGCGGTTGAGGCGAGACTGGCCGGAATAACCCGCGAAACGACCGCCTGCATCATTTACACCAGCGGTACGGGCGGGGCCCCGCGGGGTGTGCTGCAGCATCACGGCGCGATCCTGTGCAATGCAGCCGGTGCAGCGGAAATCCTGATCAATGATTTCGGCATTCAGGACGAACGGTTTTTGTCCTTCCTGCCCTTGAGCCACGCCTATGAGCATACTGGCGGGCAATATCTGCCGATCAGCGTAGGCGCAGAAATCTTTTACTCCGAGGGGCTGGAGAAGCTCGCGAGCAATATCGAAGAGGTCCGTCCAACCATTATGGTGGTGGTCCCGCGCCTGTTCGAAGTTTTGCGCACACGAATCCTCAAACAGGTCGAGAAACAGGGCAAATTTGCCAATTACCTGCTCGATCGCGCACTCAATATCGCCGAGCACGAGGCCGCCCGCGGCAAAAAACGCAAACGCGATACGCCGATGGATGCCGTGCTGGAACGCACATTGCGACCCAAGATCAGACAGCGGTTCGGCGGCCGGATGAAGGCCATGGTCAGCGGCGGGGCGCCGCTCAACCCCGATGTCGGCTATTTCTTTCAGGCAATGGGCCTGACCATGCTGCAAGGATACGGCCAGACCGAGGCGGGGCCAGTGATCAGCTGCAATCGCCCGGCAGCCGGGCTGAAGATGGACACTGTGGGCCCGCCGATGCGCGGGGTCGAAGTCAATATTGCCGAGGATGGCGAACTGCTGGTCCGCGGCGAACTGGTCATGCATGGGTATTGGCAGAACCGGGCGGAAACCGACCGGACGATCCAGGACGGATGGCTCCACACAGGCGATATTGGCCATCTCGATGATCGTGGGCGGATCGTGATCACCGATCGCAAGAAGGACATGATCGTCAATGACAAGGGCGACAATGTCGCCCCGCAAAAAATTGAAGGCATGCTGACGCTACAGCCCGAAATTGCCCAGGCCATGGTGAGCGGGGACAAGCGCCCCTATATCGCGGGGCTGATCGTGCCCGATGCCGAGTGGGCGCTGGAATGGGCCCGGGCCAATGACGAAAAGTTCGATCTGGCCAAGCTCCAGGATCTGCCCGCGTTCAAGCAGGCGGTTCGCGCAGCGGTCGACCGGGTGAATGGCGATCTCTCCGTGATCGAGAAAGTGCGCAAGTTCGAATTTGCGGACGAGGCCTTCACTATCGAGAACGAAGAAATGACGCCGAGCATGAAGATCCGGCGGCACAAGATCCGGGACAGGTATCAGACCCGCATCGACAGTATGTATCGGGCTTAGGTCAAACTGGGGACCAAACCGGGGATCAAACTGGAAGCTCGCCCGGATGACGAAGTTGACACTGTGTCAGGTCCGAAAAACAATCTTTATCGGCGCAAATTCAACGACTTGTTTCCCATCCGCAAAGTTGACACTTCGCAGATCAAAGTCATGCGCGCGATGGCGCAGGTTCTGCCGCGACAGGGTCAAACAGGGTTCTCACACAGTCAAAGAGCCACCTTGCGTGATTATGGCAAAAGCGGTCTGTAGGAAACTTGCGGTCAGGCCGCTTCTGCTTCCTCGACATATTCAGGATAGAAGCAGGGCTGGCGGTCTGACCAGCCTGGCGCAGTTGCGGCAGCCAACCCCAGCATTCCCGGCCCAATTGCTAGGCTGGTAAATTCATCAGAGATGGCTCGGTATCAATGCGAGCGCAATTTCAAAATTACAGCCTTATCTGCCATCAAGTTGCGAATCTGATCAGAGATTGAACTGCTGTCTTTTCGGGTTTTAGCAAGCAAGTCCTCCCTCTCTGCAGCGGTCCACATCCGGTCAGGAGTTACATCATCTCTGTCCCGCGGCAAGTGTCTGGTTACAATGATGGGCGCGCCGCTGGTATCGCTCAATTGGTGGATAGTGGCGTGAGCGAGCAAGTGGCGAAAAGGGCGAAGAGAAGCCCAACGATCAATCCTGCTGATCAATGTTTTGCAGCGTTTGTCATCGATTTTGGTCAGTTTAATTCGAAGGTCTTGCAGGTTTGAAAGCGGGCCCCTTTCAACTGGAAGGTTCAATTCAACACACAAATTCCCGATAGCTTGCTCTGCCTTTGCAAAATTGGTGAGGACCCTTCCCAACCATTGGTAGGGCTCGCAGCGATCCACCTGTGTCTGCGCCGAGTTGATGATCGCCATGTCCATACGGTTCAGGCCGCTTCGGCTTCCTCGACATATTCAGGATAGAAATGCGGCTCGCGATCAGACCAACCGGGCGCAGTCGCCGCCGCTTCGCTGAGCGATTGCAGCAACATTTTGCGGCGCTGGGGCTGGATTTGCGGCAAGGCAGCTGCTGCACAAAATGCGCTGGGCAGCCACGGCCGCACATCGGCGCCGAGCAGGCGCTCATACAGGAAACGAAACGCGGAAAAGCTGGTGATCCGGTCCTGACCAAGATCAAACGCAGCCACCCGCGTCAGCTTGCCGATAAACTGTTCGATCTGGCCCGGTGTGCTTTCGCTCGGGATCGTCTCGCGCAGGGTCTTGAGTTCCTGATAGGCGACATACTGGCGACGAATGGCAGAGTTTTCGCCCGCATTGCGCGCCCACAGCTTGAACGCATCGTGGCGACCCAGACCGATATCCAGACTGCGCTTGATATACCGTTGTTCGCCCGCTTCAAAATTTGCGAATTCGCGCATTTCGTTGATCGTCAGCGATGCAGTTCCGGTGGTCGCCATATTTCCAAGCCCCCTTGTGAGAGACTTGTTTCGCGCAACATGGTTAATTTTGGGTTAGCCATGTTTCTGCCGGAGCCTGTTCCGGGCAGGCGCCGCGGTCATTCGGCGATAACATCAGCCCAGTCATTGCGTTCAGCCATAACCTTGATGAAACGGCAAGCCGGTACGATCCGAAACCCTTTTTCGCGCGCGTCGGCAACAACCCGATCGGCCAGCATTTTGGCGTATCCCTTGCCCCGGTAAACCGGAGGAACGCCGGTGTGGTCGACGATTATCAGATCATCGGATTCGCGCGTATAGGTAAGCTTGGCCTCTTCCTGACCGCCCTCGGGCAGCAGAACATAGCGGCCCCTGCCATTGCTTTCTTCCAGCGTGATCTTCGGGGTGTCAGTCATTGCGTATCCTTTCACCGGCATGCAAAGCCGCGTTTCAATCCCCGTCCGTGAGCACCAAAATCCCGTGAGTTAAATCAATCCGGCCAGTGGCGAGCTGGGATCAGCATACATCCGCCGGCCCATCCGGCCTGACAGATAAGCCTCGCGTCCGGCTTCGACCGCCAGCTTCATCGCGTGGGCCATGCGGATGGGGTCCTTTGCCTCGGCGATCGCGGTGTTCATCAGGATACCATCACAACCCAATTCCATGCCGACCGCCGCGTCAGATGCGGTGCCGACCCCGGCATCGACCAGCACAGGGACGTTGGCACCTTCAACAATCAACCGGATGGTGACCTGATTCTGGATGCCCAGCCCCGAGCCGATCGGGGCGCCGAGCGGCATGATGGCAACCGCGCCTGCCTCTTCCAGCTGCTTGGCGGCAATCGGATCATCGACGCAATAGACCATCGGGTGGAATCCTTCCTTGGCCAGCACTTCGGTCGCCTTCAGCGTTTCGCGCATGTCAGGATAGAGCGTGCGCGCTTCCCCCAACACTTCCAGCTTGACGAGATCCCAGCCGCCCGCCTCGCGCGCCAGCCGCAGAGTACGGATGGCCTCGTCTGCCGTGAAGCATCCGGCTGTGTTGGGAAGATAGGTTGTCTTTTTGGGGTCGATGTAATCGGTCAGCATCGGCGCCTTGGGGTCACTGACATTCACCCGGCGCACAGCCACCGTCACGATCTCTGCGCCAGAGGCCTCAAGAGCGGCGGCGTTCTGTTCAAAATCCTTGTACTTGCCGGTACCAACAATCAGGCGCGACTGGAATGTCCGGCCCGCAACCGTCCAGCCGTCATCAGCTTTTGGCGCACCGCCGCCCACGAAATGGACAATTTCCAGCACATCGCCATCATTCAGATCGGTCTGTGCCAGCTGAGAGCGTGGCGCGATAAGGCCATTGCGCTCAACCGCGATTTTTTCCGGGTCGAGGCCCAGCTCCGTGGCCAGCTCAGCCACAGTGGTTGCAGAAGTCTGGCGGGTATCGCCATTGAGAGTGATGGATTTGGAAGCGCTCATACAGCGCGACATAGCCTTCAATGCGAGCGAGACAAGTGTCCGCGCAAGTTGAGGATATGGCCAAGCGCCACCAGACTGACGCCGATGATGGTCAAAACCACTTCCTGCAAACCGTGGGGCACGGCAAGCGCGCCGCCCATGAAGGACAGGCCTGTCATTGCCACGACAAAGGGCGCTGCCTGGCGATGCTTCAATGCGCCCCAGCCAATCGCAACAGCAGCCACAATCAAAGCCAGAACCAATCCGTAGCGATGAATGTCGGGCGAAAAGAAAGCATGACCGCCCAGCCCCAGCAGCGAAATTGCCACGATGCTGGCAATGCAATGCACCGCGCACAGGCCCGATAACAACAGGCCCGTCCGGTCCAGTTGCCGGCGAATCAAGGAGGGTGCTTGGCTCATCTTCAGGCAGCGATGTATGTTATAGTGTATCATCTTGCAAGGGGCGCAAGCCAAATTGCAGCCTTTCGACTTGCACTTTTGCATCGCGACACGCAGGGGCACGTCATTATGCACAAAGCTGCGCAACTCCACCGGCCCTACGCATTGGCCAATTGGCTTTATACCATTGCGCTGATGGTGGTGCTGATTGTCATGGTCGGCGGGATTACCCGTCTGACCGAAAGCGGATTGTCGATTACCCAGTGGCAACCGGTTTCAGGCATCCTGCCGCCACTTTCCGAGGCGCAATGGCTGGCTGAATTCGACGAATATCGCGCAACGCCGGAGTATATTTTTGAAGCGGGGCCCGCCGGCATGACCCTGGCCGACTTTAAATTCATCTTCTTCTGGGAATGGTTTCACCGGCTGATGGGCCGGGCAATCGGCGTCGCCTTTGCCCTGCCGCTGGCCTGGTTCTGGATTCGCGGCGCGATTCCGGCCGGTTACAAATGGCGGCTGGTGGCGTTGCTTTCGCTGGGCGGCCTGCAGGGGGTGTTCGGCTGGTTGATGGTGCGGTCGGGCCTGTCTGGCGAGATGACCGATGTCAGCCATTTGTGGCTTTCGGTGCATTTGCTGACCGCGCTGTTCACGCTGGGCGGACTGATCTGGACTGCGCTCGATCTGCGCGACCATGCGCGCGCCGTCGCCGCAGGGGGTGATCCTGTCCCGTCGCGGCTAACCCTGGGGACACTCGTCACTGCCCTCATCCTGTTTATACAATTGTTGCTGGGGGCCTGGGTGGCAGGGCTGAATGCAGGTCATGCATCCTACGATTGGCCCTTGATGCAAGGGACGCTGGTGCCGGAGTTTGACCTAAGACGCGGTTGGGGCTGGGCGCTGACGCATGACCCCTTCCTGCTGCATTTCCTGCATCGCTGGTGGGCGTTCGCTGCAGTTGGCGCCCTGATCTGGCTCGCCCGGCGGGTGAAACCGCACAATCGTGCTGCATCGATCGCCATTCACAGCGCGTTCGGCACACAAATCCTGCTCGGCATTGCGACTGTCGTGACCGGCGTCGCATTGTGGATTGCGGTTGCCCACCAATTGGTCGGCGCCTTGCTGGTGGTCGCAACAGCCTGGGGGATGCATGTGACGGGCCGCAAGGACGCGCGACCGGGCCCACCGGATGCAGCATAGGGCAATGGGAGCCACGCAATGGCGGCGATGATCTGGTGCCCCTTCCCCGACACAGCCTCGGCCCGGACGGTGGCCAATACCTTGCTGGATGAGAAGCTGATCGCCTGTGCCAATATCCTGCCCGCGGTGGAATCGCTGTTTGTATGGAAGGGCGAGCGCGGCAACGCCAGCGAAGTTGGCCTGATTTGCAAGACCGATGACAAGATTTTAATCGAGGCCGTCGACCGCTTGGGCGCTCTGCATCCCTATGATACACCTGCAGTCATGGGTTGGGTCTGCGATGCTGCGAATGCATCGGCGCGCGATTGGCTCGGCTCATTGTGTGGCAAGGGGTAACATCATGGTTTCGATGACGAGGCGCGCCTGGCTGGGCATGTCGATGGCGACCGGGATTGGTTTTGCTTCGCCCGCATTGGCGATGCACCAACTGATACCGCCGCCGGGACAGTGGAAGCTGAGACGCAGCATTGCCCGCGAACTGGCCGACGGGGCGTTTATAACGATTGTTCGCGAATGGCGGGTGGCATTCCAGCCCGACCCGCTGAGCGCTGGTGGTTTGCAATTGCAAGGAGAGGAGATTGCAGTTGAGGTGGATGCGCCGCCCGCGCTTGCTCCCTTTGCCGAGCTGGAACGGGGCCGCACAGTTAGCGGACTTTTCCCGATTCGCCTGTCTCCCAGCGGCTTGATCTTAACGACCGGTGCGTTGTCGGCCTGCGATCAGGTCGCCAAGGCGGTCGCTCTGGCTGAAAGCGCATTTGCGCAGCGCGGCGCAAGCCAGGTTCGCCGCGAACAGCTGCGCCAATACATGGTTCAGATACAAAGTCAGGCCCAACCCCTGCTCGAAACATTGCCGCCCGATCTGTTGCATCCCGCCGGTGGAACGATCGAAACGGTCCAACCGGTCAATCTGCCCGGCGGCGAAACAGGCGAGTTCCGGTTGGAATATTGGGCCCGGTCACAAGCTGATTGTGGCTGGCTGGACGAAGCACAAAGGTTGATCACCACCACAATTGGCGGCAGCACGCGTGTATCGCGCGAAACCTGGGCCCTGCTCCCGATCTGATTTCGGCCCGATTGCCGGTCTCGCAAGCCCGGTCTGCGCCACCATTCAGCAGGGCTCAGTCGGCGAGGTATTATTTTACCTCCGCTGAAAGGCGCTGTTTTGCTTGACTTGCGGAGTGCAAAACGACAAATGCGCGCATCTGAACCAGCCAGGGAGCATCCCCTGCTGGCCATTTAGAACAATTTACCCATGCGGCTTTGGCCATTGCGCCAATGCCCGACCAATTTAGGACACTGACCCATGAAGGCGCTCAGCAAGCAGACCCGGTCGATCAAACCGGCCGAGGTCGAAAAGAAATGGATCCTGATCGACGCGGAAAATCTCGTCGTCGGTCGGTTGGCGGCCATCATCGCCAATCACCTGCGCGGCAAGCACAAGCCAAGCTATACCCCGCATGTTGACTGCGGCGACCACGTTATCGTGATCAATGCCGACAAGGTGAAGTTCACCAGCAACAAGGCGAACACCAAGACCTATTACAAGCACACCGGCTATGTCGGCGGAATCAAGGAAACCACCCCTGCCAAGATCCTGGAAGGTCGTTTCCCGCACCGCGTGCTTGAAAAAGCGGTTGAGCGGATGATTCCGCGCGGCCCGCTGGGACGCGACCAGATGCGCGCCCTGCACCTGTATAACGGTACCGAGCACCCGCATGACGGCCAGAAGCCCGAAGTGCTCGATGTTGCCTCTTTGAATCGCAAGAACAAGGTTTCCGCATAATGGCTGATGAAAAGAACGCCGAGACGAAAGTTGAAGAAACGGCTGCAACCACCGAAGCTCCGGCTGAGGCTGCAACCGAGAGCACAACCGTGACCGATCTGGCCGATCTCAAGGATATCGCCGGTGACGCGCCTGCAGCGGATGCCGCCACAGCTGAAAACGTTGTGGTCGAAACCATGCCGCTGCGTGAGCAGGAGCTCGACAAGCAAGGCCGCGCCTATGCAACCGGTCGCCGCAAGGATGCGGTCGCCCGCGTTTGGATCAAGCCGGGCAAGGGTGTGGTCACGATCAATGGCAAGGAACAGGACGTTTATTTTGCACGCCCTACGCTGCGCCTGATCATCAACCAGCCTTTCACCATCACCGAGCGTGAAGGCCAGTATGATGTGATCGCCACTGTTCGCGGCGGCGGTCTGTCCGGCCAGGCTGGTGCGGTAAAGCATGGCATTGCCCAGGCACTGACCCGTTACGAGCCAGCTCTGCGCTCGACCGTCAAGGCAGCCGGCTTCCTCACGCGCGATAGCCGCGTGGTTGAGCGTAAGAAGTACGGCCGGGCCAAGGCACGTCGTAGCTTCCAGTTCTCGAAGCGCTGATTTTTCAGCCTCTGGTACAGCAAAAGGGCGGCCCCGACGGGTCGCCCTTTTTCTTTGTGCGTTTACAAGACGAATGAACGACCCGCCCTTTCAGGCCTTGCCTGTCATTCCGGGTCTAGCTCGCGCCGTTCCACACCGATCCCTTCATCCCTTGAGCAGGTCAGCACGTGATAACATGGCGGGCTCCCGCGCAGCCGGGTCGAAAGCGTCCCGGTGCCGATCATCCGCATCGTGTGGCCCCCGCGCTCGCGCTTCTGGTCAAACGGGATGTGGACATGGCCCGAAATGACTGCGTCAGCGCCGCTCGCAGCAATTTCGGCGAAAGCTTCATCGCCGCCGATGGTCGGATTGGACGCTGCATCATCATGAGCCAGAAGGGGGTGATGGCAGAACACCAGTTTCAGCCGCGTGTCGGCAATCATACCGCGCAATTGCCTGACCGTGCCCGCCAGGGGCCGCTTGCGGACAAATCCGTCCGACCAGGGAAAGCGAGGTTGCGCCCGTACGGTGGTGACCAGCGGAACCAGCACCACATCATCTGATTCAAAACCGCTGCCAACTTCGGCATAGAGCGATTGGAAACGCTTGTACGGCGTGGTGAAGCGTTCCCAAAGATTGTAATAGGGCATGTCATGATTGCCCGCACACAGCACAACCGGGCAATCGAACCGGGCAAACCATTCCGCCGCCGCGTCAAACTGCGCATGGGTTGCGCGCTGGGTGAGATCGCCTGAACAAATGATGGCATCGGGCGCTTCATCGGCTACGGCCTGTGCAAAACTGGCAAGCGCGGCTTCGTTTTCAACGCCAAAATGCGGATCGCTAAGGTGAAACAGACGAGTTGCCATAAATGTCCTGTGAAAGCCTTTCGGTGTGCGTTCGATTGACGGGCCTGAGCGTCACGGCGCAGCTGTTTGATTTGACGCGTTATATACGGTCGCTGAAAATCAACCACGCCGCCAGCGCATTGAGCCCGGTATAAATCAGATAGGCCCAGAACAGACCAGCCCACCCGTTGGCCGCCAGCATCATGGCTGCCAGCAGAACCAGAAATTCGGTCATAAAGGTCAACTTGCCGCCCATGGTCTGCACAAACCATGGCATCTGACCCAGCAAAGGGTGCCCGCTTTCCATCACTGCCTTGTGAAGCGCGAAGTTGGCGATGCCGAGGAGAAAGATGAGCGCAATGGCCATTGTTACAAAGTTGCGAAACCCTTCGTCGGTTTGGAATTGTCGTTCATCGGGCGTTTTATCACCGTCGTCCTGATACAGCATCGCCGATCGAAGGCCCATTGGCAATTGTCGAGCATCGCATGCGCGCGGCACCCATCCCGGCTATTTCTTAAATCGCGAACAAGGTCTCCCACCCCCCGAAGAGATCCGCAGATGGAGGATAGACATGATGAAGACCCTTATGACCGCCGCCGCAGGAATTGCACTTGTCGCCACGCCAGCTCTGGCCGCCGACGCCCCTGACCAGTCGATGCAGATCAGCTATCGCGATCTGAATCTTTCGACTCCTGAAGGTCAGGCCAAGCTGGACCAGCGTGTGGATGTTGCCGCGCGCCAGATTTGCGAACTTTCCACCAACACAACCGGCACCCGCATCCAGTCACGCAGCAAGCGCGCTTGCTATGACAATGCTGTAAAGAGCGTGAAGCAGCAGATCGCGACACTGGTAGCAAAAGATCAACGCGGAGGCTGAAGCCCCACAACCCTTGTGCCCCGGCACGGCCTGCGACCCAAGCCCTTCCAGTCCCTGGGCTTGGGTCGCACTTTTATGTACACTGCACCCTGGGAAAAGTGCGAGTTTGTAAAATCCTGGAGTTGCCCTGTCGCAGTATCGTCTGGCTCTAGCGGCCAGCCATCGCCTTGACCTTGGGCAGATAGGTGCGCCCGATCCTGAGCGCTTCGCCATCCTCAATTTCAGCCGACCAGACCCCCAACCCATCATGGCGCAAGCCGCGAATGCGATCCTTGCGCAGAATGGTTGAGCGGTGAATCCGAATGAACTCTGCAGGATTGAGCTTCTTTTCAAGGCCGGCAATGGTCTGCAGCAGCAGGTAAGACCGCGCCTCTTCACCCTCGCCGACATGCAAGCGGACATAGTCACGCTCTGCATCGACCCGGCCCACTTCGCTGACGGCAATGCGCAGCAACTCGGAACGGTGCGGAACCCACAATTCCTCCAGCCAGTCGCTGGCGACGCTGCCACCAGGGCCGCGCCGCGCCGCGGCACGCTCTATCGCGCGGCCCAACCGGTCGGCCGCCACGGGTTTGAGAACATAATCAACCGCATCCAGATCGAAGGCTTCTACCGCGAAATCATCATGCGCAGTCACGAAGATGACCGCCGGACGAACGTCGCCATCATATTTGTTCAGCGCGCCGGCCACGCCCAACCCGTCGAGCTTTGGCATGGTCATGTCGAGCAGGACAAGGTCGGGTTTAAGTGCCTCGATCAGACGCAACGCCGCTTCACCGTCGCTCGCCGTGCCCACAACATTGATTGCATCCAATCCCGCGCAGATCACCTGCATGCGCTCAACCGCAAGCGGTTCATCATCAACGATCAGGGTTCGCAATACGGATGGGGGGGTGTCAGTGTCAGCCATTACGGGTCAAAGGTATGCGAATCTCGTTTCTGTATCCACCCGGAATTGGGCCGGAGGACAGGATTACATCAGATCCGAAGCGCGCTTCCAGCCGGTCGCGAACATTGGCCAGACCAATGCCAAAGCCATGCGAGGCCCCTTCGGGCACGCCAGGTCCATCATCGCTGACGGCGATCACCAGCCGGTCAAACTCCTCCCGCGCGGAAATATTGATCGTCACGGGGCGCGTTACTGCCGAAACAGCATATTTGACCGAGTTTTCGACCAGCGGCTGCAGGATCATGCCCGGCACCCGTGCGCTGAGAAGGTCGGCCGGGATGTCAAAATTGCACACCAACCGCTCGGGAAAGCGCACTTCCTCGATGGTGAGATAAAGCCGTTGAAGGTCAATCTCATCCTCGAGTGTCACATCCGACGTCGGATCATCGGCCAGACTGTGCCGATAGAAGTTTGACAGGGTCTGGATCATGGCCTCTGCCCGGCTGGCCTTGCCCGTCATCACCAATGCGGACAGCGAATTGAGCGCGTTAAACAGGAAATGCGGGTTAACCTGATAGCGCAGGCTGCGCAATTCTGCCGCCTTGGCCGCACTGCGAAACCGCTGCTCACGCCGCTCTGCCAGCCGCGCCTGCGAGATCGCCAGCAGTGAGAAATAGAGCGAGGCCCAGGCGAGCAGCATGAAATAACGGCTGAAGGCAAGCTCGCTCAAAGGGCGCAGATAGCCGAACACGCCGCCCATTTTGGATTTCGCGTCTGCCCCCGGCGGTGGAGGAGGGATCTTGACTGAACCAACTGTGCCGCGATCATCACCCGTTGAGTCAGGCCCAGTTCGCGTGTCGACAAAGATATTGCCCGACGTGTCAGGAAAGACTTGCTCGGCCTCGGCCATGAAATAGGCGTTCATCTCGGAAAAAACATAGTCATTGATATGCGCAAGCAGGACCGAAACCGGCATGGCGACTATCAAGGCTGCAAGCGCCTTGACCCAGATCGAGCGTGCATCGAACAGGCGGATGATCGACCACAGGACCAGGGTAACCGCCATGCCCGCAACGGTCACGATGGCACGCAATTGCATCATCTGCACTGCGTTCTGGGCAGAGATGATTTCCCACCGCAATGTGGCGATGACAAAATAGGTCAGCCACAATCCAGCGACCGACAGCAGGACGGCGCGAAAGGGCACGCCCGGCGTTTCGTGGGTTTCAAGCGGCTTCATTGCCACTCGCAATAGACCGCGCAGCTCCGCGTGGCCAATCGGTCGTCGGCGCCGGTTGGCAGTTCATCGAATGCCTGTCGCAGCGTATCTGCCGCCCGTCAGGTGCCTTCCAGCAGGTTTTCCTTGGCAATCCGGTCTTTCCAAAGGGCGGGCGAGGTTTTGTGAACATTCTCGCCCGTGCTGTCGACGGCCACCGTCACCGGCATATCCTGAACTGTGAATTCATAGATCGCTTCCATGCCAAGATCTTCAAAAGCAACAACTTTTGCCTCCTTGATCGCACGGCTGACAAGATAGGCTGCACCGCCCACTGCCATCAGATAAGACACTTTGAACCGGCTGATCACATCCACCGCATCAGCCCCGCGTTCCGCCTTGCCGATCATGGCAAGCAGGCCAAGATCGAGCATCATTTCGGTAAATTTGTCCATTCGAGTGGCGGTGGTCGGACCGGCGGGCCCCACCACTTCACCCATCACCGGGTCAACCGGACCAACATAATAGATCGCCCGATTCTTGAACTCGACCGGCAGTTCCTCGCCCCGCTGCAACATGTCATGAATGCGTTTGTGCGCGGCATCGCGCCCAGTCAGCATGGCACCGTTGAGCAGAAGGCGATCGCCCGCCTTCCAGCTCGCCACAATCTCGGGCGTCAATTCATCAAGATTGACCCGCTTTGCTTCGGCTGACGGCTGCCATTGTACATCGGGCCACTGGCTGAGGTCAGGCGGATCGATATAGGCGGGGCCTGATCCATCCATGGTGACATGGGCGTGACGGGTCGCCGCGCAATTGGGGATCATCGCCACCGGTTTGCCGGCGGCGTGGCAGGGCCAATCGTGGATTTTGACGTCCAGAATGGTCGACAGTCCGCCTAATCCCTGCGCACCGACACCTTGTGCATTAACGGCGTCAAAGATGTCGATCCGCAACTGCTCCAGATCGTTTTGAGCGCCACGCTGTTTCAGCTGCGCCATATCGATCGGTTCCATCAGGCTTTGTTTTGCCAGCCGCATGCAATGTTCAGCCGTTCCGCCAATACCAATCCCGAGCATGCCCGGCGGACACCACCCTGCCCCCATCGACGGAATTTGTTCGAGCACCCATTCGATGATGTTGTCCGACGGGTTCATCATCTTGAACTTGGATTTGTTTTCACTGCCGCCACCCTTGGCGGCAACATCGATCTCCACTGTATTGCCCGGCACCATTTCGACCGAGAGAACGCAAGGTGTGTTATCGCGCGTGTTGCGGCGGGTGAAGGCAGGGTCGGCAAGGATGGAGGCGCGCAGTTTGTTTTCGGGGTGGTTGTAAGCCTTGCGCACACCGTCATCGACAATGTCCTGCAGGCTGCGTTTGGATTCCAGCCGGCAATCCTGCCCCCATTTGACGAACACATTGACGATGCCCGTATCCTGGCAGATCGGACGATGCCCCTCTGCACACATGCGGCTGTTGGTCAGGATTTGCGCGATGGCATCCTTGGCTGCAGGGCCTTGTTCCGCCTCATAGGCCTTGCCGAGAGCCGTGATGTAATCCAACGGATGATAGTAGGATATGTATTGCAGCGCATCGGCCACGGTCTCGATCAGATCATCTTCGCGGATTAAGGTCATGTCGCTCATCGAAGGGAAGCTCCTGTCGGTCTAATTACAAAACCCCTAAGCATGTGTGCGGCTTAGCGTCAAAGCACTTGGCGTTCCGGCTGGCAGCGTTTAGTGGGAAGAATTGACCAACTGTGTTATCCGTGTGATACAGTAAGAAGAGATATGATGACACCAAGTGATATGACAAAGGCCCGCAAGGCCATGATCGACAGCCAGCTGCGCACCAGCGGCGTGAACGATGCCTTTGTGCTGTCGCGGATGAACGCTGTGCCGCGCGAGGAATTCGTGCCTGAAAAGGCCCGGCCACTGGCTTATATGGATCGAGCGATTCCCTTGGGCGACGGGCGTTTCCTGCCCTCCCCCGTGGTGCACGGCAAGATGCTGGCGCAGGCCGCCCCGACATCCCAGGACAATGTTCTGGTGGTTGAAAACGGCTCGGCTTATCTTGGCGCATTGCTCCGCCCTCTGGTTGCCAACCTTGATACGCTGTCGGCAGACGATGCCGCCAGCAAAGGCAGTGGTCGAAAAAGCTATTCGCTGATTCTTGTTGATGGCGCGGTCGAGCAATTGTCTCCTCGTCTGGAAAAGGCGCTGGAAGACAACGGGCGCATCGTGACTGGGTTGGTAGAGCGCGGTGTCACCAGGCTGGCTTCAGGCCGCAAAATCGCTGGCAAGGTTGCTCTGCAACCGTTCGCCGAAGTGGGCATTCCCGTTCTGGCCATGTTTGACCGGCCCAAGGAATGGAGCTTCTAACGATGCTAGGCACTGGGCCGGGGATCGGGCGAGTGGTCGGGCCAAAAGACATGACCGCCTGGAAGGGTGGCGTTGCGTTGCTCTGCTCTTTGGCAGTGCTGGCCCATACGCCCGCACAGGCCGACACTCTGCGCGAAGCGCTGGCCAAAGCCTATCTGACCAATCCGTCTTTGCAGGCCGCTCGCGCTGAACAGCGCGCAACCGATGAAGACGTGCCGATTGCACGGTCCAATGCCCTGCCCGATCTCAGCGTGGGGGCCACGCAGATTGAATTTCTCAAACGTTCGCCGAACAGCTTTACCGCTCCGGAGCGCACTCTGGTCGTGGGCCCGGATCTGACCGTCCCACTCTACGCCGGAGGCGCGGTTAAGAATTCGATCAAGGCGGCCAAGGAACGGGTTGCTGCGGGCCAAGCTGGGCTGCGCGGCACGGAAAGCAGCATTTTTGCCCAGGTCGTTGCCGCCTATATGGATGTTTTGCGGGCAGAGGGGCTGGTGGCCTTGTCCCAGAATCAGGTCAATGTCCTGCAGGTCAATCTGGAGGCGACTCGCGACCGGTTTGAAATTGGCGATCTAACCCGCACTGACATCGCGCAATCGGAATCGCGCCGGGCACTTGCAGTCAGCGATCTGCAAAATGCGCGGGCCGAACTGATCAACGCGCGTGAAGATTATATTCGCTTGGTTGGCGATGCCCCAACCAACTTGCAGGCGCCCCCACCCCTGCCCGGTCTCCCTGAAAGTGTGGGCGAATCGGTGGTTATTGCGCTCGAAAACAATCCTGATCTGATCGCCGCAAAGGAACGGGCCGAAGCGGCTGGTTTTGACAGCGAAGTGGCTGGTGCCGGCCGCCTGCCAACAATCGGCGCTTTCGGAAATTACGATTATACCGACTTTTTCGGTACGCTGGGCGGGCCGGTTTCCTCCAATTTCACCCAGTCAGAACGCACCGCCAATGTCGGTGTCCAGATCACCATTCCGATCTTTCAGGGCGGCGAGCCAGCCGCCCGCCAACGTCAGGCCTATGCCCGCGAGAATGCTGCCCTGGAAAATGTCATCGCGACACAGCGGCTGGTGATCGACAATGTCCGGTCATCCTATGCCAGCTGGCAGGCCTCCAATGCCGTTATCGAAAGCTCGCAGGCTGCGGTTGCGGCTGCCACTCTTAGTCTGGAAGGTGTGAGGGCAGAAAACTCGATCGGAAACCGCACGATCCTTGATGTTCTCAACGCTGAACAGGAATTGCTGGTGGCGCGGGCACAATTGGTCACTGCCCGGCGCAATGCCTATGTGGCTGGCTTTACCTTGCTGGCGGTGATGGGGCGTGCCGAAGCGCGCGATCTCAATCTCGATACCGGCGGTGTGCTGTATGATCCCCAGTTCAATTACGAACGGGTAAAGGGCAAGATATGGGATTGGGATCGCGATCCCGAACCTTCTGCCACTGCGCCCAGCACGGTCGATGTGCCAGCCGCTGACGCGACCGTTACGATAGACGGCATCACAATTCCCGGCACAGACGATTGACCTTGCCAGCGATGCTGGCACATTCAGCGCACAACTGACTGCGATTCGAGGGACTGTTTTAATGGCGCACAGCAATGAGGCATCGGTCGAGGAAATTCTCGAATCGATCAAGAAAGTCATTGCGCGCGACAATCGCGAAGGCGCTCTTGATGATCGCAGGCGCCGGCTGGCCGAATTTGAAGACAGCGAAAAGCAGCCCACCTCCGTCGATAACTCCATGCCCGATCTCAGCGATGCCGAAGAAGTGCTCGATCTGGCAGAAATGGACTACGCAGAAGAATTTGCCGAGGACGAGCACGATGGTCATCTGGATACAGAGTTCGAAGATGAAGAACCCGAACAACCGCTGACCACGGAAGCCGTGCGCAGTTCGATGCGGGACAATTTTGCCGCGCTGGCCATGCTGGCGCAGCCCGGAGCCCAGCCGCAGATTGTCCGTTCGGGAGAAACTTCGCTCGAAGGGTTGGTCCGCGAAATGCTGCGGCCTATGCTGGCCGAATGGATGGACAAGAACCTGCCCGGCATGGTCGAAAAGATGGTGCAGGATGAAATCGCCCGGATCGCAGGCAAGAAGCGCTAGAGCGCTGCCATCTGCTCCCCTCCGCACACACCTGATCCCTGCGCCGATAATTCTTCATGAGTGATTCCAACACTTTGCGTGCCGCGCAGACCGCGCTTGCCACCATTGGCGGCGAACAGGTTCAGCGTCACATTTTCCTGTGTGCGCTTAGCGAAAAGCAGAAATGCTGTTCGAAAGAGCAGGGCGCACTCTCATGGAAATTTCTCAAGGCCCGCATGAAGCAATTGGGCCTGACCGGTCCTCAGCGGCGCGATGGAGAACACAATGTCTGCGGCGGAATGCAGCGCAGCAAGGCTGATTGTCTGCAGATCTGCGCATGCGGACCTATCGCACTCGTGCTGCCAGACCGGGTCTGGTATCATTCCTGCACCCCGGATGTGCTCGAACGGATCATTCAGGAACACTTGATCGGCGGCGAGCCGGTGGACGAATTCCGTTTGAAATCAATGTGATGGCAAGGCTTTAATCGTCCTCATTGCTGGGCAGATTGTTGTCGACGGCAGCATCATGGCCGGTCCCGTTTGACAGAAAAACCAACCCCATCAGCGCGCTCATCAAAAGCATCGAAAAACCGATGCCCAGCGCAACGGCAATGTAAAAATGCACCGATACGGCGCCTTCGCGCACGAAGAGCAGGGTCAACGCGATAATGACCACGCCAACCGTTACGCCCATCATGAACCGCATCAGCCGGCGATAGCGCGCCCAGGCATAAGCGGCGTTTTCAGGGTCATCGAGAGGGCTTTTTCCAACCATCACAGGTCCATGCGCACCTGCGTTGCCAGTTGCAACCACTGATTCACCGATCTCGATTCGCATTTTTGCAGCATTGATGGCATTATTTGCACTTAGAAATGGAGGGTGCTCATGGAAATATCTCAAATCATCGCCGGACGCAGCGCGTCCGATATCATCACTTGCGACGTCAATACGCGCGTGGTCGATGCGGTGAAGTTGCTGGCCAGCAAGCGGATTGGTGCTGTTCCCGTGATGCGCGACGGCATGATTGCAGGGATATTTTCTGAACGTGACGTCCTTTATCGCTTGGCCGAGGAAGGTGATCTGTGCCTGTCTCGCAGTGTGGCGGACATCATGACCGACACGCCCATTACAGTGCAGCCGGAAACCCGTGTCGATGAAGCGCTGGGCCTGATGACCCGCCGCCGCATTCGTCACCTTCCGGTCATTCACGACGGGGCGCTGATTGCCTTTATATCGATCGGAGACCTGGTGAAGACCCGGATCGACGAAGTGGAGCGTGAAGCAGAAGCGATCCGGACCTATATCCAGACGGCCTGATTCGTGTCGCTCGATATCAAAACCCAAGCCTGCGAAGCTTGTCGAAGCAGCGCTGAATGCCTAGATTAGACCCATGGCCACTATGACACTGACCCCTTCTGCGGCGAAACGCGTTGCCTGGATTGCACAAAAGCAGTCCCGGCCAGCCATTTTGCGCCTTTCGGTTGAAGGCGGCGGTTGTTCCGGCTTTCAGTACAAGTTTGACCTGTCCGACGGCCCAGAAACAGACGATCTGGTAAGCGAAACTGATGGCGTTCAGCTGGTGGTGGATTCGACCAGCCTTGATCTGGTCGGTGGCAGCGTGGTCGATTTTGTCGAGTCACTGGGCGGGGCTGCATTCCAGGTCGAAAACCCCAATGCTGCTGCTGGATGCGGCTGCGGTTCCAGCTTCGGGATTTAGATTAGACCCGGCGACCGGTTTCATGCAGTAAGGCTGTCATGAAAATCGCGACATTCAACATCAACGGTATCAAGGCACGGCTGCCCCGGCTCAAGGAATGGCTGGAGGAAACGCGGCCGACTGTCGCCTGTCTGCAGGAAATCAAGTCGCAAGACGATGGTTTCCCGGCAAACGAGTTTGAAGACATCGGCTATACCGCGATCTGGCACGGGCAAAAAAGCTTCAATGGCGTTGCTATTCTGGTCGACAAACAGGCCTGCCCCGATGGGCCGACGGAAATACAGCGCGGCCTGGGGGTTCCAGGACCTGGCGAGAACACTGACGAGCAAGCCCGCTATCTTGAGGCGGACGTCAATGGCGTGCGCGTTGTGTGTATTTACCTTCCCAACGGCAATCCGCTGCCGGGCCCCAAATTCGACTACAAGATTGCCTGGATGGCGAAGCTGCGAGAGCGCATGGCTGCCATCTGGGCCGAGGAGGTGCCCTGCGCGGTGGTGGGCGATTACAACGTCATTCCCCATGATGACGATGTCTGGTCAACCAAATCGATGGCTGACGACGCCCTGATGCAACCCGAATCGCGCGCCGCCTACAGTCGCTTGCTTGCCGACGGCTGGACCGATGCGGTCAGGACACTCAACCCGCGTGGCGGCGTGTGGACCTATTGGGATTATCAACGCGGCGCCTGGCAGCGCGATCACGGTTTCCGGATCGATCACCTGTTGCTGACCCCCGAGCTGGCCGACCGGCTGACCGCTGTCGGGGTTGATCGGGACCACCGCGGCCGCGAGAAGGCAAGCGACCACGCACCCGTATGGTGCGCCCTTGACGATTGAGCGCGTATCCGAGCGCTCATCAAACCCGTTTCCCATACAAAAACCCCCCGCCGTTGCAGGCGAGGGGCTGATTTTTGACAGCTAGGCCAGCGGCTCAGCGATAGAAGATGTGGGTGTTGATCCTGGCCATCCGCGTTTTCTTGCGGCTCCAGCTGGGGTTCACATAATTGGCATGGAAGTAGAGCGAATCTTGCGCTTCGCTGTCCCAATGCCCTTCATGAGCGATGCGTGCGATCGCTTTGGCCCGCTGCCACGCGGCGGACCCGGTGCGGATGCGCGGCATATTGCCGTTCTTCACAAAAGAAAACTGCGCGCGCTGATAGACCACACCGCAATAACTTGACGGGAAACGCGAGGAATCGGCCCGATTGATGACCACTTGCGCAACAGCCAGCTGGCCTGCGAGCGGTTCACCGCGCGATTCGAAATAGACGGCCCCGGCCAGGCACTGCATTTCCTCTGACAGGCTGTAATCCTTGTCGGTGATCGCAACGAGCTCGCGCAATGATGCAGCAGCTGGCTTTACTGCGGCTGCTGTATCCGTGTCATCGGCTTCCCTATCTGTCACAGCCAGCGGCTGGACGATTTCTTCGGAAACAAACACCGGTTGGGTGCTTTCATCTTCTACCGGAGCGGCAAAGGTAGAAGAGATTTCGGAATCCTGTGCCACAGCGCCCGAAATTTCGGCGCTGCCAAAGGTCAATCCTAATGTCGCTGCAATGGCTGCAGCGCTGATGGTGTGGGTCTTTCGACTCATTAATATCGTCACTTTGTGCGGTGAACGAGCTCAGACGCAGGCATGGACCTGAAGCAATATGCGTTTGGTTTTATGGGTCCTGAAACAAGGCCTGCCGGCCGCCCCCCGTCTGCGTGCTAACCCGATGACTGAATTATCGGATCGGGCCGCCTGCGCGTCTGGAAGTTGGCGCGCGTCTAGCCGGAATGGTCACGAGGTCAAGTTAAGGTTCCCGGGATGCGATGAACTGTTCCGCATTCGCGACGTCCAGTTCAATTAGCCAGATATCCGGGTCCTGTCGGCGTCGTTTTTCCAGATACTCGAAAAATTCTTGTTTGTTTTCAGAATTTTCCCGCTTTGCAGCAATATAGGGTCGCGACCCGTCGAGCTGCGGCATTCTTTCGAAAAGTACTGCATTTCCGCCACGATACGTGGTTAATACAAGGATGGTTCCGGCGTCTTTTTCGCCCTTCGCCAAAACGGTGGCGAACCCACCTGCCGATTGGACCGCGCGGATCAGTCCAGCCGCTTCCAGATGGGCGGGCAGACGCGCGTCATCCATATCAGGAACCGGCCCCGGCATAACCGTCGAGACTGGATAGAGCGATGCGCGAGCGCATGAAGGTCCCTGTCCCGCGGCCGATTTCATCGCCTTCTTCATCGACCAGGCGGCTCTCTGCGACAAACACGCGGCGCTTGCCGCTGATCCAGCGCCCTTCGGCTACCACCTTTCCTTCGCGCACCGGTTTGGTGAAGTGCAGGTTGAAGCTGGTGGTAAGCAGAAACCGGTCGGTTGCTAGCGTATTGGCCGCATAAAAGGCCGCATCGTCGAGCATTTTGAAGTAAATCGTGCCATGCGCCGCGCCCGCAGCGTGATAGGACGCCTGATCAATCGTAAAGGTAAGGCGCGAGCGGCCTTCACCCTCGATCGCCAGTTGGGACTGGAATTTCTGATTGATCGGAGCAGAGGCGTAGAGCCGCTCGAGCGAGCGATAATGCTGCTCGGCACCCGGCATTGGCACCGATTCAGGCGGCATCGACTTCGAGATGATTGTTGAGCAATGAAAACAGCGCTTCGGGATCCGAAGTTGCGCTCATCGCTTCGTGGGTAGCTTCATCACGGGCTATCCGGGAAATCGCAGCAAGGGCGTGAAGGTGGGTCGCGCCAGCGTTTTCGGGTGAAAGCAGGCCAAAAACAATATCTACCGGCATCCGGTCGGCGGCATTGAAGTCCACCGGGCTTTCCAGTCTCAACAACACACTGGTTGGGCGGCGAATCTGACGTGATCGCGCGTGGGGGATGGCAATGCCGCGTCCAAAGCCGGTCGATCCCAAATGCTCACGCTCTTCAAGCCCTTCCAGCACCTCATGTTGATCGATGCCATAGACATCAGCAAAGGTTCGGGCGACACATTCAAGAGTTTCCTGCTTTGTTGAAGGGCGCACACAGACCACCGCTTCGGGAAGCATTTTAAAATTTACATTCATCTTGGAAGAACTCTGTACCTAAAAATTTATCATTCACTCCACCACGCAAAACCCTCTGCTCCGCGCCAGCGGCAAAGGTTTGCCCTGTGGTAGAGGAAGCGCGCAAAGGGGAATTCAATCCCGCAGCAATGCGCCTCTAGCTTGGTTCGACCCAACCGATCGATCCATCGGAGCGGCGATAAACCATATTATGGCGTCCGGTGCCAGCATTTTTGAAAAACAGGGCTGGCGTATCGCGCAAATCCAGCATCATGACAGCATCAGCGACCGAGCTTTCCGGAATCAATGTCGTGGTCTCTGCAATAATGGGTGGCGCGTCCGAAGTGACCTCTTCCTCGGGCTCTTCCGCAGCGAAAATGACATAGGCCGCCTCTTCTTCCTTTTGCGCATGGGCCATCTGCAGATGATGGTCGTTGAGGCGGCGCTTGTAGCGGCGCAACTGCGTGTCGATCTTGGCTGAGGCAGCATCCAGCGCCGTATGAGCATCATGCGCTTCGGCCTGGGATTTGAGAATCAGACCCTGCATCACATGGGTCACGATATCGCATCGGAAGGCACCTGCCGGGGCCTTGCCAAAGGTCACATGAGAGGAAATCGCCCGGTCGAAATATTTGTCGACGATCCCGCCCAAGCGGTCTTCAACATGTTCCTGCAGCGCACTGCCCGTATCCATCTGGTGTCCCGAAACGCGAATATCCATGATGACCGCTTCTCCTTTTTTATTCTAACGCACGGCAGGTGTTAATGTTCATCCGGCCCAAAGGGGATCCTTGATCTCCTCCAGAAACACGCGGTGCCTTTCCAGCTCTTCGGCGGTGGGTTGATGGGGGCGCGGCTCGCGCCGTTCACCGCTGGCCCGACCAAAAACCTTTTCACCCCCTGTGTTGCCTTTTGAAGCGGCGCCATTTGGAGCGCTTCCTGCGGCAAAATCGCTGTCTTGCGCGCCCAAACCCAAACCGATCTGTCGGCCTCCGGTGAGTTCGACATAGACCTGGGCGAGCAATTCCGCATCAAGCAGCGCGCCGTGTTTCACCCGGTGGCTGCGATCAATCCCATAGCGGCTGCACAAGGCATCGAGCGACAATTTGGCGCCTGGGTGACGTTTGCGCGCCAAGGCAACGGTGTCGACCATCCGTTCAAGCGAGATTGGCTGACGCCCGATCAGGTTCAGCTCGTTATTGAGAAAGCCGAAGTCGAACCCGGCATTGTGCGCCACCAGCGGCGCATCGCCCAGAAATTCCAGCAATTCATCAACGGTGCGCGAAAACAGCGGTTTGTCCGACAAAAAGGAAATCGACAGCCCATGCACCGCCTCGGCACCGGCAGGCATATCGCGTTCCGGGTTGTAATAGGCGTGATAGGTGTTGCCTGTGGCGACCCGGTTGACCATTTCGACGCAACCTATTTCCACCATCCTGTCCCCCGTCTTGGGGTCAAGGCCAGTGGTTTCGGTATCAAAAACGATTTCACGCATTGGCCGTACTATCGGACCAAGTTTGCGCAGAGGCAAGCCCTGCTTTGTGCCTATTTTTGCGCAGAGCCGGGCAGAGTGGAAATCAGCTTGCGGACCTCCGCGCGCGTTTCCTCAAGGCTTGTGCCGGTATCGATCACATGATCTGCTCGCGAACGCTTTTCGGCATCGGGTGTCTGCAGCGACAGGATATGCGCGAATTTTTCAGCGGTCATTCCCTCACGGGCCAAAACGCGTTCACGCTGCACCGCTGCGGGTGCGGAAACGACAACAATTTTATCAACCTGCGTATGGCCTTTGCCTTCGAACAACAGCGGAATATCGAACACCATCATCGCAGCATCACGGTTTTCTTCCAGGAATTGCGAGCGGCGAGCACCAACCGCGGGGTGGACGATCGCCTCCAGCCGGGCGAGGGCAGCTTTGTCGCCGAACACCTGACTTCCCAACTTTTCCCGCAAGACACCATCGGGCCCAGTCGAGCCGGGAAAGGCTTTCTCGATTGCCGACACAAGCGCGCCATCAGGCCCCTGCATCGCGCGCACTTCAGCATCGGCGTCGAACACCGGCACGCCTGCGTCCTGAAACATGGAGGCGACGGTCGATTTTCCCATGCCGATCGACCCAGTCAGCCCGATGATGAGCGGTTTGTGGTCAGTTTGCTCGATCATGACGGTAACAACGCCCTCAAATCCGTATCCCTGTCACGCGGTGGTTTCTGACCAAAAAACAGCTCGAACGCCTGATCCGCCTGACCAATCAGCATGGCATAACCATCACAAGTTGCATGGCCCATCTCGCGGGCGCGCTGGAGAAAGGGCGTATCAAGCGGATCTGTGACGATGTCATAGGCAATCGCACCGGGTGGGGCGTGGCTCCAGTCAAAGGCGAGTTCACCCTGGCCGCGCATGCCGAGCGGACTGGCGTTGACCACCAGATCAAGGCAGCCCTCACGGTCATCGAAGGCGAAATTGGTGGAATCGGCAAAATGGCCGATGTCGACCACATGGTGATCGCTGCCCGTCGCGACATCTTCTATCAAGGCCTGGGCCTTCTGCGTGTTTCGTCCGGCCAGCACCACGAGAAATCCGTGCTCGGTCAGCCCGGCAACGATTGCGCGCGCTGCACCGCCAGTACCAAGCACGCGGGCCATGCGAAACAGATGCTGCGCCTCCAGATGATCCCGCAAGGGTTCAAGAAATCCGCCAACATCGGTGTTATAGCCGGAGAGAGAACCATCAGCTTCGCGCACGACTGTGTTGACCGCCGATACACGGCGAGCGAGAGGATCAAGCCGGTCGCACAGATCCATCACTGCGCGCTTGTGCGGCATGGTGACATTGCACCCACGCCAATGGTGGTCGGTGCGGCGCTGCGCGATGTAATCGTTCAGCCCGTCTGCGGTGACGTGGTGCGCGCGGTAGTCGGCATCAATTTCCAGCGCATCAAGCCAGAAACCGTGAATGACCGGACTTTTCGAATGGGCAATCGGATCACCGATCACTTCGGCATAGGGCCGGTTGGTATCTGACGAAGCGTTCATGATGGCATCACATCCAGATCACGCAAAGCGCCCAGAACGCCGAGCAGTGGCATGCCGAGGACAGTGAATTGATCACCCTCGATACTTTCGAACAATTGCACGCCCAGCGCCTCGATCCGGAACACCCCGACACAAAAACCAACCTCGGGCCATTCCTGATCGAGATAGTGTTCGATGAATTCTTCGCTCAGATCACGGACATGCAAGCGCGCCAGCGAGGCTTCGCTCCATTCGCATGTATCGTTGCGAACCAGCGCTGCAGCGCTGTGCAATTCCATCACCCGCCCGGAAAAAAGGCGCAAATGCTCAGCTGCATTGTCCCTGCTGGCTGGCTTGTCGAAGCGTTTGCCATCAACCACCACCAGGGAATCGCTGCCAAGGACCAGGCTATCGCGATGTTCAGCTGCGACTGCCTGCGCCTTGGCAGCGGCAAGCGCTTCAGCCACTTGCGCAGCACTGCATCCGTCGAGACTCTCTTCAACTGCACGCTCGTCCAGATCAGCAGGCATCGCCTGATAGGCAACTCCCGCAGCATCAAGCATGGCCCGGCGCGAAGAAGATTTCGACGCCAATATAAGATGAGGGGGCCGCGCGGCAGAGCTCATATTGGTTTTGCCGTTCCGTCGACCGGTTTGTCCTGCCGATTGCGTTCCTGCACCAGACGAATAATCGCGGCCGCACTCTCCTCGATCGAGCGGCGCGTTACATCAATCACGGGCCAGCCATTGTCGGCAAACATCCTGCGCGCGAACTGCACCTCGTTACGCACTCTTTCGTTGTCGACATAAGAGGTTTCGGTGCCTTCGTTCAGCGAAAGCAAGCGGTTGCGGCGGATCTGTACCAGCCGTTCAGGCGCGGTAGTCAGACCGACCACCAGAGGATGACGCAGACCATAAAGCGCCTGGGGTGGGGGGCTCTCCACCACCAGCGGGATATTGGCGACCTTATAACCGCGATTGGCCAGATAAATGCTGGTCGGCGTTTTCGAACTGCGCGAAACGCCCGCCAGAACAATGTCAGCCTCTTCCCAGTTCTCCCATCCGATGCCGTCATCATGGGCAATGGTAAACTGGATCGCCTCGACCCGCTTGAAATAAGCCTCGTCCATCAAATGCTGGCGGCCGGGCCGGCCATGCGCCTCTTGCCCCAATTGCGATTCCAGCGCAGCGGTGACGGCATCAAGAGCGGGCACGGCAGGCAAACCCAGTTGGCGGCAGTGTTCTTCCAGCCGGGCGCGAGTTTCAGCATTCACCAAAGTGAACAGCACCAAACCCGGGCTTGCCGCCAGATCGGGGACAATCCGGTCGAGATGTTGACGCGAGCGCACCATCGGCCAAAAATGGCGCACGACATTGGCATCTTCGAACTGGGCAAGCGCCGCCTTGGCGATCATTTCCAGCGTTTCGCCGGTGGAGTCCGAGACTAGATGCAAATGCAGACGGTTCATGAGGTTTTGGGCACTATCCGGCTTGTGGAAACAAGGGGCATAAACCACGGGACAGGTCTGGCGACAAGATCGGGGATGAATTCCATGCCCGGAACGAGTCCTGTTCACCGCGTCTTGTCACCATCGAACCGGTGTTGTCGACAGGCTGGGGACAAGCGGGATAAGTTTTGCTCGACTCAAGCAGACCCGCGATTCGCTTTGCGCAAATCCCTTCTCAAATCGGGAGAAATCGGGCAGTGGCCGCTTGTCCCCGAAATCCACAGGGCCAACAAACACCAACAACTCTTATAAATATATATATTATATTGATTGGACCATACCGATGCCTGGTTTGCTTCTCGATACATTGCGCGGAACCAAGGGTGAAAAGGCACCCATGTGGTTGATGCGCCAGGCAGGGCGGTATCTGCCCGAATATCGCGCCTTGCGGGCAGAGAAGGGCGGATTTCTCGATCTGGTCTATGACAGCCCCTCTGCGGCAGAGGTGACGGTTCAACCTTTGCGCCGGTTCGGTTTTGATGGTGCAATCCTGTTTTCCGATATTCTGATCGTGCCCCACGCCATGGGTCAACACCTGAAATTTCTTGCAGGAGAAGGTCCGCGCCTGTCCCCCAGGCTGGTCGAGGCAAAGCTGGAGGATTTTACCGAGCAATTCAGCCGGTTCGATGCGGTGTATGAAACGGTGCGTCTGTGCACGCAGATGATTGGCGATGATGTGACCATGCTGGGTTTTGCCGGCAGTCCATGGACCGTTGCGACCTATATGGTGGCGGGCGAGGGGAGCAAGGATCAGCACGATACCCGCGCTCTTGCTTATCAGGACCCGTCGCGATTCCAGGCCATCATTGATGCGATCACCGCTGTGACGATTACCTATCTGCGCGGTCAGATCGATGCCGGGGCCGAGGCGGTGCAATTGTTTGACAGCTGGGCCGGATCACTGGCACCGGCTGAATTTGAACGCTGGGTTATCGCGCCCAATGCTGCGATCACGGCTGCAGTGAAGCAGAGCCATCCTGATACGCCTGTGATCGGATTTCCCAAGGGTGCAGGAGCCAAATTGCCCGCCTACGCTCGCGAGACGGGGGTGGATGCGCTGGGTCTTGATGAAACTGTTGATCCGGTCTGGGCGCATTCTGCCCTGCCCGACGGCATGCCGGTTCAGGGCAATCTTGATCCCCTGCTTCTGTTGGCCGGGGGCGAGACGCTGAATGCGCAAATTGATCACATTCTGCGTGCCTTTGCCGAGCGTCCACATGTGTTCAATCTGGGCCATGGCATTGGCCAATTCACTCCGATCGAGCATGTCGAGCAGCTGGTCGCACGCGTTCGGGGAGCCTGATGGCCAACTGCACATTTTTCAGCGGTCAAGGGGTGCAATCTGACGGCTCGCGGCCTACATCAACGAAACCATGCAGGAAATTCTCGCGATGACTTATCTCTGGCTCAAGGCAGGCCATATCATCTTCGTGATTTTCTGGATGGCGGGCCTGTTCATGTTGCCGCGCTTTTTCGTCTATCATCAAGAAGATGGGCCGCCGGGAAGCGAGGCAGATGCCAAGTGGATTGAGCGCGAGCGGCGCCTGGTCAAGATCATCCTCACGCCGGCAATGATCGTGGTTTGGCTGCTGGGCCTGTTTCTGGCCTATTACACCGCCGCCTATACCGAGGGGTGGTTTCATGCCAAATTGCTGCTGGTGCTGGCTCTGACGGGCTATCAGGGGTGGATGACCGGCTATGCCAAGAAACTGGCGCGGGGTGAGCGGACCTTGGAAGGCCGCAATCTGCGTCTTTTGAACGAAGTGCCCGGCCTTGCCGCGGTGTTGATCGTGATCCTGGCAATTGCCCGACCGTTTTGAACACTCCCAAGCATAGCATTCTTCCTGATTCAGCCGGTTCATCCTTCGCTTGAGCGAATCCTGATTGACGGCACGCTTTGCCGGGCGTAATTCCGGCTCAATTCAACACCGGTTCGCGGTTGCCAGTCAGTGCAACCCAATCTGCTTTCTCCAAGCCCAAGCCCCATCTGTGATGCGGCACTGATCTGACCGGCCAATCCAAGACGGAACATAAATTCAATGCATCTTAAAGAACTCAAAGCAAAACCTCCCGCCGAACTGGTCAGCATGGCCGAAGAATTGGGTGTCGAGGGTGCTTCCACCATGCGCCGCCAGGATCTGATGTTCTGCATCCTGCGCGAGCTGGCCGATGACGAAGAATATACCGAACAGATCATGGGGATCGGCACGATCGAGGTGCTTCAGGACGGCTTCGGCTTTCTGCGTAGCCCCGAGGCGAACTACCTTGCCGGTCCGGATGATATTTATGTCTCGCCCAACCAGATTCGCAAATGGGGTCTGCGCACAGGTGATACCGTGGAAGGTGAAATCCGCGCACCTCAGGAAGGCGAGCGGTATTTTGCGCTGACCAGCCTTACCAGCGTCAATTATGATGAACCCGATGCGGTTCGCATGCGGACCAACTTTGACAATCTGACACCGCTTTATCCCGAACAGAAACTGTCGCTCGACACGCTCGACCCCACGGTCGAGGACAAGAGCGCGCGTGTCATCGACATCATTTCGCCGCAGGGCAAGGGACAGCGTGCGCTGATTGTTGCGCCGCCACGCACGGGTAAAACCGTCCTGCTACAAAACATTGCCAAGGCAATCACAGACAACCATCCAGAAGTGTTCCTGCTGGTCCTGCTGGTCGACGAACGGCCGGAAGAAGTCACCGACATGCAGCGCAGCGTGAAGGGTGAAGTGATTTCCTCCACCTTTGACGAACCAGCCCAGCGCCACGTGCAAGTCGCTGAAATGGTTATCGAAAAAGCCAAACGTCTGGTGGAGCACAAGAAGGATGTTGTCATCCTGCTCGACTCCATCACGCGCCTTGGCCGGGCCTACAACACGGTTGTGCCCAGCTCGGGCAAGGTTCTGACCGGTGGTGTCGATGCCAACGCACTGCAGCGGCCCAAGCGCTTCTTTGGTGCGGCCCGTAACATCGAGGAAGGCGGTTCACTGTCCATCATTGCAACCGCGCTGATCGATACCGGCAGCCGGATGGACGAGGTTATTTTTGAAGAGTTCAAGGGCACGGGCAACTCGGAAATCGTGCTCGATCGCAAGGTCGCCGATAAGCGTATCTTCCCGGCGCTGGATGTGGGCAAGTCCGGCACGCGCAAGGAAGAGCTGCTGGTCGAGAAGGACAAACTGTCCAAGATGTGGGTGCTGCGCCGCATCCTGATGCAGATGGGCACAATCGATTCGATGGAATTCCTGCTCGACAAGATGAAGGATTCCAAGACCAACGAAGATTTCTTCGAAACGATGAATCAATAATCAGAGATCAGGGCCATGAAACGCGAAAACGGTTCGATGGTCCTGATTGCTGTTTTCGTATCTCGTTTTGAAGCGATTGAAATTGCGTCAATGCTGCAAGGGTATGGCCTCTTGGTCAGCCTTGATGGGGAAGCTCACGCTGCAACAGAGTACATTTCTCTAGCATTAGGTGGACATCGATTGTGTGTCGCTAGCGCTGACTATGAAGCCGCCTCGGACATATTGCGGCAGTGCGGGGTGGAGCACAGTGACCGAAAGGATATTCGCCCCACACGTGCGTTAAAATGGTTGGTCGGTGTAGTTGCGTCTGTTTACACAACATTGTTCGGAGCGGCCGTTATTTGGGGTGCAGCGCCACTCTACACCCTCGTCTACATACCATTTGCGGTCTATTCATTGCCGATCGATCCAAAGGGTAGACCAGACTATTTCTTGTCAGAACAAGAAGCCTAACCCTTCGCCCGCTCCAATTGCGCGGCCATCATTTCCCACACCTTGTTCACCGCCTTTAGCGGGCGAACCATCACTTTGAAGTCGGCAATCAACCCATCGTCGTCAAAGGTGATCATGTCGATGCCATTGACCTGAATGCCATCCATCTCGGTCTGGAATTCGAGCACGGCGTGATTGCCGTCGACGATCTCGCGTAAATACTGAAAGCTGTCATTGCCCAAAGTTGCCCCTGCAGCTGACAGATAAGCCACAACTATCGGTCGGCCAGCTTGCGGTGTGTGGACTACGGGTGAGTGGAACACTGCATCTTCGCGCATAATCGCTGAGAGTGCTGCCGGCTCGCTCCCACCCTCGATAACTTCATGCCACTTCTGCAAACCTTGTGCAGCGCTCATGCTACCCGCCGGAAGGTTTCTGCGCTTGCGCTGCGCCAATGGGCGGCAAGACGGGTGGAATCCGGATCGTCCAGCAAAACGCCTTCGTCAAAGAAGTTGTAGATGTTGTCGATCGAGTCAGAACGCGCGCCATTAACCCGCTCGCGCATGTCGCAGGGTTGGATGTCCCACGGGGTCTTCAAACCCATCGCCACCACTATCTCGCGCAAGGAATGCAGTGTTTGCTTGTGATAGCGGGCCACGCGCTCAGCTTTCTCCTCGATCACCAGACCACGCTGGCGCCATTCCTCTTGGGTCGCAATGCCGGTGGGACAATTTCCGGTGTGGCACTGCTTCGCAAGGATACAACCGAGCGAGAACATGAAGGGACGCGCAGCATTGCACCAATCCGCCCCCAGCGCGAAGGCTGTGGCCATTTTTGCTCCTGAATGGACTTTGCCCGATGCGGCAATGGCAACCCGGTCCTTGAACCGCGTACCGACCAGAGCATTGCGAACCATGATGAGCCCCTCACGCAGCGGCATGCCAACACTGTTCGACAATTCCAGAGGCGCAGCGCCAGTGCCGCCTTCAGCGCCATCAACAGTGATGAAGTCGGGATGCAGCCCGGTTTTGTGCATCGCTTTCATGATGGCGAGCAATTCATGCGGTTTGCCGACACACAATTTGAAGCCAACAGGTTTTCCGCCGGACATCTCGCGCAATTGGGCGATCCATTCCAGCATCTGAATGGGATTGCTGAAGGCAGTGTGTGCTGCTGGCGAGTAGACCGTCTCGCCCTCGGGGACACCGCGCGCCTCGGCGATTTCCTTGGTCACTTTGCTGCCGGGCAACACACCGCCGTGACCAGGTTTGGCGCCCTGGCTGAGCTTTATCTCGATCATTTTGACCTGATCGCGGCCAGCGACATCCTTGAATTGTTCTGGGTCGAACGAACCATCTTTGGCCCGGGCCCCGAAATAGCCGCTGCCCAATTGCCAGATCAGGTCTCCGCCAGGCTCGCGATGGAACCGGCTGACGCTGCCTTCGCCGGTACAATGCGCAAAATCACCCAGCTTTGCGCCGGTGTTGAGTGCTGTGATGGCTCGGCCTGACAATGATCCATAGCTCATCGCCGAAATATTCAGCATCGCTGCATCATAGGGTTGGGTGCAGGTCGATGCTCCCACCCGTTTACGCCAGGTCTCCGGCGCGGTGTCATCAGGCGCAACCGAGTGGCTCAACCACTCGTATTCATCCGAATACACATCGAAATCGGTGCCCATCGGATGTGCGTCGACATCACCCTTGGCTCTTGCATAGACAAGCGCGCGCTCCTGATGGGTGAAGGGACGGCCCTCCATATCACCCTCGACAAAATAACTTTGCGCAAAGGGGCGCAATTCTTCTGCCAGCCAGCGTACCCGGGCAATTAGCGGAAAATTTCGCCTAAGTGTATGTTCAGATTGAAGATAATCCCACCAGGCGATGATGGTTGCGGGGACCAGAAGGGCCAGAATCAGGTTTAGTGGCCAAGTCAGCCAGATGGTTCCTGCCACGGTGATCGAGGTGATCACGACAGGAATGATGGTTCGCCACGGCATAGGGCACTGGTTCCTTTGTATTCCGTCCAAAACCGGCTTATCTAACCCTGGCAGGATTGGCCAGTGCGCCACGCCTGTTCAGACAACAGGCCCAGGTTAACAGGGTCCTATGGAGGGAATGGCACCATGAAGGTCCAGATCGAAATTGACTGCACACCTGAAGAAGCGCGTACATTCATGGGGTTACCCGACGTTTCGAAGGCGCAGTCGATCTATGTCGACACCATGGCCAAGGCGATGAAGGGTGTCACCAACCCCGATCAATTGCAGGAATACGCCCAGCAACTGGCGCCCATGGGTCAGGTCGGGCTGAAATTGTTCCAAAGCTTTGTCGAAGGCGGGATGAAGGCGGGTGCAGCTGCCGGCAAACCCAAGAAGTCCGCCGATTGAGGGTTTTTGTCTCGTTTGTCGGATTATTGACGCAGAAGCAGCCTTCTGACCACCAAATATGAGATAGAAGCGATCATGACAGAGACGATCTATGCTTTATCGAGCGGGGCGCCGCCCGCTGCGATTGGCATCATTCGGATCAGTGGCCCGAAAGCAGGGGAGGTACTGCGGGCGCTGGCAGGACGCGACATTCCCGCTCGCAGTGCAAGTCTTGCGCGTTTGAAGACTGTAGACGGCGAATTGCTGGACGAGGCGTTGGTTCTTTGGTTTCCCGGTCCCAATACGGCAACGGGCGAAGATCTGGCGGAACTGCACTGTCACGGTGGACGGGCTGTAATTGCCGCTGTCGAAACGGCGCTTGGAGCTATGGTGGGCTTGCGAGCAGCGCTTCCAGGGGAATTCACCCGGCGCAGTTTTGCCAACGGGCGGATTGATTTGGCCGAGTCCGAGGGATTGGCGGATCTTCTCAGTGCAGAAACACAGCTACAGCGCGGGGCGGCTTTGGCGATGGCTGGCGGGGTATTTTCCCGCGCGATTGAGGGTTGGCGTGCGCGACTTTTGCAATTGACCGCCCAGGTTGAGGCTGTCCTTGATTTTTCTGACGATGACGATGTTTCCGAAATGCCAATAACATTTTCCGATGACGTCGGACAACTTCTGGCAGAATGGCGTCAATGGCTGGACCGGCCGCGGGCCGAAAAACTGGGCGAGGGCTATCGCGTGGTTCTGGCAGGGCCCCCAAACACCGGGAAATCTACCCTTTTCAATGCTTTGGTGGATAGCGAGGCTGCAATAACCTCTCCCCTGGCGGGAACGACGCGCGATGTGATCGAGCGTTCAGTGGCGATCGCGGGAATACCCTTTACCTTTGTTGATACCGCTGGCCTGCGCGATCAAAGCGACGATTCCATTGAAATGACGGGGATAGAGCGTGCGCGAAGTCAATTGCTGCAGGCGGATTGCATTTTGTGGCTCGGTCCCGAGGGCGAAGGGCCGGAAGGCGTGTGGGAGGTTTCATCTCACGCAGACGGCAAAGGGGGAGCGTCCAAACCGAATGCATTGATTGCAGTTTCAGGCCTGACGGGTGAAAATGTGTCTGAATTGAAGTGTTTGTTGGTGGAGGACGCTCGTGATGCTCTGCCGAAGCCAGGTGAAGCTGCGCTCAACCGCCGCCAACATGGTTTACTGGGCGAGGCGAGCGGGGCATTGGGTGAGGCTGTGCACTTTTCAGACCCACTTTTGATTGCCGAAGGCCTGCGAGCGGCAAGATTGAGTTTCGACAGGCTGACAGGACGCGCCACGACCGAGGATATGCTGGATTCTCTTTTCGGACGGTTTTGTATCGGCAAATAGAGGGATGTTTCACGTGGAACACTCGATCTACTCAATCGCTACAGGCAGCGTAAGGATGGTGAAAGCCCTTTGACCATATTGCATCGGTCGACTATTTGCTTGCGCCATGCAGTCTTATGACATCCTTGTTATCGGCGGTGGCCACGCCGGTGTAGAAGCCGCCTGTGCGGCAGCGCGAATGGGCGCGCGCGTTGGATTGGTCAGCTTTGATTTGTCCGCAATCGGCGCGATGAGCTGCAATCCGGCAATTGGTGGATTGGGCAAGGGTCATTTGGTGCGAGAGGTAGATGCGCTCGATGGTGTGATCGGACGAGCGGCTGACGCAGGGGCAATTCATTACCGCATGCTCAATCGAAGCAAGGGTAGTGCGGTGTGGGGACCGCGCGTGCAGGCGGATCGAAAACGGTTCAAGGCCTACGTGCAGAATATTGTCTCACAACAAAAAAATCTCGATTGTATCGAGGGTGAGGCGGCTGCCCTTGTTCTCGCAGGTGGGCGTGTGACGGGGCTCGAATTGAGTGATGGCAGTCGCTTGTCTGCCGAAGCTGTTATCATCTGTACCGGTACATTTCTTGGCGGAACACTGTTCCGCGGTGAAGAGCGGTTCGAAGGTGGCCGGATCGGCGAGAATTCGGCCCAGAGGCTGGCGCAACAGCTCCGCGATGCTGATTTGCCGATGGCGCGGCTCAAGACCGGTACGCCACCAAGGCTGGATGGACGTACGATCGATTGGGCTTCGCTCGAAGAACAGCCCAGCGATGCCGACCATTGGACAATGTCGCCATTAAACCGCGAGCGCGCCAATCCGCAGGTGTTTTGCGCGATCACTCGCACTACTGAGCGTGCCCATGACGCGATCCGGGCAAATTTACACCGTTCTCCGCTATTTAGCGGAGCGATTGACGCCATGGGGCCACGCTATTGCCCGTCGATCGAGGACAAGATCCATCGTTTTGGTGACCGCGACGGACATCAGGTCTTTCTCGAGCCAGAGGGATTGGACACCCATTTTGTCTATCCCAACGGGATAAGCACGTCGCTGCCAGTTGATGTGCAGCAAACCATGCTTCGGGCTATGCCGGGGTTGGAGAACGTGAAGATGGAGGTGCCAGGCTATGCTGTTGAGTATGACCATATTGATCCGCGCGCACTCGACCATTCGCTGGAATTGCGTGCCATTCCCGGCGTTTATTGTGCAGGGCAGATCAATGGCACCACTGGTTATGAAGAAGCTGCCGCACAGGGCCTGGTTGCCGGACTGCATGCAGCAGCGAAGATCACCGGCCGTCAGGCTCCGGCACTGGATCGGTCAAACTCCTATATCGCGGTCATGGTCGATGATTTGACACTTCAGGGAGTTAGTGAGCCATACAGAATGCTGACAGCACGGGCAGAGTACCGCTTGCGACTGCGTGCAAACAACGCGTCTTCGCGCTTGACACCGTTGGGAATTGCGGCTGGCTGCGTCGGGCATGAGCGCCGCGAATGGTTCGAAGATCGGGACCAGCACCGCAAAAGCATCAGCGAAGAATTTGCGCAAACTGTCGCAGCTAAGGAATTGGCCGATAATGGATTCCCTGTCCGTCGGGACGGAGGGGAAAAGTCCATTTCAGAATGGCTGCGTCACGATGGACTAACAATTGATGCGCTCGCCCCGTGGCTGTCGGATCGTGTCACCACCAATCGTGAATTGGCTGATGAAATGGCGGAAGATGCAGCATACGCGCCCTATTTGGCTCGGCAGGAATCGGAACTGCGTGATTTGAAGGCTTCGGAACGTTTGCTGCTGGGTGATGACTTCCCCTTCGCCGATGTGCCGGGGCTTTCAAATGAAATGGTTGAGCGCCTGTCAGCTGCCCGACCGCACAATCTGGCAGCTGCCGGGCGTATCGCCGGCATAACCCCTGCTGCGCTGTCGGCATTACTCGTTCACGCCAAACGACGGCACGCCGCAGCGGCATGAGGATCAATGACGAAGCAAGCGCGCGGCGATTCGTCGGCGATTTGACCGATGATGATGGGATGAAGCGGCTTGATTTGCTGTGCGAATTGCTTGTTGATGAAAATTCGCGGCAAAACCTCATTTCCCGTCCGTCTGAGCAATTCATGTGGCAGCGGCATATTGCAGACAGCGCTCAATTGTTGAAATTTGTTCCACGTGAAACAAATGAGCCCCCTTCTGGCCCTTGGTTGGATTTGGGTACAGGTGCGGGCTTCCCAGGTCTGGTGATCTCAGCGATATTTCCCCAAACGCCTGTAATTCTTGTGGAATCGCGACGCCGTAGGGTGGAATGGCTGGAGCGGGCAAAAAACGAGATGGGCCTATCCAAATGCGAGATTGAGGGTAAGCGATTGGAGATGGTTGCACCGTTTCCTGCCTTAATCATTTCTGCTCGGGCTTTTGCCCCTCTACCCAAGCTGCTGAACTTATCCGCACCATTTTCCACAGAGAGAACCACCTACGTATTGCCGAAAGGGCGGTCTGCGGCGCAAGAATTGCAAGAGCTGCCGGCGAGGCGGAGAAAATTGTTCCACGTGGAACAGTCATTGACCGATCCCGATGCTGGCATCATTGTAGGTTGAGCCCCAACCGCCAACCAGAGCTGGAGTTGATCTGATGATCACTATTGCGATTGCCAATCAAAAGGGCGGGGTGGGGAAAACCACGACCGCCATCAATATTGCCACTGCAATGGCGGCGACCGGATGGCGCACTCTGCTGATTGATCTTGACCCTCAGGGTAACGCCTCGACCGGCATGGGTGTCGGCGCTGAAGCGCGAGGCCTGTCGAGCTACGACGTGCTGGTTGACGAGACACCCTTGTCGCAAGCGATTGTTCCGACAAGCATTCCTGGTCTCGACCTGGTGCCAGCTACGGTCGATCTTAGCGGCGCCGAGGTGGAGCTTGTCTCCGTCGAACAGCGAACAGCGCGTCTGGGCAAGGCGCTGGGTCAGCACCACGGGCACGACATCTGCTTTATTGATTGCCCGCCCTCGCTCGGTTTGCTGACGCTCAACGCGCTTTGTGCAGCAGATACGTTGCTGGTGCCCCTGCAATGCGAATTCTTTGCGCTGGAGGGATTAAGCCAGCTTTTGCAGACGGTTGAGCGCATACAACAGCGGTTTAACCCTGATCTGGGTATCGTTGGAGTTACTCTTACTATGTTTGACCGCCGCAACCGTTTGACAGATCAGGTTGCTGATGATGTTCGCGATTGTCTCGGCAATCTTGTGTTTGAGACCGTCATTCCGCGCAATGTGCGCTTGTCAGAGGCACCCAGCCATGGATTGCCGGCGCTTGTTTATGACCATTCTTGTCCGGGGAGCAGGGCCTACATCAGCCTGGCTCGCGAGTTGATTGGACGCATTCCACCACAAAGGAAGGCAGCATGAGCGATCCGAGCGATCCCATCCAGTTCACTGGACCCTCTCGCAGTGCTGCGGACAAAAAGAAGAAGCTTGGCAAAGGCTTGGGCGCCCTTTTGGGAGAGACACGGCGGGAAGAACCGCTCGTACAGGCTGCAGGGAAGACGGGCGGATTGGAGGAAGGTGTCTCCATCCCTTCGCGATCCGATGACCACGCCCATGTGACCACAGGTCTTGCACAACTGCCTATAGCGGCGATTACTCCCCTACCGGGACAACCGCGCAAACGGTTTGACGAGGCCGCGCTGGCCGAACTGGCGAGTTCAATCGCTAGTCGCGGCGTGATTCAGCCGATTATTGTCCGCGCGCGCGGTAATGGACGGTATCAGCTGGTGGCCGGTGAACGCCGCTGGCGGGCTGCGCAGAAAGCGCAACTGCATGAAATTCCAGCGCTTGTCCGTGAATTGACGGACCGCGAAGTCATGGCATTGGCGCTGATCGAGAATATCCAGCGCGAAGATCTCAATCCGATTGAGGAGGCACGTGCCTATCACCGGTTGAGTGAAGAAGAAGGGCTTACCCAGGCCGATATCGCGCGCATGGTCGAAAAATCCCGTAGTCACGTCGCGAACCTCCAGCGATTGCTCAACTTGCCTGATGCCGTGCTCGACATGGTTGAGGAGGGCGCGTTGTCCATGGGGCATGCGCGGGCGCTGATCGGCCATGATGATGCTATCAAACTTGCCAAGCAGGCGGTGCGAGAGCAGCTTTCGGTCCGCGACGTTGAAACGCTTGCCCGTCCCACGGATGGTGATGTTAGCGCAAAACTGGAAGTGAAATCGGCCAAAGTGCCGCGTGACCCCACCAAAGACGCCGATATCGCTGCTGTTCAGGCCCATCTTGAGGAATTTCTTGGCCTTACCGTCAGGATTAAGACCGATGCAGACCCGCGCTCGGGTGCAGTGACAATCCGCTATCGTACGCTCGACCAGCTGGATCTGGTGTGCCAGCGCCTGACCGGTGGCGATATTTAGCACGTCCTCGAGAGCGTTATGTGCCCTTGTCCAGGGTCAAGGGCCTCCGCAGCACAACAAAAGCGTTAAGAAAACACCCCTTCTGCGTTAACCATAATCAAAAACGAAGGTTGAACCTCGTGGTCCTACATAGGGTCTTGCGAAAAGGCATTCACGTCTTTTGCCGGGGCGCGTTCGGTTCTGCGAATCGCGACAGAAAAAATGAAGACTACGCTTGGAAGGGACCAGCATAATGACAAAGAATATTCGTTTCGGCGCCGCGGGTGTTGCACTCGCCGCTCTCGTTAGCATGAACTCTGCTGCGCATGCACAGGACGCGACTGCAACTGCGACGGCTGAAGTTTTGACCGCTCTGACCCTGACATGGGACACGGTTCCACTCGATTTCGGCGGCATCCTGGTGGATACGGTTGCAGCAACCGGTGGTTCGCTTACGCTTGCTCCTGATGGCACCGACACTTGTGGCACTGGCATCATCTGCTCGGGCACCACAACGGTTGCCGGTTTTGATGTGACCGGATCGGGTGGCCGCGTTGTAACCGTTACCGTTCCAACCGGTACTGTGAACCTGAACCACGCCACGCTGGCAACCAGCATCCCGCTGACTGCCATCACTTCCAGCGACGCAACCGTTACCACGGATGCTGCTGGTGATGCATCGTTCACCGTCGGCGGTACGATCACCGTTGCCGCCACGCAAGCTGCTGGCGTATATTCGAACACTTTCCAAGTTTCGGTGGATTATCAGTAAGATAGCGACCGCCTGCAACTGATGCAGGTATTGGAAAAGTCAAAAGGCCGCGCCTCCAAACCGGGGGTGCGGCTTTTTGCTGTTCAGCGCCTAATGTGCGCCATGGTTTAAACCTTCTTAACCTTGTTCGCTTACCAAACTCTGCAGAACTACCTGGGGTGCACCAAAGGATTGGTTAGCATTCCGTCACTGTGGAGATGGGTCGAACCATGAATTTTGCCTTTACACGCGCCTTGCGGCGTTTTGCCCCAGTAATCGCTCTTTTGGGTGCCTTTACCGTCCCAACGCCGGCTGTCGCCCAGGGCGACCTCTTGATTGCTCCAACGCGGGTAATCCTGGATGGGCGCCGTGGCACCGAAGTCATTCTCAGCAATGTCGGTAACGAGGAAGCTACCTACCGTATTGGTCTGGAACTGCGCCGGATGGACGCCACAGGCCAATTGGTCGAAGTGGATGAAAACACCGTCAATGCGGACGAGCGGGCCGCGCTCGAGATGATCCGCTATGCTCCGCGCCGGATCACTTTGCCCCCGGGTCAACCGCAGGCCGTGCGTATTGCTGCTCGACCAGACGCAAAGCTGCCCGATGGCGAATATCGCGTGCATATGTCGTTTAAAGCCATTCCAAAGGCTCGGCCAGTCGCAGCACAGGATGAAGCAGTATCCGAGGGGGTGAGCATTCGCCTTGTACCGGTTTATGGAGTCAGCATTCCGATTATCGTGCGCCACGGCCGCCTGGAATCTCAGGTTGCAATCAATCAGCCGCGTCTGGTTGAAGGTCCTCGCGGCCCGGAACTGCGGCTGACTCTGTCACGTCAGGGCGATAGCTCAACCTATGGCGAAGTGCGGGTGGTCAAACCTGGCGTAGCCGATCCAATCGTTATGGCTCGCGGGATTGCAGTCTATCCCGAAGTAACAGAGCGGGAAGTGCGCCTGCCACTGACAGCAGAACAGGCGGCTGCCCTGACGGGCCAGCTCCGGTTTGAATATCGCGACATGCCCGAGGCAGGCGGTGGCCTGATGGCCAGCGTCGATTCGGTTCTCGGATAAGCTGCAGAGATACGAGAAACCCGGAAGAGATCGTGAAACCCATTCAACACCTTGGCCTGAGAGCTGCTGCGACCTTCGCGGCGGCTTTTGGTGCGTCTACGCTTGGCGTAGCGGCACCTGTCAGCGCCCAGGATGTTGCTGTTTTAACGGACTTTACTCCTAATACGCAGCCAGGTCAGGGCTGGGTTGCCAACGAGGATGACTTTCTCTTCCTCCAGCTGGTGATCAAGAATTACAAGCTGACATATGACGTCCGTGGGTACCGCACAGACCGGGGGGTTTGTCTTGACCTGGCCGATGTGGTGCAATCGCTCGATTTGCCGATCAGGCTCGACAAGAAGTCGCGCCGCGCAACTGGCTGGTTGTTTGCGGAAGATCAGAAAATCACGATTGATCGCGATTCTGACACGGTACAAAACGTGAACACAGGACGTGCACCGGTTAATGACGACATTTACGATACGCCAGAGGGCTGGTGCGTGGACAGTCAGGCGCTATCACGGTGGTTCGGCGTGGATTTTGCTCCTGACCTGTTCAATTCTGTCGTTCGTCTTGAAAGTGATGTTGAATTGCCATTCATGCAGGCAATTGAGCGCCGCAATCGGGCTACTCGTCTTGGACGCAAGAGGCAAAGCTTTGATTTAACGAAGTTTCCCCATGCCGAGATGGAATATAAAGCCTGGCGCACACCGTCGGTCGATGTGGTGGCTGATGCCGGATATCGCTCGGGTTCGGGATTGACCCGGGAAACCTCTGCGCAAGTTGAGCTCTATGTCGCAGGTGAGGCACTGGGAGCGAGCTATTTTGCACGCCTGGCCACAAACGAGGATCTGGAGCCCAATTCGCTGCGCCTGCGGGCCTATCGCTACGATCCTGATGGGAACCTGCTCGGGCCGCTCCAGGCCACCCAGGTTGCGGTCGGTGACGTAGAGACACTGTCGGGACAATTGACCGGTCAATCAGGCGTTGGGCGCGGGGCATTCGTCTCCAATCAACCGCTTGGCCGCACATCGCGTTTCTCCACCACAACTCTGCGCGGCGTTTTGCCGGCCGGTTGGGATGCAGAGCTGTATCGGAACGGTCAATTGATCGGTTTTCAGGAAGACGATGGCAATGGTCGCTACGAATTCATCGATGTGGACCTGTTTTACGGCCGCAACGAACTGGAAGTCATTTTGTACGGCCCCCAAGGGCAAATCCGGCGCGAGAGAGCCGATTATCCGGTCGGCCTCAACAATATCGAGCCTGGCCAGACATATTACTGGGCCGGGCTGCTGCAAGATCAGCGCGATCTGATAGAGATAGACAGGTCGGAAAATTTCGGCCCACAGAAGTTGCGCTGGGGCTTCGGCGTTGAGCACGGCCTCGATAAGCGCACATCTGCAGCTCTGGGCGTGCATAGCCTGTTTTTCGGCGCAGAACGCCGTCGCTATATCGAGGGGGCGCTGACGCGCAGCTTTGGAGCGATGCAGCTTGAGTGGGCAGCTGCGCATGAATTTGGTTCCGGTGCTATAACCGAACTGAATGCGTTGGGACGGGTTGGATCTATCAATATCGGTGCTAATGCATTGTGGACATTCGGGAATTTCCGAAGCGAGTTTGTTGAATTCAATCTGGACAACCGGTTTGGCCTGCAATTTGACACATCGCTTAGGTTGGGCCGCGTATCTGTACCGGTGCAGGCTGCGGTGCAGCGTTCGCAGCTGCGCGACGGCACGGATGTTACCGAATTCTTAACAACGGCTTCCTTCAACACCGGTCCGGTCGCTTTGTCGGCACAGCTTGAACATCAAGAGCAAAATGGTGGCGAAGATCTGCCAGATCAGAGCCAGACTCGCCTCAATTTGCTTGCGAGTACGCGGATCAAGGGACTTCGTCTTCGCGGAAACGCCACTTTCGAGCTGGTTGGCGAAGACAGCGGCTTCGACTCGGCTGAAATCAGTGTCGAGCGCCGGATTGGCGATCGCTCTCGCCTCGCGGCAGAAGTTCAATATCTGGCGGAAACGAACAATACGCGCTTCCAGTTGGGTTTCTCGCGGCGGTTTGACAGTTTCGCGCTGCGCGGCGATGCCGGTATCGATACCGACGGCGCGGTCAATGCCAATTTGTCGCTCGCTTTCAGTATTGGACCCGATCCTGCCAGAGGCGGGGTGCGTTTCTCCGAAAGCAAGCTGGCGCGGACGGGCCAGGCAGCGGTTACCGTATTCCGAGATGACAATGGTGATGGCCGGTTCAATGAAGGCGAGCAGGTACTCAAGGATGTCGGTGTTGAGGCGGGTTTCCGCAGCAGCGGCGCGGTGACCAGCGATGATGGCCAGGCAATTCTGGAAAATCTGCGCCCCTATCGCGCTGTTCTGGTCGGCATTGATGAGGCATCGTTGAGCGATCCCTATCTCGCACCATCAACCAAAGGTGTGGTTGTGGTCCCTCGTCCTGGTGTTGCCGCTCGGATCGAGCTTGCCATCACCGCGTCGGGTGAAGTGGAGGGATCACTCCTTGGTCTAAACGGCCTGGAGCAGGCCGGTGTCGCGCTGGAATTGATCGACACCGCCGGTAACGCAATCGCCACCACGACGTCGGAATATGATGGGTTCTTCCTGTTCGAGCGGGTGCCTTATGGGCAATACAGCTTGCAGATTGCCTCTGAAGACGCGCGCAAACTGCAAGTGGCGGCGCAACTCGCGCCCGGTCTGACCATCTCGAGCGAGGAGGACATCGTCCGCGTCGGCGTTATCAAACTCAAGTCTGATACTCCGGTCATCGCCAGCAATACAGCTGACGCACTGGTAGGAAATCCTGCTGTCGCGCCTTCCATTAAGCCCGCTCAACCGCTTATAACAGCAGAGGCCAAAGACGAGACAGGCGCCGACCCACCGGCAGAAGTGGCGAGCCTGGTTCGTTCCGAATTCAACCTGCAGACTTACGGCCCGCCTGCACGCTAGCTGCTAAGCAGGCGCATCCTGATCTGGGCCGTGGGAATTTACACGCGCTCTGCAATGGCAGTGGCCAGCGCTTCCAACCCAGCGGCATCCTCTTGGGTGAAGCGCGCTTGAACCGGGCTGTCGAGATCAATCACTGCGATCACCTCTCCATCCCGAACGATCGGCACCACCAGTTCTGACCGGCTGGCTGCATCGCAGGCGATATGTCCGGGAAAGGCGTGCACGTCTTCAACCAGCTGGGTTTTGCCGCTTTCAGCTGCGGCGCCGCACACCCCTTGCCCGACCGGAATTCTGATGCAGGCAGGTCGCCCGATAAAAGGACCAAGAACCAATTCTCTGCCCGAAACACGATAAAATCCGGCCCAATTCAGATCGGGCAGAAATTCTGCCATCAGCGCTGCCAGATTGGCCATGTTGGCAATGGTGTCGCTTTCGCCATCGGTCAGCGCAAGCGCCGCATCACGCATCTGGCGATAACGTTCTGGGGTGGCGAGGCCAGTATCCGGGGCAAAATCGAACATGGCCCGTGATGTAATGCACTTTTGCTGGGGGGCAAGCCCATTGCAGCCAGCCACGACCTCGCTTATCGATTGAGGTATGAGCAAAACCCGCAAATTCCTCATCGGCCTGGTCGCCTTCCTCCTCATTGCTGCACTGGCGATCTTTCTGGTCACCCGCGGTGACACCGCTGACCTCAGCGTTGCGGAGGTTTCGGGCCTTGATCCGACATTGGAAGAGCCCAATCCCGAAAGCATCCCAACGGTTAACATCGCCAAGCCGGTCGGCTGGGCCGAGGGCCAATTGCCCGTGGCAGCCGAGGGTTTGGAAGTGGTACGGTTCGCCGAGGGTCTTGAACATCCCAGGGTCCTGCAAGCCTTGCCCAATGGCGACATTCTCGTCAGCCTGACCCGCGCACCGAAAAGCGAGGATGATGGCGGCGGCATCACGGCCTTCATTGCAGGCATTCTTTTCGAACGAGCCGGCTCGGCAGGGGAATCGCCCGATCAGATCGTTTTGCTGCGTGACAGTGACGGCGATGGGGTTGCCGAAACGCAGCAGGTCATTCTGGACGATCTTGCCTCGCCTTCGGGTATGGCGTGGAACGATGGTACGCTCTTCGTCGCCAATCACGATGCGCTCGTTTCTTTTCCATACGAGCTTGGCAGCGACACTGTTTCCGGAACCGCGACAAAGCTGATGGACTTGCCGCCTGGCGGCGGGCACTGGATGCGCAACATTGCGCTGAACCCGGACGGCACGCGCATTTATGTCGCAGTCGGATCAGTATCGAATATCGGCGAGCAGGGCATGGAGGTCGAGGAAGGCCGCGCCATGATCTGGGAATACAATCTGGAAACGGGTCGCCAGCGACCCTTTGCAACCGGCTTGCGCAACCCCAATGGCCTCGACTGGAGCCCGTGGAGCGGTGAGCTTTGGACCACGGTGAACGAGCGCGACATGCTCGGCTCTGATCTGGTGCCGGACTATCTCACCAATGTACCGATCGGCGCGCAATATGGTTGGCCCTGGGTTTACTGGCGGGACAATTTTGATCGCCGCGTAGAAGCCCCAATGCCCGCCTATCTTGTTGAATATGCACGGAAACCTGAATATGCCTTGGGTCCGCATGTGGCCGCTCTGGGTCTGGTCTTTTCAGCCGAAGGCAATCGCATGGGCAGCGAATTTGGCAATGGCGCTTTCATCGCACAGCATGGATCATGGAACCGCAAACCTGCCTCGGGCTATGACGTTGTCTATGTGCCCTTTGATGACCGGGGCAACCCTGAGGGCAAGCCGGTGCCAATCCTGACCGGATTCCTCAATGACGATGGCACCACCAAGGGGCGCCCCACCTGGGTTGAATGGGCCAGCGACGGCTCGCTACTGGTATCGGACGATACAGCGGGCATCATCTGGCGTGTGATTGGCACCGATGCCGAGCCTGCTGCAGGGATTGCGCGCAACAGCGGTGCACCCTTGCGGGAGCGTCAGGAATTGAGTGGCGATCCACGCGCATCCTTTGGCGAGGACGATTATGCCCGGGTCGTACCGGCGCAGTAAGGGCGTTTGACCAAGCTGGTCGAAATCAAACCGGGATTGATTTGCCTTCGCGCCCGGCCAGTTCAACCACAAACTGCCAGGCTGATCGGCCCGAGCGCGAGCCGCGCTGCATGGCCCATTCCAGCGCCTCTTCGTCGCTATAAGTCAAACCAAGCGGCTCGGCATAACCGCCGACGATCTCGAGATAGGATTCCTTGTCGCAGGGATGAAAGCCTACGGCCAAGCCGAACCGGTCAGCCAGCGCCAGTTTGTCATCCACCGCATCGCGGCTGTTGAGGGCGCCGTCACCGCTTGACGTATCCTGCTCCGACAATTGGCGGGCCAGAATGGCGCGCCGGTTCGATGTCACTGCCAGCCTTGCATTGGCAGGACGTGCTTCGATCCCACCCTCGAGCCAGCTGCGCAACCGGCGAGGGCCAACCGTATCGTCCTCTGCAAAGCCCAGATCATCAATGAAAACCAGAAATTGCCGGCGCACTGCGGCCAGTTCGGCAAACAGGACTGGCAGGGTGTCGAGTGCGTCCGCAGCAACCTGCACCAATCCCAACGCCATGGGCGCCTCGCTCTGCACCGCATTGACGCTGGCCCGCACAAGCGCGGATTTGCCCATACCGCGCGATCCCCACAACAACATATCGTGCGAGGGATGGCCCCAAGCCAGTCGCGTTACATTGGCGATGACTTGGTCCCTTTGCCGATCAATGCCGCGCAAATTGGAAAGGGCTGGTGCGACCAGTGCATCGAGTTCCCGCACGGCGATACCATCCCAGACATAGCCTGGACAGGTGCGCCAATCTATCGCCCTGGGTGGCGGTGGAGATAGCCGCTCGAGCGCTGCAGCAATGCGTTCCAGATAGTGTTCGTTTTCACTCACGGCGAAGAGTCTACCCGGCAAACGCCTCTGCCGGAAGCGTGTACAGCAAATCTGCTCCCGCAGTGGCGGCTGCTTTCAACCCGCTTGCTTCTGGCACGATGCGCTCGAGGAAAAATCGGGCCGTCACCGGCTTGGTTTCGGCCAGAGATGGAGCTTCACCTGCCGCCACAGCTTGCGCTTGTTTCTGCAATTGCCATCCGGCAACGGCAACTGCGAACATGGTGCAGAAGGGGACGCTGCCAGCAAGCCGATCGTCAAGACTGGCCTCATCACGCATCCACCCCGCGATCTCTGCGCAATCTTGAGCAAGAGCGCGCAGGCAAGGTTCGTCAGCAGCATCCTTGGCGATGTCGGCGAGTAGGCCGAGAACGGCATTGCCGTTATCTAAGCCCAGCTTGCGTGTCACTAAATCGGCCGCCTGAATGCCGTTGGTTCCTTCATAAATGGGGGCAATCCGGGCATCACGCCAATGTTGGGCTGCGCCCGTTTCCTCCACAAAACCCATTCCGCCATGAATCTGAATGCCGATCCCGGACACTTCGACACCCACGTCTGTACCCCAGGCCTTGACCAATGGGACCAGAACCTCGGCGCGCATGGCTGATGCCTCGTCCCCCAATGTCCCGCGATCAACGTGACCTGCGCAATAATAGAGCAGCGCGCGGACCCCTTCGGTGAGCGACTTCATCCGCAGGATCATGCGGCGCACATCGGGGTGTTCGATAATGGCCACCGCGGTCTTGTCGGGCGAGCCGGACCGGGCGGATTGAACCCGGTCTGTGGCATAGGCAATTGCCTGTTGGGTCGCGCGCTCGGCAATCTGGGCGCCCTGATTGCCAACATTGATGCGGGCGTTGTTCATCATCGTGAACATGGCCATCAGGCCACGGTTCTCCGCACCGACCAATTCGCCGATGCACTCGCCATTGTCGCCATAACTCATCACGCAGGTGGGCGAGGCATTGATACCCAATTTGTGCTCCAGGCTGACGCAACGAAGATCGTTCTTGGCTCCCAGCGAACCATCAGCATTGACGTGATATTTGGGCACAATGAACAGGGAGATGCCGCGGCTTCCCTCGGGCGCACCGGGCAAACGGGCCAGCACCAGATGAACGATGTTCTGGGCCAGATCATGCTCACCCCAGGTGATGTAGATCTTCTGACCCTGAATCCGGTATTTGCCGGCGTGCTCTCCATCCTCGATCGGGGTTGCGGTGGCGCGCAATGCGCCAACATCGCTGCCCGCCTGCGGCTCGGTCAGGTTCATAGTGCCCGACCATGCGCCACTGACCAGCTGGGGCAGGTACATCGCTTTTTGCGCGTCGCTGCCGTGATGTTCCAGTGCCTCGATTGCGCCGACCGAGAGCATGGGAAGCAGGGTGAAGGCCATATTGGCCGCGCCCAGATTTTCCAACACATTGCAGGACAAGGTGAAGGGCAGGCCTTGGCCGCCAAATGCCTCTGGACTGGAAATCGCGTTCCAACCCTGCTCGACATAGGCGTTGTAAGCGGGGCCAAAGCCTTCGGGCAGACGAACCACGCCATTTTCCAGCTTTGCCCCTTCCAGATCGCCGACCCGGTTGAGCGGAGCGAACTCACCCGCTGCAAACTCACCCACGCCAGCAACAATCGCCTCGACCAGATCTGGCTCTGCCGCAGCATAGCGTTCACTTTGCGCCAGCGTTTCAATTCCGGCATTCACCCGGATGGCGAGCAGTTGGTCCTGGGTTGGCGGCGTGTAGGGGGTCACGTTGCTGGTATCCTTTTGCTGCACGTGGATTTGCCAAAATACTTGGCTTTACGCGCCCCCACCTATAGCCGTCTGGCATGAGCGGCAAGAAGGTAACGCAAACGGTCTGGGCTGATGCAACTGCAATTGCACAGGCGGCTGCAATTCTGGACCAAGGGGGGCTGGTCGCGGTTCCGACCGAGACCGTTTACGGGCTGGCAGCGCGCGCTGACAGCGCCGAGGCTGTGGCAGCGATTTATGCAGCCAAGGGTCGACCCGATTTCAATCCATTGATTGTCCACGTTCGCGATGCCGATCATGCTCGGCAATTCTCGCAATGGAGCGATGCCGCTGATCTGGTGGCTAGACACAATTGGCCCGGCCCTCTGACCATTGTGTTACCTCTGCGCGAAGGCGCTCCGCTGGCGCGCGCCGTAACGGCTGGCCTGGATACCGTGGCATTACGCTGCCCAGCGCATCCGGTGATGCAGCAATTGCTTGCCACTGTTGGTTTTCCACTTGCCGCACCATCGGCCAATGTCAGCGGGTACATCAGCCCGACCACTGCCGGGCATGTCAGCGCAACGCTGGATGGCCGGATCGACATGGTTCTGGACGGCGGCCCGGCCAGGTCCGGGGTCGAATCCACAATTCTTGCTTTGCGAACACATGGTGCATGGGAAGAATTGCGACCCGGCCCGATCGATGTCGATGCTTTGCATCGCCATATTTACGGCGTTGGGCTTTCCGATCGGGCGGATACGGAAACATCGTCCGGCACAATTGAAGCACCCGGTCAGATGGCCAGTCATTATGCGCCAGGCAAGCCGGTTCGTTTAGGAGCGACGGAAGTTGCGCCAGACGAGTTTTACATCGGATTTCACGACCTTGGTGGTGACTGCAATCTGTCACGTTCCGGTGAATTGGGGACAGCGGCAGCCCGGCTTTATGATTGTCTCCACGAAGCGGCGGCTTCTGAAAAGCCGCGCATCGCCGTCGCACCAATCCCGGAAAATGGCATCGGGCGTGCAATCAATGACCGGTTGCGTCGGGCAGCCGCCTGAGGGCCATCAACCGCCGACCCTATCGCACCGGCGCCTGGTCCAAGGCAGGCCAGTCGCGCAGCAGGATCTGGATCTCGGAATAGGTTTCCTTCGCCCGGAAGCAAGCGCGATCATCACCATCGCTGCAATCTTCCATTTCCTTTTCGTAGCGCCGCTCAAGCTTGCCCAACTCTTCTTCGCGCTTGCGCAGCTCTCGCCCACGCTTTTCATCAGCTTCCGACTGGCTGGTGGTTGCAAGGTCAACGCCTTTGCCCACCACCTTGACCGGTGCGGTGACAATATCGACCGCGGTTCTAGCGATGCAGCCCTGTAGGGCCAATGCTGCTCCGGCGATTATGATGAGATGGTTTGCGCGCATGGCCTCTACCATGCGCGCACTTTACGGCAATGCAACCGGCTTTCGGCCAGTTGAGTGTCAGGGGGTGCAGATCAACTTGCCGCTGCCAAAGGAATTGAGGGTGCAATCGGCGTCGCCCGACACGCGCACTTCCCCAGCGCCTCCGATATTGGCTTCGACCACTCCATCCGAGGCAAACTGAACGTCGCCCGACCCGCCGATGGAAACTTCAGCATTGTTTGCGGTCAGCTCGGCCAGATCAATATCGCCTGATCCACCGATGGCGATTTCCAGATTCTCCGTTGTGCCAGCTCCGCTGACCGAGCCCGACCCGCCGATGGCGATGTTAAGCGCTTCTGCCTCAATCGAGGCCACATCAATCGAACCCGACCCGCCAATCAGCAGGCTGGAATCGGGTGCCAAGGTTTCGGATGAGACATTCCCGGCGGCCGCGACAACGATTGATTCCGGTGCGGGCATGGTCAAACGAACCGTCACCGCGCCCCTATCAAAGTCAGCACCTTTTTCGCTGGTAATCCCGATCACGCCATCCTTCAGGGTAAAGCGCAATGCATTGTCGGTATCGCCATCCACTTCAATGTCGAGGTTTTCACCGTCAGACACCATGACCCTGGCCGCAGTTGAGACGACCAATTGATTGGGAGCTGCACCGTCCATGTCCAGCTGCGCCAAGGGCACGCCTTCGTCATCGTTGATTTTCACATCAACGTCGCCGCATCCGGCTACAGCCAATCCCAATGTGGCAATGGTTGCAAGTGCTGCGTGCTTTGTTGTTCTAATCATCCAGTTTCTCCACCTGTCTCTGTCCTGGGTTGGCCCGACAACCCATCGTGTTACTGATGTAATACACCAAGTAACAATGCGCAAGTCACCGTGAAGTGCAGGCGTACAAAAAGGGCCGCCTCCACAGGCGACCCTTTGTTGCTGCACAGACTGAGCGCCGATGCGACAGGTTTGTCTAATCAGCTTTCCTCTTCGTCATTGTCGTAATATTGCGGAGCATGCTCGCGCAGAACGTCGAGAATTTTCTCGAGCGCTGTGGGCTCGTCGGTCTCTTCCATCGCGGCCAGTTCGCGCGCAAGACGGCTGGAAGCAGCTTCAAAAATCTGACGTTCGGAATAGCTCTGTTCGGGCTGATCATCTGGACGGAAAAGATCGCGGGTAACTTCTGCAATCAACACGATTTCGCCCGAATTGATTTTCGCTTCATATTCCTGGGCGCGGCGCGACCACATGGTGCGCTTGACCTTGGGCTTGCCCTTGAGCGTTTCGATCGCTTCCTTCAGCGTCTTGTCCGAAGACAATTTGCGCATCCCGATCGCCTCGACCTTGTTGGTCGGCACGCGTAGCGTCATCCGCTCTTTTTCAAAACGCAGCACATACAGTTCCAGCTGCATGCCGGCGATCTCTTCATTTTGAAGCTCGATCACGCGGCCTACGCCGTGCTTGGGGTAAACGACATAATCGCCAACAACGAAGGCAGGAGCCTTGCTAGCCATGGACTTTCCTTTCTCTCGATGTGGACGATGTCACAGAGTAAACCGGTCAGTGGCGAACGTTCGCACGCCCGCCTTGACTTGCACTTTCCGATTGATCTGCTGTTGGTCCGCACCTTTCACAATTACGCGTCCGCGACCGGGACCAAGCCGGTCGGGTTGTTGCATTATATAACACGCTCGCAACAAAATTGCGAATCGCGCGAAAGGTTGCGCAAAATTCCGCCGTTTCCGTTACGGAAATGGCGCGAAGAACGCTGGCGGATCTAGTCGCCTTCGCCTGGAGCTTCGGTGAAGAATTTCTCGAACTTGCCTTCAACGCCCTTGAACTCATCGGCGTCTTCGGGTGGATCTTTCTGGCTTGTGATATTTGGCCATTCGGCGGAATATTTGGTGTTCAGCTCGAGCATCTTTTCCAAGCCGTCTTCGGTGTCGGGCAGGATGGCTTCGGCTGGGCATTCCGGCTCACACACACCGCAATCGATGCATTCGCTCGGATTGATGACCAGCATCGTCTCGCCTTCGTAGAAACAATCCACCGGGCACACCTCGACGCAGTCGGTGTATTTGCATTTGATGCAAGCGTCAGTGACGACATAGGTCATGAAATCTTGTTTACCTCGCGATTCAACTGTCTTTATCGGCTGCTAAGGCGGTTTCCCCATCGCGGTCAAGCTCGCGATAATGAGAGCGGGCCAGGCCGGGTGGTCCGCGCCGGTCAGGAAGGGAGAGAATTTCGATGATCCTGACGGTGTCACCAATCATGAAAGTCAGCACCGATCCGGCCCTTACAGCCTCGCTGTGGCGATGCACATGTGTGCCGTTCAACCGCATATGTCCTGCATCAATCATCTCGCAGGCCCGGCTGCGGGTGCGAGCAAACCGCAGATAAACAAGAAGCCGGTCAATCCTCAAACCGGCATTTCCATGCCGTTGCGCCGGATGCGCCTGACATCGACGTGGTCAGCCAAGAAGATCGGCCAGCCCATCAAACGCACCACGTGCTCTTGCCGGGCCATGATCGGCTTTCCGGGTGTTGCGCGGGCCATCACTGCGTTTGCCTTGCCGCTTGGCTCCGGATCGATTGTCTGGCTTGCCGCCCTTTGCGCCCGCATTTTCTGCGCGCGATGATCCGCGCCGGCTGTCATGAGTTGGACGTGCCGACCTCTCATTGGATCGCCGTGGCCGCCAGTTCCAACGGTCAGGGGCAGGCGGGCCCATGGCTCCTTTTGCCAATTCGCGGCCGCGTTGCAGCTTGAAGCCTGCGCTGCCCAGCAGGCGGCGAAACCCTTCCTCGTCCAGGCCGACAGAGATGGCCAATGCCGGATCCACCCGAAACAGCTTGCCTGCGGCCTTGCTGCGTGCATCAAAGGCTGCACGCAGGATTTTCTCCGCCAGATCAACCCGGATTGCCTGATTGCCGGCTCGGCGATAGCCAGCGGGCAGAGCTATGGTATCCTTCAGCACTGGCAACATCGCTTCATTGAGCGGCCGGGGATCAATCCCCAGCATATGCAACATTTGCCGCGGCGCTGGCTTGAGCAAAGCGGGGGCAAAAATATCGAGCGCTCCGAATGTCACGCCCAATCGGCGCAAAAAGGGGCGCATGTCCTTGGGCAAATGCTCCAACCCGGCGTCCTCGCGACTGACGACGCCATGCCCGGCAATTAGCGTGTGCAACAGTGCGCGCGCTTGTGAACCCGCGTCCGGATCGCGGGTGGCGCCAGCCAGCTTGCGCAATGGCTCCAGCGGCGCAAGTTTTTCTTCGAGCCATACGCCAAGGCCCTGCTCCAGCTTTTTGCGCTCTGCATCGGCGAGCCGGTTGCAATCTTTGGACAAGGCTAGGCGCGGTTGACCAAAATCGTCGGGCAGGGTGATTCGGGCCAGATCCTGTCCAGTCCAACTGATTGCCCCCTTGTCCAGTTCAATCTGCTCGCGCCCTTCACCAAGCAGCCACTCAGCCCTCTTGGCAAGCAATGATGGCAACGCCTTTTCGCCCGCAGCGAGCAGCATTTTGCGGTCGGTAACGGTTGCATCGGGCGCCACGGCGAAGCGGAACCCGTCGAGCTGGCCGATCAGCTCACCTTCCACTGTCAACTGGCCATCGGCCTCCAGTGTCACAGGCAGGCTGGCGCCATCTTGTCCCAGGCTTTTCATCAGTATCGCCGTCCTTCGGTTCACAAATCTTTCGGTCAAGCGCCCATGCAGGGCATCCGACAATTTCGCTTCCACAGCGCGGGCCCGCGCTGCCATCTCGTCGCGCGCCAGCACCCAATCGGGGCGCTGACAGATATAGGCCCAGGTGCGGATGGCGGCAATTCGGCCCTGTAGCGTGTCGATATCGCCCTGAACACGGTCGAGTTCGGCAATGCGTGCCGCAACAAAGTCTGCGCCGATATAGCCTTCGCGCAAATCCTGCCACAGCCGTGCGACAAAGCGGGCGTGCGTATCGGCTCCTGACTGGCGGAAATCGGGGAGGGAGCACGCTTCCCAGAATCGGCGCACCAGCCCTGCCCCCTGCACGTCCCTGGCGATGGGCTCCTCGGCCAACTTGCGTAGCACGGCCAGATCAATGGCTTCGGGCGCACTGGTCAGTTGTGGTTCGCCGGGTGCCCGCTCCAGATCAGCCTGCAATGTGGCCAGACTGGCGAAGCGTGGTTCCGCCTCGCGCCAATAGAGTCGTGTTATCGGGGCAAAGCGGTGCTCCTCAATCGCAAAAATCTCTTCTTCAGTGAATTCGAGCGGTGCCCCCTGAGCGCCGCGCCCGCCGCTCAACACACCAAAGGTTCCGTCGCGCTGGTGGCGCCCGGCCCGCCCGGCAATCTGCGCCATTTCAGCAGGGGTGAGACGGCGTTTGCGCCTTCCGTCGAATTTGCTTAGCGCTCCGAAAGCGACGTGATGCAAATCGAGATTGAGCCCCATGCCGATGGCGTCGGTTGCGACAATATAATCGACTTCACCATTTTGGAACAATTCAACCTGTCTGTTACGTGTTTCTGGTGAAAGGGCGCCCATGACCACGGCTGCGCCCCCGCGAAACCGGCGCAGCATTTCGGCCGTTGCATACACCTGCTCGGACGAGAATGCGACAATTGCGCTGCGCGGCGGTAAGCGGGACAGTTTGCACCCACCAGAGTGGGAAAGGGTCGAAAAACGGGGCCGCTCAACTCGTTCGGCCTCAGGAATCAGAGCCCGGACCATCGGATCCAGGGTGGCTGACCCCAGCAACATCGTCTCCTCGCGCCCTCGTGCGTGCAGCAGGCGGTCGGTGAAGATATGGCCGCGCTCAGGATCGGCGGCCAATTGCGCTTCATCCAGAGCAACAAAGGCATGTCCGCCGCCTGTGCGGTCCATAGCTTCGACCGTGCAGCAGAAATAACGGGCATCGGGCGGCTCGATCCGCTCTTCACCGGTTATCAGAGCAACGGCTTTGTCCCCCTTAATTGCCCGAACCCGGTCATAGACTTCGCGCGCCAGCAATCGCAGGGGAAAGCCCATCATGCCGGAGGAATGCGCGCACAGCCGCTCGATCGCCAAATGCGTCTTACCAGTGTTGGTGGGACCAAGGACCGCCTTGATGATGCCGTCGTTCACGCGGACAAGTGTGACATCGCGTTGCGGCCGGGGCAATGGCGCCGGCGAGGCTTATGGCCACACTTTTTGCGCGTTTGGCCGCTTTGTTGCGTCATCTGACCGCAGATTAATCCGTTGTTTACTATGAAATGTGCACAAAAGCGGCCAGAGAACCACATCGCGGTAGTACCATGACGGGTGCCTTGCCGCGCTGCATGCATCAATGGACAGGTGCATGCTGGCGGAGGGAATTTTGGATCAGCATAGCGATGCGCGCGCCGGTCGCGCTGCAGCCATAAGAGGCGAGACCACGCCAGCAGACAGTGCCGACGGCGCTGCCAGCTCGCTCGTCCTGCAGCGATCCGATGGCATCTGGGATCGCTATTTGCAGTGGCGCGACCATGCTTCGCAAAAGATGACCGCAGTCGATATCGCCCCTAGCCTGGCCGAAAACATTGGCAGCAAACGCTGGTTCCGCGGCCTTGGGACGATGATGGTTCTGGGTGCTGTAGCCTTTGCCTTCTGGCCCGATTTCTCCGCCCTGGAAGCGAAACCCGCCATGGTCACCGATGCCTCGGTTCGCGATGAATTCCGCAGCCAGATGATCATGCCTCTGGGACTGGGTGGGGATAGCGGCAGACAGACGGGCGCTGGCCCTCAGGTTATTGCCTTGGAATCCGCCCCTGAACGACCGCAGATCGAGATGGTGGCAACGCTCGCCAAAGGTGATGGCTTTTCCTCCATGCTGCGGCGCGCTGGCGTTGGCAGCGGTGATGCTGATCGCGTGGCTCAGCTTGTCGCGGGCGCGGTTCCATTGGATGAAGTCGAGCCGGGCACCCGAGTCGACATTGTACTTGGCCGCCGGGCTGCTCAGGGTCAGCCACGACCGCTCGATGCGTTAAAAATCAGGGCCAAATTCGATCTTGAGCTGGAAGTTGAGCGTGGCACCACCGGCAATCTGGCTTTGCGGCGCAACCCGATCCGGGTCGATGAAACACCGTTGCGAATTCGCGGCACCGTTGGGCAGAGCCTCTACCGCTCAGCCCGTGCAGCGGGCGCCCCGGCAAGCGCCGTTCAGGCCTATATCAAGGCGATTGATGATCAGATTGACATGAACCGGCAGATCGCTGCGACGGACGAGTTTGATATGATTATTTCCTATCGCCGGGCAGCCACTGGCGAGCGCCAAGCCGGCCAATTGCTTTATGCCGGGATTGAACGCGCTGGCGACCCGCGCACGCAATTGATGCGTTGGGGCAATGAAGGGCGGTTTTATGAAGCCTCTGGCGTAGGCGAGCAGCGCAATGGACTGGTTGCACCTGTACCGGGGCCCATCTCCTCACGCTTTGGCATGCGTCGCCATCCGATCCTGGGGTATCGCCGAATGCATTCGGGCATGGATTTTCGGGCCCGCCATGGCACGCCGATTGTGGCGGTGACCGATGGGCAGGTTACCTCTGCCGGACGGGCGGGCGGATGCGGAAACGCGGTAAAGATCAACCACGGCAACAATCTGTCGACCCGCTATTGCCATATGAGCCGGATGGCCGTGCGCCGCGGACAAAGCGTGCGCCGCGGTCAGGTCATCGGCTATGTCGGGTCAACCGGGCTCTCGACCGGTCCGCATCTGCACTACGAGATGTACCGCGGCTCGCGCGCGATCAATCCGGCCTCGGTCAGCTTTGTTACGCGGGCGCAGCTTGAGGGGCGCGAGCTCCTCGACTTCCGGGCAGCGCTGCGCCGCATAAAGAATGTCGAGCCGGGCAAGGCGTTGGAAGACCTTGAGCCCAACCGGGCAGAGACGGATGAGCCAGTGCGCGAAATCGACAAGATCGACATCGCCCGCACAGTCACCTGATTGCGCCGCCGTTCAAATTGCGGCAACAGGCTGGGCCATGACCGGTAGCTACCCCAACACCCGCTTGCGCCGCACCCGTGCCGCTGGATGGAGCCGCAAGCTCCATCGCGAAAACACGCTGGCGCCAGCCGATTTGATCTGGCCCCTGTTCGTCACCGAGGGTGAGGGGGTAGAACAACCGATTGACACGCTCCCCGGTGTCTCGCGCTGGTCCGTTGATGGCATTGTGTCCAAGGCGGAAGAAGCCATCGCACTGGGCATTCCTGTGGTGGCGCTGTTCCCCAACACGCAGGCAGACCGTCGCAGCGATGATGGGGCAGAGGCGCACAATCCCGACAATCTGATGTGTCGTGCGATCCGCGCGATCAAGGACGAATGTGGTGATGCCATTGGTGTTCTGACCGATGTCGCGCTCGATCCCTACACCAGCCACGGGCAGGATGGTTTGCTCAATGATGATGGCTATGTCGTCAATGATGACACGATTGCCGTTCTGGTTGATCAGGCGATCAATCAGGCCGAGGCTGGCGCGGATATAATCGCTCCATCCGACATGATGGACGGGCGCATTCATGCGATCCGGATGGCACTGGAAATGGGCGGCCATCACAATGTCCAGATCATGAGCTATGCCGCCAAATACGCCAGCGCATTTTACGGCCCTTTTCGTGATGCGGTAGGGTCGGGCGGTTTGCTCAAGGGCGACAAGAAAAGCTACCAGATGGACCCGGGCAATGGCGAGGAGGCCTTGCGCGAAGTGGCGCTCGACATCAGCGAGGGCGCGGACAGCGTCATGGTCAAACCAGGCTTGGCTTATCTCGATATTGTGCGGCGGGTTAAAGATCGCTTCGAAATTCCGGTGTTCGCTTATCAGGTGAGCGGCGAATATGCGATGATTGAAGCGGCAGCGGCGGCAGGAGCGGGAGACCGGAACGCACTGGTTCTCGAAACCTTGCTCGCCTTCAAACGCGCAGGATGCAGTGGCATACTGACCTATCACGCTCCCCTCGCAGCCAGACTATTGAAAGAAGGCTCAGATGACTGACCACCCTGGCGCAAACATCATCACCATTCACGGCAAGACGCCAAAGATACACCCGGCGGCCTTCGTTGCGCCGGGCTGCACCATCATTGGCGATGTTGAAATCGGTGCTGGCAGCTCGATCTGGTACAATTGCGTGCTGCGCGCCGATGTCTTCAAAATCCGGATTGGAGAGCGAACCAATGTCCAGGACGGCAGCGTGTTGCATTGCGACCCGCCACGTCCGGGTGATCCTGATGGCTCCCCTTTGATCATCGGCGATGACGTTCTAATCGGCCATATGGCGATGGTTCACGGTTGCACCATCCATGATCGTGGCTTCGTCGGACTGGGCGCGATAGCGATGAACAAGTCGGTGATCGGGTCTGATGCCATGTTGGCAGCCGGCGCCATGCTGACCGAAGGCAAGGTGATGGAAGAACGAATGCTGTGGGCCGGCCGCCCGGCCAAACCGCTCAAAACTCTGACCGATGCAGCAATTGCCGGTATGCGTATGGGGGTCGCCCATTATGCAGAAAACGCAAAGCACCACGCCGCAGCGATTGCCGAGGGCGGACTTTAATCCCTGACCAGAGCGCGCAGGGTTTCTATCCTGTCCGCTTCATGGGCTGGCTTGTCCCAACGCACCCGGCGGATTCGGGGAAACCGCATGGCGAGGCCCGACTTGTGGCGCTTGCTTTCGTGCACGGAATCAAACGCAACTTCGAAGACCAATTCCTTGTTCGTCTCGCGCACCGGGCCGTACCGCTGGACGGTGTTTTGCCGCACGTGGCGATCAATCTTCTTCAATTCGTCATCGGTGAAACCGGAATAGGCCTTGCCCACTGGCAAAAGTTCCGCGCCACCATCAGCTGATGTATCCGGATCGCCCTTCCAGCAGCCAAATGTGTAGTCGGAATAGAAACTCGATCGTTTGCCGCTGCCCCGCTGTGCATACATCAACACACAATCGATCAGCAGCGGGTCTCGCTTCCATTTGTACCACAGACCGGTCTTGCGCCCGGCTATGTAGGGGCTGTCGCGGCGTTTGAGCATCAGCCCTTCGATGGCATCATCGCGTGTGCCTTCGCGAATACGGGCGAGGTGATCGAAATCATCCGCATCGACGATGTTCGAAATATCAAAATGTGTATCGGGCAACCGCGTCAGCAAGTGCTCCAGAGCAGTTCGGCGCTGCGTCCATGGCATGTCTCGCAAGTCCCGGTCACCATCGCGCAAGACGTCGTAAAGGCGGACAAAAGCGGGATATTCCTGTAGCATCTTTTTGGACACTGTCTTGCGGCCGAGCCTCTGCTGCAGAGCATTGAAACTGGCTGCCCCGCCTTGCGTTTTGTCATTCGCTTCGCCGCCCTGTGTCGTCCCGCGCACCAGCAATTCACCATCAAGCACGGCAGGCTGATCGAGCGCGCTGACCAGTTCGGGGAAAGTGTGCGACATGTCATCACCCGATCGTGAATACACCTTGGTCTGGCCGCCTGCGTGGACCAACTGCACTCGCACCCCGTCCCACTTCCACTCGGCAACATAATCGGTCAGATCAACCACCGTGTCTTCCAGCGGGTGAGCCAGCATGAACGGACGGAAGGTGGGCATGTTGGCGATATCGGGCGGTGCTTCGCCGTCAACGGCCCAGGCGAACAGTTCAGCATAGGGCGGGGCGAGCGCGTGCCAATATTCTTCCACCTCGTCCACCGAGACATCGAAGGCTTGAGCAAAGGCAGTTTTGCCTAGCCGCGAGGAAATGCCGATCCGCATGGCGCCGGTGGCCAGTTTCAGCAGGGCATAGCGGCCTGACGGATCGAGCCGGTCGAGCAGAACAGGCAATTCGCTTTGCACATTGGCCCGGGTCATCGCCTGAAGCTTGGCCACAGCCTCGCTCACGCTTGGCGCGTCTGGTGCTGGCTGGTCGTCAAGCGGGTCCGGCCATAACAGACTGGCAGTTTCTGCCGTATCGCCGACGAAATCTCGGCTCAGCGTCCACAGCACCGGATCGACCCGCTCCTTGAGCAAAGTGCGGATGGTAGAGCTTTTGACCGCCGGAAAATCGAGCCCATCGGTCAGCGCGGCCAATGCCCAGCCACGATCGGGATCTGGTGTAGCGCGAAGATATTGCGCAATCAGGCGCAGTTTTTCGTTGCGGCTGCGGGTGTAAACCAGCGCATCGATCAGGCGAGCAAATTTCTCCACGCCTAATCGTCTTCCTCTTCGCGACCGACCAGCGCCAGCGCCCGCGCCTTGCGCTGATTGATCTGACACCAGCGCAACAGCGCCTCTTCGCGGCCATGGGTGATCCAGTTCTCCTGCGCGTCCACCTCCTTGATGGTGCGGGTCAACTCCCCCCAATCGGCATGGTCGGAAATGATTAGCGGGAGTTCGACATTGCGCTGCCGGGCGCGCTGACGCACCCGCATCCACCCGCTCGCCATGGCCGTGATCGGTTCCGGCAAGCGGCGCGACCAACGGTCATTAAGCGCGGATGGCGGACAGATGACAATGTGCCCGCGCATGTCATCCTTTGTATAATCTGCAACCAGCCGCAGCTCACCCAGATCAACGCCGTGCTCCTCATACAGGCGGCACATCTTTTCCATCGCGCCATGAAGATAGATCGGTGCCGAGTGGCCGGCGGCGCGCAATTCGGCGATCACTCGCTGCGCCTTGCCCAGTGCGTATGCGCCGACCAGCACACAGCGGTCAGGATAAGCATTGAGCCGCTCCAGCAGCTTGTCCATTTCTTCTTTGATAGGCGGGTGGCGAAACAGTGGCAGGCCAAAGGTCGCCTCGGTGATGAAGATATCGCAGGGGGTCACTTCAAATGGGGGGCAGGTTGGATCCGCGCGGCGTTTGTAATCGCCCGTGACGATCACCCGCTCACCAGCATATTCGAGGAGAATCTGGGCGCTGCCCAGCACATGGCCTGCCGGAATATAGGTTGCATCGACATTGCCAGGCAGGCGCACGGTTTCGCCATAGGCAACCGGGGTCGTATCGCCACCAGAGGGGCCTTCCCCGGTCTGATAACGCAGCCTCATGATGGCGAGCGTTTCAGGCGTTGCAACGGTTGCGCCATGCCCACCGCGGGCATGGTCGGCATGGCCATGGGTCACCAGAGCGCGGTCGACTGCTCTTGCCGGGTCAACCCAGGCGTCAGCCGGAACGACGTGAATGCCCCACGGTTCGGGCTTGATCCAGGAAAAAGGGGCGGCCATCCCTTAGGAAATTGCGGGCGCTGCCAAACGTTCCAAAATCCTAGTCTTGCGGACGGTTCTGCCAGGCTTCCACATCAGCATCATAGCGCAGAATGCGGTTGTGCGGATCGACCTGCACGCGGCCTGTGCCCGGCGGTAGAGTGATCGTGTTGCGCCCTGTCCGCATTGGTACACGGCGATAAGTGCCGTCGAAGCTGAGTTCCACTGGCATGGCAAAAGGCAGCTGCGACGGTGTTTCCCATTCCAGTGTCAATTCGTCGCCAGACCGTGACATATTAAGCCGGGGCAGATCCGCGTGATAGAAATAGGTGTCAAAGAACCAATCGAATTCGCGGCCCGTCCTGTTTTCCAGGATGAGGCGAAAATCATCGGTTGTGCGGCTGACCGGGCTCATGTCGCCGGGCTGTGGATCGCTGGCGCCATAGGTCAGTTCCGTCACAGCCGGGAACAGCACCTTGTCACCCACAAGGTAGCGCAGCGTGTGCATGATCCAGCTCCCCTTGTGATAGATGTCATCGCCCCAGCGCGCTTCGCGATCGCCATAATCGGGCAGTTCACCGTCTGGCGGCACCAGCGGAACCCGGCTCCACACACGCTGTCGCTGTCGCCACATCTCTGCCTCGTAGAACATGCGCCCGCGGGCCCACTCGAGGTATAGCGGCTGTGTCCAGGTTGTGATCCCTTCGTGCAGCCACATATGATTGATGCTGGCGTGGGTCAGCTGGTTGGCAAACCATTCGTGGGCAAATTCGTGCTGCAGCAGCCAATCGTGGCCGTAAGCCTCTGGTCGGTAGCTGTTGCCATAAGCATTGATGGTCTGGTGCTCCATGCCGAGATGCGGCGTCTCGGCTACGCCAGCCTTCTCATCGGCAAAGGGATAGGGGCCAAATGTCTCTTCCATGAAAACGATCTGATCGGCCAATTCATCAAGCAGGCGGTCTGCGCCCTCTTCATTGCCGGGCAAGTGCCAGAAGCGCAGAGGAATGGTATTGCCATAGCGGCTGGCGTAATCACGCGATGCCAATTCATACGGTGCGATTTGCAGCGTGACGCCATAATTGTTCGGATCGCGGGCTTGCCAGTGAAATGTCGTGGTCCCATCGCTGTTTTGCGTAGTTTCTACCAACCTTCCATTACCTGCAGCTGTCAGACCGGCGGGCACCGTGATGCGCAAATCAAGCTGATCCATCCGTTTTGACGAATGATCAATGCAGGGCCAGAACATGTCGCACCCCTCGCCTTGAATGGCCGTCGCGATCCAGGGCTGCCCTTCGGGGGTTTGCGACCATACGATCCCTCCATCCCATGGCGCTCTGACAGCTTCATGCGGCTGGCCTGAATATTCGATTGCGACATCGGTGGCCTCTCCGGCCCGAAGTGTTTCAGGCAGAGCAATCGTCAACAATCCATCCGAGCTTTGCCAAGCTCCATCAGGCAACGCACTATCACCGACCGCAATGCGCGATATTGCGAACCGCGGATCAAGATCGAACACCAAGGCTTCCAACGCACTGGTTGTGCTGATCTGATAGAGACCGCGCCCGGAAATACTCTTGGTGTCAGGATTAACAGCGATCGAGAGATCAAGCTGGTCAATGGATGCCGCCGCGCGCGCACCGTCCAAAGGAATATCGGTCTGGGCTGTGCGCTCGTTCAAAGGAGCGGGGTCTTGCGCAAAAAGAGGCGCGGCAAGAGCCATTGCCCCTGCCACGCACATCTGAGTCAGTGTTTTTACCGTCATAGCGCAGGACTTAACCCCTGCTGCGCGCTTCGCCTAGTCCTTGCTGTCGCTTGCCGGACCATCGCTGCCCGAGTTTTCAGGCGTTTCCGGCGGTGTTTCCGGTGCTTTGGGGTCGGGCTTCTTCGGCGCTGCCTTTTTCGCGGCAGGTTTCTTGCGCGCAGGCGGCTTGCGTTTGGCCTTGGGAGGAGCCGGAGTGAGTTCGAAAGACGGCTTGCCGTCCTTCACCGTCACATGGACCTCGCCCCCATCGGCCAGTTTGCCGAACAGCAATTCTTCGGCAAGCGGCTGCTTTATTCTGTCCTGCAGCAAACGGCCCATCGGACGCGCGCCATAGAGCTTGTCATACCCTTTCTTCGCCAGCCAATCGCGCGCATCGCCATCAAACTGGATGTGAACATTCTGTTCGGCCAGCTGCAGTTCGAGCTGGAGAATGAACTTGTCGACCACGCGAGCGACAGTATCCCTGCCGAGGTAAGCGAAGGGCACAATCGCGTCGAGCCGGTTGCGGAATTCGGGCGAGAACATCTTCTTGACCGCTTCTTCACTGGCATCTTCCTTGGACACATCGCCAAAGCCAATGCCCTGGCTGGCCATGTCAGATGCACCGGCATTCGTCGTCATGATCAGCACGACATTGCGGAAATCCACCGTCTTGCCGTGGTGATCTGTAAGCCGGCCATTGTCCATGACCTGAAGCAGGATGTTGAACAAGTCCGGGTGAGCCTTCTCGATCTCGTCAAGCAGCAAAACGCAATGCGGGTTCTGGTCGATCGCATCGGTCAGCAGACCACCCTGATCATAGCCTACATAGCCCGGAGGCGCACCGATCAGACGGCTGACCGAGTGACGCTCCATATATTCCGACATGTCGAACCGCTTGAGCTCGATCCCCATGATGGAGGCCAGCTGGCGGGCGACTTCGGTTTTGCCGACACCGGTGGGGCCGGAAAACAGGAAGCTACCAATGGGCTTGTCGGGATCGCGCAGGCCTGCGCGCGACAGCTTCATGGCTGTCGACAGGCGGTGGATTGCATCGTCCTGACCGAACACGACATGCTTCAGATCGCGATCTAGGTTCTGGAGCGCTTTCTTGTCGTCCTTGCTGACCGATTTTGGCGGGATCCGCGCCATCGTCGCAATGACCTGTTCAATCTCGCGCGCGGTGATCTTCTTCTTGCGGCGGCTGGGCGGGACCAGCATCTGCATCGCGCCCACTTCGTCGATCACATCGATCGCCTTGTCGGGCAATTTGCGATCATTGATGTAGCGTGCCGAAAGCTCGACTGCGGTTTTCAACGCATCGGGCGTGTATTTCACCTTGTGGTGATCTTCAAACGCGCTGCGCAGACCTTTCAGAATCTTGACCGTATCTTCGATGGTTGGCTCGTTCACATCGATCTTCTGGAATCGGCGCAGCAAAGCGCGATCCTTTTCGAAATGATTGCGGAACTCTTTGTAAGTGGTCGAACCGATGCAGCGGATCGTGCCACCGGAAAGGGCTGGCTTCAGTAGGTTGGAGGCGTCCATCGCCCCGCCACTGGTCGCACCAGCACCGATAACGGTGTGAATTTCGTCAATGAACAGCACCGCTTCGGGCATTTGTTCCAGTTCTGAAACCACCTGCTTGAGGCGCTCTTCAAAGTCACCGCGATATCGCGTGCCGGCCAGCAATGCGCCCATGTCGAGCGAATAAATCACTGCATCTTCGAGCACTTCGGGCACATCGCCTTCGACGATCTTACGCGCCAGACCTTCGGCAATGGCCGTCTTGCCAACGCCAGGATCGCCGACATAGAGCGGGTTGTTCTTCGACCGGCGGCACAGGATCTGCACCGTACGATCCACCTCGGGCCCGCGACCGATCAGGGGATCAACCCGGCCGTCTTCTGCCTTTTTGTTGAGATTGACCGTAAACTGGTCGAGCGCGGTTTCCTTTTTCGCTGCCTCTGCCGGCTTGTCGCCATCGGGTTGCGGCGTGCCTTCAGCCCCTTCGGTTGATTTGGGTTCCAGCTGTCGGCCGCCCTTGCCGATACCGTGGCTGATATAGCTGACCGCATCCAAGCGGCTCATATCCTGCTGTTGCAGGAAATAAACCGCATAGGAATCGCGCTCAGAAAACAGCGCCACGAGCACATTGGCGCCCGTCACCGTATCCTTGCCCGAGCTTTGGACATGCAGAATGGCGCGCTGGATAACCCGCTGAAAACCGGCGGTTGGCTGCGGGTCCGCATCGTCATCAGTCTTGAGCGACTGATATTCCTGATCGAGATATTGCTTCACCACCTCGGTCAGCTCGGCAAGATCAACTCCGCAGGCGGCCATCACCCCGGCGCCATCTTCATCATCGACCAGCGCCAGCAGCAAATGCTCCAGCGTTGCATATTCGTGGCGACGCTCTGACGCATGGGCAAGTGCGTTATGCAGGGTTCGTTCGAGGTTTTGGGCAAAACTTGGCATAATGTATGTTCTCTAGTCTCGGGGGCGCGAATTCTCCGTTGCAGGAGAGCATGAAGTTTCGTGGTGAACCCGTCGTTTACAGCTAGGCTGCAGGAGCAGTTCGGTTGACGATGCACCACCCAGGTCATGCCCCTGGATCATGCGGAGGGCTTCTTGAACAGCGCGTCGGCAGCAATGCGATGCGCGGATGCCTTGGACCGGTGGGTGTCGACCCGCTCAATCTCGGCCTTCAGCAGGGCGATGCGTTCGGTCAGCTCGTCCTGAGAATAGGGGCCAAGATCTTCTGCGGCGAGCTTGCTCGCTGCATCGCCGCGGGGGCGGGGGAGATCCAAATCGTCCATTCGCATGCAACATCGCAAGCAGTACGGCTTGCTGTCAATCCAAGGTGGGGTTACTCCCCCATTCGTGCAAGGTCTGTTGCGTCCTGTATCCGCAGAGCCACAGTTTTGCTGCAACAGAGAAGGCATTTCATGGCGGATGCGCTGCCTGCAACGATGCAGGCTATTCATTTTGACGAACCGGGCGGCCCTGATGTTTTGGGGTTAACCGAAATGCCCGTACCCGAAGCGGGTGCAGGCGATGTTGTGATTCGCATTGCTTTTGCCGGGGTCAACCGGCCCGATTGCATCCAGCGCGCAGGTCACTACCCGGCCCCGGCGGGCGCCTCGCCCATTTTGGGTCTGGAAGTTGCCGGAACCATTGTTGCAATTGGTGACCAGGTGCCCCCTGAGATGCTGGGGCAGGTTGTGTGCGCGCTGACGCCGGGTGGGGGCTATGCCGAATACTGCCTGACACCTTGGCAGCATTGCTTACCTGTGCCGGCCGGCATGCCGCTGGATCAGGCCGCTGCAATCCCTGAAACCTTGTTCACTGTGTGGCACAATGTGTTCCAGCGCGGTTTGGCACGTGATGGCGAACGCTTGCTGGTTCACGGTGGCACCAGTGGGATCGGAACCATGGCAATCATGCTTGCCAAGGCGTTCGATATGGAGGTTTTTGTCACCTGCGGTGATGCTGCCAAATGCCAGGCTGCGCTTGATCTGGGAGCTGATCATGCGATCAATTACCGCGAGCAGGATTTCGTCGAGGTGATCCGCGATACGACCGGCGGCGAGGGGGTTCACCTCGTGCTTGATATGGTCTCAGGCGATTACGTACCGCGCAACCTCAAATGTCTGGCCGAGGATGGCCGCCATGTCACGATAGCGGTGCTGGGCGGTGCAAAGGCCGAATTGTTCATGCCAATGGTTATGATGAGGCGCTTGATGCTGACCGGGTCGACGCTGCGCCCGCGCTCTGACGCATTCAAGGCTGCGCTGGCTGACGATATCGCGCAGAACGCTTGGCCCTTGTTCACAGAGGGCGAGCTCTCCCCAGTGATGGACCGCACATTTCCTCTAGCACAAGCGGCTGCCGCGCACGCCCGGATGGAGGCTGGCGAGCATATCGGCAAAATCGTTCTTAAGGTGACTCGATGACAGGAATGTTCACTCTGCACGAAGATCCCCGTAGCGGGAATTGCTACAAGATCCGTCTGACTGCGGCCCTGCTTGATTTTCGGCTGGAGCTTAAGCGGTACGATATTATGGCTGGCGAGACCCGCACGCCCGAATTTCTTGGTAATGTGAACCCAAGTGGCCGTATTCCGGTGCTCCAGATCAATGGCACTGATGGCATTCGCTATCTTCCCGAAAGCAATGCCGCCTGCTGCTATCTTGCTGATGGATCGCACCTGATACCTGATGACCGTTTCGCTCGCGCCGATATGCTCCGCTGGATGTTTTTCGAACAATATAGCCACGAACCCAATGTGGCTACTCTGCGCTTTTGGCTGCATTTTGTGGGAGAGCCGCAGCTTTCTCCGCATCAGAAAACGCAAATCATGCCCAAACGGATTGCAGGCTGCGAGGCATTGGCAGTGATGAACAGGCACCTTGAAACCCGTGATTGGTTTGTGGGGGATTGCGCCACTCTCGCCGACATTGCGCTGTTCGCTTATACGCATGTTGCTGAGGACGGCGGGTTCGTACTGGACGAATATCCTGCCGTCCTTTCCTGGATCGATCGGATGCGCGCCCTGCCTGATTTCGTGCCGATGGACTGAAACGCTTGCTGAATCGGAGGCGATGCCCTAAATCGCTCGGGCAACGGCCGCTCCGCAAGGGGCGGCTCTTCTATTTTAAAGCATCACAGGACACGCCACCATGGCCGACCAGCCCAAACCCCTAATGCCTCATGCGACCGCCACCTGGCTGGTCGACAACACAGGCCTCAGCTTTGAACAGATCGCCGAATTCTGCGGTCTGCATATCCTCGAAGTCCAGGCGATGGCGGATGATCTTGCTGGCAGCAAATACACCGGTCGTGATCCGGTCCACGCAGGTGAACTGACGCAGGAAGAGATCGACAAGGGTCAGGCCGATTCTGAATATTCTCTGGTGATGCAAAAGGCACCGGTTGAAGTGACCCGGACCAAGGGCCCGCGTTACACGCCCGTGTCCAAGCGTCAGGACAAGCCCGATGGTATCGCTTGGGTGCTGCGCAACCATCCAGAGGTATCCGATGCGCAGATTTCCAAGTTGATCGGGACCACGCGCAACACAATTGGCGCCATTCGCGAACGCAGCCACTGGAACATCCAGAACATTCAGGCGAAAGATCCTGTGACGCTCGGCCTGTGCTCGCAACGCGAGCTTGATGCCGTTGTGGCCAAGGCCGCCAAGCGGGCCGGTATTGTCGAAGATGAAAGCGCCGAGCCGATTGCCACAGATGGTCGCAGCGATCGTGAAAAACTGATCGAAGAACTGCACGCCGAACGTAAAGCAAACACCGAAGCGGCGGCCGAAGCTGCCCAGGAGGCAGAAGCTGCGGCCTGGCTTGAAGCCAAGCGTGAAGCGAACGACAGTGGCGATGCCGCAACCGCAGTTGAAACCCCCGCCAGCGGCGCGGCGGACAGCTAAGAAGCAACTTTGTGTTTGCCAGACAAGGGGGCCATTTACGGCTCTTTTTGCTTGTTTCTGCGCCAATTAGCTTGTGCCCGCCGGGGTGATCGGCCATGCATGCTGACATGAATGTCAGTAACGCCCCTTATCACCATCCCACCCCCTGGGATGCCCGGTTTGAAAGCCTGACGCTGCCACAAATGCTGGAACGCACCGTCCGGCACGGACCGGATGCGCCGTTTCTGCACTTTTTGGGTCGCACCTTCAGCTATCGCGAAATTTTCTCGGACGCGCGACGCTTCGCTGCAGGCTTGATTGCTTCAGGCATTGAGAAGGGCGATCGGGTCGGCCTGTTTCTGCCCAATGTACCGATTTACGCCTCGGCCTATTATGGGGCTATGATGGCTGGCGCGATCGTGGTGAACTTCTCGCCGCTTTACACTGTGGATGAACTGGCCTGGCAAGTTGAGGATTCGGGCACTCGGCTTCTGGTTACAGTGGATGTGCCGGAATTGGCCGACACGGCGACCAAGGTGCTGGACCAATCAGCCTTGCAAACCCTGGTGTTCGGCAGGCTGTCTGACATGTTGCCATGGCACAAGGGGTTGGCGCTCAAGACGCTGGGCCGCAGCAAGATTGCAGCAATCAACTGGTCGGACACGATCAAACCTTGGAATACCATTCTGGAGCCATGGGATTGGCAGGATTGGATGGATGGCAAAGCGCCGGCTTTGCCCGATCTTGAAGCGGACACCGATGTCGCCTTGTTGCAATATACGGGTGGCACGACTGGCAAGCCCAAGGGTGCGATGCTCGGCCATTGTCAGCTGAGCATCAATGCTCAGCAAGTCGCCGCGATCAACCCCTACGATAATCCGCGCGATGATGTGATGATGGGCGCGTTGCCCTTTTTTCATGTTTTCGCCAACACAGCCCTGCTAAACCACGCTGTTGCCAGTGGCGCTTCGATCGCGATGGTTCCCCGGTTCGATGCCGGACAAGTTCTCAAGACCATGGCGAAATACAAAACCACTGGCTTTCCAGGCGTGCCGACCATGTTTCAGGCCCTGCTCGACCACCCTAACATCACCAGGACAGACATGTCTTCCTTGAAGGTGTGCATTTCTGGCGGCGCGCCGATGCCCGCGCCGGTGCACAGCAAGTTCGAGGATGTGACTGGCGTTCGAGTGGTCGAAGGATACGGCCTGACCGAAAGTTCCGGTGTCGTGTCGGTCAATCCTTACGAGGGCACTCGGAAGAAGGGCACAATTGGGCAATTGGTCGCTCGCACCGAAATCATGCTGGTCGACAAGGAAGATCCGACCAAGCCCGCACCCGGTGGCGAGCCGGGTGAACTGATCATTCACGGGCCGCAGATCATGAAGGGTTATTGGAACCGGCCTGAAACCGATGCCGAGGTTTTCGTCGAGCACGACGGCAAAAAATGGCTGCGCACCGGCGACGTTGCTGTCGTCGATAGCGCTGGCTTCCTGTCCATTGTGGACCGGATCAAGGACATGATTGCCGTGGGTGGGTTCAAAGTGTTCCCGAGCCAGGTCGAAGATGTCGTCCTCGAACATGACGCTGTGAAAGAGGCGCTGGTGATTGGCGTGCCCGATGATTACCGGGGCGAGGTGCCGCGCGCTTACGTGACGCTGAACCCTGATGCCGACAGTTCAGTGACCGAGGACAGTCTGGCAGACTGGCTCAATCCAAAGCTTGGCAAGCACGAGCGGGTTGACAGCGTGGTGATCCGCGAGGAATTGCCCAAGACGCTGATTGGCAAGCTGGACCGCAAGGCCTTGCGGGCCGAGGTCCTATAAGACTTACTGTGCGATCTTGAGTTGCGGTTCGGCTTCAGAGCCAGGCGCAGCTGCTGCCGGTTTTGCCGGCGGCTTGGCATCTTCTGCACGTCGATTGGGTGTCGAGTGAGCAAAGCGCCCTTCGACCTGCGCACCTTGCTCGATTGTCAGAGCGTCATACTGCACATCCCCATCGATTCGAGCGCTGCGCAAGATGACCAGCTCACGAGCTTTGATGGAACCGGATACTTCGCCCGCCAGACGTGCCGTTTCAGCTTCGACCGCACCGACAATCCGGCTGGTTTCTCCTTGAACGAGTGAGGAACAAGCGATGTCACCCTCGATCGTCCCGTCAATGTGCAGATCAGCAGAGGCGGCAACATCGCCCTTGATCACCACATCCGATCCGATCACCGAAAAGGTGGAGCTGGAATTGCTATTGCGCGTGGCCATGGGTGCCTCCGTCCTGGTGGAGCGCGAGTTCTGGGACTCGGCGGGCTTCTTTGAGAACATTGGGAGCAGTCTCCAAAAAGGGGCGTGGATTGATGGGGCGGTTGTTGAGCCGCACTTCGAAATGCAGATGCGGCCCGGTGGAGCGCCCAGTGCTGCCGATCAGACCGATGATATCGCCAGCAGCGACTTCCTGACCTTGGGTCGCAATGGTTTTGGACATATGAGCATAGCGGGTCATCAGGCCATTGCCGTGGCTCACTTCGACGACTTTGCCGTAACCGGATTTGCGACCGACAAAGCTCACGCGACCCTTGGCGGCGGCATAGATGTCAGCGCCCGTCGGGCCCTTGAAATCTAGCCCGTTGTGCATTGCACCTCGACGTGTGAAGGGATCGCGGCGATAGCCAAAGCCTGAAGAAACTTTCGTGGCAGCCGGATTCGTCGGGGTGAATTGGGGAATGCCATCGAGGGTATTTTCAAGCGCCGACATCCGCGCCAGACTCAGGCCGAGACGTTCAAACCGCGGGTCCACTTCGCCACTGCTCGACGTGGCCAGAATTTCCAGCGGACCACCCATGGCATCGGTATTGGAATAGCGGACCAGTGCTTTGGGGTTGAGGCCCAGTTTTGCGATGGCCAGCTCCGCTCGTTTCGAACGGTCATCGGCAAAACGCGTCAAACGTTCGACATAGGCCAATTGCCTCGCCTCGATCCGGGCCAGCTCGGCCGCTTCTGGAATCGATAGCGAAACCTCATCAACAGTTTTGGCAGCTTCGGTCGAGGAATCGGTGACCAGGCTATCGGATTTGACATCTGCCGGGATCGCCTCGGTAATCTGTTCAAGGAATTCCTGACGCTTGATCAGATCCTGCGTTACGGCATCCAGATCGTCGCGATATGCGCCGACACGCTCTTCCGATTTTGCGATCTTCGCTTCGCGCTCAAGCAAGGAGACCCGATTGGCCTCCGCACTGTATTGCGTCCAGGCGGCGCCAATCATGGAAACCGCCCAGACTGCCAGCACCAAAGCCAACGATCCAGCAGCGATCATCTGCAATTTCGACGAAATCTTTATGAAGCGAACTTGCCCCTGCGACCGCATGAAAAATTCGCGGTCCGGAAACCATTCGCGCAAGCGGGCTTCCCAACCGCTGGCGGATGCATCCTGTTGCAAAACGACCCCTCTTGTCTTTTCCCGTTGAAAGAGAGGTACCAGCGCTCTCCCAAAGCGTCGAACGAAAGTGTTAACGTAAGGGGCGAGTTGAAAGGTTGGCGCGATGAATCGTTTCACCGCATGCGATTCTTAACGCCAAACCGGGAACAATTTACCAAGGACGGTGTTTTGCGCTGCCGAATTCTGACGAATCTGTTTGCAAAAGTTGGCCTGACACGGCTCATTACCGCTGCTAAGGCGGCGTCATGAAGACAGCAATCGACACATCGAGCAATCCTGAGGACATGGCCGAAACCGGTTGTGACCCGGAAAATCTGGTCGCGGGACTGGCGCGAAAAGGCCGCGCTGCACAGCGTGTACTGGCTGCGATGTCAAGTGAGGACAAGGCGCAAGCGCTGAGCCTGGCAGCCGCAGCTCTGCGCGCGGATGCAGAGGCGATCCTGTTGGCCAATGCGTCTGATCTTTCTGCGGGTGAGGCTGCCGGACTGAGCAGTGCCATGCTCGACCGGCTGAGGCTTGATCACGATCGGCTTGAAGGCGTTGCGACCGCATTGGAAGACATTGCCAAACTGGAAGATCCAGTGGGACAAGTGATCGACAGCGCTGAGCGGCCCAATGGGTTAAAGCTCAGCCGCGTACGGGTGCCTATCGGCCTGATCGGCATAATTTACGAAAGCCGTCCGAATGTAACAGCTGATGCGGCGGCGCTCAGCGTGCGGGCCGGTAATGCCTGTCTGTTGCGAGGCGGTAGCGAAGCGGTGCAGTCCAACCGCGCCATTCATGCGGCCTTGATTCGCGGATTGTCAGAGGGCGGAGTGCCTGCGGAGGCTGTGCAATTGATGCCGACACAGGATCGGGCAGCCGTAGGCGCGATGCTACAGGCAGCCGGATTGGTCGACATGATTATTCCACGCGGAGGAAAGGGGCTGGTCGCTCGTGTTCAGGCCGACGCCCGTGTCCCGGTGCTCGCTCATCTCGACGGGATTTGCCATACCTATGTCCACGCCAGTGCTGATCCGCAGATGGCGCGTGATGTGGTGCTCAATGCCAAGATGCGCAGGACGGGCATATGCGGCGCGCTCGAAACACTGCTGATCGATCAGAAATTTCCCGATGCTTCCGGCCTGGTTGGGGCCCTGATTGACGCCGGATGCGAAGTTCGCGCTGATGGCCGTATTGGCGCACTCGACCAACGTTGCCAGTCTGCTGAAGCAGAGGATTGGGACACGGAATATCTCGAGGCGATAGCCTCGGTAGCGATGGTCGATACGCTTGACGAGGCCTTGGCGCATATTGCTCGCCATTCCTCCGGCCACACCGATGCCATCATCACCGATGACGATCAGGCCCGCGACCGCTTTCTGGGCGAAGTTGATAGCGCGATCGTCATGCACAATGCCTCCTCGCAATTTGCAGATGGCGGCGAATTCGGACTTGGTGCCGAAATCGGAATTGCGACTGGCCGTCTCCATGCGAGGGGCCCGGTCGCGCTGGAGGGGCTGACCACATACAAATGGCAAGTGCGTGGCGCGGGACAAGCGCGACCATGAGGGCAGCGCTCTGATCCGCACCGGACTTCTTGGCGGCAGCTTCAATCCAGCACATGGCGGACACAGGCGAATCAGCCTGTTTGCGATGGAGACGCTGGGTCTTGAAGAGGTCTGGTGGCTGGTCTCGCCCGGTAATCCGCTCAAACCTAAAAAGGGCATGGCGCCGCTTGCGGCGCGGTTGGCATCGGCCAAGGAGCAAGCGCGCCGGGCCCCGATCACTGCCACTGCAATCGAGCAGCACTTGGGCACGCGCTACACCGTCGATACTCTCCACGCACTAACGCGCCGATACCCAAAGCGCGACTTTGTCTGGCTGATGGGATCGGACAATCTGGCCCAATTCCACATGTGGCGAAAATGGCGCACTATTGCGCACACGATGCCGATTGCGGTTATCGCCCGGCCCGGCTATGATAACAGCGCTTTGGCGAGCCCCGCCATGGCCTGGTTCAGACGCTATCGTGTGCCTGCAGCCAGCTTTAAACAAGGGGGCAGATGGAGCGCACCGGCACTGGTGTTACTGCGTTTCGATCCTGATCCACGTTCAGCCTCGGCCATTCGCCGGGCTGATCCGGACTGGGCTCTGCGTTATACCGGCCACCATCCGCGCGATGGATTGACGCGCCGCCTCATCAGCCAGCAGGAGGGAACATGAGGCGCATGAGCTGCGTTTCATTGACCTCGGCAATATGTCCCACGATCTGGAGAAGTGAACCCGCCTATGAATCAGGCGCATACCCCCTCGACACCCGCTGATGCGGGTACGGCTGCACATGCCGGCATCGCCTCTGGTGATGGCATGACCAAGGATGGCGAGACCTCCGAGCTGCTCGATCTGGTGCTGTCGCAACTGGATGACGATCAAGCACAGGATGTGGTCGCAATCCCGCTTGCCGGGAAGAGTTCTATTGCGGATTTCATGGTGATTGGCTCGGGTCGCTCGACCCGCCAGGTCGCCTCGATGGCGCAAAAGCTGGCCGAACGAGTCAAGAAAGACGGCTATGGTCCTGCACAGATCGAAGGCCTGCCTGCTGCTGACTGGGTTCTGATCGATGCAGGTGACGTTGTGGTGCATCTGTTCCGCCCGGAGGTCCGCAGCTTTTACAATCTGGAACGCATGTGGGCATTTGGCGATGCACCACCTGTCGCAGATCCCGCCGCCGGAACCGCCTGACCGGTCGACCGACAAGGCAGCAGATTTTGTCTGAGGCCAGTGGCACCACCAGAACGGGTGAGCCAACAGCATGCTTCTTCACGTGATTGCACATGGAAAGATCGGGCGATCGCCCGAAGCAGAACTGGTTGCGCGCTATCAAAAGCGGATGACCTGGCCGGTCAAAATGACCGAACTGCCTGATAGTGGCGGCAAAATCCGCACTGCGGCGACGCCCAGCAAAACGATACTGCTGGATGAACGCGGCAAGCATATGGGTTCTGCGGAACTGGCGGAAACAATGGGCATTTGGCGCGACGACGGTATCCGTGAAGCTCGCTTTATCCTTGGCGCAGCCGACGGACACAGCAAAAAAGACCGCGCTGATGCCGATCTGTTGCTCGGCTTTGGCAAGGCAACCTGGCCTCACCTTCTGGCCCGCGCAATGCTCATGGAACAGCTCTATCGTGCCACGACGATACTTGCAGGCCACCCCTATCATCGGTCAGGGTAGATTTGATGAAGAAGTCAAAGGCTCTGGTGTTTGCGATGGTTGGCGGTGCAGCCATCCTTCTGGCTGTTGCCGGACCAGTGGCACTTACGGCGCAACCAGGCGGCATTTACAGCGCGTCCCGCGCCAATGCGGAAGAGCTTGAGCGGGCTCGGCAAGCGGCGCAGATGGCGCAAGCCCGGGCCGAGAAACTGACGCAACAAGCGCAGCAAGCAACGAGGGCAGCGGAACGCACGGCACGTGAAGCGGCGGCTCTGGCTGCGCGTATTCAGCAGTCAGAGGCTAACATAACAGCTGCCGAAGTGCGCTTGGCCCTCATCACCGATCAACGCCGGGTCTTGGATCGCAAGCTGGCCCAGCGCCAGCAACCCCTTGCCAGTCTTGTAGGGGCTTTGCAGAATATGGCCCGGCGTCCATTGGCGCTCTCGGCACTGCAGCCAGGCACGCTCAAGGAGGCGGTTTACGCTCGCGCTGTGCTTGAAACCACTCTTCCGCAAATTCGCGAGCGCACCACAGAACTGCGGTCCGATCTCGACCGAGGCCGGACGCTGGAGCAATCAGCCGCACAGACTCTAGCTCAATTGCGCAGCAGCGAAAGCGAGCTTCAGGATCGTCGCAGCCGCTTGTCGGCTCTTGCATCAAGACAGCGTCGGGCATCGCGTGAAGCAAGCGGGATCGCGACACGTGAAAACGAACGCGCCTTGCTGCTGGCAGAAGAGGCGCGCGACCTCGACGCATTGATTGGCCAATTGGGAGAAGCTGCGCGGTTGCGCAGAGAGCTGGGTGCCTTGCCCGGGCCTATCCTGCGTCCTGAGCGCCCGTCGGCCTCTCAAGTTGTTGGCCAGCAAAATCGGCCACCTCAGCCCCAGTCAACGTTGGCGCCATCCGACTTGCAACTTCCCGTTCAGGGCCGGGTTCTGGCCGGCTTTGGCGCGGTTGATGACGCTGGAATTCGTAGCAAGGGCCTGACGTTTTCCAGCAGGCCCGGAGCACAAATCGTTGCGCCGGCAACAGGCAGAGTTGCTTTTGCCGGACCCTATCGCGGGTTTGATCGAATCGCGATTGTTGAACACGCTAATGGCTGGACCAGTCTAGTGACGGGACTTGCCCGATTGAGCGTTGCCACCGGGGATCAAGTATTTGGCGGCAGCCCGGTGGGTATCGCAGGTAGATCCAACAGCGTCATAACACTCGAGCTGAGACGCGATGGGAACCCGGTTAATCCTCTGGATTTTATCGAATAAGTGTCAGTCTTGAGGCCCTTGAGCTTTTGTCCCCGCGCTCCATCTGCGAAAAGCAATTGGCCCGATCCGGGACGGATCACGGCAAGAGAGGCTCTCTCATCTGGCGTTCAGGCGTGATGCGCGATAAAGATTGGGCATAGGAGTGCGAATTCACATGAAGATTGCCGCGTTTGTCAAAAGTGCTGCCCTGGTAACCGCAGTTGCCCTGATCCCCGCCACCACGGCCGGTATGGCGCAGGTTGATGGCCGCGCAGGGCCAGAATTTGCCAAGCTTTTTGCCACCTATCAGCGGATCAAGGCCAGCTATGTAGAGAAAGTCGATGATGAGGTCCTGATCCGCGGAGCGATTGATGGCATGCTATCTTCACTCGATCCGCATTCAGCCTATCTGGATGGGTCGGACCTCCAGCGCCTGGAGACGACTATTGATGGCAATTATTCGGGGCTTGGCTTGTCGGTCGTGATGGATGATGGCGCGGTCAAAATCGTGTCCCCTTTTCGCGGCAGCCCGGCTGACGAGGCGGGCATCAAGGCTGGCGATTATATCACGCACCTCGACGGAAAGCTGATTTATGGCGGGTCGCTCGATGATGCGGTGAGCCAGATGCGCGGACCTCGGGGAACGTCGATCCAGCTGACGATTTTCCGCCCGGGTCGCGATGAACCATTTGAGGTTGATGTGACCCGCGGTGTTATTGAGCTGGAGCCGGTTACGCATGAACTGGCCTCTGGCAACATTGGCGTCATCACTGTGAATGAGTTTTCTCGCGACGTTGGTAGCGATGTTCTGACGGCGTGGAATGACATAAAGCGTGAGGCGTCTGGGCGCGTCGGCGGACTGGTGCTGGACTTGCGCAGCAATCCGGGTGGCTCGCTTGATGAAGCCATCGCGTTGAGTGATCTGTTCCTTGATAAGGGCCGAATTGTTTCCCAGCGTGGCCGTGCGCGGGGCGAGACGTTGCTTTATGATGCCGAAACCGTGTTCCGCGGCGATATTGCCCGCGATATTCCGATCATTGTTCTGATCGACGCGGGCTCTGCATCAGCATCGGAAATCGTGGCGGGCGCTCTACAGGATCACCGCCGGGCGCTGGTGATGGGCGAGCGCAGCTTTGGTAAGGGCAGCGTTCAGACTTTACTGCCGCTGGGTCGCGACGCAGCGCTGAAGCTGACAACTGCACGGTATTACACGCCCGCTGGCCATTCGGTCCAGGAAGGGGGCATCAAGCCCGACATTTCGATCCCACAACTCAGCGACCCAGATTTGGCCAAGCGGAGCAAATATGTGACACGCGAATCTGATTTGCGCGGACATCTGGTCAATGAACTGGGCATCAAGGACGAGGCGTTGGAAACCGATAAGATTGAAGATCCGCGCTTCAAGCTGACTGCATCGGAGCTTGAAGAACGGGGCGTTGAAGATTTCCAGCTGCATTATGCGCTTGAAACGTTACGCCGGACCACGGTCAGCTCAGTTGCCCTGCGTGATTAAGATTGCTGGGCATCACGCTGGCGGGACGACTTGAAAATGGACCGTAATCTGCGCCTGGCCCAGACTTTGGCTCTGGGAGTTTCAGCTTTGCTTTTGGGCGGAGCCTATATCAGTGAGATCGGATTCGGGTTGTATCCATGCGAGATGTGTTGGTGGCAGCGCTGGCCACATTTCGCCGCCATCGCATTTGCTCTTACAGCCACGATTGTTCCTTGGCGGAAAGGCTGGCTTGCACTTGCCGGGCTGGCCATCATCTTGTCGGGACTGATCGGCGGCTTCCATGCAGGGGTTGAATATGGCTGGTGGGAGGGGATGACATCATGTGCCAGCGCTGTCGATCCCGATGCAGATCCGCTTGATGCAATTATGAACACGCCGGTAATTCGCTGCGACGTGGCACCATGGAGCCTGTTGGGCGTATCTTTAGCAGGTTGGAATTTCCTGGTTTCCGTTGCGAGTGGTTTGGCAGTTCTGGTGTTGCTGGGCCGCACGCGATAAGAGGCAAATATGGCTGTTACCAAAGAAGAGATTGAGCGCATGATCCGGGTGGATCAGGCCGGTGAGTATGGCGCTACTCGCATATACGAAGGCCAGCTGGCCGTTATGGGAACACGTGGGCCGCATTCCGAAGAGATCGCCGGTATGGCGCGTCAGGAAGAAGGGCACCGAGAGCGATTTGACGCTTTGATGGCGCGGCGCGGTGTCCGGCCAACCGCCCTACGCCCTTTCTGGACGGCAGCAGGTTACGCATTGGGTGCGGGGACTGCCTTGATCGGACCAGAGGCGGCTATGGCGTGCACGGCCGCAGTAGAAACCGAGATCGATCAGCATTATTCCGATCAACTCGACCGGCTGGAAGAAAGCAATACCGACCCCGAGCTTGCCGCGATGATTGCAGAATTCCGTGAGGATGAACGTGAACATCGCGACGCAGCTCTCGCTGCTGGTGCAGAACGAGCGCCAGCCTACCCATTGATGTCGGGCCTAATCCGCTTTGGGTGCCGGGCTGCAATCAAGTTGGCGGAACGTATCTGATTGTGGAACTATTGGACGCGGGTATGCGCTTCATTCTGCGTTCACTGCACCTACCGCTAACTGCCCGCCAGGCTGACTAGGAAATGGAATTGATCATGAATGGCTATTTCGTCACTGCTTCTGCCGCCGCAGGTGCCCTGCTCGCCGCCCTTTCGACCGCAGTTCCCGTAGCGGCGCAGGATGATGCTGGCGACAAGGTGAACATGGTGATTGTGTATGGCGAGGATGCTTGCCCTGAGCCAGAAGGCGATGAAATCACGGTCTGCGCGCGCAAATCGGAAGGCGAACGTTATCGTATTCCGGAAAACTTGCGCTTTAGCGACAGTCCGCAAAACACGGCCTGGACCCAGCGCGTGGAAAGCTATGAGTTGGTTGGCGCCTCTGGCACCGAATCGTGCTCTCCAGTAGGAGCGGGCGGTTTTACAGGCTGTCTGCAGCAGCTCATTGATGCGGCCTACAAGGATCGGGCCGAGGGTTCCAATATCCGGTTTGGCCAATTGATTGAAGCCGCTCGGGCCGAGCGGCTCTCAACCATCGACGAGGATGCCGCGGCTGAGCAGGAGCGGGTGGAGGCAATTGAGCGGGAATACCTTGAGAGGCTCGAACGGGAGCGTGAGCAGCCGCTCCCCGGTGAGGTCGAAGAAGGCGCCCCACCCGCTTTGATTGCTCCGGCACCTTCGAGCGAAGACGATCAAGGCACCGTTCCTGCACCCTGATCCGGTCGCTTAAATGTCGTAATATTCGCGGTACCAAGTAACAAACTTGGCAATACCGTCGCCCACTTCCGTTTCTGGGCTGTAACCGGTCAACTCCTGCAGCAATGTGGCATCAGCCCAAGTCGCAGGAACGTCGCCGGTTTGCATCGGCATGAAATTCTTGATTGCTTTGCGACCACACTCTTTTTCGATCGCCTCGACGAAATCCATCAGTCGTACAGTCTGGCTGTTCCCGATATTGACGATGCGATAGGGTGCAGCAGGCGATAAACTGTCCCATTCGGCGATTGGCGCACCTGCATCGGGTCTGACCGGCGGTGTGTCGATCAGCAGCCGGATCGCGTGCACCAGATCGGTGACATATGTGAAGTCGCGATGCATCTCGCCATTGTTGTAAATGTCGATTGGCTTGCCTTCGAGTACGCCGCGCGTGAATTTGAACAAGGCCATGTCTGGCCGGCCCCACGGTCCGTAGACGGTAAAGAATCGGAACATCGTCGTCGGCAGGTTCCACAGATGGGCATAAGAATGGGCCATGGCCTCATTTGCCTTCTTGGTCGCCGCGTAAAAAGTCAGGGGGGTATCGGTCTTCTGCTGCTCGGAAAACGGCATATCCGTGTTGGCGCCATAAACAGAGCTGGTTGAGGCCATCAGCAAGTGATCAACTTCCAACTTGCGCGCGCACTCCATGACATTGAAGGTGCCAACCAGATTGGATTCAAGATAGGCGCGCGGGTTTTCAAGGCTGTATCGCACGCCTGCCTGCCCCGCGAGATGTACAATGATGTCGGGGTGTTCGGTCTCGCAAAGCTCCTGTAAGCGCTCAGCATTCTCCAGCATGGCCACACAAGCAGTAAAATTGTCGCTGGCAGCAAGCATTTCGTGACGCTTTTGCTTCAGTTTTACATCGTAATAGTCCGTCAGGCCATCATAGCCCACAACCCTTAAGCCCTCATCCAGCAGCAATTGCGCAAGATGATAACCGATGAACCCGGCCGAGCCTGTTACCAGTACTGTTGGTATATTCTTGCGTGTCATCGCAGCATTACCCGAGCCAATTATTTGGCCCCGATCCCCCCGATAATCACTCGAATGGTTTTCAATCCGATTAGAATATCCAGCCACAGGCTGAGGTTCTTCACGTAGAAAAAATCAAACCTTAGCTTTTGCTGGATTGAATCCAGATCGGCCACATGCCCTTGGTTTACCTGCGCCCAGCCGGTGATCCCCGGCCGAACGATATGGCGATAGGCATAAAACGGGATTTCACCTTCATACCACTCGGCAAGATCGCGCGCTTCTGGCCGCGGCCCGATCCAGCTCATGTCGCCGATCAATACGTTCCAGGCCTGGGGCAATTCGTCCATCCGCGTCTTGCGCAGGAAGCGCCCGATTTTTGTAATACGCGCATCACCATCCTGAGTAATGGCGTCGTCGCGTCTTGCGTTCACATCCTCGGCAACAACCCTGTCGCGCATCGTGCGAAATTTGACCATTTTGAACGGGTCGCCATGATAGCCGATCCGATCTTGAAAGAAGAACACTTTGCCCGGAGAATCCAGCTTAATGAGCAAAGCAATAAGGCAGCCCAGGAACAGCAGGGCGGGGCTGAGAAGGACAACCAGCGCCACATCGAAAATACGCTTGGCTGTGCGATAGGCAGTATTGGGTATCAGCGACCCCAAATCGTTTTCCCTCAAATGGTTGATCCGCACCTCTCCGGTGAGAGATTCCTCGATCAAGCGATAATGATAGACGGGAATGCCCTTGAGCGCTGCTGCTGCCAGCAAACGTTCCCAATCTGGCGTATGATCGTAATGCAGGTCGACCACGATCGAACCGGTAATTTGTTTGTTGTCGATCATAGCCTTCAGCGTGTCTGCAGAAGATATCTTCTTAAAGCCCCGCTCTTGAAGGGCGCTGCCAATCGCGCCAATCGGCACAAAGACATGGGTCAGATTGGGATTGGCGTGGCGAATGCGCACTGTGACCAGATAGCTGATCATCAGGCTTGCCGCAGCACAGGTGAGATAGAGGGAGTAAGACAGGTTGGCACGCAATAATGCGTTCAAGGCAAACACTGATCCAAAAATCATCAGATTGACCGGCAAGACGTATGAAAGCAAACGGGCCCTTGCGTAGGTGCGCAAGCGACTGAGTGTATACCAGACGATGAGGTTTGCACCGCTGGCATAGATCAAGGTGATCGTGGTGATGGGCGTATCGAACCTGATGCCGCGCAAAATTGACCAGATTGCTGCCGGAATGAGGATGCCCAGCAGAATGTAGGCCGCCAACTGGTTTCTGGGGCGCATGACCTGGGCGCGGGAAGCGGTTGCCAATGCCATAGGGGGGCGACTCAGAGGGGCGTCTTTAATCAAAGCAAAATCTTTGTGTTAGATGTACTGACCAACTACCCTTTCGAACAAGATGCTGAGCAACGCAACTTATCTTTGACTATGGCGGGCCCGGCAATGCCGTAAGAGCGGCTGGATCAGACGACCAGATCGTTACAGTAATATCATGCGGTGAAACTTGCACAGTGAATCAGGCGCGAATAAGGATGAGGCCCGAAAGCGATTGATGCCCTTCCGTGACGAGTATCGTGGGAATTTAGTCGCAAGTGCACAATTCTGCAGGACCCGAGACATTGCCGACGTCTGCCCGCTCCAGCCTTCTAAGCCGAAAGGAAGTCGCCAAGCCTTGGGGCGTGGATAGTCTGCCGAACCCCTTTACCAGCAATCCAGGTGAACGAATTGGTGAAATCTGGTTTGAGCATGACGGGGCCCTGCTTGACCTGATGGTCAAATATCTTTTCACTTCTGAGGCCTTGTCCATTCAGGTGCATCCTGATGACCAGCAAGCGGAAGCTGTCGGTCTGAGCAGTGGGAAGGAAGAATGCTGGCTGGTTCTGGACGCAGTCCCTGGTTCAGTCCTCGGTATCGGCACAAAAAGAGCACTGAGCGCCAGCGAACTGCGCGGCGCTGCCCTGGACGGCACTATCGAGCAATTGATGGACTGGAAACCGGTGAGCAGGGGTGATTTTTATTACATACCTGCTGGGACCGTGCACGCTATTGGCGCTGGAGTTACTCTGGTTGAAATTCAGCAGAATGCAGACATCACATACCGGCTTTACGACTATGGCAGACCGCGTGAGCTGCATCTGGAAGACGGAGTGGGTGCCGCAAGGCCTCAGCCATATCCGGCGCAGCTGGGCGCCAAGGTTGCCCTCGATACGCCCAGGCAACTCGTCAAGGGTCCCAAATTCAATCTTTGGCTGGATGTAAAATGGCCTTCGGGTGTGGCCGTCGATCAGCCTGCCTACCTGGTGCCCTTGCAGGGGCATGCAAGGGTTGACGGTATTGATTGCTCTCCTGGAACCTGCATGCTGTGCGGGCCCGGGTGCGAGGTGTCACTTGACGACGATTTCACTGGCCTCATCGCGCAAGCCTCGACGGCTTGACCCATCAAGATCGAGTATACTTCTCGAGTTAAGAAAAGGGGAGCAAGATGGATGTACGGCAGGGGGGCATTGAAGGCCTGCTGATTTTTGCTCCGCGACGAATTGCAGACAGTCGAGGGTGGTTTGCAGAGACGTGGAATACGCGCGTCATGAAAACAGCAGGCGTCTCGCCTGATTTCGTGCAGGACAATCACTCCTTCTCGGCGGAATCCGGCACATTGAGGGGGTTGCATTATCAGGCGCCTCCACATGCGCAAGACAAGTTGATAAGGTGCACAAGCGGAGCGATTTTGGATGCGACGGTGGATGTGCGCACCAATTCGGCAACTTTTGGCAAGTCCTTCACAATTGAATTGTCAGCGGAAAATGGGGAGCAATTGTTTGTCCCATCAGGGTTTTTGCACGGCTTTGTCACTTTGACGCCCGATACGCAGGTTCAGTACAAGGTCAGTGATTTTTACGACCCTGCTTGTGATGGGTGCGTGCGTTGGAACAGTGCCGGTGTCGAGTGGGGCCTTAAAGCCGAACCTGTAATTTCGGAGAAAGACCGGACAGCGACCGTTTTTGAGGACTGGCAATCACCGTTCTCTGGCGAGCCGGCGCAATGAAACTCCTGGTAACGGGGGGGGCGGGTTTTATCGGGTCCGCCGTCATTCGTGCGGCGCATGCTCGCGGGTGCGAGACGGTGAACCTTGATCTGCTGACATACGCGGCAAATCACGCCAATGTGGGAGATATTTCGTCTAGCCCGACCTACGCTTTTGAGCAGGCCGACATTCGCGACCGAAAGCGATTGGATCAGATTTTTGCCACACATCAACCTGATTGTCTGATGCATCTTGCTGCAGAAAGTCATGTTGACCGGTCAATTGATGGGCCCGCAGATTTCATGGAGACGAATATTCTAGGCACCTTCCATTTGCTGGAAGCTGCACGTGAATATTGGGAAATAAGTGGCCGACCATCAGGGTTCCGCTTCCATCATGTGAGCACGGATGAGGTGTATGGTTCGCTTCCGGCTGACCCAGCAGTGAAGTTCAGAGAAGAAACTCGCTACGATCCACGAAGCCCCTACTCAGCTTCCAAAGCCAGCTCGGATCATTTGGTGCGCGCATGGGGCCAAACCTATGGATTGCCAATTGTTTTGACCAATTGTTCTAACAATTACGGTCCCTTTCAATTTCCAGAAAAACTCATACCACTGATCGTGATCAACGCTTTGGCAGAAGAGGCACTGCCCATTTACGGCGACGGATCCAATATTCGCGACTGGCTTCATGTCGAAGATCACGCAGACGCGCTTCTGCTTGTCCTGGAGCGTGGCGAATTGGGTCGCACGTATAACATTGGAAGCGAGAGCGAATTGACCAATCTGGAACTGGTCGAATCGATCTGTTCGATTCTAGATCGCACTTTGCCCCGGGAAAGCAGTCAGTCTTACAGCGATCTGATCACATTTGTGACTGACCGGCCCGGGCATGACGCGCGTTATGCAATTGATCCGACAAGAATCCGCACGGAATTGGGGTGGCAGCCATCAATTTCTATTGAAGAAGGTTTGCAGCAGACTGTTCACTGGTATCTCGAGAACGAAGATTGGTGGCGTCCATTGTTATCGGGATATGGTGGTAGCCGTCGGCTGGGGCTGGCACGAGGAAACGCCACGTGACCACTTTGGTGTTTGGCGCATCCGGTCAGGTCGGGAGCATTCTGGCTGACATGAAGGATGTCACGGCTATTGATCGGGTTGAAGCCGATCTATCGGTCGCTGGAGCCTGTCGCCGGGCCATCGAAACGCGGCGACCAGCTGCGGTGATCAATGCGGCGGCATATACCGCTGTCGACCAAGCCGAAGAAGAAACTGACCTTGCATTTCGGATCAATGCCGCGGCTCCGACAGAGATGGCTCACGCCTGTACTGAGCTTGGAATCCCACTGATCCATTTGTCGACGGATTATGTTTTCGATGGGAGCGGCACAAGAGCTTGGCAGCCTGATGATGTACCCGCTCCGCTATCCGTTTACGGAAAAAGCAAGCTTGCCGGAGAAGAGGGAATAAAGTCTGCGACTGACGTGTTTGCCATCATTCGCACCTCTTGGGTGTTCGCGCGCCACGGCGACAATTTTGTCAACACAATGTTGCGCCTCGGTTCAGAGAGAAGAGAACTGCAGGTGGTTTCAAACGAGTTCGGAGCCCCGACGCCTGCGCAGGCGATAGCCAGCGCCTGTTTTCAGGTCGCTTGCAGTCTGATTGCTCACCCTGGACTTGCTGGCACCTATCACTTTGCTGGCGGGCAGGATATTTCGCGTTCCGGCTTTGCACGAAAGATTTTGTCGCGGGTCGGGATCCCTTGCAAGATAATCGATATCGCAAGCTCAGATTATCCTGCGATGGCCATTCGTCCCGAGAATTCGCGACTGGATTGCACTTCGTTGCTGCAGACCTTTGGAATCGAGCGCCCAGATTGGGAGGTGGCTTTGCCATCACGTTTTGATTATCGGCATCGCGCATGACCGAAAGAAAAGGGATCATATTGGCTGGCGGGTCCGGGAGCCGGCTTTTCCCCATCACAATGGCGATCTCCAAGCAGCTTATGCCGATCTACGACAAGCCGATGATCTATTACCCGCTGAGTGTGTTGATGTTGGCGGGCATTCGCGAGATTCTGATTATCACTACTCCGACAGATGCGTCGCAGTTCGTGCAGTTGCTTGGAGACGGCTCGCAATGGGGGATCAGCATCACATATGCCGAACAACCCGAGCCCAAAGGATTAGCCCAAGCCTATACGATCGGGGCCGACTTCGTAGAGGGCAATCCCTCCTGCCTCGTGCTGGGCGATAACATATTTTACGGGCATGGCTTGGTCGATTTGCTCGGTTCTGCGGGACATCGCGCCCTTGGAGCGACAGTCTTTGCCTATCAAGTGCGCGATCCCCAGCGGTATGGGGTGATCGAGTTTGATGCCGGCATGAAGGCGAGTTCGATCGAGGAAAAGCCCCAACACCCAAAGTCGAATTATGCCGTGACAGGACTGTATTTCTACGATGAAAAGGTGGTGGATTACGCCCGCGAATTGCAACCGTCGGGGCGTGGTGAATTGGAGATAACCGATATCAACCGATGTTATCTTGAGAATGGCGCATTGAATGTCGAGCTTATGGGCCGCGGATATGCCTGGCTTGATACGGGAACGCCGGAAGATCTTATGGAAGCTGCCGCCTTTGTTGGCACCATAGAGCGCCGCCAGGGGCTAAAGATTGCTGCGCTTGAAGAGATCGCATTTCGCAGCGGCTTTATTGACGCTGCCACTTTAGAGTCGGCCATCGCAGCCCATGGCAAGAGCAATTATGGAGTTTATCTCCAAGGTGTGCTCGAGCATGCGGTACGCTGAGCACTCCCTGAATTTAAGCGCCTCCATTATTCCATTCCGCACTGAATCGTCTATGCGGGCACTTGCAACAAGAGTTTCGATCAGATGAGCTATATCAAGACAAAATTGCGACAGGTGCGCTGGCAGTGGAAAAACAGAAAGTCCGCACAGGTGGCCAAGACCTCGTCGAATCGAGATATCTTTTCCCAGATTTACTCGGAAAATCACTGGGGCAAGACCTTGAACCAAGATCGCAAGGAAAAGTTCTTTTCAGGCAGCGGGTCGCATGATCAGCAGGTGGTTACCAATTATGTCGCAGCGATCGGTGAGTGGGTGGAAAGCCAGCCGGGATCGTTGGCGGCGGTCGACGTAGGCTGTGGGGATTTCAACATCGGCTCGCGCCTGGTTCCCATGTTTGAGGAATATCTGGCTCTCGACGTTGTGCCTGAATTGATCGAGTTCAACAAAGAGAAGTGGGCGCACACTGGCGCGAAGTTCAAGGTCGCGGATATCACTGCTGACACCATCCCGCCGGCAGATGTTGTATTGGTAAGGGAAGTTTTCCAGCACCTCAGCAATCAGCATATCGCAAGTGCTCTGGATAACATCCGCAATAATTTCAGCTTCCTGATCCTTACTGAAAGCCGACCGGGCTCAGGGGATTACGCCGCCAATCTGGATAAACCGACAGGTGCCGGAACTCGTTCGCAATTTGGCAGTGGTCTGGATGTCCAGCGCAGTCCCTTCTCGCTCGAATGCAAAAGCGCTACGACGATTCTGACACAGGCTAGAGGGGACAGACAATTGGATACGATTGTCTATGATTTTCGGTCCGAATGATCTGCCCAGCGCTTTGCTGCAGACAACATTTGCCTTTGCGCTCTCAATATAACTTTCGAAACTGCTGCTCATGATCACCGACCTGATAAGCCGGAAGGCGCGGCCACTTTTGGCCAACCCGATTCTGCGCAGCATTGGGTGGAGCTCAATAAGCGTCTCCGCCAGTCGCGCAGCGTCACTGCTCACACGTTTGCTTCTGGCCCGATTAATCGCGCCGCAGGACTTTGGTCTGATCGCTATGGTCATGATCTCACTCGGCCTCGTGAATATCATTGTCGATTTCGGGCTCAAGAATTCTCTGATTCAGCGTGAGCGCGGCGCCCGCAGCGTTGATCGATACACCACAGCATTCTGGTTCCTAGTGGCCGCAGGTCTGGGCTGGACCCTGGCTTTCTCATTGCTCGCCGCACCTGCGATGGCCTGGTTTTTTGAGGAGCCCGGGTTGACTGATCTGGCCAGGGTGATGGCCATAAGTATCTTGCTCCACTCCCTCACAATTGTACCTGAAGTTCGGCTGGTTCGGTTGATGCGCTTCAAGCAGTTGGCCAAGGCGGAGATTTTTGCGGCTATCGGCGGCGCCATTATCGCAATCGTGGTGGCACTGCAGGGCGGAGGCGCTTGGGCGCTAGCCTTCCTGCAGATTGCGATGGTGGCCATCAAGGCGCTATTTCTGTGGCTGCAGGTGCGCTGGCGTCCGCGATTGCGTTATCGAGCGGAAAGCCTGAGAGAAGTGCGCGGTTTTTCCGGATATATGCTTGGCTCGCAAATATTGCAGTATGTGCGCCTCAACACCGATAATCTGGCGGTGGGTGCTTTGGTCGGAGCATCAGCACTCGGGCTTTACTCCCTGGCATACCTGATAACCGAAACGCTCAGATCGCAAGTTGGAACCATTGTGGCACGCGTAATGTTTCCTGCCTACAGTCAGTCTGCTGCCAACCCTGAAAAACTCAAACGCATGTTTCTCAGCGTCATGCGATATATGTGTGTCGTCATTTTCCCCATCAGCACCGCTTTCTGGCTCGAAGCCGAACTTATAATTAGTTTGGCGTTTGGCGCAGAATGGCTGGCTGCAGCGCAGCCGGTGAAGATATTAAGCCTCGCCTCTGCAGTTATGGCCATTAACGGCGATCCCAGTTCGTTACTGAAGGGCTTGGGGAAGGGTGGGACAATTTTCACCTTGCACGCCATCAACACCGTAGCGATCGGCATTCCGGCTATTGTGATCGGTACGATCTATGCCGGGGCAACGGGCGCTGCGTGGGGGGTTCTGTTTCAAGCCACCGTGCACACAATTATGATGCAATTCGCTGTGAACCTTGCCTTGCCGATACCGATCCGCAAGATGGCCATGGCAATCGTACCTGGGCTGGGCCTTTCCATCATCGTTGCCGCACTTTCTCTGGCCGTTTAAAATGGAGTTGATTGCTTCGAGATGAAGTATCTCATAATCTATCCGTTTGACCCGGCGCTGGGTGCCTCAGGGCGCAAGCTTGATGCTGCCCAAAGTTTTGAAGCACTGCATGACATGGCCGGGATCAATTACGAAACGGTCTATCTGGAGGACCTTGTCAGCGTCGCCGAACGGCGGCAGGCAGGCTCAATTCACAAAAAGTTGGCTGGTTTTCTGGCATCGCGTAATAGCCCAGTTGCCCGGACTTTGGCAGCGGTCGTGGCGGGTCTCGACGCCACCAGAAAAAAGCAAATCGATGGTGTCATGATCTATGCGCTGACTTCAAGACCATTGGTCGCCGGAACAGTGATCGCGTTGGTCAAGCGCGTGCCATTCTGGATTTACGATCACAGATCCTATTATGCGGAACTGATCAAGCAGCACAAAAAGCCTAGCTGGTTTCACCGATTTACCTTGCCCCGGGCGGCAGGCGTCCTGGCCATGTCATCACGGCACAAGGCCGATATCGAGGCCACTTTCCCCGACATAAAGGCAACTGTTCTGCCAATATTGCCATTTGCAAAGACCGCCGCTCACCCTGCACCAAATCCTCGCTCTATCAAGACCGAAAATTCCGGCCTTCTAATGGGTGCTTGGACCAATTGGCGACAGATCAAGCGCTTGGATGTGCTGGTCGAAGCCTTCCGATTGTTTGTTGAAGAGAAAGGCGAGGGGCATTTGATAATCGCGGGGCCTCTGCCTGATTGTGATGCCAATCGAGCGGCGAAACGGATAATTGGGGAAGCGGGTCTGGAGGATCGCGTTGAGTTCGCAGGATCGCTGGAGCGTCCCGCTATTGTCCAAATGGCCGGTAAGCTCGATCTGGCCGTAATCTCAAGCCAATATGAAAGCTTGGGGTTGCCGGCCTTGGAGGCCCTGACTGCGGGCACCCCGGTTGTATCGACAAGCTGTGGCGGGCCGGAAGATTTTATCAAAAATGGCGCGGACGGTTACGTTGTGCCAGTAGATAATCCGCTAGCCATGGCAGGAGCGTTCACGAAATTCACAGACAACCGGCAGAACTTTCTTCGAGAAGAAATAGCCGGTCGGGCGGCCGCAAGATTTTCAATGGAAGAGCAGGCCCTGGCGCTGGCAGCGGTTTACGGGTCGGGATCAACCGCGCAAGGGCCCCTGCTGCCATGACAGAGCATGCTCAAAAGCCGCGCCTTCTTGTCATTTCCCCGGGAGGTTTGGGCCCACATTATCACGGGCCTGCTATTGCCCTATTCCGCTTGCTTCTGGGGCAACGGGATCGATTGAGCGTTGATGTTGTCCATGGCACTGCAGAGCAAGAAGGGTTGCAGCCCTTGGAAGGCCGGGCCATTCGGACCGGAACCAAGCATGACAATCTGCTGCGGTCGAGTGGCTATATTGTCGGCGCGGCGCTGTACGTTCTGCGCAACAGAAAGCAGTATGATGCCGTTTTGCTGGCATCCCTCAGTCTGCTGACGCTGATTCCTGGTGCCATCGCGCATCTTTGCGGATTGCGGGTCGTTGCCCGCGCGGCAGCAATGGCAGAGGTGTCGACAGAGACGGGGGGGGCTTTGGGACGATGGCTGAAGCGCCGAATGATGCAAATGGTGCCCACCTACATCGCGATTTCGCAGGGGATCGCTAAAGCATTGAAAGGTGCAGTCGGAGAGCGGACGAGGGTACATCCGTTGCCAAACTCGGTGAACACTGATCGCTTTCACCCGGTGGATAGCACTAGAGCTGCATCAATCTCCGCCAGCTTTGGTTTTGATGATTCAGTGTCGGCGAATGATCGCGTTCGTCTCGTCTGCGTCGGAGCCCTCGGCCAACGCAAGGGACAACATCTGATTGTTGAAGCGCTGGCAATGCTGCCTGAAAATGTCTCGCTCTTGCTCGTTGGGCCGGAACGTGAAGCGGGTTATCTCGACCACATTCGGGCAGTTGCAGAACGGGCGTCGCTCACCACCAGGGTCAGGCACGTGTCGTTTCTCCCTGACGTTGAGCTGGCCTATCAGGCGGGCGCCATATTTGTACTGCCTTCTGTCGGCGAAGGAATGCCAAACGGTATGCTTGAAGCAATGTCATGTGGGCTGGTCCCAATCGGGACCAGAATTTCCGGCATCGAAGATCTGGTTCGGGATGATTGCGGCTGTTTTATCGCCCGCGACGCAGAATCAATTGCACAAGCGGTTCGGAGTTACGTCGACAACCCCGAGATGCTGCGCAAGCAAAGACTGCGGGCACGGGCGCTGATCGAAGCCGAATTTCAAGCTGAGACGGTTGGAAACGAAGTCTTTGATTTGTTGTTTGACCAGAGTAGATCAGCCGCACAATGAGCCACAAGGTCATCTTGCACGGTATGCATCGATCGCCCAATTTTGGCGATGTTCTGTTGACGCAAATATTGCGGGACCATCTGGCAGAGCTGCCCGGTGTTCAGCTCAAGCTCTTGGCACCAACTGACGATGTGAGGCGAACGCTGGAAGTTAAGGAAGCCAGCCTATCCAATTTTCTTCATGCCGATTGCGTCATTTTGGGCGGTGGCGGTTTCTTTCAGCGGATGGATGGCCCCAAAGGCGCTTTGAAGACCCTGGTCAAGTATGCCCTGCCGCTGTTCTTTGCTCAGCTACTTGGGAAACCGACTGCAATCATCGGGGCTGGCTTTGCCCCCATGCCGCAAAAATGGCTGGATCGGTTGCTGAAAATCATGATTTCCCGTTGCCGGACCATCGCCGTGCGTGACCAGGCGGGTTACGATTATCTCCGACGATTGCTGCCAGCAGTAAAACGCGACCGGATTCAGCGCGTCAGCGATCTGGTCTTTGCGATCGACGAGAGCTGGATCAAGCCAGCTGACCGCCGTTGGGCGGAGCAGATCCGGCATTCACTGGGCTCGGAAAGAGTAATCGCGGTGCACCTGTCTGAACCGCCCAGCACAAACGAAAATTACGGCATGATTGCCGCAAGTCTGCGTGAAGTTTTGAAGAGAGGGCAAGGTTGTGGGGTCTTGTTGCTGGAAGACCACCCTTCGGCTGAAAACGGCCAGGCCCAGGCCCAGACCGAGCTTGCTGAAATACTGGCCCCGCTCCCGACTTTGCCAGTCCCCTATCCAGGCGTCGAGCGTCTGGCTGCGCTGCTTGCGTGCGCAGATGCAGTTTTGACGTCGAAATTGCATGTGGGTTTGTGCGCAGCAACCATGGGAACACCGCCCTTTGCAGTTGCCAAGCATCGCAAGAATCTGGCCAGCTTCGCCGACATAGAGATCGCAGAGAACTGTGGCCTGTTGGGTGACGCCAAGCCTGCTCAAATCGACGATATAGTTCAACGCTTTGTCAATGAGACTGGCGGGGTTAGTGTACCCGATGGCGTGCGAATGCGAGCCAAGGCCGCGCTTCAATTGGCCGAAAAGGTCATCACATGACTTCCACGGTACACAGACAAAATGTCCGCCCAGGGGCCAGGTTCCGTGACCGGCGACATGCTTTCCGAGAGAACCTCGGTCTTTTGCTGTGGTGTACCGGTATCGCTCTGATTTTCTGCGGTTTCTACGCAGCAATGACCATGTTTCAAATGGCCACAGCTTCAATTGAGGGGACGCGCGCGCTCACGATCCCTCTGCGGCTAGTCCTGCTCACTTTGCTCGGAGCTGGCTTTTTTCTGCTGTTGCGCAAGTTCGACACCTTCCGCGTAACGTTCGCTGATGGGATGCTCCTTATCTTTGCCGCAGCTTATCTGCTGCGGATATATGTATCTTTGGGATCAGGATATTTGCTGCACCGGGAGCCGGTGGAAATCCTGCTCTATTTTCTCGGCTTTTGTGTATTCCCCTTCATGTTCATCCGATTTTTGGACATAACACCGCGCATTTCAGCGCTGACATTCAAATTTGTAACCGTGGGCGCCGCGGCATTCGCCGTCCTTACTACGATCGCATTTCAGGACATCATTGATATTGGCGCGCGGGCAGCAATCAGCTTTGGCGCTGACGATATTATCTCGCCCCTGTTCCTGTCCTATTGCGGTGCGATCGGTATCGGGCTTTCGCTCGCAGGCCTGTTTAGTCCGACGATCAGCAAGCGTTGGCGGCTCGTTCTGTTTGCCACAGCAGCTGTGAGCCTGGTACCCTTCTTTGTCGGCGGATCGCGCGGCGCTATCATCTCGATCGTTATACCGTTCCTGTTGTTCACACCGTTCAGCCGGTCAAAGAAGTTCCTGGTTCGGGTAGCGATCCTGTTCATCCTTTTTGGAATGCTGACCATTGCATCGCTTTACCTTGATACCACCGCATTCCGCCGCTTCGGAGAAATTTTCGACGATATTGATAACAATGCAGCGGAAGCTTCGCGCATTTTCCTTTGGGCCACATCCATTAGTCAATTTGCCGAAGCCCCTCTATTCGGCAGCAGTTTGCAGAATACGGCCTTTGCGTATTACCCGCATAATTTCTTGCTTGAGGCGTTGATTTCAACAGGAATCCTGGGCGGAATCCCGTTGGCATTGGTCGTTGCTGCATGCTTATGGAAATGCAGACTGGTGACGATAGAGCAACCCGAAAACTACTGGATTGTTGTCTTGTTTGTCCAAGCATTGTTGCACACATCGCTATCGGGGGCTTTGTATTCGGCATCTTGGTTAGCAGCGAGCATGGCTTTGTTGATGTCGGTTGCGGGGCGTAATGGCCAGGCGAAAATTTCCCAAACTCGTGGCACTCGACTGTCGCGCAATCATCAACGCATTTCGCTGACCAAGCCTGTCGCAGGCAGTGCGGGATGATGATGTTGTTGCTGCTGAACCTGCCATGACAGACCCTGCTCCGATACTCATTTTTGCTTATAATCGGCCAGACAAGCTCGAAGGCTTGATGGCTTCTCTTGAGGTGTGCCCCGAGTACCGTTCCAGCCCGATATCCATTTTTATCGACGGGCCCAAATCAGAACTTGAATACGAGAGAGTGCAGCAGGTTCTTGCCGTCGCCAAAGCGCGCGCTCCAAAACATGCGCAAATCCATGCCCGAGAAGAAAATCAGGGGCTCAGGGCTTCGATCATGCAGGGTGTCAGTCAAATTTTGAGCGAGCAAGATTGCGCGATTATTCTGGAAGATGATCTCGACGTCTCGCCCAACCTCCTGACTTACTTCAATCTGGCCCTGCAAAAATATCGTGCGAACGATCGGGTGTGGTCGATCTCTGCTTACATGTACGACGTTCCTGGCCTTTCCCGGAAAGCGGATGCGTTGTTCTTGCCCTTTGCCAACCCCTGGGCATGGGCAACATGGGATACGCGTTGGAATGCGTTTGCCAGCGGAAAAACTAACGATCATTTCCCTCACGATTGTCAGCCATTCAAGGCAAATTTCGATGGATTGGGGGTGCGTGACTTCACATCGATACAACGGCTGAACAGGCAAGGTTTGGTAAGCAGCTGGTTCATGAACTGGTATCTGGCCATGTTCAACGAAGGCGGACTGACCTTGTGGCCTCCGCGTCCCTTGGTTTCAAACCAGGGCGTGGCCAGCGGAACCCACGCTTCAGCTCTCAACATCCATCGATTTCTGCCTCGAGCACCCGTTGACAAGGAGTTCATGCCGGAACTCCCTTCGCAGGTGAAGATCGACTACAATGCCTGGGACCAAATTCGGCGCTCCCGAGATGTGCGATTGCAGCGTCTTGTTTCGATATTGGGCGGCTACAAGCGGCGGCTCAAACGCTGGCTGGGTGCGAATTGACTCAAGTGATCTGTGTTGGTCAATGGGTTCACACCCGTCCTAGGGCACGCATAAAATTTTGCGTTTCAAGCCACCAATCAGCTTGATTGTCCCAAACCACTCTTGTGCGTTTTACCGGGTCCCATCCGCCCCAAATGACAATCCCATCGGCTATCTCAGACAGCGTTTCGAGTTGTAGCCGCCAGAAACTGGCCGGAATCGGGACGAGCGGGCCGTCCTGCCCATTGTAGTGGAAATCATGCCAGATGAATGGAATGACCGGCTTGTCCGAAATTCGGCGAGCCTCGCTGACTTGCGCACGCGCATACTTGACCCATTTCTTGGGGTCATCGTGGAAGGTGTAAATCGATGGGAAAAGCGTGTCGACATACGGCTCCAGCTCGGCAAAAAAGTCATTTTTCAGTTGCCACTGATGATATTTGGCCGAGTCTTTGCCGGCAATTGCGCTCCAGAACTCGCGGCGGGGAAGATATTCATAAAAGCCGATAGGTCTGTCGCCTGAAGCGTTCCGGAATGATCTGGCGATTGCTTTCAAACTGTTGCGTGAGGCTAGCGCTTCGCGCGAATTGCGAAATTTGAAGAATTCGAAATCCATCACGAGTGGAGAGCCATTCTCCGGCAGTCGATCCACCCGGGCTTTGACGAGGCGGTCATCTGGCACATCAAGACGTGTTGCGCCCGCTGCCCAAATTCCGCGATCAAACAAGTAGATCGGATCGAGGCCATCAGGTTTCAGATCGGGCTCTTGCTCGTGCAGTAATGCGGCAAAAACCTGAAAAGGTAGGCGATCTGGTTTATGAGCCAGCATTGAGGCGCTGGCCGGTTTCAGCATTGCCGGTGATGCCAAGGCAGCGGCGCCGGCCCCCGCAGCAGCCGCAAAACTGCGTCTCGAAATCTTCACTGTTTTGGTACCCTTATCTCGATTTTGCTTGGCCAGCATTCAACAGGTTTTGACCTGACGCTGTACTGAACGCGGCAGGCCCGTCTTTTCTCCCGGAGACTGCCCGATCGTCTGCATTCGTGCTACCGGATCGAGATCGAACTTGCTTTGTGTGCAACAATCTGTTTGCGCCTCTTTGGCGATCCAAAAACGAACCGACCCCGATATGAAAATTTCCGTCGTTACTGCTGTTTATAACCGCGTCGCCACTGTGGGTGAAGCGATGGCCAGCGTGCAGGCACAAGCCCACTCCGATCTCGAGCACATTGTGCAGGATGGTGGCTCAACCGACGGCACATTGGATGAAGTGGCACGCTTGTCCGACCACACCACCCGATTGGTTAGCGAACGTGACAATGGCATTTACGATGCGATCAATCGGGGCATCAGCAGGGCCACCGGCGATGTCATCGGACTGATGCATTCCGATGATGCGTTCGCGCATGATGAGGTGCTTGCGCAGGTCGCCGAGCGCTTTGCTGATCCAGCTATCATGGGGGTCTATGGCGATCTGCAATATGTTGCTGCAGACAATCCCGACCGGGTTGTGCGGCACTGGAAATCCGGCGAGTACCGGCCCGATTTGCTCGCGCGCGGCTGGATGCCGCCGCACCCAACCTTGTACCTGCGCCGGCAAATATTTGACCAATACGGTTTGTATGACACCAGTTTCAGCATCGCTGCCGATTATGACGCCATGCTGCGTTATCTAACGCAAGGGCACATCAAGCTTGCCTATATTCCGCAAGTGCTTGTCAAAATGCGGCTTGGCGGCGAAAGCAATCGTTCACTGGAGCGCATTGCACGCAAAAGCCGCGAGGACTATCGCGCAATTCGCAAGAATGGCGTGGGCGGTTTCGGAACGCTCGCCGCGAAAAATTTCAGCAAGCTGACCCAGTTTCTAGTTAAGGACACGACGAAACAATGACCAAACGCGCTCTGATCACCGGCATTACCGGGCAGGACGGATCCTATCTCGCCGAATTTCTGCTGGAAAAAGGCTATGAGGTGCATGGGATCAAGCGCAGGGCCTCCTCGCTGAACACGCAGCGGATTGATCATATCTATCAGGACCCCCATGAGCCCAATCCGAAATTGAGCCTGCATTACGGTGATTTGACCGACACATCGAATCTGACGCGTATCATTCATGATGTGCAACCTGATGAAATCTACAATCTGGCTGCGCAATCCCATGTGGCGGTCAGTTTTGAATCGCCAGAATACACAGCGGACGTCGACGGTCTGGGTACGCTGCGCCTGCTGGAAGCGATCCGGTTTCTTGATTTGGAGAAAAAAGCCCGTTTCTATCAGGCCTCCACCTCGGAACTGTACGGCCTTGTGCAGGAAACTCCGCAAAAGGAAACAACGCCGTTTTATCCGCGCTCACCCTATGCCGTGGCCAAGCTCTATTCCTACTGGATCACAGTAAACTATCGCGAGGCTTATGATCTGTATGCCTGTAATGGCATCCTTTTTAATCACGAGAGCCCGCGTCGCGGCGAAACCTTTGTCACGCGAAAAATCACGCGCGGCCTTGCCAATATTGCCCAAGGGCTGGAGCCGTGCCTGTACATGGGGAATATCGATGCCCTGCGCGACTGGGGCCATGCCCATGACTATGTGCGCATGCAGTGGATGATGCTGCAACAGGACAAGGCCGATGACTTTGTCATCGCTACCGGCAAGCAATATTCAGTGCGAGAATTCATCAGGTGGTCGGCGACCGAGCTGGGTGTGGAACTGGAATTCAGCGGCGACGGTATCGAAGAGATCGGAACCGTTTCTGCCATCACTGGCGACAGGGCGCCTGCTTTGAAGGTGGGTGATGTGATTGTTCGGATCGACCCGCGCTATTTCCGGCCTGCCGAGGTGGAGACTTTGCTGGGCGATCCCACCAAGGCCCGAGAGAAGCTGGGATGGGAACCGGAAATCACCGCCCGCGAAATGTGTGCTGAAATGGTCGCGGCTGACCTAAAGGAAGCGCAGCGTCACGCCTTCCTTAAGGAACACGGCTTTGCCTTGCCTGTCAGCACGGAAAACTGAGGGTTTGCGCCGATGAAAATCTTCATCGCAGGCCATCGCGGCATGGTGGGGGGCGCTATCATGCGCCAGTTGCAACAGCGCCGTGATCAGGGGGAGGCAATCGAACTCGTTACTCGCACCCATTCAGAGCTTGATCTCACGGATCAGGCTGCAGTGCGAGAGTTTTTCCGCTCTGAGCCACTCGATGCGGTAATTCTGGCAGCAGCAAAAGTCGGCGGTATTCACGCCAACAACACCTACCCGGCTGAATTCATTTACGAAAATCTGATGATGCAGAACAATGTCATCCATCAGGCTCATGCAGGCGGAGTGCAGCATCTGCTTTTTCTGGGATCATCCTGCATCTATCCCAAACAGGCCGCTCAGCCCATGGCTGAAGAGGCTTTGCTGACCGGAGTGCTGGAACCCACCAACGAGCCTTACGCGATCGCGAAGATTGCCGGCATCAAGTTGTGCGAAAGCTACAATCGGCAATACGGTACCGATTATCGTTCCGTTATGCCGACCAATCTGTATGGGCCAGGCGACAATTTCCATCCTGAGAACAGCCATGTCCTGCCTGCGTTGATCCGGCGATTCCACGAGGCGGCACAGCAAGGCCTCGACAAAGTGGTTATCTGGGGAACAGGCACGCCCCGGCGCGAGTTCTTGCATGTCGATGACATGGCCGCAGCCTCGCTGTTTGTGCTCGATTTGCCGCACAACGATTATGCGCAAAACACCCAGCCAATGCTCAGCCATATCAATGTTGGCTCCGGCGAGGATATCTCGATCCTTGAGCTTGCGCAGCTTGTTGCCGGAATCACCGGTTTTGCGGGTGCAATTGAAACCGATCCGGGCAAACCTGATGGCACGATGCGCAAGTTGATGGATGTCAGCCGTCTGGCAGCCATGGGCTGGCAACCGCGTATCGGGTTGGAGCAAGGGATCGAGGATACTTATCGCTGTTTTCTCGCCAATTACGCAGCGGCCAGAACATAGCCATACTGGCCTAACCGATTGGGAGGCCAAAGTGTTAAAGTGCTTGTGATCAAACAATGCCATCTTGCTGAGGCGGTGCGAAGTTTCTAGAGCGGCATCGAACGCTTTTGCTCGTAGGGATTTTTGTGCGAGGCCGCTTCGGGAGGGGTGAAGATGAGCAACACCATAAATGCGGCGCCACCAAAATTGCGCTGGGTTTGGCTAGGCCTATTTTGCACCCTAATTGCATTACTGGGGGGCAGTTCGCGCCCCGATATGGCGCAAATTGCAGCATTACGCCCTTTATCAGCTGTGCTCCTCATCCCGGCACTTTACTTCGTTTCGCGGGCCGATTTGAAGGCAGCGAGATTTCTGATTGGCCTTTTCGCACTGTTCGCATTCTGGATGTTGCTGCAGCTTGTCCCTTTGCCGCCATCTCTTTGGCACGCTCTGCCTGATCGCGGAATTATCGCTTCGCTTGATGCTATAATTGACGGGGGCGAGATGTGGAGGCCGATTGCACTTGTACCTAGCCGCGGCTGGAACGCCTTGGCCAGCCTTGTCGTCCCGGCAGCAGCTCTTCTGCTAGCACTATCGCTCCGCGCTAACGCGCGCATGCTCTTGCTGCTGATAGCAGGTTTGGGGGCGCTCGACGCGCTTCTTGGCCTTCTTCAGGTTATCAGCGGACCATCCAGCCCGCTCTATTTTTATTCAATCACCAATCGCGGATCGCCTGTAGGTATCTTTGCCAACGAAAACCATTCGGCCGTTTTTTCGAGCATCGCCATGATGGTCGTCGCCTACCTCGGTTTATCCTCGCGCAAATTTGTCGAGCCGGCATGGCTGCGACTGATTTATGCGCCTGTCTTTGTCGGTGTTCTGCTGGCCGTGCTGGTCAGCGGATCTCGCGCAGGTATAGCTCTTGGTTGTGTAGCCTTGGTTGTAGTGGCGATGATGGCTTACATGTCTATTGGGTCCAAGCACACCAACTTGGCCGCGACTGGGCGATCAAGGCGCAGCTCGGGTCGCAAAAGACGAGACGGTTGGCCCCAAGTCTGGCTCGCCAGCCATCCGCAAGTTCTGCTGATATTGGGAGCCGGCTTGATTTTCGGTATCCTGGCGGCCTTTATATTGCTGGGGCGCTCTGCCGGGTTTGCCGATGTCTTCAATCAGAACGCATTTGCTGATCTTCGTTGGGAACTGCTCCCAGTGCTTCTGGAAATGGCCAGGAATCATTGGCTGCTGGGCACGGGTTTTGGATCCTTCGAAGAGGTCTATCACCTTTACGAGCCCACATCCTTGCTTATGCCATTTTACATCAACCAGGCGCACAACGATTGGCTCCAATTGCTGATTGAGGGTGGTTTGCCTGCGGTTCTCATGCTTGCCGCCCTGATTGCCTGGGTGGCGGGGCGTTTGGTGGTTCTCTATCGAAACAGTTCATCAACTAGCGCCCAGATCATTTTGTACAGTGCGGCAATCGGGGTTATCGCCGGTTCATCATTGGTGGATTATGCGTTGCGGACGCCGTCCTTTCAGGCCATTTGCGTTTGGTTGCTGTTGTCGCTTGCTCAGGATGGAAAGCCACAGGAAAGTCTTGCTGCGAAACCCAATTAAAGGGTTTGGCGTGGACGGATAAATGGTTATTGACGCGTGGGATCGGTCTAAAGGGTAGCATGTCTTCATTTTTCAAAAATATTCTGGCGGTTGCCGCTGCTGTCTCTCTGGCCTCGTGCGCAACAGACAGGTCATTCGGCGGCGCAGCTGAAGTTGAAGTGACAGATCTCGAAGAACTGCCACCGCCCAGCGGAGGGGTGTTCTATACGATCGGGCCACAGGAAAAGCTCGAGATAGAGGTTGTCGGGTCCGAAGTGCTGAGCGGGACTTTCCTTACCGACGAATCCAGTCGCATAACCTTTCCTCTCGTAGGAGAGCTTGAGTTTGCAGGCCAGGCCCCCAGTGCCGCAGCACGCCTGATCGAAGAAGGTCTGCGCGGAAGATACGTGCGCGATCCTCAGGTCAGGGTGATCCCCGAGGAATTTCCTCCTCCATCGATTTCTGTAGGTGGCCAGGTCAACCAGCCGGGGCCTTATCCGGCGATCGGAAATCAAACCCTCCTCAGGGTGGTGAATCAAGCTGGTGGTTTGGCCGAATATGCGCGTCTCGATGATGTGCTCGTCATGCGGGTTGTTGACGGGCAAAATTATATCGGTGCCTATAACATCGGCGCGATTCAGAGGGGCAATTACCCCGATCCACAGCTGTATCCCAATGACATCGTGATGGTTGGTGATTCGCCGACGCGGCGCAGGATTGATAACTTGCTGCAATTCGTGCCGCTGCTGTCCTCTTCGGCCATCATCATTGATCGCCTTGGACGATGAGTACGAACCCAATGACACAGCGTGATCTTGAATTGCACGGGCCCTCAAGTTTTGACGAGACTCAAGCTTACGAAAGCGACGACGGCCTGCATTTGGATCTAGAGCGCTACTGGATCGAGGCTCGATCCATCAAATGGTGGCTTGCCGGGCTTCTCGCGCTTGGAATTTTGGCTGGCGTCATCGTCACGCTGCTGTCGACCCAGTTGTTCCGGGCCGAAGCGAGGATCGAAGTCACCCAAGTGGCTGCCAATGTGACGGATATCGACCCTCTTGAAAACGACGGGCGCGTTTCCGAATTGCAGTATCTGAACACTCAGTATGAATTGCTCGAGTCCCGCTTCATGGCAGTCCGCGTTGCAGAAGCAGGCAATTATCTGCGCGACGATGAATTCATTGCAGCATTCGAGCTGGAGGACGAAGAAGAGCTCAATCAGCAGGATATTGAGCAATTGCTGCTGGACAATATCGAGATTGACCCGATTACCCAGTCTAGCTTGGTGGACATTGCTTTCTCCAGTCCCTCGGCAGACCTGTCTGCCGAACTCACCAATCTCTGGGCGGATGAGTTTATTGCCGCCAATTACGAAAAACGATTTGGTGCGAATATTGAGGCTCGCGACTTCCTGCGCGACCAGATCGAGGAGTTGCGCGAGCAATTGTCGATTTCGGAGCGTGAGCTGGTAGAATATGCCAATGCCAATGAAATCCTTGTACTCGATAATGCAGGGTCTGTGGCCGGATCTGACACGGCCACACAAACGCTTATTGCGACGGACCTTGCTGCATTGAATAATGCACTAGCCAGGGCGGTTACGGATCGGATCGCAGCTCAGGCGGCGGTTATTTCGGGCGATGTGCCGCAACAAAGTTCGCGAAATGCAACCCAATCTGCATTGGATATTGCAGAGGCAGAATTGGCCAGTTTGCGAGCAAATTTCGGCCCTGACTATCCAGAGCTTGTCCAGAAGGAAGCTCAGGTGAACTCTCTGCGCTCGGCATTGACTGGAGATGCGCAAGGCGCCTTGCAGGCCGCCACCATTCGTGAACGCGAACTGCGCGCCCAGCTTGATCGAGTAAAGGGACAGTTCCTGGGCCAACAAGGTCAAGGCATTCAATACGGTATTCTCAAGCGCGAGGTTGATACTAACCGCGAACTCTATGACGGTTTACTGCAGCGCTTCAAGGAACTGGAGGCTTCCGGTGCGGGCCAAAACAACATCAAACTGATTGATCGCGCATCGCCGCCGGAATTTCCATATGCTCCCTCTCTGTTGCAGAATTTGCTGATTGCCATGGTGGCGAGCACGCTGGTGGCTGCCGCTATCATTTATCTGCGCGTTATCATGAGCCAGACCCTGCGCGACCCACAGGATGTCCAGCGCAGGCTTGGTTTGCCGCTGCTGGGGATGATTCCACAGATTCGCACAGACGATATTGCAGACGAAATCCTGCGTCGTTCGTCGGAGCTGAGCGAGGCCTACAAATCCACCCGCACCAATCTGACGTTCCTGACCCCGCAAGGCGCACCGCGTGCGCTGATGCTAACGTCTTCCGTTCCTGCTGAGGGCAAAAGCATTTCGGCAGCGGCTCTTGCAACCAGCTTCAGCCATTTGGGCAAGCGGGTCTTGCTGATTGACGCCGATCTGCGCAACTCGAAGCTGGCAGACACTTTGGGTATTGCGGGTCATGGCAAGGGCGGTTTGGCGTCTTTGCTTACAAGTAATGCACCGATTGGTTCTGAAGCGATGCATCTGGAGGAATTCGGCTTTGATTATGTGCCGATTGGCCACAAACCACCTAATCCGGTTGAATTGCTGGCAAGCCCACGTTTCGCTCAACTGATTGAAGAAGCGCGCGGTTCTTATGATCAGGTTCTGGTTGATGGGGCACCCATGCTGTCTCTCGCGGACGCAATTGAAATGTCACGGGCGGTTGACGGTGTTGTCTATGCTATTGAATCCGATAGATTGAAAATGCGGGTGATCGAAACTTCCGTCAATCGTCTGCGCCGTACCGGAGCTCAGGTTTACGGTGCGATTGTGACCAAACTGGACGAGCATAGCGCCGCTTACGGTTATGGTTATGGCTACGGATATGGCTATGGCTATGGCGACGATGGACCAGAAAAGGCGAACGGCTAGGATGAGCGGATACAGCGCTTCATGAGTCGGTTGCGTTGGACGAGGCTGATTATCGCCTCCCTCACAGGGATTGCCTTGGCTGTGGCTTTAGCGCTTCAGGCCATCAGCAGCACTTCAACTCGATCAGCCCCAGATGTGGCTGTCGCGGCGTTTCCCGCCAATGGTATGGCGCACGAGGCACTTGCCGGCGCGATTTTTACCGCCAGCTCTCAGGCCGCCGTCGCTCAACTAATCGAAGAAGCGGAACAGGACACTGGATCGGGCAGCGATGCGGCGGGGGAGGGCGCGGCGCCATCGTCTCAGCCCGGACAGACGAGCGCTTCCCCAGCCTCCTCAGTGCGGTTGCCGGAAGAAGCCCGACAAGAGGCAGCGCAACTTGCGGCTGACAGTGCACTGAAGGCCGCGCGAGCTGATCCGCTGGTACCTCGCGCGCATGCGATCTTGGGGATGCGTTTGCCCGCCTCGCGGGAACGTTCGCAGATTTTGGAATTGGCAAGCCAGCTCAATCGCCGCGACCTCACGTTGCAAAGCCTGGTCCTGCAGGAACATATCGCCGCTGGCGATTACCCGTCCACTATCAACACGCTCGATCAAATCTTGCGGGTGCACCCGGAATATGATGCCGAGTTCTTTCCAGTGCTGGTCACAGCGCTGGCGGAACAAGAGACGATCCCGCTTTTTGCCGATATGCTGGACGGCAGCGCCCCTTGGCATGCCAAGTTCCTGAATTTTGCGGTGAGGGAACGTTCGACATTGTTGAACCTGGCCCAACTGCGGCCGCAGATCGATGCGGCTGAGTCTGATTTTGATCGTCGGTTGATCGTCTATCTCGCCAATCGGGGGAATGTTGAAGAAGCAGCCTCGCTATACCGAATGATTTCCGACCAAGCTCCGGGGGCCGGCGCCTTGTCTGGCGAGGCGCTGGGCACACTTGATTGGACAGCGCAATATCCGCCGTTCGAATGGCGCTTCATCGACCAACCCGGTTTTCGGGCGCAAAGCAGTCGCAATGGCGACGAATTGGAACTTTTTGTCCGGCCGGGTAAAGGCGGACTCATTGCTGCGCGCATGCTGCCGGTTCCTGGCAGGGGGTTTGACGTCGAGGTCGACCACGATATTCGCCCCGCCAATCTGCGTGAAGATGTCGGCGTGCAACTGACATGTTCCGGCAACGCCGAGGTGGTGTTGAATGAACGGCTGGATTCTCAATTGAGCACATTTGCAGTTGAGCGGTTGCCTTCGAACTGCGGGTACATGCTGCTTTCGATAACCGCGCGGGCGTGGACAGGTCGCTCAGCCCTTCGTGGCTCGATACGCCGGATCAGGATTCGCTAGCGCCCGTTTCGGATCGCTAGCAGGCGGCGGTCAATTCTTAGCTTAAGGCGATATCAGGCGCGTCTTCCTGCTTCATACCGATGAGGTGATAGCCGGCGTCAACATGGTGGGTTTCGCCTGTCACCCCTGATGACAGGTCAGAGCAAAGATAGAGGCCGGCACCACCCACATCATCGATTGTTACATTGCGGCGCAGCGGCGCGTTAAGTTCATTCCATTTCAGAATATAGCGGAAGTCCCCGATGCCGCTTGCCGCCAGAGTCTTGATGGGACCTGCGCTTATCGCATTCACGCGAACGTTGTCAGGGCCCAGATCGTTAGCGAGATATTGAACCGATGATTCCAGCGCCGCTTTAGCCACACCCATTACATTGTAGTGTGGAATGACCTTTTCAGCGCCATAGTATGTCAAGGTCACTATGGAGCCGCCGCCCTTACCATGCTCATCCACAGGGGGCATCATGGCTGCGGCGCGTTTAGCGACAGCCACCAGCGAATATGCGGAAATGTTCATGGTCATCAGGAAATTATCGAGGCTGGTGTCGACAAACTTTCCGCGCAGTTCCGATTTATCGGAATAGCCGATGGCATGCACGACAAAGTCCAGTGTCCCCCAGCGTTCTTTCAAGGCCTCGAAAGCGAGATCAAGGGCATCCATATCTGATACATCGCAATCAATGGTAAAATCAGATCCTAGTCGCTCGGCCAACGGTTTGACCCGCTTTCCCAGGGCATCGCCTTGATAGGAAAAGGCCAACTCTGCGCCATGCTCGGCAAGCTGCTGCGCAATACCCCAGGCCAGCGACTTGTCATTGGCCAGACCCATAATAAGCCCGCGCTTGCCCTCCATCAAACCGGTCATCCGGCATTCTCCTTTGTGCCATCGGTATCAGCATCTGACGCGCTTTCATCCTCTTCCAGCGCAAGCTCTTCAGGATGTTCGGCCAGTGCCGCATTCAATTCCGCACCAATAACAACTCCCAGCCCGACCAGCCAGAAAAAGAACAGCGCAACCATGATACCGGCCAAGCTGCCATAAGTCAGATTGTACGAGAAGAAGATGCGCAGCACTGGTGGCATGGCGGTGGTCACGCCCAGCCACCATGCGCTTGTGAAAAGTGCACCGGGCCATTTGGGATAACGTCGCGATCGATATTGAGACGGCGTCAGAGTGTAGAACAACAAGTATAACGACCCGGCAAGACCAATGGCGGGAACGATGCGTGACAATTGGAGGTCATTGGTTAACCCGTTCACATTGGGGACGTAACTGGATATCAATTCTTGCGCGGCGGCCAACATGAACTGGGCGAGCAACGAGAGCACCAGTAGGGTTACTGCCGTCAGAATAAGACCTGCTGAACCCAATCGATACTTCCAGAACGCATGGGTCGCCTCTGTCCCGTATGCGCGCCGCAAAATATCACGAATGGTTTCGATCAGGCTGGATACTGTCCACAGTGCCACCAACGCCCCTGCCCACAAGAGCCAACCGCTGCGGGCCTGGACCACATCCTCCGCAACTGGGGCGATAGTATTGGCAACGGTCGGCGGCATGGCGGTCAGAACCGCGCTGATCAGAGCCAACTGTTGCATCTCGTCACTTAACAAAGAAAGCAGCGCAGCGCCGAGAATGAAGAACGGGAAAATTGACAACATCGAGAGATAGGCAAGATTGCCCGCGTGGATAAATCCGTCATTGTAGGTGCCAAACGCGGTGCGTCGGATCACTTCGAAAAAGCGCGATCCGGGCCCGAAATAACCAAGCAGCCAAATTTTGATTTTTGGTTTGCGTTTTCCCTTGCCACGCCGCGCTCTCCATCGCCGCGCTTCCGGTGAAAGCGACTGAATGAAGCGGCGTTCCGGATCCGGAAAGCTGGATTGCGACACGCTATACCCCGAGTTTGCTGCGCGGCTCGTTGTCGTCTTCCCAGTCTTCGAGCCGCTTGGCAAGCGCATCAAGGCCATCAGCGCTCTCGGGCAGTTGGATTTCCAACGTGATCAGCTGGTCGCCCCGCTCTCCTGACTTCTTGCTCCAACCCTTGCCTTTCAGCCGCATGACTGTGCCACCATTGGTCCCGGGTTTGATTGTAAGCATTACCGGACCATCAACGGTGGGGCACTTTACCTTGCCCCCGCGCACAGCCTCACCCAGTGTGATCGGTAGATCCATGCGAATATGGTCGCCATCACGTCGGTAAAATGGGTGAGCGTCGACTTCGACCATGACCAGCCCATCACCAGCACCGCCTGGCCCATGTTGCCCCTTACCCTTGAGCCGCATTTGCGTCCCGTCTTCTACTCCTGCGGGCAGTTTCAGATTGATCGTTTTGCCATCGGCTAAAGTGATGCGCTGATCTGCTCTGGTGGCGGCATCAGTGAAGGGAACGCCAAGACGATAATGTATGTCTGCGCCCTTTTGCGGCGGGGGGGAGGAGCGTCTGCCCCCAAAACCTGCGCCACCGAAATTACCGGGTCCCGACCGCGCGCGCCGCCCGCCACCCCCGCCGAAAAGACCGTCAAACAGATCACCGAGATCCATTTCATCGCCGCCAAAGCCCTGCATGTCCTCGGGCCGGAAACCTTGAGGACCGCCTCTCTGACCGAAGCCTGCGCCACCCATTCCGCCAAACGGATTGGTGGGATTGCCCTCTGCATCAATCTCGCCGCGATCAAACTGGGCGCGCTTGTCGCTATCGGACAGCAAATCATAAGCATTCGTGGCCTGCGAAAACCGTTCGGCAGCCTTGGGATTGTCTGTATTGCGGTCAGGATGCAACTGTTTGGCCAGCTTGCGATAGGCGCTCTTGATCTCTTTTTCAGAGGCAGTGCGGGCAACGCCCAGGGTTGTGTAAGGATCGGCCATCGCGTGTTAGCTAGGTAATGCACGAGCATCGTGCAAGGACTCAGACTTTCTTATGATAAAGGCCGGGGCTATGGGCAGGGGCATGAGCAAACCCACATCAAACACGCCGACTGGCGAAAGAGACATCCTTGGTGCTGACGAAGGGCATAGCGTCATTCCCGGCAATAACCCATTTGCTTTGTTCGAGGATTGGTTTGCTGAGGCTCAGGCGAGCGAACCCAATGATCCCAACGCAATGGCTTTGGCGACTGCAACTTCAGGCGCAGCGCCATCGGTTCGGATGGTGTTGTTGAAGGGGCATGGGCTTGATGGGTTTACGTTCTACACCAACGCCAACAGTCGCAAAGGTGCCGAAATCCGCGCCAACATACAGGCCGCACTGCTGTTCCATTGGAAGAGCCTGCGCCGACAGATCCGGATTGAGGGGGCTCTGGAGGAAGTCAGCGCCGCTATGGCGGACGATTACTTTCACTCTCGTCCGCGAAAGTCCCAGATCGCCTCGGCGGCTTCGGATCAGTCCGAACCGCTCGCCAATCGCGCGACCTATTTTGATCGCGTCGCCGCCATTGAGGCCAAGTATCCCGATGGCGATATTCCGCGGCCTTCGCATTGGACGGGCTTCACTCTGAATCCGATCGCCATGGAATTCTGGATTGATCGCCCTGGGCGGATGCATGACCGACGCAGATTTGAACGCTCATCTGCCCAAGCCGCATGGTCCGACACGCTGCTTTATCCATGAGCAAGCCGGCATCTTCGCATGTTCCTCGCGATGACGCATTTGAGCTGGCGCGCCTGACCCGCAGTGCAGCGCTGGCGTCGATTGCCACTGCCCTGTTTCTCGTCGGGCTCAAGCTGTGGGCAACCTGGCAAACCGGGTCGAGCGCTATGCTGGGCAGTTTGGCGGATACAGCGCTTGATCTGGTCGCCAGTATTGCAACATTGATTGGCGTCTGGGTGGCCGCCCATCCGGCTGATGAGAACCATCGCTTCGGCCATGGTAAGGCAGAGGCGCTTGCCGCCATGGTCCAGATCATTCTGATCGTGTTGTCAGCTGCGGCTATCGGCTGGCGCTCGTTTGGTCATCTGATCGAAGGCAGCGAGGTGCGCGCCGCTGAAGAAGGCATTATTGTCTCGGGCATTGCAATAGCAGCAACGCTGGGCCTGCTCGCCTGGCAGAGGCATGTGATCCGCCGCACAAGGTCCATCGCGATCCAGACCGATCACCTGCACTACCAGTCTGACCTGTTGCTCAATATGGCTGTGATTGCGGCGCTGGTGCTTGATTCAATGCTCGGCCTGACCGGCGCAGATCCATTGTTCGGGATGGCCATTGCCGCCTGGCTGATGTGGGGAGCATGGCGTGCCGCTGGCGAGGCAGTGGATCACCTGATGGACCGGGAATGGCCAGAGGAAAAGCGCAACCGCTTTGTTGAGTTGGCAGCACGCCATCCGGAACTGTCCAATCTTCACGATCTGCGCACTCGTACCAGCGGCACTCGCGACTTTGTCCAATTCCATGTCGATCTGCCCGGTATGATGACCGTTGATGCTGCCCATGAGATCATTGAACGGGTCGAAGCTGATCTGATGCAGCACTTCCCGAATATGGAGTTGCTCATCCACATCGATCCGGCAGGCCATATCGACGAGCCGGGTAATGCGCTGGTCGAGGCCGATGAATTTCGCAAGTTGGCCGACGATGGCTGACCGAGCTGTGTCGCAGGCTGACGCGGGACTGCCCTATTGGAAGGTTGCAGCTTTTTCCAACACCCCATCGGGCGGAAATCCGGCTGCTGTCATGGAGCTTGAGCATCGGCTCGACGACACAACGTTTGCGGCGATCGCCCGGAGCATCGGTTTGCCCGCCACTGCCTTTGTCTGGCCTGCAGTCGGCCATGCCGAAAGTGGCGATGTTTGGGACATCTGCTGGTATTCGCCCAGTGGTGAGATCGCTCTTTGTGGCCACGCGACTTTGGCTGCGGGCCATATTTTGCTGGGTCGCAATGACGCTTTGTCCTGCATAACTTTCATGCCACGCAAAGCTGGCGAATTAACTGTCCGGCGGGGCGCATCCCCAGACTGTGCAGCAAGCTACGAGGTGGCTTTGCCGGTCATTGCCACGCAGCCAGCCCCATACCCGGAAGCAGAAGCCGCGCTCGGCAGTCCAGCACAACTCATCCAGCGCAGCGCGGATCGCTACAACATTTTTCTCTATGATAACGAAGCCGCTGTGCGCGCCGTGAAGCCGGATTACGAAGCGTTGGCTGCTTTAGGCAATGACCAGTTTATCTGCACCGCGCCCGGGGGTGCGAGCGATGTCGTCAGCCGGGTGTTTGCGCCGGGCGCTGGGGCGAATGAGGACAGTGTCACGGGCTCGGCCCATGCTGCTCTGGCGCCGTTTTGGGCTGATCGACTGGCGCGCGCGAGCTTCACAGCCCATCAGGCTTCTGAGCGGGGGGGTGACCTGACTTTGAGGCTCGAGGCTTCCCGCTCTCGCGTGCACATTGGCGGCGCTTGCTGCACCATTTCGCGAGCAAAGCTCAGCGCAGCGGATAGATCGTAAAAAGATCGCCGAGCTGACTGACCATACGAACCCTTGGTTCACCTGCGGAATGGCCCAAGCGCACAATTGTGAGGCGCTGCTGGGGCGACACGATTACGTATTGGCCCATATGACCGATAAGAGCGAAAGTGCTTTGCGGTGCCTTGTCCGGAAACAGCGGGTGGGGCTGTTCGGGATCATCCAGTGGGCGGTTCAGCCAGGTCTGGAACCCGTATTGCGGTGATCGCGGACTGGGCGATACCATTTGATCCACCCATCGACGTGGGACCAATTGTTCACCTGTCGGTGCCCTGCCTTTGCGGCGCAGCATCTCGCCCAGCTTTGCCCAGTCGCGCGCGGTGCCGTGGATCAGACTGCCCCCGATCAAAGTGCCTGCTGCATCAAATTCCGGCACCATCGAGGCCATATCAAGAGGCTCGAACAAGCGCGCGTTGAGATAATCGGTCACGGCCTGTCGCCTGATATCAGGGTCGCGGCTGCTGGTCAGAACATCGGCAGCAATGTCAGCCAGAATGACCGTGGTGTTGCTTGAATACTCAAACTTCGCCCCAGGCTCTGCTTCCAGTGGCTGTTCTTCGGCCCACTTTGCCATGTCATCGCGCCCGTCAAGAAACAGCATGCGCACTTCTGAACTTTCGTAGACAGGATCGCCTGCTTCTGTATGCCGCAGCCCGCTGCGCATCTGGAGCAATTGCCGCAAAGTGATTTCTCCCCTCGCATCACCGGGCCTTTGCCACTGGGGCACAGGGGCACTCTCATCCATGCTGAGTTTGCCATCAGCGACCATCATGCCGATCATGATTGCAGTGATCGTCTTGGCCATCGACCAGCTGACGAAACGAGTATCCTCACCATATCCGTCGGCATAGCGTTCTGCAGCGATTTCGCCGTTCTGCATGACGATCAGGGCTCGCGTATCTCCGAGGTCTGGCATCGTGAACAGGTCATCCACTTCGCGCGCCAGTTCGCGCGTCGGCGCGCCTGCATTTTCGGTCACGGCTGCGAGCGCCTTCTCGCTCAACGGGGGGGGGAGGGGAGCAGCATCGCCGCAAGCAGAAAGAGCTATGGCAAGGCTTGGCAGGGCCAGCAAAGTGGCGATAAGGGAGCGCAACCGATTCATGACGGTGCAATCACTCGCGCAAGGACAATCACTTGGCAATCGCAAAGTCTTCAAAGCCCCGACGGTATGGCCTGTGGGCCACACTCATCGCCGCTATTGCCCTTGCAGCGTTGGCCTGGAGCTACCGCGCACCAGCCCAAGGCTATGCAGAGGCAGGCACCGCCTATGCTGCGCGCGTGGCGTGTTCATGCCGGTTTGTTGCCGGGCGCAGTTTGGAAGACTGTGCCAAGGATAAGATTGGTGGAATGGAATTGATTACGCTGGTCGATGATCCGGTTGCTCAAAGTGTGACCGCACGGTTTCCATTAATCAGCGACGATACAGCCTATTATCGGGAAGGGTATGGATGCGTTTTGCAACCCTACGAGGATCGATAAAGCCGCAACGCCATTTGTTCAGCTGATCAAGCGGCTCTGACTGTTTCCTCGATCCAGCCGCCACCGATGACCCGTTCACCGCTGTAGATAACAGCCGCCTGTCCCGGCGCCACTCCAAATTCTGGGCTCCCAAAGCGAATGCTGACGGTGGCGCCATCGCCCAGCGCACCTTCCAGAGTGATGGGAACAGGCTTGGCGAGACTGCGGACCTTGGCTGTCAGCGGTGCATCGGGAATGGGCCCGATCCGGTTGGTCTCGATCAATGTAGCTTCTTTGACTGCGAGCATCAGCTTGGGGCCAACTTTGACCTCATGACTGCCTGCGTCGAGGCCGATAACATACAGCGGCTCTGGCTGGCCGCCGATATCCAGCCCGCGGCGCTGCCCCACGGTATAATGCACAATGCCCTGGTGCTGGCCCAGAACTTCGCCCGTTGCGGCATGCACGATGTTGCCCGGCGTGCCGCCTTCGGGGCGCAAGCTTTTCACGATTTTTGCGTAATCGCCATCCGGCACAAAGCAGATATCCTGGCTGTCCGGCTTGGCGGCATTGCGCAGGCCAGCTTGCTCCGCCAACTCGCGGACCTGTGTCTTGGGAAGACCGCCAAGTGGAAAGCGCAAGTAGTCGAGCTGATCCTGCGTGGTGGCGTAAAGAAAGTAGGACTGATCGCGCGAGGCATCGACGGCGCGATGAAGCTGCGATCCGGCCGGGCCCATGATGCGCTGCACATAATGGCCCGTCGCCAGACAATCGGCCCCCAATTCGCGCGCCATGCGGAACAGGTCAGTAAATTTCGGCCCCATATTGCAGCGGATGCAAGGCACCGGTGTGCGTCCGGCCAGGTATTCGTCGGCAAATTGCTCGACGACATCTTCGCGAAAGGCGCTTTCGTGATCGAACACGTAATGAGCGATACCCAGCTTATCCGAAACAGAGCGTGCATCGCTGATGTCATCGCCCGCGCAACAAGCGCCCTTGCGTCCGGTCGCCGCGCCGTAATCGTACAATTGCAGCGTTATGCCGATCACTTCAGCACCGCTCGCTGCGGCAAGAGCGGCCACGACTGAGGAGTCGACCCCGCCCGACATGGCAACGACAATGCGGCTCTCACCGGCTGGTTTGTCCAGATCGAACAGCGCCGCTGCATCAAGCCCGGCATCAAATGTATCTGCATATGACATCAGGCGAGCCCCATACACATGGTTTGCCCGCTATTCCAGCCGTTGTGATCCTGGCGAAGTGATGCTGACCGCCCGAGCTAATCCTAATCAAGAGTAAAGGCCGGTTTTACCTGATCTTGAGAACTGGGGGTCTAGGGCGGTCAAATCATGTTCGAAGCACATAGCAATTTTGACACGGCAACCCCCTTTGTCCCTGCCCGCGAAGGCGGCGCAAATGGCCAGGCTGGCGGTGAAATCAGCAGCGGCGGCACGGCGCTACGCGCATTTGGCTGGTCTGAATTGGCAGCGCGGATAAACGCTGCGCGTGATCTGCGCCATGTCTTGCAGCTTGATCGGGATCACGGATCTGCCAGCTTTGCCGATGCGGCAGCAGGCTATTTCAATCCCCTATCGAATGGCAAACGACATGTTAACCATGGTGATTTAGAGCATCGAAAATCCTGCTGGGGTAATGCCGCTGCAGTTCAAGAGGCTGCGGCATCAGGCGATGAAGAGATATAAATGATTGAGAACCAAGACATACGTCCAGCACAAGTCATCGGCCCCCTTGGAGAACCGCTGACGATTGATGACTTGCCTGCGCCCTCGACGAAGCGTTGGGTTGTGCGTCGCAAGGCTGAAGTGGTTGCTGCTGTAAACGGCGGTCTGCTGACGATTGACGAGGTTCTTGAACGCTATGGCCTCACTCTTGAAGAGTTCGCTTCATGGCAGCGCGCGGTAGATCGTTCCGGGATGCAGGGTCTACGTGTCACCCGTATCCAGCATTATCGTGATCTCTATGAGCGGCAGCTGAAGTACTAGTCGCACTACAAGCCCAGAGCGAAGTTGTTCAACAATTCCAAGATGTTAACCGGCGCGCCCATTGTCGCGCAAGCGGCCGCTGGCGTTCGCGCCAAATTGCTATAATTTCACCTGTCTCGGCACAAATGCGCTTCACATGCATTTGATACAACAATACCGAGTAAAAACAGGAGGAATGGTATGATTGGTTGGATTATTGCGATTATCGTTGGCGGCATCATCGGCTGGCTTGCCAGCATGGTTATGAACCGCGACGCATCAATGGGAATTTTCTGGAACATCGTCGTTGGCATTATCGGTTCGTTCATCGGCCGCTTTGTGGGTGGCTTTATCGGCATCGGCTCTACGTTGACCTCATTTGACATTCCCGGCCTTTTGATGAGCCTGGTTGGTGCCGTCATTCTGCTCGGCATTGTAAATCTGATTCAGCGTGGCCGTGTTCGCTAAGAATTTCTGACTAACCGGCATACATGTGCCACAGGTAAAGGGGCGGAGCAGCTTGACTGTTCTGCCCCTTTTTCTTGTGCAATTATGTAACACGGCCCGTGAATTTTCTGCCGCTCTTGCCTTGTTGCGTTGACCGGACTGTGAAGTCAGTCATCGATAGGCGGATTGCCCGATTAATATGCCGGGTCTATGAGGGATTGCGCTTGGTGAGTTATCAGTATAACACACCAGTGACAGGGAAAGACCATGAATTACGAGACCAGCGTTAAGGCCGAGACTTCTACTGCGATCCAATCTGACCTTGCCTATGCGCAGGACGGCGAAGCGCGTTCGCGTCGCAAATTGATCGTCTTGGGGGCCGCTCTGCTTGCGTTGGTGTTGGCGATCGCTGCTTATTTCTTTTTCAATTCTGAAGCTGCTCCCGTTGCTGCAGCTGATGACGACTCTGAACTATCGGTGGTTACAGTTATCGCGCCTGGCAGCAGCACGGTTGTTGGCGAAATTACCGCTTCCGGCACAATTGCTGCGCGGCGAGAATTGCCCGTCGGGGTGGTCGGCGAAGGTGGTCGTGTGATCAGCGTGCCGGTTGATGCCGGAGACTGGGTACGCAAGGGGCAGGTGCTCGCAGTCATAGACCGGTCTGTGCAGGGCCAGCAATTGCGTGCGCAAGAAGCGCAAATCAAGGTTGCTCGGGCTGATGCAGCATTGGCGCAGAGCAATCTGGAGCGGTCGCTCCAGTTGGTGGAGCGCGGCTTCGTCTCGCAGGCTGACGTTGATCGCCTCACAGCCACGCGCGATTCGGCAGCTGCCCGCGTGGATGTGGCGCAGGCGCAATATCGCGAGCTTCAGGCGCGCAATGCCCGCCTCAATGTGGTTGCGCCAGAGGCAGGACTGTTGCTGGCTCGTGATGTTGACCCGGGCCAAACAGTTTCATCGGGGTCAGGCGTTTTGTTCCGCATTGCCCGCGGCGGTGAAATGGAAATGCTTGCTCGGGTGAGCGAAGATCAATTGGCAGCGCTGTCAACCGGGCGTAGCGCGAAGGTAACGCCCACGGGTTCTGACAAGATCTTCAGTGGGCAAATTTGGCAAATCTCGCCGATGATAGACCCTCAGGACCGGCAAGGTACAGTGCGCGTAGCTTTGTCCTATGCCCCCGAACTTCGCCCGGGAGGCTTTGCCACGGCGGTGATCAATGGTGGTGAAATCACCGCGCCAATCCTACCGGAAAGCGCAATCCTTTCCGACAAAGAGGGTGATTACGTCTATGTGATTGACGAAGAAGACAAGGCGCGACGACGGGGCATCGTAACGGGAATCGTGACGGCCAATGGTGTCGCGATTAATTCCGGCCTCGATGGCAGCGAATGGATTGTGTTGCGCGCTGGTGGATTTCTGACTGATGGCGAGACCATCAAGCCGAACCGGCAGACGGTTGCGGAGAGATAGCGTCATGAATTTCCGCAACATGTCGGCATGGTCAATCCGCAATCCGGTGCTTCCGCTGGTGTTGTTTACGGCCTTGTTGCTTGCAGGAATTCTCAGCTTCTGGCGGATGGACATTGTCAACAATCCTGATGTCGAATTTCCCGGTGTCCAGATTTCGATTTCGCAACCTGGTGCCGCGCCGACGGAAATTGAAAACCAGATTACCCAGGTTGTCGAATCAGCGGTTCGATCGATCAATGGAGTAAATTCGATCCAGTCGAGCGCCAGCGAAGGCAATTCTTCGACTTTCGTCGAATTTGAGATTGGTACCGATGCCAATGATGCGGTGTCGGAAGTGAAGAACGCGCTCGATACTGTGCGTGGTAGTTTGCCTGATGGGATTCTTGAGCCACGCGTCAACAAGGTTGAGGTCGCGGGCGGATTTCTGGCAATTTACGCTGTTGAAGCTGACGACATGACGATCGAACAGCTCAGCTGGTTTATCGACGATACTGTGTCAAAGCGGCTTCTGTCTATCGAAGGCATGGCAGAGGCGGGCAGGTTTGGTGGCGTCGATCGCGAGATCGAAGTCATTCTGGATCCAGCGCGAATGCAATCGCTCGGCGTGACGGCGAGCCAGCTCAATTCCGTGCTTCGCCAGTCGCATATCGATGCAGCAGGCGGCATTGCCGAGATTGGCGGCACCCGCCAGTCGGTGCGTGTCCTGGGCAATAATGAAACGGCTTATGAATTGTCGCAGCGGTCTATCCAGTTGGGCGGCGGCCGCACGATCAAATTGGCTGATGTCGCGCAAGTCCGAGATGGATTTTCAGAGCGAACATCGATTGGCCGGATTGGCAACAAGGAAGTTGTCAATTTCTTCATGTCGCGCGCCACTGGTGCGTCCGACGTAACCGTATTTGAAGAAGCACAGAGGGTGATCGCTGAAATCAAGGCTGAAAACCCCGGCGTTGAGTTCATCCAGCTCACCGATAGCGTGCGTTATACCAAGAGCCAGTACAACAGCTCCATCGCCGCCATGATCGAGGGTGCGGTTTTGGCGGTCGTGGTCGTATTTTTCTTCCTGCGCGATTGGCGCGCGACTGTGATCTCGGCCGTTGCTATCCCATTGTCGGCCATTCCCACATTCTGGTTTATGGACTTGCTGGGCTTCAACCTCAATTTTCTATCCCTGCTCGCGCTCGGGTTGGTTGCCGGCGTCCTGGTCGATGATGCCATTGTCGAGATTGAAAACATCGTCAGACACATGCGTATGGGCAAGTCCGCTTATCAGGCCTCGATTGATGCTGCTGATGAAATCGGGCTCGCAGTGGTGGCGACGTCCTTTTGTATTGTTGCGGTATTCCTGCCGGTTGGATTGATGCCGGGAATCACGGGTCAATTTTTCAAGAACTTTGGCCTGACAGTGGTTGTCGCGGTTCTGATGAGCCTAGCTGTGGCGCGAATGATCACTCCGATGATGGCCGCGTATTTCCTCGAGGCGAAGGGGCATGCCTCGCATGGCGACGGTAAATGGATGGACCGTTACATGCGCATTCTTGCTTGGTCGCTTGACCGTGGCAAGATGTACAAGATGCGCGAAGGGCTACCAGGTGTTTCGAACCGGTTCCTTTACGCCTTGTTCGGGATACTCTTCTTGTTGTGGTTGATCATCGTTCCGGCGGTGGTTGCATTTGTCGCTTACGCGGGATTTGACGGGCTGAATATTCCCGCGAGTGTCGCGGGTGCGGTCTCCAGCGATCCCCATGGCGCGGTATTCGGCTTGGTGGAAAAGATTATCCAAGTGCTGCAACTGATGCTCGTACTAGCCATTAGTGTTGCGTCTATGATGGCTGCCTTTTTGGTTTTGCCGGTCATTGAGGCGATGCTTGGCAGTACAAGGTTTGGCGCATCTGTTGCTTGGCTGAAGTCGCGGTTTGTTGATCACCGGGTGTGGATGCTGGGAATTGGCTACTTTGCCTTCTTGCTGACCATCCTTCTGTTCGCCAACACGCCGCAGCAATTCCAGCCATCGATCAACACAGATGACAGTCGGGTCGAAATCGAGATGGTCCCCGGCACCACGATTGACACCACAGCGCGCGTGGCGCGAAATGTTACGGAGATAATTCAAGCGGAACCCGAAGTCGTTCAGGTTTTGGAGCGTGTTCGTGGCGGCAGCGCCACTCTTTATATTGAGCTGGACCCTGATCGCGAGAAATCATCGATAGAATTCGAACGTGGTTTGTCTGCTCGCCTGTCTCAGGTGCCCGATGCACGTGTCAGATTCGAATCGCAGTCCGGTGGGTTTGGTTCAGGCCGTGATATCACGATCATGCTGGCTGGATCAGACCCCGCACTGCTGGAGCAATCTGCGACCGCTCTGGTCGATCAGATGAAGGGGCTCGACATGTTGGTGGCTCCGCGCATCAGTGCTGACATTAACCGGCCCGAGATCATTATTTCTCCGCGTGAGGATCTTGCCGCAGAGTTGGGTGTAACAACTGCCGCCCTCAGCCAGACGATCCGGATCGCCACATTGGGTGAAATTGAGCAGAATGCAGCCAAATTTTCGCTGTCGGACCGGCAAATACCGATCCGAGTGAAACTGTCGCGTGATGCGCGCAGTGATCTTTCTACGATTGAGAATCTTCCGGTCCAGACCCTTAACGGCGGATCGGTTCCACTTGGTCGGGTGGCGACAATCCGCCTGGGCTCAGGCCCGACCACTATCCAGCGCTATAATCAGAACCGTCGCGTCCTGATTGGTGCTGACGTGGCCGACGGTTTTGTAAAGGGAGAAGCGCAGGAGGAAGTCAATACTCTGCCTATTCTAGCTGATTTACCACAGGGCGTTATCCGGGATGCTGTTGGCGAAGAGGAATGGCAACAGGAACTGGCCGACAATTTCATCATTGCGTTGGTGTCCGGTGTGCTGCTGGTTTTCGCCGTGCTGGTGCTGCTCTACAAGCGATTGATGAGCCCGCTGGTCAATATGTGCTCGCTGGCCTTGGCACCGCTTGGCGGAATATTCCTTGTCTGGCTGGTGGGGCAACCGGTGTCGATGCCGGTGATGATTGGCACCTTGATGCTGTTGGGCATTGTTTCGAAGAATTCCATCCTCCTGATCGATTTTGCCATTGAGGAAATGGCGACGGGTACGCGCAAACTGCACGCGATTATGGAAGCCGGCCACAAACGCGCACAGCCAATTGTCATGACCACCGTGGCCATGACGGCTGGCATGGTCCCCACGGCTCTGTCCTTGTCGGGCGATGGAGCATGGCGCGCGCCCATGGGTACAGTGGTGATTGGCGGGTTGATCATGTCGACCGTGTTGACGCTCTTGATTGTACCTGCAGGCTTCAGTCTTGCAGATGGGTTGGAAAAACGTGCTGGGCCGTGGCTTCGCAACCGGTTCCTGACCTATCGCCCTGGCGATGATGCGGATGATATAGAAAGCCAAGGTGGAGCGCCAAACAGGCCAAGTGACCTTCCTGGCGGTCCCGTACCTGCTCCAGCAACGCCGGCCACGCGACTTCCTCCAGGCGCTGAACCAGCCGAATAACGGCTGCGCTGGTATGGCAGGACAGCAACCGATGCCTTTGATGCTGGGAGGCGAGCCTCTCACTGCCGACAGAGCGCGGCGGATGCGGTGGACGGCCACCGGTCTGCTTTGCTTGATGGCTGTAGTCTTTTTCTGGTCCAAGCAGTTTCTCGATATCCATCCCGCTTGGGGATACATTAATGCTTTTGCGGAAGCAGCAATGGTGGGCGGCTTGGCTGACTGGTTCGCAGTCACTGCTCTATTTCGTCGCCCAATGGGCCTGCCGATCCCGCACACTGCGATCATTCCGGAGAACAAAGATCGTATCGCCGATACAATGGCGCAGTTCCTGCGCGAAAATTTCCTGACACCCGCAGTGGTTGCTCGCCGCATGAGCGGAATGAACGTGGCCCAGGCTATTGGTGATTTTCTGGTCGCCCCACCATCGGATACTGATGGAGACAACCGGTCCAGGATAACCGGAGGTGCGGCTGAATTGCTGGCCGAAGTGCTTGAGTCGCTCGATCCAGATCGCCTTGGTAATCAAGTTCGCACTGGCCTCGCCACCCAATTCACGAAGATCGACGTCTCCCCGTTGCTTGGCCGGATGCTGGAGAGTGCCATTGCCGATCGCCGGCATCTGCCATTGGTCGACGGATTTATTCGTTGGGCGGGGCTTACACTCGAAGACAACGAAGAAACCGTGCGTGAAATCATTCATGCGCGCGCCAATGCAGTTTTGCGTTGGACCGGTTTGGATGAGCGCATTTCCGGGTCGGTGCTCGATGGGCTCTACAAGCTGCTTGCAGAAGTTTTGGTCGATCCCGACCATCCGCTTCGTTCCAAGATCGAGGAAGGCCTGGAAAATCTCGCGCGCGATCTGCAGCACGACCCCAAGACCCGCGACCGGGTAGAGGCGATGAAGAATGATCTTATCGAAAATCCTGCCGTGGCTGAATGGTGGATGGGCGTGTGGGAGCGCATTCGTCAGTCATTAATCCGCCGCGCGCGTGATCCGGATAGCGCATTGGGCGAGGAAATGCGCAAAGGTCTGGCTGAAATGGGTAACGCATTACAACAAGACGAAAGGCTGCAACATCAAATCAACCGGTTTGCGCGCCGGACGATGGTGGGTGTGGCCACCCGCTATGGTGGACAGATCGTGCAATTGGTGTCCGAAACGGTCAAGCGCTGGGACGCGGTGACGATTACTGGCCGAATTGAAAGCGCAGTGGGCCGCGATCTGCAATTCATCCGGATTAACGGAACGCTGGTGGGCGGACTGGTGGGAATCACGCTCCATACGCTGGATCATTTCCTGTTCTAGCTGATTGCGGCGCCGCTATATGCGCAATTACCCTTAGATGACTGCCCAGCCTTTGCTTACTGCGTTGGCGTAGAGGTGATCCCTGCGAAGGGAGCACTCACCATGTCACCAAACAATCAGGCTATAGAGGCCCAAGTCGACCAATTGGCAACGATCGCGCCCCGCTCGACAGGAGCTGGGGGGCATCTGCGTTACGACAAAGCCTTTGCGCGGCTCATGGATATGCTGGCGTCGCGGATCGCTTACCAAGTGCGCCGCTATGGGCTCGGCGACATGGCTGATGATGCCCAGCAGGTCTGCGCTATCGCCGTGCACAGGGCGCTTGAGAGTTATGATCCTGGCAAAGCCAGCTTTACCACCCATGCCACTTGGCTGATCAAGGGTGAATTGCAGAGCTTACGACACCGGGTCAGACTGGATCAGCGACAAAGCGCGCAGTCAGCCAATATTCGCACAGTATCGCTCGATGGACTTGTGCCTACAAGTGGAAACGGAGCCCTCTTTGAGATCGTGGATGAAACAGCGGAAAGGGCCATGCAGAGCAGCGTTGGCAACGCAATGGCGCGCAGATCTCTGAAACGGCTGTTGGACCAGATCCGCGCCCCTGGATTTGAGCGACAGATCGTTTGGGACACGCTTTATGACAGGGCGCCAAGTGGACCAGCAAAAGGGGCTTCAGGGCAACCGCTTTCAAGCGAGCAGCGTCGTCAGATCGTTCGGCGTACCTTCCGCAATTGCGCAAGGGCCATCGCCGCCTAATTCAGCTGGAACGTCACCGATGTTCTGTAAAAGGATGCCACAGGTTCACCTGCGGCGTCTGTCGCGGGCTCAAACTGACCGATCTTCATCATGCTGAGGCAAACGCTATCGTCAAACAGCTGCGGGCGATTCGACCTTTCTATGAAGCAATTGCCGACTTTGCCGTTTGCCTTCACGGTCAGAAGTATCTGTATTCGCCCTTCCATTCCGCTTCTTGCCAGATAGCGCGGATAGTCGATTTTTTTCGACCATTCGTCCATTCCTATCGGAGAAGGTCCCGAAGCGGCGCCACCTTCTGCAGGCAGCGACGCGTCCGTGAGTTTGGCATGAATTGCCTCACCACAAGCCCGCAGGCGCTGGAACGATTCACCCATATTCTCTAGGATGAGGCGGAACTTTCTAGGAACGGCCGTGCGGACAGTTAACGTACTGATCGCGGCCTCTCTTTCGGAGCTCAGCGCCACATCCATAAAGTCATTTTTATCATTATCGTATTGCTGAGGCTGTGTCAGCGAAACGCCAAACATCATCAGTATTGGCCGGCCCCTGGATGACTTGGCCGAAATATAGCTACGAATGATTTCGTTCTCGTCTCCAAACTGAAGCCTTACGGCAGGCCCATAAGGATAGCGGACAGTTCCGCCAATCAATGTGAGGTTGTAAGCGGGTTCTTTAGTACCTTGCTCCAGCCAAAGTGTTGTTGCGTTCTCGCCTGTTCCAAAGTTGCGCGAAAGGCGGCAACGATCATTGTATCGGCGCAATTTCCATTCACTGGCAGGAGCCAGATCGAGGCCGGAAAAGTCGGCATTGCTGATTTCAGGCTGAGTTTCTTCCGTTGTCTTGTCGTCCTGCGCCAAAGCCGTTGAATGGACTGAAACCAGTGCAGGAAGAACGGCTGCAATTACGGTGCGTTTCATGAGGCCCCTTACCCTACTCCTAAATTGTTCGAGCGATGCCAGCATCAATTCACCAAATATGTGACCCCCGTGCTGTAGAATGATCGAATCGGCTGACCATCAGCATCCAGCGCTGGCTCGAATTTCGCCCGCAAGAATTCCTGGCAGGCGGGGGAATCGAGCGAGTCAGCCTTGGTCGCCTTGTCCAGGTAACATTCCGATACGGTTCCATCGATCTCCACAATCATGCGCATCCGGAAGAAAGCCTGTTGTCCTCTGCGTAAGGCGGCGCTTGGGTAGGCCTGTTGAATGCGCCTCACGATCTGGCGCAATCCGATTGCCCTGGCTGGCGTGTATTCAGCATCCGCAAGCTTTGTTGGATCCAGCCCCCACATTTGGAGCAAATCCCGCGTGCATGCATTGAGAGCTTGAAAGGCAGGGGCCAGTTCGTCGGTCTCGATGGAAACGACGCGCTTGCCAGATCGTGTCACGATCCGCTCAATTTTTGCAGCTTCCTCCAGATCAATGGCCGCCCTCTTCGCTTCCCGCTCATCATCCTTCGTTGTGTCGTTGGAGGTGTGAACCTGACTGAAAGCGGCAGGATTGATGGAGGTGTAGATTAATGCGCGCCCCATTGTCTCGACATCACCCAGATACGGCGTGGGTTGGCGCTGCAAGACCTGATCCGATGGCATGCCCAACTCGACCCGCCGCGGGTTGCCGAATTTGGCAAAAGCGGGACCAGCGATGGTCATGCTGAAAGAATCAGAGGGCGATGTCTGCTCGAAGAACAACAGATGCTTGTTTTCACCTTCCCCGAAAACGCGCGACAAGCGGCAATTCTCTTCAGCAAAATGGATGTTCCAAGGCGACGATGGTTGCAATCTCACTGCGCCTTCCTGCGCTGCGATAACTGCGGGATAATCATCATTGGCAGACACGGTTTTTGATCCCGCCGCAAAGAAGGCGACTATCGCCGCTGCCAAAAATCCAAAAATTTTCAAGCTCATAACAAAGCCCTCCGAAGCGCAGATTAGCGCGTCGGAGGGCTGTTACAACCTACAGATTTTCTGCAGTTTACAATTTTTCGGTCAGTTCCGGCACGGCTTTGAACAGGTCTGCGACCAGGCCGATGTCAGCCACCTGGAAGATGGGTGCATCTTCATCCTTGTTGATGGCGATGATGGTTTTTGAATCCTTCATGCCAGCCAGGTGCTGGATTGCACCGGAGATGCCAATGGCGATGTAGACTTCTGGAGCCACGATCTTGCCGGTCTGTCCGACCTGATAATCATTGGGCACATAGCCAGCATCGACGGCCGCACGCGAAGCCCCAATGCCTGCGCCCAACTTGTCCGCCAGCGGGGTGATGGTGGCCTCGAAGGTTTCTGCATCCTTCAACGCGCGTCCGCCGGATACAATGACTTTGGCGCTGGTCAGTTCAGGACGCTCGCTCTCAGCGATTTCTGCGCTGACGAAGCTGGAAGTGCCTGCATCGCCAGGACCGCTGACAGCCTCCACTCCAGCCGAGCCGCCTTCAGCCTCAGCCTTGTCGAAAGCGGTGCCGCGAACGGTGATGACCAGTTTGGAATCAGAGCTCTCAACAGTTGCAATGGCGTTGCCGGCGTAGATCGGACGCGTGAAAGTCTTGTCGCCTTCAACAGAGAGAATGTCGGAAATCTGCATTACATCAAGCAGGGCAGCTACGCGCGGTGCGACGTTCTTGCCGGTGGTGGTTGCCGGAAACAGCACAGCATCGTGGTGGTCCATCAGGCCAGCAACCAGCGGAGCAACGTTTTCAGCCAGAGCGTGTTCGTAAGCGGCATCGTCCGCCAAATGGACCTTGCCAACGCCTGCAATCTTGCCGGCCTGATCAGCAACGGCCGAACAGCCCGAGCCAGCTACCAGCAGGTGCACTTCACCCAATTTGGCAGCCGCCGTGACAACGCTGAGCGTTGCGTCTTTCATCTCTGAATTGTCGTGTTCGACCCAGACGAGAGTTTTCATAAATCTATTCCTTTTCTGTCCGGGGCTCAGGCGATGCCGAGCGCTTTGATCTTGGCGACCAGTGCATCGACGTCCTCAACCTTTTCGCCAGCTTGGCGAACGGGTGGTTCGGTGACATTGGTGGTGGTGAGGCGAGGCGCGGTATCGACGCCGTAATCGCCAGGCGTCTTGGTATCGAGCGGCTTCTTCTTTGCCTTCATGATGTTGGGGAGCGAAGCGTAGCGCGGCTCGTTCAGACGCAAATCGGTGGTGACAATGGCAGGCAAGGCCAGTTTGACCGTTTCCAGTCCGCCATCAACCTCACGCTTTACAGTAACGCTGTCGCCATCGACTTCGACCGTGTTGGCAAAGGTGCCCTGTGGCCGACCCATCAGAGCTGCCAGCATCTGGCCCGTCTGATTGGAGTCGTCCGAAATCGATTGCTTGCCCAGCATGATCAACTGCGGTTGTTCTTCTTCGGCAATTGCCTTGAGGATTTTTGCGACGGCAAGAGGCTCAACCTCTTCATCGCTTTCCACCAGAATGGCCCGATCAGCACCCATAGCAAGAGCGGTGCGCAGCGTTTCCTGCGCCTTTGCCGGGCCGATGGAAACGGCGATGATTTCTTCTGCCTTGCCCGCTTCCTTGATCCGAATCGCTTCTTCGACTGCGATTTCGTCAAACGGATTCATGCTCATTTTGACGTTGGCCAGGTCGACGCCCGATCCGTCCGCCTTGACGCGCGGTTTTACATTGTAATCGATAACCCGTTTTACAGGCACGAGGATCTTCATGAAGTTTCCTTCCTCTGGTAGAAATCTGCTCGACGATCTAGCTTGCGTTTACGTAAACGTCAAGCGGTGCCGAGGGTTATTACAAGGTCAACTCGTACGGCCTGTCTCGTGTTCCGACAAAGGAAGGTCAAGCTGCGCTTTTGATCAGGATAAGCGATAGTTTAGCTTTAGGGAGTGCCGTTGAAACTCGCCTCCAAACCACTTATTCTCTGTGCTTTGTTCGAGCATACTTGTGCGCATTTGCCCGCGGCAACGCAACACACTTAGGACATTATGTTCGAGGCGCGATCAGCGGGTGGCAATGCACTGCAAGCTGTTCGTCTGGCAGTTTTGCGCTGCCAATTCGCGCACCGCCAGCTCCACCGGCTGGCTCGTCGCGAGAATGACGGAACCCAGGTGTCTGCTTCAGCGTGAATGCATGCGCTGCCGCGCTGGGTCCCGATCGCATCGGGGTTGATCCCTCGTGGCGTCAAGCTGCCTGTTTAACTTCCGCCACAATCTTGCGCGCGGCATCACCCAGATCATCAGCGCTGACGATAGGCAGGCCCGAATTGTTGAGGATTTCCTTGCCTTTATCGACATTGGTTCCTTCAAGGCGGACCACCAATGGAACGTCCAGTTCCACTTCCTTGGCCGCCACCACGATGCCTTCCGCGATCGTGTCACAGCGCATGATGCCGCCGAAGATGTTGACCAGAATGCCTTCGACAGCCGGATCCTTCAGAATGATCTTGAAAGCCGCAGTCACTTTCTCTGTGGTGGCGCCGCCACCCACATCGAGGAAGTTTGCAGGAAACGCGCCGTTCAACTTGATGATGTCCATCGTCGCCATTGCCAGCCCAGCGCCATTGACCATGCAGCCGATGTTGCCATCCAGCTTGATGTAAGCCAGATCGTACTCGCTCGCTTCGACCTCGGCTGGATCTTCTTCGGTCTCGTCGCGCATTTCTTCGACATCCTTGTGCCGATAAAGCGCATTGCCGTCGAAGCTCATCTTGGTGTCGAGAACCAGCAGCTGGCCATCCTTGGTTTCGACCAGCGGATTGATCTCGAGCATTTCCATGTCGAGGTCCATGAAAGCGGTGTAAAGCTGTTTCGCCAGCTTCTGGCACTGCTTGTTGAGGTCGCCCGAAAGCTTCAGGGCAAAAGCCACGGCACGACCATGGTGCGGCATGAAACCCTGCGCCGGATCAATTGTGATGTTGGCAATTTTCTCAGGCGTGTTGTGGGCGACGTCTTCGATGTCCATGCCGCCTTCGGTGGATACGATCATGGCAACCTGGCCGCTGGCACGATCGACTACCATGGAGAGATAGTATTCCTGCGCAATATCAACGCCGTCGGTCACATACAGCCGGTTGACCTGTTTGCCTTCGTCACCGGTCTGAATGGTCACCAGTGTGTTACCAAGCATCTCAGCAGCATCGGACTTCACGGCATCAATGTCCTGCGCCAGGCGCACGCCACCCTTGGCGTCCGCGCCGAGTTCTTTGAATTTGCCTTTGCCGCGCCCGCCAGCGTGTATTTGCGCTTTCACGACGTAAAGCGGACCAGGCAGCTGCTTTGCTGCCTCGACAGCCTCTTCAACGGTCAAGGCGGCGTGGCCGGCAGGGATGCCGATGCCGTACTTTGCGAGCAGTTCCTTGGCCTGATATTCGTGAATATTCATGGAGAGGGTGTATCCTTTACGCGTTCGGCGGCGATGCGATTCATCGCTGAAAGTTGCGTTATGGCCATAAGCATGGTTTGGACGGCTTGAAAAGTCCCACTTCTGCGCGCAACAGCTGTACTGGCATGATTGATAGCGACCGTCTCGAAGCCATTGTCCGCGAAGCAGGCAGAATTGCGGCCGATCAGTGGCCAGGTGCTGGCCACACGGTCAGGACGTGGGAGAAGGAGCCGGGCCACCCGGTTTGCTCTGCAGATCTGGAGGTTGACGCATTTCTCCGTCGTGAGTTGGGCGCGTTGCTGCCATCGGCTGGTTGGCTGTCCGAAGAAACAGCCGACGATCTCGACCGGCTCAACGATGACCTGATCTGGCTGGTTGATCCGATAGACGGCACGCGCGACTATCTGCGTGGCCGTACCGGTTGGTGTGTCTCGGTTGCGCTCATCAGCTCGGGCCGGCCATTGATTGGCATGATGAGTGCGCCAGCCCGCGAGGAGGAATGGCTGGCGGTTGCCGGGAAGGGGGCCTGGCGCAATGGTGCAAAGCTGGCCGCATCGCAAAGGCCGCAATTTGCAGGAGCGCGGGTGCCAATCGACGCGCTGCCGAGCGAGGATTCCGATCTCACCATCGTCGACAAACCCAATTCTATTGCGCTGCGTGTGGCGATGGTTGCAGCAGATCAGGCTGATCTGGTGGCAACGCTGCGCTGGGGGTTTGAGTGGGACATTGGCGCGGCAACTCTTATTGCGCGCGAAGCTGGCGCCATGGTAAGCGATGCATTTGGCAACCCACTCAATTATAACAAGCGCGATCCGCGCGCATTTGGCTTGCTGGTCTGCTCGCCGCACATTCATGGCGAGGCTGTGGCGCGGCTGGCGGCCAGAGCGAAAGACTTGTCCTGACTCCGTGCTCCTCCGGACTGTGAACAAAAAAGGGGCCAGCCTGGTGTCAGCGCACCGGGCCAGCCCCTTCCCAACGGTTCTTTAACCAAAGGCGATCAGTTGCCTTGAGCAGCTTGCGCCTCAGCGACATCTTCATTGTCGAACGGAATAATCTTGATTTCGACACGGCGGTTCTGCGCGCGTCCGAATTCTGTGCCATTGTCGGCTATTGGCATGGTTTCGCCAAAGCCTTGCCAGCGCAGGCGCGCGGAAGATACACCGCGTGAAATCATGTAGTTCGACACGGCTTGCGCGCGCTGTTCCGAGAGGCGCTGATTGAACGTGTCTGATCCGGTCGAATCGGTGTGACCATAAACATCAACAATCGAGTTGGGGTATTGGGTCAGGCTGCCCGCTACGGTATCGAGCGTGTCACGGAAAGCGGGCTTGATGGTGTAACTGCCAACGTCGAACGTCACACCGTCAGGCAAGTTGACCAAAATTGCATCTCCGCCATCAACTTCGGTCACATCGACGCCCGAACCAGCGGTCTGTTCTTTCAGTTCCTTGATCTGCTGATCCATACGATAGCCGACAATACCGCCGGCAGCACCGCCGCCCACTGCGCCGATAATGCGGCCAGTCTTGCCGCCAATGGCGCCGCCAAGCAGGCCGCCAAGCACAGCGCCGCCTACACCACCGATCGCAGTCCGGGAAACTTTCTGTTCACCCGTGTTGGGGTCGGTCACGCAAGCCGTCGTGCCCATCAGCGAAAGGGCAGCAATACCGGCCATGAATTTGCGGGATGTGTTCATTTCTATTCCTCCAGTAAAGTCCGAGCCAATTTTCCAGCTTCCGGACAGGGCGCAACGCTCCACACCTGCGTTTCACTGCCCACAACGATCGGCACGGCGCAGTGTTCCCCGTCATATCTCACTGGTGATACGCACGAAGGTGGCTGGCGCAACGCGACAATTGTGCTAGCGCATGCTGCGTGACTCCCTTTCCGTGGCCAGACCTGTTCATTATCGCCGGACTGATTGTCCTCAATGGCGTGTTTGCAATGTCCGAACTTGCAATAGTTTCGGCGAAGCCTGCACGCCTTCGGGCGGCTCGGGAAAAGGGCAGCCACGGTGCGAAGGTCGCCCTTTCTCTGGCGGCGGAGCCTGGCAAATTCCTGTCGACCGTTCAAATCGGCATCACGCTGATTGCAATCGTCACAGGGGCGTTTTCCGGAGCTAGCCTGGAAGGCCCTGTTGGCGAACGGTTGGCGGCGCTGGGAGTCCCGCAAGAACATTCAAGCCAGATTGCCTTTGTCCTGGTAATCGCTCTGACCACTTATCTCAGCGTGGTGGTTGGTGAACTGGTGCCCAAACAGCTGGCGCTGCGTGCAGCAGTCCCCATTGCCACGGTTATGGCGCGCCCGATGGCTATTCTTGCGCGCATTGCAGCTCCTGTGGTGTGGATCCTTGATACCTCGTCGGGTCTGTTGATCCGCTTGTTCGGGATCAGGCCGGGTGGCCAATCCGCCGTGACCGCCGAAGAACTGCACATGATTTTTGCCGATGCCACTCGGTCAGGTGTGATTGAGGCTGACCAGCATCAAATCCTGACCGGCGTTGTTCGGCTGACCGAGCGCCCTGTGCGCGAAATGATGACGCCGCGAACCGAAATTGACTGGATTGATATTGCGGCCACCCAGAAAGACATCTGGCGCGCCATCCGCGACAGCCCGCATTCGCTGCTGCCTGTGGCCGATGGGTCACCGGACACTATTCTCGGCGTGGTCAAGGTTCGCGAAGTTCTGGCTTTGATGGTGGCGGGCGATCCGGTTGTCCTCGATGAACTGATGATCAAGGCCGAAGTTGTGCCCGATCAGCTGGACGCCATGGATGCGCTGCGGGTGTTGCAACAGGCCGATATAGCCATGGCAATGGTGCACGATGAATACGGCCATCTGGAAGGCATTGTTACTCCGGTCGATCTGCTGACCGCGATGGCAGGCACCTTTGTCAGTGATCAGGACGAAGGCGAATCGCCTCAACTTGTTGAACGACCCGACGGATCGTTGTTGGTGTCGGGCGCATTGTCGGCAGATGCTCTGGCTGACAGGTTGAACCTTGATTACGAGGATACCAGAGAATTCGGCACGGCTGCGGGCTATGTCCTGTCGGTCATGAAAAAGCTGCCGGTTGAAGGGGAAAGCTTCACCGATCAGGGCTGGCAGTTTGAAATCATTGATATGGATCGTCGCCGGATCGACAAATTACTCATTCGTAAGGATGAAGACGCAGAATAGTCAGCCCGGGTCCGACCTCATCAAGACTCTACTACATACCAAAAGGGCCCGCTCAAACGAGCAGGCCCTGAAAATGCATGGAGCGGGTTTGACCGGCTTCAGCCGGGTATGACGGCCTGCGCAAACTGGCCATCACCCTCGGGCGCGGCAATGATGTCGCGCGTCACGCTGCCCTTGGCAACGGTGTTGGTTGCTGGATCACCGACGGTTGACCGGATGCCCGGCGCGGCAGCTCCGGCGCGATCAAGCGCGCTGGTCTCAACCGCGCTGCGCGCTGCTGGCCCGCCAAACAGTGCCTCAAGCGCTTGCTCGGATGCCGTGCCTTCGGTCGGGCGCGGCGCGCCCGGTGCAGGCGGTACCAGGCTGAAGTCTGGCGGTACCACCAGTGGTGCCTGACGCTGGACAGCAAATTCATCGGGCCGGTCCCGGTTAAGCAGGCCGGTGCTGCCGCATGCAGTCAGCATCATGGCGGCGGTGCCGAGGATCAGGATGGATTTAACAATACGCATGGTCTCAGCTTTCCGCAGGGGTTTTACCTGCCTGTTCGGTTTCCGGATCCTTTTCGCTCAGGAACAAGGATCGGGCAAGGATTATCACAACGCCGATGGTGATAGCGGCATCGGCGACATTGAAAATAAGGAAGGGGCGGAAATCCCCGATGTGGAAGTCCGCATAGTCGATGACGTAGCCCAGATTGTACCGATCGACGATGTTGCCCAGCGCGCCACCCAGGATCATGCCAAGGCCGATGATATCGCCCAAAAGCTTTTCACGGAACATCCAGATCAGCACAACGATTGCAATCAGAGCGGTGACAGCGACAAGCAGATATCGCATTTCAATCGTTGTTGCCTGCAGCATGCCAAGCGAAACGCCGCGATTTTCCGTCCAACGCAGGTCAAAGAAGGGCAGCAGCTCAATCAAATAGCGCTCACGCAGATTGAGCGGTGAAACCATCAGCCATTTGATGAACTGATCGGCGCCAAAAACGATGCCGGCAATCACCAGCCCGATTATGCGGTTGCGCGTGAACAATGCTGCGAAGCCTTGCGCGCTCATGCTGCCGTCCCCTGTGCATCCAATTGCGCAACAGCATCATCGCAGCGCCCGCACAAAGCGCCATCCTCTGCCACATCGGGCAGCAGGCGCCAGCAGCGGCCGCATTTGTTGTCGGATGTCCTAGTCACTTTTACCTCGCCGCCGTCTTGGCTGCGCGCAACTGACGCGGTGATGAACAGCTCGGCCAGTTGTTCATCGGTAAAGCCTTCGGGCACTTCACTTGCCGGTACAATGACATCGGCTTCCAGGCTGGAACGGATAGTTTTCTCGCGGCGCAGCGGTTCGATCGCCTCGGTCGCGCGTTCGCGCAGGGCGCGCAAGCTTTCCCATTTGGCTCTATCAGCCGGGACTTGCGGCACGCTGGGCCATTCGAGCAGATGGACGCTGCCATTTTGCTCATCATCTTCGGGATAGCGGCTTTTCCAGACCTCTTCGGCGGTGAACACCAGAACCGGCGCGGCATAGCGCACCAGCGCGTGGAAGAGCAGGTCCAGCACGGTGCGATAGGCGTTGCGGGTGGTGCTGTCCGGCCCATCGCAATACAGAGTATCCTTGCGAATATCGAAGAAGAATGCGGACAGATCCTCATTGCAGAAATCGACCAGCATGCGGGTGTAGGCATTGAAATCATACGCCTCTGCGGCCGCTTTCAGCTTCCCATCGAGATCAGACAGGAGCGAGAGCACGTAAAGCTCCAGCTCGGGGATTTCGCCCGCATCCGACATATCGCCGATAAAGCCGTCGAGCGCGCCGAGCAAATAGCGGAACGTGTTGCGCAAGCGGCGGTATTGATCGCCAACACCTTTGAGGATTTCATCACCGATCCGGTGATCTTCGGTGAAATCGACCGAAAGCGCCCAAAGCCGGATGATATCCGCGCCATACTGCTCCATCACCTTGTTCGGATCGGTGGTGTTGCCGAGCGATTTGGACTGTTTGAACCCCTTGGCATCCATGGTGAAGCCGTGGGTCAGGACCTGATCATAGGGTGCGCGGCCGCGCGTGGCGCAGCTTTGCAACAGCGATGACTGGAACCAGCCGCGATGCTGGTCGGACCCTTCCAGATACAGATTGGCCGGCCATTGCAGATCGGGCCAGCGACCGCTTTCCAGCACAAAGGCGTGGGTGCATCCGGAATCGAACCACACGTCCAGAATGTCGGTGACCATTTCATAGTCATCCGGATTGTGGTCTGGCCCAAGGAATTCAGCTTTGCGCGCCTCGTCCCAGGCATCCACGCCATTGGCATGCACAGCGGCGACAATGCGGGCATTGACCGCTTCGTCCTGGAGATATTCGCTTGTGCCTGCCTTCAGGAACAACGTGATCGGCACACCCCATGCGCGTTGGCGTGAGAGCACCCAATCAGGCCGTCCCTCAACCATCGATCCGATGCGGTTCTGACCCTTGGGCGGGACGAATTCGACCCGCTCGATCTCTTCCATCGCGCGCTCACGCAGCGTTGGAGCTGCGCAGATGGTTTCCTCAGCCGGATCGATGGCGCCGCCTTCGTCTTCCCAGCTCTTGTCTTCGGCAGACTTGGGTTCCAGCCAGGGCAAATCCTTGTCCATCGGCACGAACCATTGCGGGGTGCAGCGGAAGATTACCTTGGCCTTGGACCGCCATGAATGCGGGTAAGAATGCGCGTAATCGGCAGATGCGCTGAGCAAAGCGCCCACCTCGCGAAGGTCCGAGCAGATCGGTCCGTCTGGCGCGTTAAAGGGTTTGTTGATGACCGCGCGGCGGCGATCATCTGCCCCGCCAAGCCATTCCCAATCATCGCGATAGCGGCCATCATCCATCACCGCGAAGACCGGATTGATGCCATTGGCTTTGCACAAGGCGAAATCGTCTTCGCCATGGTCGGGCGACATGTGTACTAGGCCCGTGCCGCTCTCGGTGGTGACGAAGTCGCCTTCGAGGAAAGGGCGGGGTGTCGCGTAGA
>CALBWA010000012.1 GCA_937969505.1 uncultured Erythrobacter sp. | reverse complement strand
CTTTGACGCCTCTTCTGCTGCTGTCTTGGCGGTAGCAACTGCGGCATCGGGATCGCCAGAACCAGTCAACTCATCGCGTGTCGCCGCTTGCCGTTCGGCTTCCGCATTCAACCGTGCAAGCCGCGTTTCGGCCTGCGCAATCGCTGCATCGGCAACGCGCCATTCGGCCTCGACTCCGGCGTGTTCGGCGGTCGCATTGGCCAGCGCCAGTTCGGCAGCACGGCCAGCGGCCTCTGATTTCTCTGCCGCGCGGGCAAGGGCGGGGCGCGCTTCGTCATCTTCTGCGAGCTTAGCTTCGTTCGCGCGCAGATCTTTCTGCAAAGCGGCAATCGCGCTCGCCGCGTCTTTGGTCAGGCGGTCGGTTTCACCGCGATCCTCTTCCAACCGCTGCTTCTGGCGGTCGAGGTCTGCAAGCCGCTGTTCGGCCGCTTCCAACTGGCTGGTGAGCGCCGCCATACGGTGGCCATGCGCGCTCGCATCATCGCGCCGGTCGGCCAGTTCCTCGCGCGCATCGGCAATCGCTGCGGCGGCGGTATGCTGCGCCTTTTGCGCTTCATCAGCGGCTTTTTTGGCCGCTTCCACACGCTCATCAGCTGCCTTGGCCTGATCGCGCGCTTCCTTGGCAGCCGCGGCGGCATCGCGCCAGCGCGCAAACAGCAATCTGGCTTCGGCAATCTTGATCTGGTCGGACAGCTTGCTGTAGCGTTCTGCCTGCTTGGCCTGCCGCCTGAGCGATGCCATCTGCGTATCGAGGCCCGCCATAAGATCTTCAAGCCGCTCGAGGTTCTTCTCGGTCGAGCGCAATTTGCTCTCGGCATCCTTGCGGCGGACATGCAGCCCGGCGATGCCGGCGGCTTCTTCCAGCATTTGGCGGCGCTCGGTCGGTTTGGCTGCGATTACCTGAGCAATCTTGCCCTGGCTGACCAGCGCGGGCGAATGGGCACCCGTTGCAGCATCGGCAAAGGTCAGTGCGACATCCTTGGCGCGGACATCGCGGCCGTTTACGCGGTAGGCACTGCCCGCACCGCGTTCGATCCGCCGGGTCACTTCCAGCTCTTCGCCATGATCGTCGCGCGCTTGCAGAACGACTTCGGCAAAGTCGCGCGGTGGGCGCGTTTCGGTTCCAGCGAAGATGACATCTTCCATTCCGCCCGAACGCATGCTCTTGGGCGAATTTTCGCCCATCACCCAACGAATGGCCTCCAAAAGATTGGATTTTCCGCAGCCATTGGGGCCGACAACCCCGGTCAGTCCCGGCTCCACGCGCAATTCAGCCGGCTCTACAAAGCTCTTGAAACCACTGAGCTTTAGCCGGTCAATCTGCATTGCGTGCGTGTGCCCCCCTGGCTGCCATCCCGAAAAGCGGGATTATCGTGCGCCTGCTCGCTGCAGGATTGGCTCAAGCTGCGCCCACTGGCTGGCGTCCAGCCGGTTTCCGTTGAGGAAGAAGGTCGGCGTTCCATTGACGTTATCGTCGATTGCATTTTGCTGCGATTCAGCAGCGATTGCCTCGACACTGGCATTGTCAGCCAGGCAGGTGCGCGCCTGATCGCTGCTGAGGCCGCGTGCAGCGAAGAAATCGATGAGGCCCGCTGCCTGAGCTATACCGATGAAGCGTTGATTGGCCGGCAGTTCAGACGCTGCCTGAAACGCCGCGCCGTTGGCTTGGGCATTGTTCATAATCTGGTCAAACGAGGCCCAAGCCTGATCAGACAAAGGCTGCATCAATTCGGGCGATCCACAGCGGACCATGGCCGCAATCGTCAGATCGAGGGGATCGCGCACCAGATTGCGCAATTCCAGGCTGACTACGCCGGTGGGAATGTAATCCTGTTTGAGTGATGAAGCGCCCGTCTGTGAAAACAGCGCGCATGCCCCGCAAGTGTGCGAGGCATACTCAACCAGCTTCAGAGGAGCATCAGGATTGCCAATAACAAAACCGCCTTCGTCAGAGACATTGACCGTCTGGACCCAGCTTTGCCCCTCGGGTGCCGGGATCGCAGCAATTGCCTCGCCTTCCAGCGATGTCTCTGCCTCCTCAGCGGTGTTGCAGGCAGCCAGTGTCAGGGCGAGTGTTCCAGCAAGCGAAGCGGCGAGAATACGGCGTGTAAAAGTCATTGCAGCACAATCCTGTAATTCGAAGAGTTGAAGTTATAGCATGCAGAGGCAGGGGTGAAGCGTATCCTGCAGCTTTCCACAAGTGTGTGATGTTTGCCCCTGAACGGGACGGATTACTCAGCCGGTGGATATCCCTTTGGCCAACCGAGCTTCCAGCGATTGCCAGTCGTGCACGCCCTGCAACAAATCTCCATTGAGCAGGAAGCTGGGGGTGCCGGTGATCGCGTATTTCTGTGCGTCGGCAGCGGAAGTTGCCGCCAGTTCGCGGGCCTTGGTATTATCGTTGAGGCATTGGTCGAGCTGGGTGATGCGATAACCGCGCTTTTCCATGATGTCGTAAAATCCGAAATCATTGGCAATATTGCGCCGCGCGGCCGACTGATCGGCAATGGTCCAACGCTGGATTTGCGCCGCGCTGGCCTTGCTTGCCAGTGGCAGCCATTTGTCCTGAGACAGCATGATGGCGCTGTGATTGTTGGGGAAATCGGTTGGATCACCGCAATGGGTCAGCATCGCAGCGGTCAGGTCAATCGGATCTCGGATGAAATGCCGTATTTCCAGCTTGAGCTTGCCCGAAGAAACAAACGCGAACTTCAACACCGGATCGCCATCGCGCGCAAAACTGGCGCAATGGCTGCAGGTATAGCTGATAAATTCCGTCAGATGGGTGGCAGCTTCGGGGTTGCCCATCACATGGCCGCCATTGATCCGGGCAATTGTGGCGGAAGAGGTGTTTGCCTTTTTGCCCGAGCTCTGGCCGGAGTTCTGCGCGCTGATGGCAGCAGCAGTCTCGGCCATGCCAGCGGCGTTGCCCGGCAATACGGCCATTATGCCGAGCAGGATTGCGGTTTTCAGACCCTTCACGTGCAATGTGTCCTTCTCAATCTTCGGTTTCGCTGGTGTCGCCGAGAGTTCTGGCAAGCGATTCCAGCACAGTGCGCAATTCCGGATCGCCAATATCGCGCAAGCTGTCGCCCAATTCCATCGGGATGGGTTTGAGCGAAGGCGGCGGCTTGGGCCGCGTATCAGCATGGGTCGGCTTAACCGCACCTTGCCGAAGCTTGACCCGGGCCACTGCCTTGTAACCGAAAAAGCGGTTCACCCGCTCCATGATTTCCGGGATGACTTGCTGGATCAGTGGCGCGTGGGCTGGCACCACGACCAGCTGCAAGATCCCTTCAGATTTCTCTCCAGGAGGAAAACGGATCGCCTCGGGCGTGCAGACGCGGGCGTGGTGCGGCCCGACGATTTCGGGCCAGCGGGTGACGACATTGGACTGGACAAAGCCGAACCGGCGAAAGGCGGTGCGCCCGATTTGCGGCATCAACTCGCCAATCGCCTTTGCCCCCCTGCCGCGTGGACGTTCAAACTTTTTGCCAGCGCGTTTCTGCCCGGTCGGTTTTGTGGAACTGTTTGCAGGTTTCGCCCCTGTCGGGCTGGGCGCAGAGGCGCCGACAGACTTGCCAGCAGCCGGTTTGCCAGCATCATTCGAATTGGCTGCACGCCCCGTAGGTTTATCCCGTTCCATTTCGTCCATCGCAATGCCATAGCCAGCGCGTGACTGCCAGCCGGAAACATCCCGATTCCCCGATTTCGCAGCTGCTGCTCGAATGGTATGGCGCGCATGCCCGCGACTTGCCCTGGCGCATTGCTCCCGGATCGGCCGACCGCGCTGATCCTTACCGCGTCTGGCTGTCCGAAGTGATGCTGCAGCAAACCACTGTGGCAGCGGTTAAGCCGTACTATTCCAGATTTGTAGAGATGTGGCCGACGGTTGAGGCTCTGGCCAGCGCAGACGAAGCCGATGTCATGTCCGCATGGGCGGGGCTGGGGTACTATTCGCGCGCCCGCAATCTGGTGAAATGCGCCGCACAAGTGAGCGCACGGGGCGGCTTTCCTGACACCGAGGCTGAGCTGCGGAAATTGCCGGGGATTGGCGATTACACCGCTGCTGCCATTGCCGCGATTGCCTTTGGGCGCAGGGCCGTAGTCGTCGATGCCAATGTCGAGCGGGTTGTGGCCCGATTGTTCGCGATTGATGAAGTGTTGCCCAAGGCGCGGCCTGCTATTCGCGCGGCAACGGACGCGATCACTCCCGCCGAGCGATCAGGCGATTTTGCCCAAGGATTGATGGATTTGGGATCGTCCATCTGTACCGCGCGCGCGCCGAAATGTCTGCTCTGTCCGCTGTCTGTTCGCTGCGAAGGACTGAGATCAGGGGAGCCAGAGCTCCTGCCCGTCAAGCCAGCCAATAAGGCAAAACCACTGCGCAAGGGCTCTGCCTTCTGGATAGAACGGGGGCAGGGAGAGGCACGCGAGGTCTGGCTGGTGCAGCGGGAAGGAACAGGCATGCTGGGCGGAATGCGCGCGCTGCCCGATGATGATTGGTCAGCAAAGTCAGACGGCACGGGCATCGCCCCGGTCAAAGGCGATTGGGACGAACTGGGCGCGGTCTCTCACACCTTTACTCACGCGCATCTGACCCTGTCGGTAAAGCGTGCACGCGATGCCCCTGTGCCATCAGGCGAGGGGATGTGGTGGCCGGTCTTACAGATTAGCGAAGCAGGCCTGCCGACGCTTTTTGCCAAAGCAGCGCGGCTGGCAATTGCTGGTGATGAAGAGCCTTAAGAGCCCATGGCGGGCTTAGATAAAGCCGCCGCCAATAGTCAGACGCACAACAGCAATCAGACCCACGACAATGCAGAAATTGCGCCCGCTTCTGCTTGAGGAAAGCTGGCCCACAATGATGCCGATCACGATCAGCGGTAGCGCAAACCAGTTCGCCCAGCCCAGAAAAGGGATAGTGGCGGGGATGACGATAACGAGCGACAGCAGCCCGATGAGGATGGAAAGCAGATTGAACATGTGTTTTACATGGGCAGCACACCGCGCCAATTCAAGCTCTCAATTGACCGTTCATCTTTGTTCGCTCACAGAATGCCCAAGCCAATATAACAAAAGGGTTTCCGATGGGTCTGCATACTTTCAATGACGCTGCTATTTCTCGCCGATCGCTGTTTCGCGGGGGCGCCTATTTGGCCGCAGGTAGCGCGCTGGCAAGCGTTCCGTTCGGCAAAGCGCTGTTCGCTCATGACGGATCTGACCAATGGCGTAATGTTGCAAATATGATCGACAAATATGTTGGTGATCGCAAAATCGCCAATGCTGTGGCTAGCTTCGGCTTCGGGGCAGAGCATCCAGCTGTGGTCAAGCAAGGTACGCTGGCTTTTGGCAGCAGCGCAGAGGCCGATGCGGATTCGCTTTACCGCCTCTATTCTATGACCAAACCGGTCACGGGTATGGCGACCATGATGTTGATCGAAGACGGTGCGTTGACGCTGGACCAGCCGGTCGCCGAGATCTTGCCAGCCTTTGCCGATATGCAGGTTCTCAAACGTGCGGACGGCCCGCTGGACGATACTGTGCCGGCTGAACAGCCGATCACTATCCGCCACCTGCTAACCCATACTGCGGGCCTTGGGTACGACATAGAATCCAAAGGTCCCCTACTTGCCAGGTTTTTGGAGCTGGGTATCTCGTCCGGCCAGGTCAGTCGTATCCCCATTCCCGGATTTCCGGTGGCAACAAGCGCGCAAGGCTTGGAGCAATGGGCTGATCGTTTGGCAACGCTTCCGCTGATCGCGCAACCGGGCGCAAGGTGGAAATATTCAGCCAGTATCGACTTGCTTGGCCGCGTGATCGAAGTTGCCAGCGGACAATCGTTTGACGCATTTCTAAAGGAGCGAATTTTCGATCCCTGCGGCATGGAAAGCACCTATTTTACGGTGCCTTCCAGTGAAATCGGCCGGTTGACCACCAATTACGGCATCCTGGCTGGTATGCCGCTGCCGATCGATCAGGCGGCAAGCTCGATTTATCTCGACAAGCCGCCCGTGTTTTGGGGCGGGTCAGGCCTGATTGGCAGCCCGCGCGACTATGATCGCTTCCAAGCTATGCTGGTCAATCTGGGCATGAGCAACGGCAAGCGAGTTATGAGCGAGGCTGCTGTGCGTCTGGGCACCTCCAATATCCTGCCTGAAGGCGCCGTTGTCGATCCCAACTGGACCATGGGACAGGGTTTCGCCGCAGGAGGACGGATCGTCGGGTCACGATATGGCTGGGGCGGGGCTGCCGGAACACAGTCGTTTGCAGATATGTCGAGCGGTCTGCGGGCTGGGCTCTATGTGCAATACATGCCGCCCAACGCCTTCCCTATCCGTAATGACTGGTTCGCTGCCGTGGAAAAAGATGTCATGGCTTTGCAAATGACATCTGAAACTGCCTGAACCGGAAAGAACCAAGCCTATGCCCATTGCCTTTGCCGGATCACCGATTGACCGGGCCGACCACATCCGGTGCGATCCGGACCGATTGGCCGGGCTGCTGAATTGGAAGGCGCGCCTGCTGATTATGGATGGCCTCAATCCGGTATTTGACGATCTGGGGCAGATCAGATGGGGCAGTTTGGCCGATGCAGCGCCCGACGCAGAGCTGGTCTTTCTGGGGGAGCTGGAAGGCAAGGCGTGCTTTGCCCCAGTACCCGACCAGGGCGCGACTGGCCCGGCCTATGCAAACCCCGCGATCTGGGAGGCGATGCAGCGCCTCGCGCCGGGTGACCTGGCGATTTATGGTGGTGCTCGCAGCTTGGTGGACTGGCACGCTCGGCATCAGTTTTGCGCGCGCTGCGGATCGCGAACAGCAATCGCCAAAGGTGGCTGGCAACGCAATTGTCCGCCAGCCAATGAGGGAGGGTGCAGCGCGCAGCATTTTCCGCGAACCGATCCGGTCACGATCATGTTGGTCGAGCATGAGGACAAACTTCTGCTCGGGCGCCAACCGCGCTTCCCTCCAAAAATTTACTCCGCACTGGCCGGATTTGTGGAGCCGGGCGAGACCATTGAAGAGGCCGTCGCCCGCGAAATCCACGAGGAAGCCGGAGTTCGGGTGCGCGATGTCGAGTATATTGCGAGCCAGCCTTGGCCGTTCCCCAGCCAGTTGATGATCGGTTGCAGTTCTGTCACCGATGATCCGGAATTGACCATTGATGCGACTGAATTGGACGATGCGCGCTGGTTCACCCGGGCGGAGTTGGAAGAGGCGCGCGCTGCGGGGCGAGAAGGCACCGATGCGCTGATCTTCCCTCAGAAATTCGCTATTGCACATCAACTTCTGGCATGGTGGCTCGACAAATGACTGACACACCGACCCAAGCTGTAACGATTGATATCTATTCCGATGTGATGTGCCCGTGGTGCCTGATTGGCTATGGTCAATTGACCAAGGCTCTGGAGCAGCTGGAGGGCGAAGTGGATGCGCAAATCCGCTGGCGTCCTTTCGAGCTTAACCCTGACATGCCGACAGAGGGCGAGCAGCAGGAGGCTCATCTCCAGCGCAAGTATCGCCGATCCGCCGAAGAAGGTGCGCAAGTCCGCGGCCAGATGAAGAAGATCGCTGATCAGGCTGGGGTCTCGCTTTCCTACGAAGGCGGCGAAGAGCCCGCGCCGCCTGCGATGATGTGGAACACCCGCGATGCGCATAAATTGCTCGGCTTTGCGCTGGAGCAGGCCGGGCCGCAGGCGCAAACAGAACTGAAGCTGGCGCTGTTCAAAGCGCACTTTAACGAACGCAAGCGCATCGGTGATCGCGATGTTTTGCTGGATGTTGCCGCCAGCGTTGGCCTGCACCGCGAAGCTGCCAAAGCTGCGCTGGATGATGCTGACCTTGAAGCGCGCGTTATTGCCGAAGAACGGCAGGCTTGGGATATGAACATTTCAGGCGTTCCGGCCATGGTGGTGAACGGAAAATTCCTGATCCCCGGGGCACAAGCTCCCGAAGTTTACGTAAATGCGCTGCGCCGCGTGGCAGAGAAAACTGCCTCGCAGATCGGTTGAGCGACGTCCGTCCGGGATATTTGCGTCTTTTTCTTCGTTGGAAACGTAATCCATAAAGCAACGGTGCGGAAGGCGCCGTAAACGACGGAGGTTGAGGGATGTCATCAAAGCAGTTCAAAAGTCTGGCCGTAGTGATTGTTGTCGCGGTGTTTTCGCTGGGTTTCGCATGGCTTGCCGGCAGTAACAGCGTGACCGTCGCCGGTTATTCGGCAGTCTTTATGGCCGCAATTTTGGCGCTGGCTATCAACTGGATCGCTTATGTACCCGCGGCCATTGCCCAATCGGATAAGTTTTACGACACGATTGGCGCGGTAACTTATCTCAGCGTGGCCGGTTTTGCAGCATGGGCGGCGTGGCCGCTTGATACGCGCGGTGTCGTAATCGCCGCGATGGTGGCAATCTGGTGTGTTCGGCTTGGCACATTTCTGTTCATCCGGATCCACGCCATGGGCGGCAGCGATTCCCGATTTGAAAAGATCAAGACAAACCCAGCGCGTTTTCTTGCAGCATGGACGTTGCAGGCCCTGTGGGTCATTCTGACCGCATCAGCGGCTGTCATTGCCATCACCACCACCAACCGCGAACCGATCGGCGTGTTCTTCTTTATCGGTGCTGCGGTCTGGCTTCTTGGCATTACGGTCGAGACGATTGCCGATCAGCAGAAAAGCAAGTTCAAGAGCGACCCGTCGAACAAGGGTGATTTCATAGATGTCGGCCTCTGGCGCTGGTCACGGCATCCCAATTATTTCGGGGAGATCACCTTGTGGACCGGTATATTGATCATGGCGATACCGGTTCTTTCCGGCTGGTCATGGCTGGCGGTCATTTCGCCCATTTTTGTAACGCTGCTGCTCACGAAAATCAGCGGCATCAATTTGCAGGAAGAACAGGCGAAGGAGCGCTGGGGGGATGATCCCGAATATCAGGAATATCGCCGCAAGACCCCTGTCCTGATCCCGCGCCCGCCATCCAATTGATCAGGGCGAACGGATTTGACAATTGCTGCACAAAAGTGTCGATTTCCATGAAGGCCAGCATTCAGTCTTACATTCGTCTCTGGAGCATCTGATATGAAAACTCTTCGTCCTCACAGGATTGCCCTTCTTGCAGGTTTTGCAGCGCTGGCCGCATGCGGTGCGCCTTCCGAAGAAGAACCAGCGGAAGTGGCGTCATCTGATGAACCCGAAGTGATTGATCAGCGTCAGGCTAATTTTGAAGCGATCAGCGATGCCTTCAAGGTGATCCGCACCGAGCTTGAAGGCGATGCGCCTGATTTCGCAACGATCGAAGCGCAAGCGACCGACATCAACACCCGTGCACAGCAGGTTGGTGATTACTTCCCGATGGGCACGAGCGTTGACGATGGTTTTGACACCGAAGCCCTGCCGACCATCTGGGAAACACCAGCCGAGTTTGAAGCTGCGGCGCAAAACTTCATCGAAGCAAGCGCGACCATGGTGACACTGGCGGGCGAGGGCGATGCGGCAGCTATCGGCGCGCAAGTGGGCGAGCTGGGCGGCACCTGCAAGGCGTGCCACGACCAGTTCCGCCTGAAAACCGATTGATCGAACCGCTCAACCGGGCTTCATATGACTGGAACAGAGCGTCCAATCGCCATTTGGGGCTGGCCTGTCCGGCTCAGCCACTGGAGCTTTGCGATTCTTGTCCCGGCGATGTGGTACACGGCTGACAACGGGCTGTGGTACTGGCACACCAGACTCGGCATGGTGTTGCTGACCGTTCTTCTGTTCCGATTGCTTTGGGGAATTGTGGGAACGCGCACGGCGCGGTTTTCCAGCTTCGTTCGCGGTCCCAGCGCTGTATTCGCTTATTTGCGAGGAGAGATGGCACCACGGGCCGGGCACAGTCCCCTGGCAGCCTTGAGCGTGTTGGCTCTGTTGAGCGCCATGAGCTTGCAAGTCGGCATGGGGCTATTCGCTGGCGATCCGTTTGACGGGGCAACCGGCCCGCTCAATGCTCTGATTGGCGTTGGCACGGCGGACATGCTGACCGAATGGCACAAGGTATTCTACTGGGCGGTGTTGGGGCTGGTGGCGCTGCATCTGGCCGCGATTGCCTATTACGCTGTTATCAAGCGGGACAATCTGATCGAACCGATGATTACCGGAAAACGCAGTATGACCACTCCGGTTGAGGGCAACTCGCCGGTTCCGCATGCCCGTGCTGTTGCTTTGCTGGCAGTGTCTGCCGGGATAGCATTGTGGCTATGGTCGGGCGCGCCACCACTCACCTAGATTAGCCCCAATCGCTCCAGCTTGGCCGCCATCTTGCCTGGCAAGACATCGCCCACATCCTCTCCCTCGGCCAGATCGCGCGGTGCATCGCCCTCTTTCAGATAACGCCAGCCCTGATGGGCGCGTTTTCGTTTCTGGTGCACACGGACAAGTTCAGGCTTGAGATTGATGTGCCAGCGCCCATCGCTGGTTTCCGAAAAACCAAGGATTTCTGACCGCGCGACCAGTGAATGGTTGAGGATCCAGTACAGCGACCCGCCCACCATCTCAGTATGGCGCGTCGGGCGATACTTTGTGGTCAGCTGCTTGGGCGCGCTGCTGTTCGCATACCAGCCAACCAGATCATCGTAGCTTTTCGCGCCAAAGGCGATCTTGGTCATGTGCAGGGGCATGGTGGCAATGTGGCGTTCTCTTGGCTGCGATCAAGCCATGCTCAGCCCGCCATCCACGATAAAGGGCGCACCGGTGGCAAATCGGCTTTCATCGCTGGCGAGATAGACGATCAGATGGGCGATATCTTCTGCTTGTCCCATACGCCCGATGGGTTGTGCCAGGCTGAAGGCTTCGCGCGTGGCGTCGGGGTCGGGCGTTCCTGCAATCACACTTTCCACATTTGGGGTCAGGATGGTACCGGGCTGGACGCTGTTTACCCGCACATTGTTCTGCTCGCGCGCGCACCATAGAGCGATGCTTTTGGTCAGCATGGGAATGGCAGCCTTGGCCGAGTTATAGGCGGCAAGATCGGGCGAGGGCTTGTTTCCGGCAGCGCTGGAAAAATTGATTACCGAGCCTCCGCCGCTGCTCGCGATCAGAGGGATCGCCGCCTTGCAGCCCATGAAGATCGAATCCACATCGACATTGTAGCATTTGCGGAAGTCCTCGGGCGAAATGTCCATGAAGGATCCGAAGACCGTGATTGCGGCATTGTTGACCAGCACATCAAGCCGTCCGTGGCTGCTCTTTATCTCTGCGATTATGTCCTGCCAGCGCTGCCAGTCGGTCACATCCTGGGGCAGGAAACTGCAGCCATCGCCCAGTTCCTGCGCGGTTGCAGCACCAGCGGCTTCGTCAATGTCGGTGATGATGACCTGCGCGCCTTCGGCCAGCAGCGCCTGCGCCGATGCCTTGCCCAAACCCATCGCGCCGCCGGTCAGCAACACGACCTTGCCTGCAACCCTGTTTCCCATGTCCATTCTCCTTATTGGAGAGGGTCTAGAGCGGGGCGAGGCCTGCGGCCACTGCCAAACCTAAGAAGGCGAAGAAGCCCATGGAATCGGTGATCATGGTGACAAACACGGACGAGGCGACCGCGGGATCCTGATTCAAGCGCTCGAACACCACTGGCACCAGCACTCCAGCAAGGCCAGCAACCACGATGTTGATGATCATCGCGGTGGCTATCACCACACCCATCATGGGGGAGAAGATGGCCCCGGCGGCCAAGCCGATCAGAATGGCTACGGTCGCGCCGTTGAGCAGCGCCACCCGCAACTCGCGACCGACAATGCGCCACGTGTTCGCGCGCGTCAGCTGATTGGTTGCAATGGCACGCACGGCGACCGCCATGGTCTGCGTGCCGGCATTGCCGCCGATGCTGGCCACAATCGGCATCAGGATGGCAAGCGCGACCAATTGCTCGATCGCAGCTCCGAAAAAGGCGATGATCGCGCTTCCGACCAAGGCAGTGCCCAGATTGGCGATCAGCCAGCGGACACGGCTGCCATACGCCTCGCGAATGGGTTCGTTAATGTCGCCATCGCCAGCACCCGACAGCAACAGGGCATCCTCGCCTGCTTCTTCAGAGATGATGTGGACCACATCGTCGACTGTCATCTGGCCCACCAACCGCTCGCTCTCGTCCACAACGGCAGCTGAGATCAGCGCATATTTCTGGAACATCAGACCCAGTTCTTCCTGATCCATGGTGACCGGGATCAGGGTCTGGTCTCGCTTCATGATGTCAGCCAAAGCAACGTCGCGCGGCGTGGTGAGCACCAGGCTGAGAGCACAAGTGCCAACCGGATGGTGGCGTTCATTGACCACGAAGACTTCGAAGAATTCCTCAGTCAGATCGGTGCGGTCGCGCAAGTAATCGATCAAATCGCCGACGGTCAGATGTTCCGGCACTGCCACGAAATCACGGCTCATCAACCGGCCGGCGGTTTCCTCTGGATAGGCGAGCGCGCTTTCGATCGCCGCGCGATCTTCGGCCTCGACTTCGGCCAGAATGGCCTGCTGGTCAACCTCGTCGAGATCCTCGATCAGCTGGACCGCATCATCGGTTTCAAGCTGTTCAACAATGGTCGCAACCGCCTCTGGGGCGAGAGCTTCCATCATGTCTTCGCGGACAAAATCGTTCAGCTCTGCCACCACTTCGGATGACATCAGATCGGTGATGGCCGCCGTCAGCTGACCGCGTTCCTCACGCTGGAACAGTTCAAGAAGGTCAGCAATGTCAGCGGGGTGGAGCGGTTCAACCAGATCATAGACCGCTGTGGTGTCGTCCGCCTCCAGTGCATCGCGCACGGCCTTGACGTATTCGGGCTTCAGCCGGTTTTCCTCGTCGTGACGTTCATCATCGATCCGGTCATCGGGGCGCGCGCCATCATCGGGCTGAGTGCCAACAGCCGCCTCGTCAAGCACCCCTGTGTCATCATGATGATCGGAATTGGCCATGGGGCAAGGTCTAGGGGGGCATTTGCGAAAAGCAAGCGGTTGATCGGCTTGAAACCGCGCCGCGATGTTGATGATGGTCGATGCCAAGGGGTGACTTATGCGCCGTCGTGCCTATATCCCGCTGCAAACATCAGGAGATTATCTACAATGGCCGACCAAACCCTTACCTTCACGCTGGATTCCGGCGATGTCGTCATCAAACTGCGTCCCGATCTGGCCCCCGGTCACGTCGAGCGGATTACCGAACTCGCCAAGGAAGGCTTTTACGATGGCGTGGTGTTTCACCGCGTGATCCCCGGTTTCATGGCGCAGGGCGGCGATCCAACCGGCACCGGCATGGGCGGCAGCGAGAAGCCTGACCTGAAGGCTGAATTCAACGCAGAACCGCATGTCGAAGGCACATGCTCGATGGCGCGTTCGCAGATGCCGGACAGCGCCAACAGCCAGTTCTTCATCTGCTTTGAAGACGCACATTTCCTTGACGGACAATACACCGTCTGGGGCCAGGTGACCGAAGGCATGGAACACGTTCACGCTCTGCCTAAGGGAGAGCCACCTGCGGCTCCCGGCAAGATCGTGAAAGCGACCGTTTCCTGATCTAAGGCAATGATGGAGTGAAGCTGCGCCGCGCCCTGATTGGCCCTTTGCTGCTCGCTCTTGGCGCCTGCGCCACCATTCCCGATATCTCGCAATCGCGCTCCCCCTGCCGGTCTGAACCCGGCGGGTGGTGCGCCTTTGTGCGTGATGCAGCGGTAGAGGCCTATCCCTTCGCCATTGCGGCCACCAATGCCTATCGCGGTGATGATGATGTGTATCAGGACCTGGGGCCGACATTGCGTCGGCTGGAGCGGCTAGAGATTGCCGAAGAGGATGCGGACAAGGGTTTCGGCTATCAGATCTTCGAGCAACTAGGGCCCGCAAACGATATTGGAGAGCGCAAGCCCGTCGCTCGTATTCTGGCGTTTCGTGGGACCGATTTCGACGGTCTTACCGATATATTCTACGGCACGTTAAAGAATGACCAGATCGAAATCGCGCTCAAATATTTTGAGCTGGAAAAAGCACGTTGGTCGCGCGATCTGCCATGGATTGTTACCGGACATTCGCTGGGCGGGGCGCTCGCGACAGAAGTCTCGATCCAGCACCCAGAAGTGGACGCCTATATGTTCAATACATCGCCCTTTTATCGCGGCGATGCGATGAGCAATGACATGCGCCGCACCGTCTTTAACGAGCGCGGTGAGGTCCTGCGCCGCTTTGCCCAGTATGATAGCGCACCCGCCGCCGATGCGTTCGAGCTGAACTGCTCGCCCGAAGCCAGCAGCATCACGAAGCATGAAATCAGGCGGTTGTCTGACTGCATCACTTGGATCGCCGCCTATGGCAGCGAAGATGCAGGCGCAGTCGTCAGCGCCAATGCAGTACCCAAGCCAAGGGTCGAATGCGGTCCGGCGGATAAGGTGCATCCCGGTGCAGGCTATCGCCAAGTGGTACCATGTGTTCATCGCGCTCGGTCTGAAAATGACAAGTGAAGCTGTGATTGAACCTGCCGCGCAATCCGGCTAGACGCGCCCGCATCATGAAACCGACCACCACGCCTCCCAAGACCTATAGGGTCAAGAGCTTCGGCTGCCAGATGAACGTCTATGATGGCGAGCGTATGGGAGAGATGTTGGC
>CALBWA010000011.1 GCA_937969505.1 uncultured Erythrobacter sp. | reverse complement strand
AGCGCTTAGAATGTTGATGATGAACTTTCCGGAAGTGATGAACGTTTCAATTGAAGGTGCCTCACGCTTTAGGCTCCACAGCACCAACGGTGGGTCAAGCGAAACGGAGGCGAAAGAGTTGATCGTCAGACCTTCCCGCTTGCCATTCTCCGATACGGTGGTGACGATTGCGATCCCGGTCGCAAATTTTCCTAGCGCCTTACGCAATGCAAGGGGGTCAAGTGCTGCGGCCAAATCATTGGCCGAGCCTTCCAACGGTTTTAGCGGCTGTTTCATAGCTATTGACTTGCAGAAACATGTCTAAAGGAAAAATTATAAGAACTTAGGATTGCCATTAGAAATTTTGATGGCATGATAGCGTCGCATCGCCCAATCGAAGGAGCGCCGATGATCAGGACGATCGAACTGTTTGTGGCTTCATATGAAGAGCGGTCCTTCACCGCAGCTGCCGAGCGAGAAAACGCCACGCAGTCCGGCGTGTCTCAGCATATTCGCAAGCTCGAAGATCGCTTCAATGTGACCTTGTTTGATCGGAAAAGCGGTAAAATAGTACCCACTCCCGCAGCCGATCGATATTACCGTTACTGCATCGAACAACTGCGGCTGGATGACGAAGCAAACAATGATCTGCGCGGTTATGCCGGCGATTTGACCGGTGATCTGACCGTGGGCCTGATGCCCACAATGAATGCGCGGGTGCTGGCACCAGCCTTGATCGAATTTCGTCAGAAGCATCCGAACGCTTCGTTGCGCGTTGCCGAAGGGTTCAGTGGATCGCTGACAGAAGATGTCCGGCGTGGAGCGCTGGATTTCGCAATAGTCCCCCGGGCAGAAGGAGCAGATGGATTACGGCTGACTCCCTTCACGACAATTTCGGAAGTGCTGATCGCGGGCCCCAAATCCGCGCTTCCGCTTGAAGGGACGGTTCAGCTGGAAGATGTGCCAGAGCTTAGACTGGTCATTCCAAGCCCGGACAATACGCGCAGCAAAAGCATCCGGGACTACCTTGCGTTAAAGCAGCTTGATCAATGCGAAGTGATCGAACTGGACACTATGCTTGGCACAATCGATCTTGTGGCCAGGACCAATTGGAAAGCAATCCTGCCCAGCCTGCTGGCAGACGGCTTGACAGAGGAGCGCACTCTCAGTGCACTAACTTTGAGCAGCCCGGCCTTGATAACCGACCTTACCGTGGTCGAACCTGCGAGAAAATCGCAGCCACAAACAATGAAAGCTTTCCTCAAAATCTTGAAGGCGCACACGATGCGCATCAATGGCCGATGGCAGGCCTGAGACTGAATTCAGCGGGCTTGCAGCCAATCCAGCACTTCAGCAACCGGCAGAACATCAGCATATTTCAACTGCAGATCTGCCAGATTGGCGAAATGGGGCGTTTCATGTTTGTCAGCAGTGGTTTCGATTGGCACAATCGTTCGGTATCCATGGCTCAAAGAATCAACCGCAGTGGCGCGCACGCAGCCTGATGTCGAACCTCCTGTAACAATCACAGTATCGACCTTGTGCCAGACCAAGTAACTAGCCAGCTGGGTTTCGAAAAAGGCGCTGGGCATGCGCTTTGTGTATTGCAAATCCTCGTCACGGATATCACAGCGCGGATCATAGGCGTGCCGCTCGCTGCCATATTTGATGTTTTGCAGACTGTCTTCAGTATCAGTACGAGTGCCCCAGACCCCGCAATCGGATCCATTATCGTGATAGCCGACCCGGCTCCAGATCACAGGCATGCCATTCTCACGTGCTGCGGCCGAAAGCGCATTTGCATATTCAATTTGGTTCGGGTCCGTCTGGTATGACGTGACGAATTTGTCCAACTGAGTATAAGCCTGCTGAAAATCCACATTCACAATCGCGGCTTTCTGGCCAAAACCAAACTTAGCGCGCGTCTTGTTTCCCATTACAGTTTCGAAAAATTGACGGGCGGTTTTCCCGTCTTCGACCATTACAGCGCCCATGTCGTCATTCCTTTTTGAATTTTACAAAATACGTTTGCGCAGGTGACCTAGTCCTGTGGTTGCTCGCCAGCATTAGGCGATGCGGGCGGGTTATCCGCCATGAAGCGAGCTACGATTGCTGCTGTTTCAGCGCCGGTCTCCATCGCCGGAAAGTGTCCAGTATCGACAGCGATTGTCTCCGCCGGAAGGTGATCAAACAAGCGGATTACTCGCTCCTGTTCCACAGGTGGCAGCGAGCGGCTGTGCGTTGTGATAAACAAAGTGGGAGCGGTCACGGCACTGGCAGCCGTGATGTTGCGTTCCTCTGGCCGATCAGAACCCATTGATCTCATGGCTACCAGGTCCTCGGTCGCGCCCTCACGATTGTTCATGTCCATGAACAATTGGCGGCGATCCGCACCGATTCGGCTGGAATCATGCGTATTGAATTCGAAAAAGGCATTCCAGAATCTCATGGGACGATAGCTGCTGAGGAGATTTTCCGCGACCCACCCGTTGCGGGCGTAAGCAGGCGAAAGCTTGACCGCGTCAGGCGGCGTGTTGAGCAAGGGCGTGTTGGTGAGGATAAGATGCGTGACGCGATCAGGATTGCGGCCAGCATACAATGTGGCTGCAGTGCCGCCGCGTGAAAGCCCGGAGAGGGCAAATTTTTCCACGCCCAGTTCATCAGCCAGAAGCCCGACCAATTCGGCAACCCGGTCGTGCGAATACCCCTTAGGGTCGGGATCGCCGATACCTTCGGGCGGCACGTCGAACCTGATGACCCTGTGATCGCCCTCAAGTTCGGTCGCCCAGTCGTCCCAGTAGTTCAGATTGGCAAAGGCACCATGCAACAAGATGATGGCAGGGCCGCTCCCCGTATCCTTGTAACGGAATCGAGTTCCATCCAGCTCGATCATCTCGCTGCCTGCGCCATAGCGAGACATCAAGGTCGCATCATCGACTTCCCATGTCCGGCTCTTGAAATATGCCCAAGCAGTTAGAAACGCCAGGAGCACCAGCACAACAATTACCAAGATCGAACGGCTCAATGGTATTCTCCAGATTAGCGAAGATACGACACAATTTCTGGCGCTGATGTTACAACCATGTCCGCCGCCCAGCCATTGGGCAGGCCAGTCTTATCGCCATGCGACCGTGGGCCTCGCAAGCTGGGCTTCACCCCCGCAGCTGAGCGATCGCCCGCTTAGATAGCGTGCTTAAGCGCGCTCGGTCTGTCAGATCTTGTTTTGCAATTTGCGATAGGCGGGCAGTACTGCGATCAATATCACCACGCCTAGAGGTACTGTCAGCAAGCCGGTCATTGCCATGGCTGAGCCGATTTCTGCCGGGCCACCCAGCATGTGGTCGCTTATCGCACCAATCATCAAGGGGCCGCCACCGATTCCAACCAAATTGAGGACGAGGAGGTAAACCGCCGACAACTGCGCTCGAAGATGCGGCGGAGTCATTAATTGCAGCGCAGCAGCGGCTGCGCCAAATGGGAAGCTCGCGAAGAAGAAGAAGGCGCCATAACCGATCGCACCCCAGATAAAGCTTGGCATCAATGGTGCGGCTATAGACATCGGCAAAAGACCGATCCCGCCTATTATGCCAGCCCGCATTGTAGCGTCCGAATAGCCCTTTTGCGCCAGGCGGTCCGCGACGACACCTCCCAAGATTATGCCTCCACCGCCACACAGGAAGATCGCTATACCGAACGCTTTGCCGGCCTCGCTCGCATCAACACCAAAGTCTCTTATCAATTGGGTGGGACCCCAGGCTAAAAAGCCGTTGAAGCTAATCGCCAGCATTGCGAAGCCGATGAAGTGGGACAAACAAACCTTGGGGTTTTCGCGCAAGAATTTTAGTGCACTTTGCGTCAGTTCCCGTCCTTCTTTGGATAGATTCTTGCGGCGTACCGGCTCGGGAAATGTGAACATCAATAGGGCCAACAGAATGCCTGGGAGCCCGACAATCACGAACACAAACTGCCATATCCGCAACTCACCCAACAGCGGCAATGACAAGGTGTTCCCGTCATTGACGAAAGAGATGACCAGCCCGCCCAACATAAAGGCAATGCCCGCACCGAAAAACACGCCCGAAGAATAGATTCCCATTGCCCGGCCAAGCCGGTTTGGTGGAAAGAGATCAGCAAGCATGGAATATGCCGCCGGAGACAGAGCTGCCTCGCCCACGCCGACGCCCATTCGCGCCAGAAACAATTGGGTGAAATTCTTGGTCAGGCCACACAAGGCCGTCATCCCGCTCCAGATGATCATGCCAATGGCAATAATCCAGCGGCGCGAAAACCGATCGGAAAGCCAGGCAATCGGAAGGCCAAGGAAACAATAGAACAGAGCAAATGCCAAGCCGTGAAGCAGTCCCATCTCCGTATCACCAATGCCAAGGTCAGCTTGTATGGGCCCAACCAAAAGCGACAGAATAGTCCGGTCAATGAAGGAAACCGTGTAAGCTATCAGCAGGATGGAAACGGCGTACCATGCTGTTTTTGAGGGAGGATAGGGCACATCTGGCTTGTGTGTATCGCTCATAGTGATGCGGCCCTTCTAAAAGTTAAATTCTGGAAACGTCTGCCATTTTCGATACCGGCTCCGCAGCGGCCGCGCTTGCTGCACGAAACCGGCACGGTCATGCAACTTTGGTACAAGGTAAAAGCGATTCCGCGATTTCAGATTTGAGCACTTTGCCCATCGCATTGCGCGGAAATGCGTCCAGAAAGAAAAATTGTTTCGGGACTTTTTGACTGCCAATTCGATCTGTACACCACTGGCTCAAGGCCGAACTATCTGGCTCGTCTGCGCCTTCAGCCAGAGCTAAAGCAGCGACAATCTTTTCCCCCCAATAATCATCTGGGACACCCAAGACCGCGCTTTCTGCGATCGATGGATGCTGGTCTAGAATGAATTCGACCTCGCGCGGGTAGATGTTGATCCCGCCAGAAATGATCATCTCTTTCTTGCGTCCGACGATGTAGTAAAAGCCTTCATCGTCCTGCCGGGCAAGGTCGCCTGCCGAAACCCAACCGTCCTTGATCGCTTTGGCGGTTTCATCGGGACGATCACTATAACCTGCGAATAAATAGGGTGACTTACTGAACAGCTCGCCTACCTCGCCTGGGGCGACTTCTTCGCCATTATCTCCGACGATTCGGATCGAAGTATTGACGAAGGGCCTGCCGACGCACTGCACTTTGCGCAACTGGTCAGCTGGACGCATCGAGGTGACAATTCCAGCTTCGGTCGAGCCGTAACATTCGTGCAGCAAGCCTTCGCCGAAATGCGCGACAATGCGCTCCTTGATCGGCTGGGTCAGAGGTGCCGCGTTCGAGATTATGGATTTCAGCTTGTGGCCGTGGCTTTGCGCAAGGACATCTTCGTCGAGCGCGAAAAATCCCTGAAAATGCGTCGGAACCAAGAATATACCGGTAACCTCGCCTCGCCCAATATGAGCAAGCGTTTGGACTGGATCGAATCTGGCGTAGAGATCAAGCGAACCGCCAAAATAGAGAGGTGCAATATTGAAGGCAAAGCCTGCGCCGTGACACAACGGTGCAAGGCCTAGGAACCGATCATCAGGTCCGTAGCAGCCATACTCGACACCCATACCGAAGAACGTCAGCGACCGGCTGCGGTGGGTTACACACACACCCTTGGGCTCACCTGTCGTTCCCGATGTGTAGGGCATTACAAATACGGAATTTTCGTTCGCCAGATCGCCCTCATTTGGATAGACATCATCGGCTGCCGCGAGAACCTCATCTAGCTCCTCCCCAATAGCGCATACTTGCATAGACAGTGTGGCCTGTTCCCTGACCACTTTGGCAATTGGGGCATCGCACACCAGCACACTCGCGCCTGCATCAGCACAGATCGCTAGGATCTCGCGGATCGACAATTTGGGGTTGGGTTTCGCAACCGCGATTCCGACCGCTCCAAACCCGCAAGTCAGCGCGATGAAATCAATCGAGTTGGACGCAGCCAGGGCCACCCGATCGCCTGCTTTCAATCCCCATTGAGCGCGCGCCGCACTAGATACCCGGTTCATGCGCGTCACCAGCTGCGCATATGTAACCTGTTCGATTATCTCGCCTCGATCATAAGCGCGGATCGCACATTTGTCGGGTTCCCGCGAAGCCGCCGCACGTATGCCTTCAGACGCCAATAGCGGCCTGTCATTTGCCGCACTCACGATGATGCGCCGGCTATTGCTGGTTTGCTTAGCAAACAATGAGTAATCGAACGTAGCGCCATCAGATCAAATCGCCTGCTGCAGATTGAACAATCGAAGCGCATTATCCCGCATGACCTTTTGATGGCTGGCTGGACGCAAATTTATATCGCCGATTTCCCGCACGGCACGCTCAGGATCAATCACAGGCCAATCTGTACCGAAAAGCACTTTGTCCTGGCCATATGAGTTCATGTAGTGAACCAGATTGTCCGGCCAATGCTTTGGTGCATACGCATCCGTCCCGATAAAAACGTTCTCGTGCTTCCATGCCATCGAGATCATTTCTTCAGTCCATGGCACGCCGATGTGAATGCCGATCAGGGTCAGTTCGGGAAAATCAATGGCCACCGTGTCCAGTGTGATAGGCCTACCTACGCTGGGCAAGCGCCGGGTCCGCGAATAGACCAAATTGTGGCCGACCTGCATCATGATCGGGATGCCAAGCTCGCAGCATTTAGCGTAAATTGGATAGTATTTGCGATGGTCAGGCGCCAATTCCATCCAGTGAGGATAGAGATGCGCCCCAACGAAGCCCAACTCCTTGACCGCGTACTCCAGCTCGGCGACCTGCTCCATGCCGCGATAGGGGTCGATACCGGCCAATCCATAATAACGACCAGGGTGCCGCGCGCAGACCTCTGCCACATCTACATAGGGTATCTCAAAGGAGCCCTGCATGCGAATGTCGCCTGCACGGACCGCGATCAGCAGTGATTTCTCAATCCCAGCCCGGTCCATGCGCTCCAGATAGTCATTCTCGCCAACGCCTCCTCGCATCTCGGCAGGCATGCGCACCTGATCCTTGAAGTCATCATCAAGACCGGTGCGCCCCTCTGCAACCATCTTGGGAGTGTATAGATTTGTTACAATATCAATTGCGCCTTGCACGCGATTTGCTCCCAAATGATGACTTCCACGCCGCCTTCACAACGGCAATTTTTAACTTTCATTCACTAGGGCAGAAGGATCAGCGCCATTTGCTCTGAATATCCTGTTGCAAACCTGTACCCCGGTCTTGCGTTACGAGTTCTCGCGAAGTGCAAGAATCCCGTCATAATCTTCCTTAAATTTCGACTTGGCTCGATCACTCAACCGATCATTGTGCCAGATTGGATAGGACTCGATTGCGACTTCGACATCGTTGACGCCATCCAGCTTCCTGAGCGATTCAATCACTGCGTTTGAAATTTTGTACTCGAAGAAGCAGTTGGGATCTGTCAGCGTCATCGAGACACGAACCTTACCCTCATCTAGTTCCACTTCATTGATCAGCCCCATGTCGATGATCGACAAATCCTTGCCAGCTAAACACATGCAAGGATCGCCAATTTTACCCAGCGCCCTTTCGATTTCCAAAGACAGATCGATTACACTTTGCGGTTGGCTCATGCTTCACCTCGCACCGCTGCCCAAGGACGACGCAGCCCTTTTTCTGCGCGATATTTGCTGAATCGGTCATCAGCGATTTTTGCGTGGGCTTTTGCAATGTCCAACCCATGCAGTCGGGCAAAATTGTT
>CALBWA010000010.1 GCA_937969505.1 uncultured Erythrobacter sp. | reverse complement strand
GACTGATCCCCTGGGTGATATGCTCACCCGTATCCGCAACGGACAGCAGGCAAAGAAGGACTCCGTCCTTTCGCCCGCTTCTACGCTGCGTGCAAACGTCCTCGAAGTGCTTCAGCGCGAAGGCTACATCCGTGGCTATTCTGCTGATGACAGTGGCAAGCACCCTGCGCTGCGGATTGAACTGAAGTATTTCGAAGGCGAACCTGCAATCAAGTTCGTCGCTCGTGTCTCCAAGCCTGGCCGCCGCGTCTATTCGGGTTCGAAGGAACTTCCGACTGTGCGCAATGGCCTTGGCATCACCATCGTCTCGACACCGAAGGGCGTGCTTTCGGACAACGAAGCGCGCAATGAAAACGTCGGCGGCGAAGTGCTCGCGGAGGTGTTCTGATGAGCCGTATTGGCAAGAAACCAGTCGCCATTCCTGGCGGCGTAACCGCGTCGATCGAAGAAGGCGTACTAACAGTGAAGGGCCCCAAGGGCACGCTCACTCTCGGTCTGTCCGACTACATCGATTACAAGGTTGAAGGTGACGAGATTCAGGTCAACCCGGCCAATGATACAAAGCAGGCGCGGTCCTATTGGGGCATGCAGCGTACGCTGGTATCAAACCTGGTTGAAGGCGTGACCGAAGGCTTTTCGAAGACTTTGGAAATCTCCGGTGTTGGTTATCGTGCCAAGGCGCAGGGCAGCAAGTTGAACTTGCAGCTCGGCTACAGCCACGATGTCGATATCGATGTGCCTGAAGGTCTGGACGTGAAAACGCCGGATCAGACCACCGTGATCATCAGTGGAATTGACAAGCAGGCCGTCGGCCAGCTCGCTGCAGAAATCCGTCGCTGGCGCAAGCCCGAGCCTTACAAGGGCAAGGGTATCAAGTACCAGGGCGAATATGTCTTCCGCAAGGAAGGGAAGAAGAAGTAAGATGGCAAAGCTTTCTCTCTTTGAACGTCGCCGTCGCCGGGTCCGCACTGCATTGCGCAGCCGCGGTGGTGACCGTCCCCGTCTGTCGGTGCATCGCACTGGCCGTCATATCTACGCACAGATCATTGATGATGCGCAGGGCCGCACCGTGGCCGCTGCATCAACGCTGGGTGCGAAGAATTCGGGTGCGAATGTCGATGCCGCCGTACAGGTTGGCAAAGATATCGCCTCTGCCGCCAAAAAGGCCGGCGTGACGACTGTCGTGTTTGATCGCGGCGGGTTCCTTTTCCATGGCCGCGTGAAAGCGCTGGCCGATGCCGCTCGCGAAGGCGGGCTGGAGTTCTGATGATGGCTGAAGACAAGAAAACACCAGAAGCCGAAACCGAGACGCCAGAAACGGCTGCTCCTGAAACGGCGGCTGCTCCTGAAGCAGAAGCTGCTGCGGCTCCCGCCGAGGCTGCACCTGCAGTGGCTGAAACACCTTCCGAGGCAGCTGCAACCCAGTCGCCTGCACAAGGTGATGATGGCCAGGCTCGCACGCAGCAGAATGCTCGTGGCGGTCGTGGCCGTGGCGGCAACAACCAGGGCGGCGGTGGACGCGGCCGTGGTGGCCGTGACAATCGTCGCGGTGGGCGCCAGGAAGAAGATGATGGTATCATCGAGAAGCTGGTTCACATCAACCGTGTCTCCAAGACCGTAAAGGGCGGTAAGCGCTTTGGTTTTGCAGCACTGGTCGTGGTTGGCGATGGTTCGGGCCGGGTCGGCTTTGGCCACGGCAAGGCTCGCGAAGTGCCAGAGGCTATCACCAAGGCAACGGCTGCTGCTCGCAAGAAGATGATCCGTGTACCTTTGAAAGAAGGCCGCACGCTGCATCACGATGTGAACGGTCGTTTCGGTGCCGGCAAGGTTACCGTTCGTACCGCTCCTGCTGGTACCGGCATCATTGCTGGTGGCCCGATGCGTGCCGTTTTTGAAAGCCTGGGCGTTGCTGACGTTGTGACCAAGTCGGTCGGTACGTCGAACCCCTATAACATGATCCGCGCCACTTTTGACGCTTTGACCAACCAGACTTCGCCGAAGTCTGTGGCCCAGCGTCGCGGCAAGAAGGTCGCTGACCTGCTTGGCCGGGGTGGTGCAAGCGAAGCCGAAGCGGAAGCTGACGCCGCAGCGGTTGTGGAGTAAATTCAATGGCCGGTAAGAAAACTATCAAGATCAAGCAGACCGGATCTGCAATCCGTCGTCCCAAGGGACAGCGGCAAATCCTGATCGGGCTTGGCCTGAACAAGATGAACAAGGTTGTCGAGCGTCAGGATACCCCTGAAGTGCGCGGCGCCATTGCCAAGGTCCCCCATCTGGTGACCGTGGTCGATTGAACTGACAATATCAGTGGCCCGGGCAGATGTCCGGGCTGCTCATTTTTGGCGCGAACAAAAGCGAAAGCGAGTGCAAGACTATGAAACTCAATACAATCCGCGATAATGATGGTGCCCGCAAGGGCCGCATCCGCAAGGGCCGTGGTATCGGTTCGGGCAAGGGCAAAACCGCTGCACGCGGTCAGAAGGGCCAGAAGAGTCGTTCTGGTGTTGCGATCAAGGGCTTCGAAGGCGGCCAGATGCCACTTCACATGCGTCTGCCAAAGCGTGGTTTCAACAACCCGTTCGGCAAGGACTATGCTGAAGTGAACATCGGCATGGTGCAGAAGTTCATCGATGCCAAGAAGCTCGACGGCAAGAAGGACATCACTGAAGAGGCTCTGCGAGAAGCTGGCCTGGTCCGTGGTGGCAAGGACGGCGTGCGTCTTCTCGGCAAGGGTGAGATCAAGGCCAAGGCGAAATTCGTCGTGACCGGTGCCACCAAGGGCGCGATTGCAGCTGTTGAAAAGGCTGGCGGCAGTGTCGATGTGACTGCACCTGCCAAGGCCGAAACGGCAGAAAAAACAGACTAAACTGAAAAAGCTGGGGGCAGGGGTTCGACATTCGTGCCTCTGCCCCCTATCTATCCTGTCTAGACCGGACGGGACCGGTGTAACGCTAGGATCGACACACGGACAATGGCATCACGCGCCGATAATATCGCGAGCAATCTGAGCCTCGCCAATTTCTCCAAGGCAACCGAGCTGCGTCAGCGTATCTGGTTCACCATCGGTGCGCTGATCGTTTTCCGCTTCTTGAGCTTTATTCCGCTGCCTGGCGTTAATCCGCTGGCATTGCAGGATCTGGCTGAATTGGGGCGGGGCGGTATCCTCGACTTGTTCAACACATTTTCGGGCGGCAGCCTTGAGCGGATGAGCCTCATCGCGCTCGGCGTTATGCCCTATATCACCGCCTCGATCGTGGTGCAGATGGCCTCGGCCCTGCATCCAACGCTCGCCGCGCTGAAGAAAGAAGGCGCCTCCGGGCGCCAGAAACTCAATCAATACACCCGTTACGGCACCGTGTTTCTGTGCGCTATTCAGGGTTGGTTCCTTGCCTCTGGGTTGGAAAGCTTCGGCGCGCAGAGCGGGATTCAGGCAGTGGTCGATCCGGGATACATGTTCCGTGTAGGCGCTGTCATCAGCCTCGTGGGCGGCACCATGTTCCTGTTGTGGCTGGGTGAGCAGATTACCAGTCGCGGTATCGGTAACGGTGTCTCGCTGATCATCATGGCCGGCATTGTCGCGCAGTTCCCCACCTTTACCGCCAACCTTTTCGAAGGGGGCCGGACTGGCTCGATTGCGCCCAGCATCATCATCTTCTTTATTGTGATGGTGGTTGGTCTGATCGTGCTGATTTCCTTTGTCGAGCGAGCCCAGCGCCGCTTGTTGATCCAGTATCCAAAGCGCGCCACGCAGCGCGGCATGATGCAGGCTGACAGCTCGCACCTGCCGCTCAAGCTGAACACAGCTGGTGTTATTCCGCCGATCTTTGCCAGCTCGCTGCTCTTGCTGCCGCTGACGATTACTCAGTTTGCCGGCAACTCGGTCGATACCGACAGCGGCGTTGGCGGCGTAATCGTGACGCTGAACCAGTATCTGGCTCACGGACAGCCGCTGTATATGCTGCTGTATGGCATCGGCATTGTGTTCTTCTGCTTCTTCTACACCGCGGTTGTATTCAACCCTGAAGAAACGGCAGAGAACTTGAAAAAGAATGGCGGGTTCATCCCGGGCATTCGTCCTGGAAAGCGCACGTCCGACTATCTGGATTATGTCCTGACCCGGATCACCGTGGTCGGCGCAATCTATCTGACCTTTGTTTGCGTGGTGCCGGAATACATGATCGCACAAACAGGCATTCCATTGTTCCTTGGCGGCACCAGCCTGCTGATTGTGGTCAATGTAACAGTCGATACGATCAGCCAGGTGCAGTCACACTTGCTCGCTCACCAGTATGGTGATCTGATCAAGAAGGCGAAACTGAAGGGCCGGTCGCGCAAGGGCTGATAGCTGTAAATTGGGGTAAGCTAGCTTCATGAATATCATTCTTTTGGGCCCGCCGGGCGCCGGCAAGGGAACACAAAGTGCCCGCCTGGTCGACAATCACGGCATGAAACAGCTTTCCACCGGCGACATGCTGCGGGCAGCGGTCAAAGCGGAAACGCCCACCGGTCTCAAGGTCAAATCGATCATGGAAGCTGGCGACCTCGTCAGTGACGAGATTGTGTCGGACCTGATCTCTGATGAACTGGCGGCGATGGGCAGCGATGTCGGCGCTATCTTTGATGGTTATCCCCGCACCGAAGCTCAGGCTGCTGCGCTCGATGGTATTCTTGCCAAGCATGGCCGCAAGCTCGACCATGTGATTGAGCTGGCCGTGGACGTGGACGCTCTGGTTGAGCGCATCACCGGCCGTTTCTCCTGTGCCAATTGCGGAGCGCTGTATCACGATACCGCTAATCCCCCTGCACAAGAGGGTGTGTGCGACAGTTGTGGCTCGACCGAGTTCAAGCGTCGTCCCGACGATAACGAACAGACGGTGCGCAATCGCATGGATGTGTATCGGGCGGAAACCGCACCAATCCTGCCAGGTTATGAAGCACGCGGTATAGTGACGCGCGTTGACGGAATGGCCAGCATTGATACGGTCACCGCGACCATCAGCGACATCATCTCCTGATCCACAGGCACATGCGGCGGGCAATTGCCGCTTTATCGTGCCCACCCTTTGGCTTAGGACTGCCCTTGGAACAGGAGGACCGCCCGATGCCGAAATTTGCCACCACTTGCGTCTTTAAGGGCGCCAGCGCTGCCTGTGCTGCCATCGGTCTGGCGTTGAGCCAGCCTGTCTCGGCCGAGGTGATCAAGACGGACAGCGATGGCTTCGTGACGCGCGATATGGCGGTTGTAGAGGCATCACCGAAGGAAACCTGGCTCGCGCTGATTTCGCCCGCACGGTGGTGGAATTCTGCGCACACCTGGTCTGGCGATGCCGACAATCTGCGTTTGACCCCGCAAGCTGGCGGATGCTTCTGCGAGAAAATCCCGGAAGATCCCGACCCTGACAAAATTACGCTGGAGGGCAGCGTCGAGCACATGCGGGTGATCCACGCATTTCCCGAGAATGCGCTGCGCATGCGCGGCAGCTTGGGGCCTTTGCAGAGCGAGGCGGCAACAGGTGTGCTGACTGTGGCTCTCTCGGAAAGTCCGGACGGTGGAACCCGGATCGTGTGGGAATATGTGGTCGGCGGATACATGCGTTACGAAGTCGGGATAATTTCCAAGGCTGTAGATGGCGTCATGACGCAGCAGTTGAACGGACTGGCTGCGATGCTGGGAAGGGTCGATTCCCCCGTCCCAGATGAGGTCGTTGACGTAACCCCAGATGTCGAATCCGAAGACGGCGCGGCCGCCGCACCGGCTGACGAACCCTTAACGGACGAAAAGTCTGACCGGGAAAAAAGCCTGGAAGAAGCGGTTGAGGCCTTGAAAGAGGGCTGATCAGAGCGCGGCAAGTGAAAAAGCCGGATTGTTTTCGCAAAGACAGGTAGCCTGTGGGAACGTTAAAGATGCCGCGGGTTTGAATCGAGACATTCACAGGAGAATTTCCCATGGCCGTTTCTGACCACGTCGACCTTTCGACATTCATGGAAGGGGTGAAAAAGCGCAACACGGGTCAGACCGAATTCATTCAGGCCGTCCAGGAAGTGGCACAAGATGTCTTCGAGTTTATCGACGACAAGGAAGAGTATCACGAGGCGCAGATTCTCCGCCGGATTGCCGAGCCTGACAGAGTGGTGTCGTTCCGTGTGTGCTGGGAAGATGACAACCATAACATCCGTGTCCAGCGCGGTTGGCGGGTGCAGAACAACAACGCCATCGGACCTTACAAGGGCGGTATCCGGTTTCATCCGACCGTGACCGAAAGCGTGCTGAAGTTTCTGGCGTTTGAGCAGACATTCAAGAATTCGCTCACTGGTCTGCCGATGGGCGGAGCCAAGGGCGGATCGAACTTCAATCCCAGCGGCAAGTCCGATAGCGAAGTCATGCGGTTCTGCCAGAGCTTCATGACCGAATTGTATCGCCACATCGGGCCGGACACCGACGTGCCAGCGGGCGATATTGGCGTGGGCGGACGCGAAATCGGTTATATGTTTGGCCAGTACAAACGCATCACCAATCGTTGGGAAGGCGTTTTGACCGGCAAGGCCTTGGAATATGGCGGCTCTCAGATGCGGCCCGAGGCGACCGGCTATGGCGCGGTTTACTTCCTGCAAAACATGCTCAAACATGCTGACGAGGATGTCGAGGGGAAGAGTGCGGTCATCTCGGGCTCTGGCAATGTTGCAACCCACGCTGCAGAAAAGCTGGTCGAGCTTGGCGGCAAGGTGCTCACCCTGTCCGACTCCGGCGGCTTCATCCACGACCCTGATGGCATCGATCAGGAAAAGATCGACTGGATCAAGACATTGAAGAATGAACGGCGCGGGCGGATCAGCGAATATGTCGACGAATTCTCCAACGCCAGTTTCCACGAGGGCGAACGGCCCTGGAGCGTGGAGGCTGATCTTGCCCTGCCATGCGCTACCCAGAACGAACTGAACGAGGATGAGGCAAAGGCGCTGGTCAAGAACGGCGTGATCGCTGTTTCCGAAGGGGCCAACATGCCGACCACTCTGGAAGGGGTGAAGGTCTTTCAGGAGGCCATGATTATGTACGGACCGGGCAAGGCAGCCAATGCCGGTGGCGTTGCCGTATCGGGCCTCGAGATGAGCCAGAATTCAGAGCGGATCAGCTGGAACCAGGAAAAGCTGGGCGACATGCTCACCAATCTGATGGAAGACATTCACGGCAAATGTGTCGAATATGGCGAGGTAGATGGCGGCAAGGCGGTCAATTACGTCAAGGGCGCCAATATTGCCGGTTTCAAGAAGGTTGCCGATGCGATGCTTGCCTTTGGCGTGGTCTGATCGAGGTTAACGCTGATGCGTTTTCCGGGTATGTTTCGGGCCGTGCTCAGGGCCGACTTTTGACCCGGAGCCCCGTTTGGCGTACCACCCTTGCAACTGGGCGGCGCGCGCCCATATCGGGACGGTGCGATGGCGCGCTGCCCATGGCGTTCGCTTACCTGTTGACGTAGCGACAGAATCACCTTAAGCGCGCGCTTCATTCGACACGTTCGATCGGAGTCCGGCAGGCAAGAGCCTTTGTGCATGCCAACCGGGCTTTTTGCCGTTTCAGCACCCGCTGAGGGCTAGGGCATGTCGGTTTATCGCTATGAGATAGGGGCGCTTGACCATCTGGTTGATCCCCTGTGGAGCTTGGAGAAGTATTAAGTGGCTCGTATTGCCGGGGTAAATATCCCAACCAACAAGCGCGTGATTATCGCGCTCACCTACATCCATGGAATCGGTCGTACGACCGCCGTGCAAATCGCCGACAAGCTTGGCATTGATCATTCGCGCCGGGTTCAGGATCTGACCGACGCGGAAGTTCTGCAAATTCGTGAAGCAATTGATGCTGATCACACTGTGGAAGGCGACCTTCGCCGCAACACGGCGATGAACATCAAGCGTTTGATGGACCTGCGCTCCTATCGGGGCCTGCGCCATCGTAACCAGCTGCCCGTTCGCGGACAGCGCACGCACACCAACGCCCGCACCCGCAAGGGTAAGGCCAAGCCGATCGCAGGGAAGAAGAAGTAAGCATTCGGGTCAGGGCAACCTGGACTTACCCGACACGCTTTTCCCTTCTGCACATTTAAAGAGGAATTCAGACCATGGCACGCGAACCCGGCCGGATCAGGCGGCGCGACAAGAAGAACATCACGAGCGGCGTTGCCCACGTGAATGCAAGCTTCAACAACACAATGATCACCATCACCGATGCACAGGGCAACGCCATAAGCTGGTCCAGTGCTGGCATGATGGGCTTCAAGGGGAGCCGCAAGTCGACCCCTTACGCAGCTCAGGTTGCAGCAGACGATGCCGGCAAGAAGGCCGCCGAACACGGCGTCCGGACGCTGGAAGTCGAAGTCAAGGGCCCCGGCTCTGGCCGCGAAAGTGCGCTCCGCGCATTGCAAGCGGTTGGCTTCACGATCACTTCGATCCGCGACGTGACACCGATCCCCCACAATGGGGTTCGTCCGTCAAAGCGTCGCAGGGTCTGAGCCGAGCGTCTGATCCGAGCTTACTGGCGGCCTTCGGGTCGCTATTCCACGGACCGGACGCGCCCTCGCAGGTGCATCCGGTTTCGTCCGATTTTTGAACACGCTGATATAGCGAATTAGGGGAAATCCATGTCCGTCAACACCAAGAACTGGCAGGAACTCAAGAAACCCAACACCTTGGAAATCAAGGAAGGCGGCGACAAGGCGCGCAAGGCAACCTTTGTTGCTGAACCACTCGAGCGTGGTTTTGGACTGACGCTGGGCAATGCTCTGCGTCGCGTTCTGCTTTCCTCGCTTCAGGGTGCTGCCATCACCTCGATCAAGGCAGAGAACGTCCTGCATGAATTCAGCTCGCTCGCGGGTGTGCGTGAAGACGTCACCGACATCGTGCTGAATGTGAAGCAGATTGCCCTCAAGATGGAAGGTGAAGGGCCTAAGCGCCTGCAGCTTTCCGCCACCGGTCCAGCGGCCGTCAAGGCTGGGGATATTGCCGTATCTGGCGACATCGAGATCATGAACAAGGACCTCGTCATCTGCCACCTCGACGAAGGTGCTACGCTCAACATGGAGCTGACGGCTGACGTAGGTAAGGGCTATGCACCTGCCGTACAAAACCGCCCGGCTGATGCGCCAATCGGTCTGATCCCGGTTGACTCGCTCTATTCGCCAATCCGCCAGGTGAGCTACAAGGTTGAAAACGCCCGCGTTGGTCAGGAGCTTGACTATGACAAGCTCTCTCTGACGGTAGAAACCGACGGTACGGTCGCCCCGGAAGATGCCGTGGCTTATGCCGCCCGTATCCTCCAGGACCAGCTGACTTTGTTCGTCCACTTCGAAGACGGCATTCCGCAGCCACAGTCGGCCATGATCGGCCAGGCAGCAACGCCGCAAGAAGACGATGCGAACCAGCTCAACCGTTACCTTCTCAAGAAGGTCGACGAGCTGGAACTGTCGGTCCGTTCGGCCAATTGCCTCAAGAACGACAACATCATCTACATCGGCGATCTGGTTCAGAAGACCGAAGCCGAAATGCTGCGCACGCCGAACTTCGGCCGCAAGTCCTTGAACGAAATCAAGGAAGTGCTGTCGAGCATGGGTCTGCGTCTGGGCATGGACATCCCCGGATGGCCACCAGAGAACATCGAAGAAATGGCCAAGAAGCTCGAACAAGAGTTGCTCGGCTAAAACAGGTTCCGGCGGCGCACCTTAAGCGCCGCCAGCACTGGGTTACCTGATACGGGCCCTTTACGAACCGCTGATCCCGTCAGGGAAAGTGGGAACAGGTTTCCCGCCCGGAAGGGTCAGCAAACAAAGGATTGAATAATGCGTCACGGAATTTCACAGCGTAAACTTTCGCGCAAGTCGGGCCATCGCAAGGCCTTGTTCCGCAATATGGCCGCGGCCCTGATCAAGCACGAGCAGATCACGACCACGCTGCCCAAGGCGAAGGAACTGCGCCCATACATTGAAAAGTTGATCACGCTGGCCAAGCGTGGTGGCCTGTCCAACCGTCGTCTCGCGCAATCGCGCCTGATGGACGAGACCCAGCTCAAGAAGCTGTTTGATATCCTGGGCGAGCGTTATGACGACCGCAACGGTGGTTATACCCGCATCATCAAGGCCGGATACCGCGCCAGCGACAGCGCGCAGCTCGCCATCATCGAACTGGTTGATCGTGATCCCGATGCCAAGGGTCAGGACAGCGGTCCGGTCATGGCTGATGAAGAAGAATACGCCGAAGCGTCTGCGTAAGGCACTTTCGGCTTTATGAAATTGGGGCTGGCGGAGCGATCCGCTGGCCCTTTTTCTTTGCTTGCGCGCTTTTCTTTTGCTGCCGTACGCTTAGTGTGCATGACATGAAAAAGATGACGTTTGCAGTCGCTCTTGCCACTGCCATCACAGCTCCTTCCAGCTATCTACATGCGCAAAACACATCGGTGTCTCCGCTGTCTGCGCAAGAGCAGCTTGACGCGCGTTACGACCGCGCCTTGGCGGCTGGGTACAAGGCCCTGTTCCTCTGCAGCGCAATTGCCAATGCCGAACGCAATGGGACAACCCGCACGCCTGAAAGTGTCCATGAGTGGGAGCTTACGGGCATCTACCCTAGACTCGATCCGGTCATTCGCGATTTGCCCTATTCGGTTGATCGGCTCGCGACGGGTGAGGTGGTTTCTACTGCGGTCACTTACGCAGATGACATGCCGCCACGGTATGCAGTGCACCGCGAGGGGCGGGGATGTGTCATTATGCCGATCGGGACAACGATTGATGGTGTAGGCGCTACGTATGTCGATTGGGCTTTGGACGATGATGCGAGAGCGGGCAAACGCCAACAATTGCTAGCTGCCAGATCGCGGCCCGATCCGATGGCATCGGACTTAGCCGAGAAGCGCGTCGATGTGAGCGCGGCCTTCACAGGCAAATACGGCGAAGGGCGCACAACGATCGTCACGGTGCTGCACAATGGAAAACTGGCTGGCGAACAATATGCCGATGGTTTCTTTGCAAACACACCTCAGCGGACATGGTCGGTCGCCAAAAGCATTGCCGCTACGCTTATCGGTGCAGCCGTTCAACGCGGTGAGGCTGATGTCATGGCGAGCGCAGGATTGGGCGCCAATGAAGCCGACCCGCGCCGCATGATCACAATTGATGAAACATTGCGCATGGCATCTGGGCGCTATTCAGATACGCCGGGCAATCGCACCGACCCGCTCTATTGGGGCGGAACAACAGTGGATGAGCGCGCGCAGAACTGGCCGCTTATTCATGCGCCCTTCACTGTATATCGCTACGCCAATAACGATACGCTGGCAGCGGTGCAGGCAGTTGAAGAAACATTTATTCAAAACCCTCCGGCGAATTTTTTCGCGAAGGTCGGGATGAACCACACCGTCGCCGAAACCGATTGGCAAGGCAATTACGTGCTCTCCAGCCAAGTGTGGACAACTGCGCGTGATCTCGCCAGGCTTGGCCAGCTAATGCTCAATGACGGCGTGACACAAAGTGGTGAGCGCATCCTGCCAAAAGGTTGGCGTGAGTATGTCTCGTCACCATCTGGGCCGCAGCCCGAAGGTCGCCCCTTTGGTTATGGTGCTGGCTGGTGGTTGATGAACAACAACGAGGGGGTGCCGCCAGACACTTTTGCTGCCTTTGGCAATCGCGGGCAATATGTCGTGGTCGTGCCAAGCCGCAATGTCGTGATCGTGCGCCGGGGCGAGGATATGGTCGGTACCCGTTTTGATATTGCCGCTTTTACCCGCGATGTTTTGGCAGCACTGGAACGGTGATTGCGCGATGGCCAGCCTTTGCCGCGATCATGCTGGCCGCACAATCCGGGATCGCTGCGCCCGCGCTGGCCGAACCTGTGGTCGGGGTGAAGGGGCCCGCAATTGCCGTGCCTGACTATCCTGAAACGCGGCGCGAGGCGATTGTAGAGCAGAAATTCGGCGAGGCCGTCGCTGACCCTTATCGCTGGCTTGAAAGCGACGTGCGAAGCACGCCCGAGGTGGCTGATTGGGTGGAACGACAAAACGCAGTCACTCAGACCTATCTTGGCCAGATTGGCATGCGCGATGCCTTTGCAGCAAGGCTTGGCAAACTGTATGGTTTTGCCCGGTTCGGCACGCCCAGACCGGCGGGAAACCGGTATTTTTATACCGGCAATGCCGGTCGCCTCAATCAGGAACAAGTGTTTGTCCAGGACAGGGCTGATGCCAAGCGGCGCCTGCTGCTCGATCCGAACAATTGGTCACATGACGGGGCGAGCGCGGTGGGCGATTGGGAACCGTCCGAAACCGGAAAGTACCTTGCCTACAGCATTCAGGAAGGCGGCAGCGACTGGCGGGTGCTGCGTGTGGTGGACGTTGATAGCGGAGCTGTGCTGGGTGAAGGCGTGCATTGGTCGAAATTCAGCGAGATTGCCTGGATCGGCGACGAGGGATTTCTCTATGCGCGCTTTCCCGAACCCGAGGATGGCAGCGATTTTCATGCCCCCAATTTCAATCATGCAATCTATTTTCATCGGGTGGGCACCGATCAGTCGCAGGACGAACTGGTCTTTGCGACGCCCAAGCGCCCGGAGGCAAATCATTATGCCAAGGTAACCGGTGACGGGCGCTGGTTGGTGATCGAAAGCCGAATCGGTACCGATGCCCGTAATGAAGTGCATCTGATTGATCTGGCGCGCAGGAATTCGCGTGGGTGGAAGGCCAGGCGACTGATCAAGGGATTTGATCATGTCTGGAAAATCATTGATTCTGCTGATGGACGATTGTTCGCGCGGACCGATGATGGCGCACCGAACTATCGAATCATGACGATTAATCCGAACCAGCTGCGTGGTGGTTGGCGGGAATTGATCGGCCAGAACAACCACACGATCTCGTCGGCCTCGATTGTCGGATCACGATTGGTGCTGGAATATCTCAAGGATGCAGCCTCGCATGCGATCCTGTTTGATCTTGATGGCGAACTTGCCGGCCAGATCAGTCTGGGCGGATCAGGTGCGGCGGGTGGATTTGCCGGGCAGGCAGGCGATCCCGAGACATTCTACCGCTTCACCAGTTTCAATCGGCCCCCGTCGATCTTTCGACTGAACATCGAGACCGGGGATACAGAGGTTTTTGCCGAGCCGGAACTTCCGTTTGATCCTGAAGACTATAAAGTCGAGCAGCGGTTCTTCACCTCGCGCGACGGAACGCGCGTTCCAATCTTCATTGTCCGGCACAAGGCTTTGGCTGAGACCAATATAGCTGCGCCAACGTTGTTGTATGGCTATGGCGGGTTTGAAGCTTCTCAAACCCCCAGCTTTGTGGCCAGTCGCATGGCCTGGATGCAGGCGGGAGGCGTGTTTGCCTTGGCCAATATTCGCGGCGGGGGTGAATTTGGCAAGGCATGGCATGATGCCGGGCGCCTTGCCAACAAGCAGAACACGTTCGATGACTTCATCGCGGCTGGTGAGTTCCTCAAGGCAGAGGGCTACACAACAGCGAAAGGGCTCGCGATAGAGGGGCGGTCAAATGGAGGCCTGCTTGTGGGCGCTGTCGTCAATCAGCGACCCGATCTGTTTGATGCAGCGCATGCAGCCGTCGGCGTAATGGATATGCTGCGTTTTGATCGCTGGACCGCCGGGCGGTACTGGGTTGATGATTATGGCGACCCTGGCAGCGAACAAGATTTCCGGAATCTGCTGGCCTATTCCCCCTATCACAACATCAACGCCCAGACGCTGTATCCTCCGGTTCTGGTGACGACCGCAGACACAGACGATCGCGTCGTGCCGGCTCATAGCTTCAAGTATATCGCGGCATTGCAGGCGGCGCAGACAGGGGCGGTAGCGGGCAGATCGGGAGACGAGGCGGCAGCGCATCTTATCCGCATCGAGACCCGTGCCGGTCATGGCTCGGGCAAGCCGGTCGACAAGGAAATTGCCGAAAGCGCCGATGTCCTGGCCTTTCTCTCGCATGCTGTCGGACTGGATGGTTCCGCCCTGGAAAGAGCACTCGAACTGGCGGAATAGGGCTCCTCACGCTAATTTGTTCAGGTAAATGATCATTTTTATGAACAATGGCTGTCATGCAAGTTCAGCCTCATCTCACTCGGGCTTGCCTAGAAGGGTCATCAGAAGCCGAGGCACTCCCGCCACGGCTCACCTGAGGAGAGCCTCAATGAGCAAGTTCACCAAAAATTTTGCGAAGGGTGGGATCGCAACTTCAGCTGTGGCGGCCATGGCCCTGGCCGGCGCTACACCAGCACAGGCGCGCGACCGTGATCGCGGTATTGATGCAGGCGATGTGATCGCCGGCGCAGTTATTCTCGGCGGCATTGCTGCGATTGCCAGCGCGGCCAGCAAGAAGGATCGCTACCGCGACTACAGGGGCCGCGGGGACTATCGCGATTACCGTGGAGACCGCTATCGTGATCGGAATTACAATCGCGGTTACAATGCCAATGTCCGCTATGATCGCGGATTCTCCAATGGACGCGGTGCGGTAGAGCGTTGTGTCAGGGCAGCTGAGCGTCAGGCGCGCAGGTTTGGCGGTTTCCGCTACGCCGATGTGACGGAGATCCGTGATATCGACCGCACCCGTTATGGCTTCCGCGTCAAGGGCCGGATCGAAGTGGATAACGCTCGTGGATATCGTCACGGCGGTTATGATCGCGGCAAATTCACCTGCTTCGTCGATGGCAGAGGACGTCCGCAGGTCGAATTCCGGAACATCCGTGGTCTGCGTTAAGTCAGACTGCATCCCTTCCACCACTGGCGGTTCAGGCATGAGAAAGCCTGGACCGCCTATTTGCTTTTGTTCAATGGGGCGTATGGTGGGCGCTCGTCCAGACAGGAGGGTGCCAAATGGCCCTAATTTCCAAATCCGCAGGACTTGCCGGTATGGCAGCTGCGATCTCAATGGCGGCAACGCCAGCCCACGCAGCCGAATTTTCTGACCTTTCGAGCGCTGGTGCAGCAGTGCCTTTCGCAACTCCGGGCGTGTTCGATGCCGAGGCGGTCAATGCCAACGGCCATCGCCGTTATCGCGGGTATCGTCACCGCCGCGCAGGTGTTGGCGATGTGTTGGCAGGTGTACTGATCATTGGCGGCATTGCTGCGATTGCCAGTGCTGCGAGCAAGAACCGTGACAATGATCGCTATCGTGATCGCGATTACCGTAACCGTGATTACCGTGACCGCGATTATCGTACGCGCCGTGGTGACAGCCGGACTGATAGCAGCCGCGGCATCGACAATGCCGTGAACCGCTGCGTTTCGCGGATTGAACGCGATGTCCGGGTTGAAGCGGTCGACGGCGTTGATCGGACCGGAGAAGGTTGGCGGGTGACCGGCTCAATCTACAACGGCGACAGTTTTGCCTGCGATATCGGCTCTGATGGCCGGATCGAGGATATCCAGTACGGCGCTGGCTTTGCAGACAATCGGGTTGCGCCGCAGCCGCGTGGCCGTCAGCACAGCGATGATCGCTATGCCGCTGCATGGAGCGCAGCCGATCGCGGTGATATTGATGCGCCTGCACGGACAGACCGAGTGGCGGACATTCGCCAAGTGCAGACCCAAGATGAAGCGCAACCGGCCTATCCAGGCGGACCGCTGCCGGGCGATGAATATCCTGGTGGTGACTATCCAGCGCAGGCTGATCGATCGGCTTCACAAGCTGAAACCGGCGCTATTGATGGCGACTTGTCTTCATCGGACGATCGTTATCGCACGGCAGAAGCTCCCGATTTTACCACCTGATCAATCAGGGTGACAGGCTGATTATTTGGGTGCTGCTTCGCGATAGCTTGGTAAGGCCCAATGCCAGCGGATGGCTGCGCCTCTCAGCGCAAAGCCCGCTGCCCAGGCGACGCCCCATACGACCGGATCATCCAGTCCCGCCAGCATGCCTGCCACGGTCAAAGCGGCCGAGGCGGCAGCGGCAGTAACATAGAGTTCGGGCCGCATGATGATCGACGGGCGACCAGCCACGACATCGCGAATAATGCCGCCAACGCACCCGGTGAAAATGCCCATCAGCATGGCTGGTATCGGCGGGACGCCATAGGACATAGCCTTGGCGCTGCCGAGCACGGCATAGGCGGTCAGGCCTGCCCCATCGGCAAAGTCAAGCAGCTTGCCCTCCCACCAGCGCGTCGGGGTGAACCAGGCCAGAAGGGCCGACATCAAGCAGATGCTGGCGGCCCACGGGTCCTGCATCCAGAATACCGGCGCATCAATCAGCAAATCGCGCACAGTGCCGCCGCCAACTCCGGTCACCAGCGCAAAGAATGCCATGGTGACGAAAGTCTGCCTTTCCTTGGCGGCCAGAATAGCTCCGCTCAAAGCAAAGATCGCGAGACCAAGCAGGTCAAGGATATCGAGCACTGGTGTCAGAACAAGCTCTGTCATGCGGAGCCCTTCTCGGCGAGCAGTAGTCGCTTTTTCGACCGGCGTCTTCGGAACATCAGCATTGTGCCCAACACGGCGCTGAAAAGTCCAAGCGCGGCAAACAGGATAAGAATCGGATGGCTGGTATCCTCGCGGTCCTGCAGATCCATGATGTGCAGGCCCCACATAAAGTCGAAGACGCGCCACCAGCGCGTGCGCACGGCCTCAATCTTCCCGCTGTCGCGCCCGACATAGACATTTGTCTCGTCCTCCAACACTGCCCGCCAGACCGGGATCGGGCGGCGGAAGTCAAACGGCACTTCATCAGCTTCGAACAGGTCGAGACTGCGAACCCGCTCGCCTCCGACGATCGCCTCTGCCAGCAGGTCGCGAACGTGCTGCTCGCTCATGGGAGCGATAGGATTGCCGGTTACAGCATCGAACCGTTGCACTGATCCATTTCCGTAGCGCACGAAGGTGACCGGTTTGCCGCGCTGCATACGCGTTTCGAACGACTGAATGGATGGGGCATTTTCAAGCTGAAACGCGATTGGCGCAGGATTGCCAGGTGGTAATGTCTGTTGCCGGGTATCAGCAACGCGCAGATGGTTCCCGCGCACTTCCTCGATCGGTTTGGCCACCATGAACAATCCGGTCGCCAGCCACATGACGATGGGCAGGCCGACCAGCCAACCCAGCCAAACGTGCCATCGAGCAAAACGTCGCATTGTTCCTCGCGCCATCGTCATCTATTCACGACCGCATCAATGCCGATTGCGGCATCAATGCAGTCCAGATCGCTCCAGCGTGGTCCGATGACCTGCATTCCACAGGGCAGACCGGAACTGGCACCGATGGGAACCACGGTAGATGGCAGATTGGGAAAGGTTGCGATGCCGGCCCAGGCGAGGCCGCTGGGTGCAGGAACTTGCCCCCCGTTGATATCAAGCTTCGTTCTGAACAGGTTGCCTTCGACGTGAGGTGTTGCCAGCACGGGGGCGGGCGGGGCCAGCACGAAGTCGTAGGTTTCGAACAACTGCTCCCAGGCGTGCTCGCTCGCGGCCTGCATATCCATCATCTCGAACCAATCGGTGGCTGACGCCTGCGTGCCATCCTCGCGCGGGGCACCGCGCTCCATCGAAGTGTTCATCATCCTCACATACTGGCGATTGTGGGTGGCGAGGTCGGGGATCAGATCACTGGTCCGATCAACGCGGACGCCTGCGCTTTCCAGCGCGCTTATCGCTGCATCAATCGGATCGAGCACGCTTGCATCCACTGGTGCGCCTTCAATCTGTGTAACTGCCAGAATGCGGCAGTGCTCCAGCGGCCTGGCTGAACGGGCAATCGGGCGTTCGGCGCTGATTGCCATCAGCACAGCCAAATCTTCGCCGCAGCGAGCCAGAGGACCCGCAACTGAGAGATAGGCATCATGGATAACTTGGCCGGCTCTGGCGGGGCTTTGATGGCCGCGCTTGCTGGTTACTCCCCAGCTGGGTTTGTGGCCCCACACGCCGCAAAAATGGGCCGGTACGCGGATGGAGCCGCCGATGTCGGTGCCAAACTCCGCCGCGACCATACCGCTCGCAATGGCGGCTGCAGAACCACCTGAAGATCCGCCGGGCGAGCGCGCATGGTCATGCGGATTGTTCGTGCGGCCATAAACGGGATTGTTGCTTTGCCAATCGGTGAGGTCGGGCGGAACATTGGTTTTACCAATAATGATGGCCCCGGCGCGTTTTAGCCTCTGCACCAATCGCGCGTCGTTCCGGGCGATATTGTTGGCGTATTTTTCCAGACCATAGGTCGTTGGCAGGTCCGCGACATCGAAGCTTTCCTTGACCGTCATCGGTACGCCGAACAGTGGCTGGTCATCTGAAGGACGCTTGCCATCCATGCCGCGTGCCATTTCGGTTGCTCGGTCAAAATCCGTCACCGCGATCGCATTGATGTGCGCATCCAGCTCCTCGATACGGCCAATAGCTGCATCCACCGCTTCGCTGGGAGACACATCGCCTGAACGGATGGCGGCAGCGGTTTCCACCGCGCCCTGTTTTTCGGTCAGTTTAGGATAAGCCACTCGTTTCGTGATCCCTTTTCCAATCGAGCCTGACGGCCCTTAGCGTGGACGGAGCTTGATCTGCGCGTCGCCTTTAGCTGTTACGGGAAGATACAAACCTTCGCCATAGGCCTTGATCGTGCCGGTCGAAACCGCGTTCAATCGCGTACTGACCACGAAGTCCCCCATTCTCTGATCGCGCAATGCGGTTTCTACCTTCTCTAACAATTCCTCGTAATCACGCTCGAAATTTTGGGTCAGCGCGCCTTCTATCGCCTCGGAAAAATCCTGCGTCTTGGCGATTTCCAGCAAAATATTCGTGGTGAAACGCGATGTCTGCGCCTGATATTCGGGTTCGACAAACTCGACGATGCGCGAACCCTGCTCGTTTTGCGGGAGTGCGGTCAGCCACACCATGCCCGTGGTTGAATCGCCGCGATCTTCCAGCTTCCAAGCCTCGAATTCCACGCCAACAGCTACGCGGTTGCCGCTGGTGCCATAGACTGTGACCGAGCGGAATTCGACCTGCCGTTCGCCCAACTCAGGCAATAGGAAAGGCCGCTCGGCCCGTCGTTCGAGGGCGCGCAGGAGAACAGGTTCAAGCTCGGCATATTGTGCGACCACGGGAAGGGTGAGGTTGAGCCCATCGCTTTTCAAACCGCTGCCGTCTCCGGCATTTGCAGATTGCATATCGGGAAGCGAAACAGGCTCTGCCGGCGGGGGCTGGTCTCCAACGAAAATTTCTGTTTTTGCGTTCAACCTGACTTTGAGCGACAAGGCAGTCCGCGACGCAGTGTAGCCGTCAAAGCCCAGGCTGCGCGGCGTTACCCGCAACCATACCGGCGGATTTTCCTGATTGAGCGATAGAACGACGAAGCTGCGATCCCACAAGGGTTCGACTTTCTTGCGGACGTTGAGCTTTGCAATCTCGCGTTCAAGAGTGCGCTCCAGCGTCTGCACAACCTTGGCCAAGCGCTCGTCTGCCTGCCGAGCAAAAGTGATCTCTCGCCCGGCCAAGGATACGGTTGGCGGTTGATTCCAGTCATAAGTGATCGCGACATCGCCTCTAACGCGCCAGTCGCGTTGGACAGTGGGCCGTACGCGAGCGGTGACGGTGGCCTGCGCTGTGCCGGTTTGCTGCTTAATCAGCCCGCCAATATCGCTCGCAGTGACGCTTGCCTCTAACGGCATGGTCACAATCAGGTCCTGCCCGGCGCCGGACAGTTTCAGCCGCCCGCGAGTGACTTGTCCATCCAGATCGCAACGGATGGTAGGAGATTTGATCGCAATGCCGATCACCGTTGTCCGGCGAGGCGCAATGCATTCGGCACCTTGCTGGTCAATTGTCCACAATTGGCGCGGAATTTCCGCTTCGAGAGCGCTGCGCAAAGTGGCCAGGCCAATGTCTACATCTGCAGCGACGGTCGATGCCTCCTCGCTGGTTTCGATAAGGTCAGTTGACCGAGGAGGTGGCTCAACTTCGTTTTCGAAGTACGAGCATCCAGCCATAAGCAGGGCGAGTGAAGTGACAGTCGCTGTGCCTGCTTTGCCCATACCAAAACCCCCTCCTGGCCATGCTTAGGCCAAAAGGGGGCTGATGATCAATTTATCGTCTGGTTCTGGAGCATTATCGCGCCAACTACATATGGATCGGTTTGCCTTGCACCGCCATCGCTGCTTCCTTGGTCGCCTCGGCATGGGTCGGGTGAGCGTGGCAGGTATAGGCGATGTCTTCTGATGTTGCGCCAAACTCCATTGCAATTCCTGCCTCTGCGATCATCGTGCCGGCTACGCTGGCAATCGCCCAAACGCCCAGTACGCGGTCGCTTTCCGCCTCGGCAATGACTTTCACGAAACCATCGGGCTCGTGATTGGTCTTGGCCCGGCTGTTGGCCATCATCGGGAACTTGCCGACTTTGACCCTGGCCTTGTCGCCACCCATCTTTTCGATGGCTTGCTCGGTCGTCAGGCCAACGCCGGCAATTTCCGGCAATGTGTAGACGACGCTGGGAATAACATCGTGGTTCACGATGCCAGTTTCGCCCGCAATGTTCTCGGCCACGGCAATGCCTTCATCCTCGGCCTTGTGGGCAAGCATGGGACCCGGCACGACATCGCCGATGGCCCAGACATTATCCACTGCGGTGCGGAAGTCGTGATCGATCTCGATCTGCCCACGCTGGTTTGTTTCAAGCCCGATGACATCAAGTCCCAGCCCGTCGGTATGCGGACGGCGACCGATCGAAACCAGAACGCAATCCGCCTCCATCGTTTCAGCATCGCCGCCGGCGGCAGGCTCCAGCGTGACCGTGGCTTTCTTGCCCTTGACCGAAACGCCAGTGACCTTGGTCGACAGTTTGAACTCGATGCCCTGCTTCTTGAAGATCTTGCGCGATTCCTTGCGCACATCGCCATCCATGCCGGGCAGGATTTCGTCGAGATATTCGACACAGATCACCTCTGCACCCAAGCGGTTCCAGACAGAGCCAAGCTCCAGCCCGATCACGCCGCCACCGATCACGACCATCGTCTTGGGCACTTTGGGCAATTCCAATGCGCCTGTGGAATCGACCACAACACCCTTGGCATTGTCGACCTCGACGCCGGGCAGGGGGGTGACCGAGGACCCGGTCGCAATCACGATGTCCTTGGCAGTGACGGTTTCGTCACCGATCTTGACCGTGTGCGCATCCTGGAAACTGGCGTAGCCTTTCTTCCAGTCGACCTTGTTCTTTTTGAACAGGAATTCGATGCCCTTGGTCAGGCCGTCAACCGCATCCAGACGCTGGCCATGCATCTTGGGCAGGTTGAGCTTGGGCGTCACATCAATGCCCATTTCCGCCATGGTGCCATTGGCCGCCGCATCAAAATACTCCGACGCGTGCAGCATCGCTTTTGAAGGGATGCAGCCCACATTGAGGCATGTTCCGCCAAGCGTCTCGCGCCCTTCAGCACAGGCGGTCTTCAGGCCCAGCTGGGCAGCACGGATCGCCGCGACATAGCCGCCAGGGCCCGCGCCGATGACAAGAACGTCGTAATCGTAGGAATGGTCAGCCATCATATGTCCTTAAAGGTCGATCAGCATCCGCGTGGGATCTTCAATCGCATCCTTGATAATCTTGAGCGCTGTCACCGCCTCGCGTCCGTCGATAAGGCGGTGGTCGTAGGACAGGGCGATATACATCATCGGTTTGATCACGACTTCGCCATTCACGGCAACCGGACGGTCCTCGATCCGGTGGAGGCCCAAGACTGCGCTCTGGGGCGGGTTGATGATCGGGGTCGACATCAGCGATCCGAACACCCCGCCATTGGAAATGGTGAAGGTTCCGCCGGTCATGTCTTCCATGGTCAGCGAACCTTCCTTGGCACGCTTGCCATAATCGGCAATGTCCTTCTCGATCTGCGCGAAACCCTTGGCATTGCAATCACGCACAACCGGCACAACCAGCCCGTTGGGTGCGCTGACCGCGACCGAGATATCGACATAATCGTGATAGACGATCTCATCGCCCTCGATATAGGCATTGACGCTGGGTACGTCCTTCAGCGCAAGGCAGGCAGCCTTGGCGAAGAATCCCATGAAGCCGAGCCGGATATCGTGCTTCTTGGCGAACAAGTCCTTGTATTTGCTGCGCGCTTCAATGACGGCGCTCATGTCCACATCATTGAATGTGGTCAGCAGGGCGGCCTCTTCCTGAGCGCCCTTCAAACGTTTCGCGATGGTCTGGCGCATGCGGGTCATCTTGACCCGTTCGGTGTTACGCGTCCCGCTTGGCGCAGCCACTGGTGCAGTGTCTGCCGCAGGAGAAGCAGCGGCATCGCCGCCCGATTTCTTCGCCTTGGCAGCCGCCAGAACATCTTCCTTGGTCAGGCGGCCATCCTTGCCGGTGCCCTTGATCGTGGTCGGATCAACGCCATGCTCCAGCACCGCACGACGCACGGCTGGCGACATGGTGACAGAGGAAGCATCCCCGTCAGCTTTGGCCTGGGGGGCAGAGCGTTCCTGCTTGCCTTCCTCGCGCTGTTCGCTGGCGCGGGCCGCTTCCTTGCCCGGTGCCGCAGGAGCGGCGCCAGCCTCCACCACAGCAAGCAATGCGCCCACTTCAACCGTATCGCCCACCGCAACGCTGTGTTCGGTCAGTACGCCTGCAACAGGGGACGGCACGTCAATTGCCACCTTGTCGGTTTCGAGGCTGGCAATCGGTTCATCGACTGCCACGGCATCGCCGGGTTGCTTGAGCCACTCACCGACGCTTGCCTCGGTTACGGATTCGCCCAGCGTGGGAACTGTAATTTCTGTCGCCATCGATTTGTTTCCTATGCCTTTTTCTTGGCAGTGTTTTTGGCAGGAGGGGATTTGCCTGTACGTTTGGCCTGTGTCTTGCCGCGTTCGGACAGGCCCAGCGCCACGCTGACGAGACCTTCCTGTTGCGCCTGATGGCGCGCGGCAAAGCCGGTCGCAGGAGAGGCAGCCTCTTCGCGCCCGGCATATTGCGGCCGCATACCATCATGGCCTGCAGCGCCAAGCGCTTCTTCAATACGGCTTTCGACAAAGAACCATGCGCCGTTATTCTTCGGTTCTTCCTGGCACCAGATCACTTCTTCCAGATTGGTCATGCGTTTCAGCCTGACCGCTAGCGGATCGCCGGGGAAGGGATAGAGCTGTTCGAGCCGAACGATGGAAACATCGTCACAATGTTCCTCGTCCCGCTTGGCAATCAGATCATAGGCGACCTTGCCCGAACACAGGACCAGACGCTTGACCTTCTGATCGGCAATTTCCGTCGTGTCCGACAAGATGCGCATGAAGTGCCGGTCACCCATGAAGTCTGCAGCAGGGCTTTTCGCCATGGGATGACGGAGCAAGGATTTGGGCGTCATGATGACCATCGGCTTGCGGAAGGGACGCAGCATCTGGCGGCGCAATACGTGGAAGTAATTGGCCGGCGCTGTGATGTTGCACACCTGCATATTGTCGTTGGCGCACAGTTGCAGAAAGCGCTCCAGCCGCGCGGAACTGTGTTCCGGGCCCTGACCTTCGTAGCCATGCGGCAGCAACAGGACGAGACCATTGGCGCGCAGCCACTTGGCTTCGCCCGCAGCAATGAACTGGTCGATCATGATTTGGGCGCCATTGGCAAAGTCGCCAAATTGCGCTTCCCACATGACCAGCGATTTGGGGTCTGCCATGGCAAAGCCATATTCAAAACCCAGCACGCCATATTCGCTCAGTGTGGAATCATAGACCTCGAACTTGCCGTGCGGCAGGGTGGTCAGCGGGATATATTTGCGCTCGTCCTTTTGATCGACCCACACGGCGTGGCGTTGGCTGAAGGTACCGCGGCCTGAATCCTGGCCCGATAAACGCACGCCAAACCCTTCGGTGACAAGGCTTCCGAAGGCGAGCGCCTCCGCCGTGGCCCAATCGAAGCCTTCGCCGCTGGCAAACATCTCTTCCTTGGCCTTGATGACACGGCCCAGGGTTTTGTGAATGTTGAGGTCGTCGGGAACCGTGGTCAGCGTGCGACCCAGACTATCAAACAGCTTCTGTTCAATCGCCGTGTCGACATTGCGCCGCGCGCTTTCCGGATCGGCCGGCTTGTTCAGGCCTGCCCAGCGGCCACCGAACCAGTCCGCCTCGTTCGGTTTATAGCTTTTTGCGGCATCAAATTCGGTTTGCAGATGCGCTTCGAATTCATCGCGCAACTGAGGGGCGTAACCGCTTTCGATCACGCCCTGTTCGATCAGGCGGTCGGAATAGATCACGCTGACCTTCGGGTGCTGGCGAATGGCATCATACATCAATGGCTGGGTGAATTTGGGCTCATCGCCTTCATTGTGCCCGAACCGGCGATAGCACCACATATCGATCACCACATCGCGCCCGAAGGTCTGGCGATATTCCAGCGCCAGCTTGCAGGCAAAGGTCACAGCCTCTGGATCATCGCCGTTCACATGCAGGATCGGGGCCTGAACACCCTTCGCTACATCGGACGGGTAGGGTGACCCGCGCGAGAATTTGGGGCTGGTGGTGAAGCCGATCTGGTTGTTGATGATGAAATGCAGGCAACCTCCCGTGTCATATCCGGGCACGCCGGACAGCGACAGGCTTTCCCACACCACGCCCTGACCAGCAAAGGCGGCATCGCCGTGGATCAGTACCGGCAGGACTTGCTCGTGCTTGCTCAGATCATCGCGAATCGCCTGTTGGGCCCGGGCCTTGCCCAGGACAACCGGATTGACCGCTTCGAGATGCGACGGGTTGGGCACCAGCGACATGTGCACTTCGATATCGTCAAAGCTGCGATCGGTGCTGGTGCCGAGGTGATATTTCACATCGCCCGATCCGCCCACATCTTCGGGATTGGCGCTGCCGCCTGAAAATTCATGGAAGATCACTTTGTATGGCTTGGCCATGACATTGGCCAGGACGTTCAAACGGCCGCGGTGGGCCATGCCATAAATGATCTCGCGCACGCCCGCAGCGCCGCCATATTTGATCACCGCCTCCAACGCAGGAATCATGGATTCCCCGCCATCGAGGCCGAACCGTTTGGTCCCGACGTATTTCTTGCCGAGGAAAGCCTCGTAACCCTCGCCACGGATCACCGCTGCCAGAATGGCTTTCTTGCCCTCGGGCGTGAACTGGATCGTGTCACCCGGGCTCTCAAACTTGTCCTGCAGGAACCGGCGTTCCTCGGTGTCGGCGATGTGCATGTATTCCAGGCCGACATTGCCGCAGTAATTGGCGCGCAATGCATCCAGCAGATCGCCAATGGTGACCCAGTCGAAGCCCATGACCCCGCCGACGAAAACTTCGCGATCTTCCAGACCGGCCAGTTCATGCCATTCCAGCGTCAGGTCTTCGGGGTATCCGGGGACGCTGATCCCAAGCGGGTCCAGATTGGCCGCCATATGGCCACGCACACGGTAAAGCCGAACCAGCGTCATCGCCTTGTTCGACAGGTCCGACGCTTCTTCCAAAGCCTTTTCATCAACCGGTTTGCCCGCTCTGGCAGAGGCTTCCTTGACCGCGAGCCTCATCATGGTCGGATCAAGCGCTGCGGTCAGATCGGCGCCGGCGTCGGCCACCTCGGCCAGCCACCGGGGATTGCCCCAGGATGGACCGGGCTGCGGGCCTTCCTGATCATAGGCTTCGGGCACGAAGGACTGGGTTTCTTTGTTCATCACATTTCCCGGGGAGGGAGGAAGGGGGGAGCCCCGCCGATTGCGAAGCTCCCGCTATTCATCAGGCCATTTCTTTCAGCATGGCATCCAGCGTGGTGCCCAGCTCCGATGGCGAAGGCGATACGCGAATCCCGGCATCTTCCATCGCTGCAATCTTGTCGTCCGCGCCGCCCTTGCCGCCCGAAACGATGGCGCCAGCATGGCCCATGCGGCGACCGGGAGGGGCCGTGCGGCCAGCGATGAAGCCAACGGTGGGCTTGCTGCGGCCCTTGGCAGCTTCCTGCTTGAGGAATTCGGCCGCTTCTTCTTCTGCGCTGCCGCCGATTTCACCGATCATGATGATCGACTTGGTTTCGTCGTCATCCAGAAACAGATCGAGCACGTCGATGAAATTGGTGCCGTTGACCGGATCACCGCCAATGCCGACAGCCGTGGTCTGGCCCAAGCCGACCATGGTGGTTTGATGCACGGCTTCGTAAGTGAGCGTGCCCGAGCGAGAAACTACGCCGACGCTGCCCTTCTTGAAGATGGAGCCGGGCATAATGCCGATCTTGCACTCTTCCGGGGTCAGCACGCCGGGGCAGTTCGGGCCGATCAGGCGCGATTTCGAGCCTTCCAGCGCCGCCTTGGCGCGTACCATGTCGAGCACCGGAATGCCCTCTGTAATCGCGATGATCAGCTCGATCTCGGCATCGATGGCTTCGCAAATCGCGTCGGCCGCAAAGGGCGGCGGCACATAGATGCACGAAGCGGTTGCGCCGGTGGCTTCCTTGGCTTCGCGAACAGTGTTGAACTGGGGCACGCCGACATGGGTAGTGCCGCCCTTACCGGGGGTAACACCCGCAACCATCTGCGAGCCGTACGCAATCGCCTGCTCGGTGTGGAACGTACCGGTGTTGCCGGTCATCCCTTGCGTGATGACTTTGGTGTCTTTGTTTACGAGGATACTCATCGGGTTGTTCGATCCTTCTATAATTCACCCGGGTTTATCCAGGTTCCAATCCGTAATTTCAGGCGACTTGGGTCAAGCCGTAGCCGGTCACGCCAGCGAGCTATCCAGCCCCTTGCACGCTTCGAGCAATTCCTCGACTGCGTCGGTGCTGACCTTGAGGTTGGTTTTTTCCTCGTCGCTGAGTTCGATTTCGATCACATCTTCCGCACCGCCAGCACCGATCATGGTCGGCACGCCAACATACAGGCCGTCAACGCCGTACTTGCCCTCAACATAGGAGGCAGAAGGCAGAATGCGCTTTTGATCACCCAGATAGGCTTCTGCCATCGAAATCGCGCTGGTTGCCGGCGCGTAATAGGCCGAACCGGTGCCGAGCAAGCCGACAATCTCGCCGCCGCCCTTGCGGGTGCGGTCAACGATTTCGTCCAGGCGGCTTTCCGATACGCCCTTGATCTTGGCCATATCCTTAACCGGAATGCCGTTGATGGTGGAATAGGACAGGACCGGAACCATCGTGTCGCCATGGCCGCCCAGAACAAATGCGTTCACATCCTTGACCGAAACATCAAATTCCCACGCCAGGAAGGTGGCAAAACGCGCACTGTCCAGCACGCCCGCCATTCCGATCACCTTGTTGTGGGGCAGGCCGGAAAATTCACGCAGGGCCCAGACCATCGCGTCGAGCGGGTTGGTGATGCAGATCACGAATGCGTCGGGGCAGTTGTTCTTGATGCCTTCACCAACCGACTTCATCACCTTCAGATTGATGCCGAGGAGATCATCGCGGCTCATGCCCGGCTTGCGAGCAACGCCAGCGGTCACGATAACAACATCTGCACCAGCGATATCGGCGTAATCGTTCGAACCCTTGATGTTTGCATCAAACCCTTCAACCGGGCCGCATTGCGACAGGTCCAGCGCCTTGCCCTGCGGCATACCCTCGGCGATGTCGAACAGGACGATATCGCCCATTTCTTTTTTCGCGGCGAGGTGGGCCAGAGTGCCCCCGATCATGCCGGCGCCGATGAGTGCGATCTTGTTGCGGGCCATAGAGTTCGGATCCTTGTATCGAATGCAGGTCAATTGCGTGTTTCAGCGATGCTGTGCGTCGTGAACTGCTTGCCGTTACGGTAACAGCGCATTTCTCACAGCTTTCCCATAGGCGGTTAGGCCGGTGCAAGGGGGATTGCAATGGGCAATCGTGTGAAATAACAGACTATTGCTGCAATTCATTCGCAATAGCATTAGGGATGGCAGGTGCTCGTATCCAGCCGCAATTTTGCATCGCTTGGGCGCAATAAATATTGCACCTGCTGGGCAGCAATGGCGGGCCGGGCGCAAAAGCGCCTGTGCTCGTTATGTGCAGGTTTGCAGGCTGGGCCAATTCCGAACGGGAATAGCCGCTAGAGGCAAGACGCTGCAAGGCCTCATCATCTCACCAATTGGCGACCTTGCGCGCATTGCGTTCCAGCTGGCGTGCCTGCCCACGATCAAACGCGCGGCAAATCTCCAGCCACCAGATGTATTGCTCGGCCTCGCCCGCGGTCATTGCCTGTTCGGCCCGCTCACGCGCACTGCTTGCAGCAGCCAGCCCGGTTTCGGCAAAATGGCGCAGAGCTGCCTCGGTGATGGCTTCGCGGGAGTAGAGTTCGCCATTGTCATTGGCGCTGCTACCCATGGCGCGGCGCACCAGCGCCGGGGTAAGCACGCGTGCGACATGCGAGCGCGCAGGGGTTCGCGCAGCAGCGAAGTGGAGCGTCATGGGGGTAGTCCTTGTCATTATGTGCGACCGGATGCGGTTTGTGACCGCTTTCGGGTGCGACCCTCCGTCGCGTTGAAAACGGGTATAGGACAAGGCTCCTAAAGCGCGGTTTTGGAATAAGGTTTCGCGGCTGTTAACCCGCACATCAGGCAAGCGCGAAGGTGTGGCAGCGCAACGGCGCACAGCATCGATGTTGTTGCGCGCTTGCCCCGCCGCAAAGCTGCATCTATCGCCATGCCAAACGGGGTGTGATGGACAAACGGCTTTCCTGCAGACGGTTCGGGCGCAGCGCATTGCGGCACTTTGCCTTGGCAAGTGCCCTGCCAGTTTCGCTGTTGGCGGCCGGCTGCGCAGGGCACCAATCCGCTGATAGCGATGGCGCATCCAGCACGTTGATGGCCTCATCTGCGCGCAGCCCCAGTTTCGTCAGCATCAATCCCTGCACCGACGCCATTCTTGTTGAGGTGGCGGATCCTGAGCAAATCCGGGCCCTTTCGCACTACAGCCGCGATCCACGCGCCAGCTCGATCCCGATCAAGACGGCCCGCAAATTCGCCACAAGCGGCGGCACTGCAGAAGAAGTGATTGCGCTTGGCCCTGATATCATTCTGGCGAGCAGCTTCCTCCAACCTTCCACGCGGCAGGCCTTTGCCAACCTTGATTTTGATGTCGCAACGTTCGGCATTGCCAGTGATGTGGACAGCAGCTTTGCGCAAATCCGTCAGATCGCTGCATTGGCCGGCCATGCCGAGCGGGGCGAAACGTTGATCGAGGACATCAAGGCTGCGCTCGGCACAAATGGCGCAGGAGCAAACCGGATGACGCTTTCTGCGGTCCTGTGGCAGCCGGGCCAGATTGTGCCGGGGGAAGGCGTGCTGATCGCCCAATTGATGGAGCGGGCAGGGTTTGAAAGCCAAAGCAACGCGCTCGGCTTGGAGCAGGCAGACCATTTGTCATTGGAACAAGTGCTCGCCAGCCCACCACAGGTGCTGCTGGTTGCCGGCGACGCGCGGGGGCAGGCGCATCCCGCGCTCGGCAATCTGGACGGGACGCATATTGCCTCCTTCGATCCGGGCCTATTGTATTGCGCCGGGCCAAGCATCATCAGAGCGATGGAACGGCTGAATGCCATTCACGATGGCGCCATGCAGGCGCTTGAAGCAAAACCTGCACATGGCGGGCAGGCTGTATGAACCGCGCGACGCTGATTTTCGCCTTATTGCTGGTGTTGGCATTTCCGCTGTCGCTGCTGGCCGGGCGGGTATGGATTGACCCGGCGGCCACGCCTAACGCGGCTTTGATCGTCATGGAATTGCGCTTGCCGCGCAGCGTGCTTGCCATGATTGTCGGAGCGGGTCTGGGGGCAGCAGGCGCTGCCATGCAGGGATATCTGCGCAACCCGCTGGCTGATCCGGGTCTTTTTGGAATCTCCCCCATGGCGGCGCTGGGTGCTGTGGCCAGTTTCTGGTTCGGCTTTAGCGCCAGCGCGTGGCTGTTGCCTGTGTTTGCCTTGCTGGGCGCGGCAGCTGGCATGGCGTTGCTCGCCCTGATTGCGGGGCGAACATCGTCGGGTTCTCCCGGCGGCGCGGGTGGGGGACTGGCGCTGTTCACACTGGCTGGATTGATGATCGCAAGCCTTGCAGGGGCGCTCACGGCGCTTGCCATCACCCTGTCCCCCAACGCCTTTGCTCTGAGTGAAATTGTCCTGTGGCTGAATGGCGCGCTGACCGATCGGTCGTGGCGCGATGTCGCTATCGCTGCGCCTTGCGTGGCTGCAGGGCTGGTCCTGTTGCGGCTGACGGCCCGCTGGCTTGATGCGATGACACTGGGTCAGGAAGCGGCACAATCGCTCGGCGTACGACCCCAAGCATTGCTATGGCTGCTGGTCGGCGGCGTGGGCCTGACGGTCGGGGCCAGCGTGGCCGTCGCCGGTATCATCGGTTTCGTTGGATTGATCGTGCCGCATCTTGTGCGGCCATTGACTGACCGGCTGCCATCAAGCCTGATCGTGCCGAGCGCTCTTGCCGGGGCTTTGCTGGTGCTAGTGGCGGACAGCACCGTGCGCGTGTTGCCGCTGATGACAGAACTGCGGTTGGGCATTGCGCTGTCGCTGATCGGTGCGCCGTTCTTCCTCCACTTATTGCTCAAGATGCGCCGGGGGCGAGTATGAACCCGAGTGCGCCCATTGTTGTCAGCGATGTCGGTCTACAGGGCCGGTTGAGCAGCGTGTCCGCCACTATAGAGCCGGGACAGATCACAGCGATTTGCGGTCCCAATGGTGCGGGCAAATCGACTCTGCTTTCAATCATGGCGAGCTTGTTGATGCCTGACAGGGGCTCGGTCGCGCTGGGGGCACGATCATTACCTGACATGCCGCCGCAATTGCGCGCGCAGAGGATCGGCTTTCTGCCGCAGTCGGCAGAGATTGCCTGGGACGTATGCGTGCGCAATCTGGTTGCGCTGGGCCGGCTGCCTCATCGTGATCGGGGTGAGTTGGCAATCGCGGCTGCAATGGAAGCGGTCAACCTTACCGATTTTGCGGATCGGCCCATCTCAACCCTGTCGGGCGGAGAGCAGGCGCGCGCGCTCCTTGCCCGCGTGCTGGCAGGGGAGCCTGACTGGATATTGGCCGACGAGCCGCTCGCGGCGCTCGATTTCTATCATCAGCAAGCTGTCATGCGCAGCCTGCGCGCCAGCGCTGATGCTGGCGTGGGCGTTGTAATCGTGCTGCATGATCTGGCCACGGCCATAAACCGCGCGGACCGGGTGCTCGTGCTTGATCGCGGTGAAGTGGCTGCTGATGGCGCGCCAGAGCAAGCCCTGGCAGCACAGAATATAGCCCGCATCTGGGGTGTGGATGCGCGATGGATCGGAGATCCGGGCTCTCGCGCCCTGATCATGCCCTGATTTATGCCTTGAAAGGCGGGCGAGCCTTACTCCGCGGGCTCTTCCATCAATCCGCGCGATACCAGCATGGGCTCAACCTGCGGGTCGCGCCCGGCAAAATCACGAAACATCTGCGAGTAATCGCGCGTTGCCCCGCGGCTGAGCACGGTGTCGCGGTAATGCGCCCCGTTCTCGCGCGTCAGGCCGCCATTGTCGAGGAACCAAGTGCGCGCATCCTTGTCGAGCATTTCGGACCACAGATAGCTGTAATAGCCGGCTGAATACCCCGCTGGTGAGCTGAAGATATGGTTGAAATAGCTGCTGCGATAGCGCGGCGGGACCAATTCGGTTTCCAGCCCGAGCGCCTCGAGCGATGTGCGCTCGTAGCCATCAACGTCACTCGGTGTATCGATTTCTGCGGCTTCTTCTGCCGATAGTGTGTGCCATTTCATGTCGAGAAGGGCGGCTTCCACCACTTCGCCAAAGTCATAACCCTGGTTCCACTTGGAAGCGGCCTGGATTTTCTCGACCAGCTCCATCGGAATGGTCTCACCCGTTTCGTAATGCTGGGCATAGTTTTGCAGCACTTCGGGATAGGTCGCCCACATTTCGTGCACCTGGCTGGGAAACTCGACGAAGTCGCGCGCCGTCGAGGTGCCCGAGAGCGAAGCGTATTTCTGATTGGCAAACAGCCCGTGCAGGGCGTGGCCAAACTCGTGAAAGGCGGTTTCGACATTATCGAGGCTGACCAATTGCACCTCGCCTTCGGGCGCTTTTGGAATGTTCAGCACATTGTAGATCACCGGCTTGGTGCCGCGCAAATGGCTCTGATCAACGAAATTGCCCATCCAGGCCCCGCCGCGTTTCGACGGGCGCTGGAAGGGATCGAAATAGAACAAGCCCAACTCCGAGCCGTCAGCATCAAACAGGGTGTAGGTCCACACATCCGGATGCAGCGTAGGCAGATCCGTGCGGCGTTCAAAGGTGATGCCGTACAGCTTTTCCGCCATGTAGAAGACACCGTCCTCCAACACCTTTTCAAGCTGGAAGTAAGGGGCAACAGCGCTTTCATCGACGCTGTAGCGATCTGCCTTCACCTTGTCGGCAAACATATACCAGTCCCAGGGGCGCACGGTGAAATTCTTGCCTTCCGAGGCGATCTTGTCGTTGAGCAGTTCGGCTTCGCTGCGCTGGGTTGCGGCAAGGGCAGGGACCATCCGTTCCATGAAGTCGATTGCTGCCGAAGGCTCCTTCGCCATCCGGTCATACATCGTGTAGCTTGCCCAGTCAGGTTCGCCGAACAGGCTGGCCTTACGTGCACGCAAAGCAGCGATGCGGGCCAGAACCTTACGCGTATCGAAGGCGTCGCCCTCGTCATTGCGCGACAGGCTGGCCTGGAACAGTTTTTCGCGTGTCTCGCGGTTCTCAAGCACCTGAAGCACCGGCTGCTGCGAAGTGTTCTGCAGGGCAATCGCGTATTTGCCGGGTTGCCCCTTGTCGGCTGCCAGTTTGGCCGCTGCAGCAAGCTCTCCATCAGAAAGGCCCGCCAGTTCCTCAGCAGTGTCCACGATCAGCGCATTATCGAGCGTTCCGTCACGCACCAGCTGGCTGAACAAGGTGGTCTGTTCAGAGAGGTCGCTATTGATCTGTTTGACTTCCTCGCGCTGCTCTTGCGTCAGCATCGCGCCGGCATGGACCATGTCGCGCCAGGTTTTCTCAAGCAGGACAGCATCTTCACCGGATAGCCCGAGCGCCGCACGATTGTCATAGATTGCCTTCACCCGGGCAAACAGCGCCGGGTCGAGATTGATCGCATCGCCATGCGCGGTGAGGCGCGGACTGATCCGTGTATTGATCTCGTCCAGACGGTCGGTGGTATTGGCCCCTGTCAGGGCAAAAAACATCGAGCTGACCCGGTCAAGCATCCGGCCTGACTTTTCCAGCGCGACAATTGTATTGTTAAAAGTCGGTTCAGCTGGATTGTTCACGATTGCCGCCACTTCGGCGCGCTGGATATCCATTCCCTGCTCGAAGGCTGGAGGAAAATCCTCTTCGCTCACCTGATCGAAATCGGGCGCGTAGAAGGGCAATGAACTGTCTTGCGAGAAATAGCCTGTACCTTGCGGGATCGCGGTATCCGAGCCGGTTTCAATAGAGGTCATGAGAACTGTGTCCTGATAAGATACGCAGCCTGACATTATTGTGGCTGCAACGTCGTTAAGCGACAGTGATTGTAATGTCTTCAACTTCTACAAACCCACTAAGCACGTGAAGGCCTTGCTTCGCAAGCGACCGACAATAACTGAACCTTGTGAAGACGTTCGCGCGGCGATGTGTGCAGGTTACATATGCGCATGAGTGTTAGGGGACAGGTGCCCACAGCTGTTCAGCAGATTAAGCCGCCTCGCGCGGATTTTCGTATTCCGCCGACATGAACATGTTTGCCCTGCGCTCGGAGCGATAGACCAGACCGCGCGCGACCTTGCCTGCCGCCGTACGATAATCCAGTTCATCGGCGATTGCCTGATAATCACCTGCATCAATGGCGGCGTTCAGGCGCGGGCTCTTGGCCGGAGAAACGTTGCCTTCGCCAACATTGAACACCAGGTCGACCAGAGCATCGAATTCATGTTGATAGAGCGGCAAGTCGCCTACCAGACGGGCAACACCTTGCTCGGCAATTTTCAGATCCTGATCGAGCAGTTCCAGAATGCGGTCATAGCTGATCCGCTGGCCGACGCGCAGATTATCCTTTGGCGTGATCAGATGGCCCACGCCCACCGTTGGATACCCGGCTACGTCGCGATAGACGACCTCACGCACACCTTCTTCCTCGATCAGGGCTTCCTTGAACTCGTCGCTGACGCTCAATTGGCTGGCAGGAGCACGAATGTCGACCTGCTCATTGGCTGCGTTGGGCGTCAGAATGATCGAGGTCACCGGCTGGCCGGGTCCAGAGGCGCTGATGCTGCCCGAGTTGAAGCTGAGGACGCTGGCGGACAGGGCCAGAGCCGCCTTTCGCTTGACCTTGCGGTCTGTGTGAAACCGGCGTTGACGGTCAACGCCACTGGGTCTTTTGCGCATTTTGCGCATTTTGCGAATGAGCGCTTTTACGCGGTCGCGCTTGCGAAAATAAGCGGGGCCGCTGGGCGCACGGCGCGGTCCCTTGTGGCAATCTGAAGGTACGATGGGGATGCTCCTGTGTGTCTGTTCACCCCCGATGCGGGGCGTTCACGGACACCATCTGGCACTCGACGCGGTCAACGCGGAGCAGAACCAAATCGTCCGTGATCATTTACACCATCAACGTATGCAGCACGGGAAAAGGTCCACAATTCAGCGTTTTTGTCGCACAGTCGGGGCGATGCCCCCCTCGGTACAGGAAACGCAAGTCAGAAGCTGAGGGTGGTCTGCTTCGCAATTTTTACCGACATCGGCCCAACTAGCCAGGCTGCCAACCCTTGATCGGTCCGCCTGGCTGGCCTTCACGCAACCAGCCAGTAATCGAAAATCGCAAGCCGGGGCAATAGGGGGCCACCACACTGACCGAATGATCGGCAGGAATGCTGAATATATTCAAGGCATTGAACAGAGGTCTGTAGGCCAATTCTACATCGTAATTCTTGTCCCAGAATTGCAGCAAGCCACCCCAGTCGCGGCCCCAGTCCTTGCTGAAATTGAGCACATAGGCGGCCAGGCGCTGCTCCTTGGCGTTTTCGTCAGTATGAAATTTCAGAAAGTGTCCTGCGCGATAGAGAGTAGCGTGGGCATCGACCCAGACTGTGTTGTGGTGGCCGGTTAATGTCTTGAAGAAATCCAGCATTGCGGGGCTGTTGAGATATTCGAATACGGCAAACAGCGCGTCGCCTTGCTCGCCATAGACCGATTTGCCCCCTTGCGCGAAATAAGCGCTGGAGATGGGGAAATGGTTATACAGGAACTGGTAGCCCTGCTGCGCGCCCTTATAGACCTTGTTCTGGATTTCCGCGGCCTTCTCGCGAGAAATGTTCTGTAATTGCTCGGGCGTATGCTCATGCACCTTCAGACCCTCATTATAGGCCAGGTGCCACGGGGCCTTGTACAATCGCTGATAAATGTCCTCTGCCGCATCGGGCACAAGGATATCACGCAATTGCATCCGCCCCTTTTCGGCATATTGGTCGGCGAGGGAGGCTGGATCGTGTTTGGAATTTAGGGCGAATGTCATCACTGGGTCCTGTTTTGAGCAGCGTTCGCGCAATATCGGCAATTGTGCAAGGTGGCTTGTTTCGATTAGGCCGCGCAATGTAATGGCTTGGCTGTAGCGCGCTCACAGGAGAATTTGGTGCCCGATCTTTCTGCCATGGTGAGTGACGCCCATTGGATGCCGCACCGTTTCGACGCACAGACCAATCGCGTGCTGTTTGCCCGGCTGGATCGCACCACGATCAACGCTCAGGCGTTTCTTGCCGATTATCAGCCAGCATCAGGCGATCAGCAATGGGTTGAAGCCGGTGCGCTGACAGAACTTGCTCGACAGGGCAGCGCATCCATTCCGGCTGGACGGCTGCATTTTGTCTTCCATTCTGCCTTTGTGCGATCAACCTTGCTCAGCCGCGCAATGGACTTTCCCGGCTCCTCCATCGGGCTGAGCGAGCCGGGCATTCTCAACGATCTTGCCTATGCGCCCCAGCAGGCCAGAGAATTGCTGCCGGCAGTCCTGCAGTTACTTGCGCGCCCCTTTGCCACTGGAGAAGCGGTCATCGTCAAACCGTCCAACACTGCCAATGGCCTGATCCCGGCGATGATGGCGCATGACGGGGCTTCTCAAGCGATCCTGCTGACTGGCCCGGTCGAGAATTTCCTTCGGTCGGTGCACAAGAAAGGGATGTTCGGCAGACGCTGGGCACGGCGATTGTACAGCCATGTCATGCAATTTGCGCCGCTGGATCTGGGCATGTCGCCCAGCGACCAGTTTGAGGCAACCGATCTTCAATATGCCGGGCTGGCCTGGTTTTTACAGCAGCGTCATTTTGCCATGTTGCTGGATGGCACCCTGGGCGGGCGTATGCGCAGCCTGGAAAGCGATGCCTTCAACACCAAGCGGGCGCATACTCTGCAAGCGACCAGCAAATTCATGCAATTGAACCTTGCTGATGACGCAATTGAAGCCATGGTATCAGGGCCTGTTTTCTCGACCCATTCCAAGGGCGGGGGCGACATTGGCGAACGACTGTCCAGCGAAGCTGAAGCGGCTGATAGCAAGGTTGTGGACGAAGAGATTGCCATGGTGGCGCAATGGATCGGTCAGATTGCGCAGCAGGCTGGGGTCGCAGGTCTGTCGCGCCCTTTGCTTTGACCACACTCGCTGCGCGGTGACGCGGCTTTGACTGCCAAGATCATCCAAAACAAAAACGCCCGACTCCGAATGAGCCGGGCGCCACTTGGGTCTTCTTGCGGGATACCCGCTCTGGGTGCGACCCGAAGAGCATCGGTGGGAAGTCTCGCAAAGAGGTCTTATGGCTAGCGTGCAGCGAAGCCCTGTGGCACTTCAGAAATCCTATAGGTCACCACGGGCCCGGCGGGGTTCGCTTGATTATTTTCCTGTTCTGGACCCGATTACCGATCCGGTGGTTGGTTTTGCAAGCCAGCACCCCATCTCGGGTGCTAGTCAGAGCAGGGTTAGGCCAATTGTGGGTGATGAAATGCGCTCCCTTGACTAGCTGGAACATTTGCGGAACATACAAACGATCATGTCACTCACAAAAATTTCCGTGCGCGGCGCGCGAGAACACAATCTCAAAGGGATTGATATTGACCTGCCACGCGATGCGCTGATTGTGGTCACCGGCCTTTCCGGCAGCGGGAAGAGCTCGCTCGCCTTTGATACGATCTATGCCGAAGGGCAGCGGCGCTATGTCGAGAGCTTGAGCGCCTATGCGCGCCAGTTCCTCGAAATGATGCAGAAGCCTGACGTTGAACATATCGACGGGCTCTCTCCAGCCATTTCGATCGAGCAAAAGACAACCAGCCGCAACCCGCGCTCGACCGTTGCAACCGTGACCGAGATTTACGACTACATGCGCCTGTTGTGGGCGCGGGTAGGGGTGCCGTACTCGCCTGCCACTGGAAAGCCAATCAGCGCGCAGACGGTCAGCCAGATGGTCGACCGGGTGATGGAGCTTCCCGAAGGCACTCGGGTCTATCTGCTCGCGCCGGTGGTGCGCGGTCGCAAGGGCGAATACCGCAAGGAAATGGCCGAATGGCAGAAGGCCGGCTTTACCCGTGTGCGTGTCGATGGCGAAATGTATCCGATCGAGGAAGCGCCGGCGCTGGACAAGAAATTCAAGCACGACATCGAAGTCGTGGTGGACCGTTTGGCGATCAAACAGGGGCTCGAAACGCGCCTGGCCGACAGTTTTGAAACCGCGCTGAAACTGGCCGAGGGGCTGGCCTATATCGACCTTGCCGATGGCGTTGTGCCCAAGGAATTGGGGGGTCGTGACGACGAAGGCGCTGCGGGCGGCGCAATGAAGGGCACCGGTATCCCTGCAAACCGCATCGTGTTCAGCGAGAAATTTGCCTGTCCGGTTTCCGGCTTCACGATTGAAGAAATTGAACCGCGCCTGTTCTCCTTCAACGCTCCGCAGGGGGCTTGTCCGACCTGTGACGGGTTGGGCGAAAAACAGCTGTTCGACGAACAATTGGTTGTTCCAAACGAGGCGCTTACGCTGAAGCAGGGGGCGATCGTGCCCTGGGCCAAGTCCAACCCGCCGTCGCCCTATTACATGCAGGTGCTGGCCAGCCTGGCGAAGGCCTATGACTTCGACCTCACGACGCCGTGGAACGAACTGCAGCCCGATCAGCGCTCCATCATCCTGCACGGCACTGGCGGCATGCCGGTTGCACTCACCTTCAAGGATGGGCGTAAACAGTACACCGTCCAAAAACCGTTCGAGGGTGTGGTCGGCAACCTCAACCGTCGCCTGATGCAAACCGAAAGCACCTGGATGCGCGACGAGCTGGCCAAGTTCCAGACCGCACAGCCGTGCGAGACCTGTGGTGGCAAACGCCTCAATGAGAAGGCTCTTGCCGTAAAGGTTGCAGGCACCGACATTGCCGAACCGACCAAGATGAGCGTGTCCGATGCCAAGGAATGGTTCCTCGCGCTGGAAGGCAAGCTGACCGACCAGCAACAACAGATCGCCCGCGCCATCCTGAAGGAAATCAACGAGCGGTTGGGCTTCCTCGACAATGTCGGGCTGGACTATCTCAACCTCGACCGGACTTCGGGCACGCTTTCAGGGGGGGAGAGCCAGCGCATCCGCCTCGCCAGCCAGATCGGCAGCGGGCTCTCGGGCGTCCTCTATGTACTGGACGAGCCCAGCATCGGCCTCCACCAGCGCGACAATGACCGTCTGCTGGAAACCCTCAAACGCCTGCGCGACCTCGGCAATACGGTGATCGTGGTCGAGCATGACGAGGATGCGATCCGCCAGGCCGACCATATCGTCGATCTTGGCCCCGGCGCGGGTGTGCGCGGCGGCGAAGTGGTGGCGCAGGGCACGCTCAAGCAGATCATGCGCGCGAAGAAATCGCTCACCGCCGACTACCTTACCGGCAGGCGAGAGATTGCCGTCCCCGAAACCCGGCGCAAGGGCAATGGCCACAAACTGACGGTCCATGGCGCGCGCGCCAACAACCTCACCAATGTCACCGCCTCCATCCCGCTGGGCACCTTCACCTGCATCACGGGCGTGTCGGGCAGCGGCAAGTCCAGCTTCACCGTCGACACGCTGCACGCGGGCGCGGCGCGGGTCCTCAACGGGGCACGGGTCATCGCCGGGCCGCACGACAAAATCACCGGCCTGGAATATTGCGACAAGGTGATCGAGATCGACCAGTCGCCCATCGGCCGCACCCCCCGCAGCAATCCGGCCACCTACACCGGCGCCTTCACCAATATCCGTGACTGGTTTGCCGGCCTGCCGGAAAGCCAGGCGCGCGGATACAAGCCGGGCCGGTTCAGCTTCAACGTGAAGGGCGGCCGCTGCGAGGCATGTACGGGTGACGGGCTGATCAAGATCGAGATGCACTTCCTGCCCGACGTCTATGTCACGTGCGAGCAGTGCGGCGGCAAACGCTACAACCGCGAAACGCTGGAGGTGAAGTTCAAGGGGCTGTCGATTGCCGATGTGCTCGACATGACGATCGAGGATGCGGAGGGTTTCTTCAAGGCGGTGCCCCCCATCCGCGACAAGATGCATATGCTGAACGAGGTGGGGCTGGGCTACGTCAAGGTGGGTCAGCAGGCGACCACGCTATCGGGCGGAGAGGCGCAGCGGGTGAAGCTTGCCAAGGAACTCAGCAAGCGCAGCACCGGGCAGACGCTGTATATTCTGGACGAGCCGACCACCGGGCTGCATTTTGAAGATGTGCGCAAGCTGCTGGAGGTGCTGCATCGTCTGGTGGATCAGGGGAACTCTGTTGTGGTGATCGAGCATAATCTGGATGTCATCAAGACGGCGGACCATATTATCGATCTGGGGCCGGGCGGCGGCGTGCGCGGCGGCGAGATTGTGGCTGAAGGAACTCCGGAGGAGGTGGCGCAAGAACCGCGCAGCTTTACCGGCGCTTATCTGAAGCCGATGCTGGAGAAAAAGAGCTAGCTTACTGGCCGAGAATGGTCCGGCGAGCGTCTAGCGAGCCGCAAGCGCGACCGCGCGCCGGCCGGTTAGGCCGATAGCCAAGTGAGCGGGAAGCGCAGCTGAACGAGCGAAGCGAGGACACCCGAACGCCGGCGCTTGAGGCTAAACAAGAAAGCCGTTTCTGGAACGCGGGAGTGCGGCTCGGGAGGCGGCGGAGTAGGGAGTGTCTAGCCTCTAGTTTTCGTCAGCGATTATCTGCTCAATTTTTTGAAAGAGAGGTTCAAATTCTGCGAAGTCTTCGTCAGCTAAGGACGGGACAACCTTCTCCGCGAAATGCTTCTTCTCTTTTCCAACCCTCATCTGCCAAAGTTCGTTCCCGTCCTTTGTGCTCAGTTCGACGTTTCCAATCCTTTCGACGATCTTAAGAGGTTTTAGCTCGAGCGATTTTCCATCTACTTCCTTACGCACAGCAGCTTCCGGAAACATAAGTTCAATACAATGTGTCATGCTGTGTTCTAATTTTGGCTCATGGCTCGGAACCGGAAGCAGGATCCCAAACGCGCGGCCAGACGATGACGCTTTAACATCTGCAAACAAATCTTGGGAGGTGAAGTTTTGATCAAGCTTCCAAGCCTTCTTGCCGCTTTCGTCTCGATCAAAGATTCCAATTACAATGTGAGGGTGATCGGGAAGAACCGATCGCAGGCAACTAGCAAGCTGGTCCGCGCCTGCGGCTTCTCCCTCCTTTTCGGGCACAGCACTACAAGACTTTATAGCAAAGGGTAATTCAGTCTCGCGAAGCCGCGCCCAAGCCTCCGTCAAGATCTTGGGATCATGGCGCCCTTCAGTTAGCACCACTGGAGCCTGTAATGACTTGAGCTCTTCAATGATTTTCTCTGCTTTTTTGCTAAGCTCTTCTGCAAATTCGATCCTTTCTCTCAGTTTGTCTCTCAACGAGTCCATCAGTTGGATGTGACCAAGCTCATTCGCGATCACGATATCAGGGTCTTCGGTATCGATCTCTTCAACATTTTTGGCAGTTAGCCTATGCAGAACTGAATCTGCACCTTCTCGGGAAGCAAGGAACACAGCCTGGTTCTCATCTCTGATATTGATGAATGCGGGCGAGTGGGTCGTAATGAATATCTGCGCATTGTTCGAATAAGTTTCTGAGAAAGCTTCTGCCAGCTCAAAGGCGCGGCGATACTCCATTGAGTTTTCGGGCTCCTCAAACCCCCAAATATGTTGCTTACCAGATCGCTCTGCTATGTAATTCATGATCGCAGGTAGAAAGCGAACTCTAATGCCGTCGCCCCGACTATCCAGAGAGACGCTATCCCCAAGGTCGCCTTCAGTGCTCACTTTGAATGCACGGAACAATTCCCGATAGTCAGTTGGAAGCGATATACGAGCTGAAATACCAGTACGCTCTTCGAATTCAGTCCGAAGCTCAGATGCTGTTTTCTGCAACTCAGAATTGAATGCCTTGAGTTCGGTGTCGAAAGATGAATCTTGGCTGTTCCTGTGATCCACTAAAACAGCTTGCAATTCATCAATGATCGTACTGAAAAAGTTACGATCCTTAATGGCCGGAACATATGTAAATACGATTGAGCCTAGGAAACGTTGAAGACTACCTTCTGCTTTGGTCAAAGTTGACTGAATCTTGCCCGCTTTAAAATGCTTATCTAGATCATTGTCGATACGAGGCGGCACGGAAGGATCTTTAAACCATGTCTTCCTTACTTTGAATCGATCAGGCAGTGTTTTTTGGAAAGCACCGTGACAGTTAAACTCAACTTCGATTTGAATAAACTGCTTCCCCTTTACTGACACTCTGCGGACGACATTGAGACGCGAATGCGAGAACTCGTCGTAAAAAGAGATCGGCTTTCCTTGATCATTGGTGCCATGAAAAAAGAGCTTCAAAGCGCGGATGACATTGGATTTGCCTATATCGTTCCCGCCTGTGATCACGTTGACCTGCTTTAGATCTTTCAACCGCTCGTTGTTGATCGATCGATAATATTTGATTGTCACAGAACGGATTAGGTTTTCAATTTTTCGCAAGCTGAGTCCCCTTCTTATCTTTGTTATTTGAGAAATTCTGGCTTGAGAACTACGAAACTAGGAATGCTGTGAATCGTGATTGCTAGAACAGTTGCTGTCCTACATCAAATTCAAAGTATAATCGGTTTGTTTGGCCTCAAGCGCGACACCGAGAACCGTTTGCCCTGACCCTGTCGAAGGGCTGTCCTTACTTCCCAGCGTTGGTCTCCAAAGAAGTGCAGGGCTTGCCGGGCTCGCACTTGGACGCCGAGTTTTTGTGTTCCGCAGCACCTCCGTGCTGCGATATCCTCGGCCTTTCAGGCCTGCGGGCGGGCGTTTTTGATGTCCTATCGCTACGCTACATGAGGACGTAACGGCCTTGCGGCTCGCTGGTCGCTCGCCGGATTAGCGCTCTTATCGCGAGCATTTTCCTACTCACCCGAATTTCCCTAGCTGGCTTGGTCGCGGAGCACGGCGCGAAGCGCCGCAAGCGCGACCGCGCGCCCGCAGCGATGCGACCTTCAGGTCGCGTGAGCGAGGATAGCCAAGCGAACGGAGGTGAGCGCCGGCGCTTGAGGCTTAATCAAAAAGGAAACCCAAATGTCCCAACTCCTCCCCATTTCCCTCGATCACCCGTCAGAGCCCTGTTCCCCTCGGCAACCCTCGAATCGCGCGATGAACCAGCGCCGCGCGCGCTTCCTCGAGGCGCTGTCCCTCACCGGTAATGTCCGCGCCGCCTGCCGCTCCATCGCCATTGCCCCCATGACGGCCTATCGCTGGCGCCGCGCCTGCCGCCACTTCGCCCATGGGTGGGACGTGGTCATGGTGGTCGCGCGCACCCATGCCGAGGAAGTGCTGGCCGACCGCGCGCTCAACGGAGTGGAGGAGACAATCTACTACCACGGCGAGGAAATCGGATCGCGCCGCCGCTATGACAGCCGCCTGCTGCTCGCCCATATCGCGCGGCTCGATGCTAAGGCGCAGGATCATGCTCTGGCGCAAGCGGCACAGGATTTTGACGCGATGCTCGACCACTATGGCCGCAGCGGAGAGTGTGCCGCAGAGCATGAGCGCGATGAGGCGCCGGAAGAGACCTTTGAGGAGTGGCGCCAGGCCGAGCCGCCCCCTGGCGTGCCCGAACTCGCCCACCGCATCGCACTGATGGAGGCCGCGCGGCCGCTGTCTGCACCGCCCGTGCGCGAGTGGGGCGATCCGGGCGAGACAGAGGCGCTTCAGCTCGAAGCGTTCGAGGCGGGGGAGGCCCGGTGGTGGACCATCGGGGCGGGGGAGAGCGCCGTGCTGCGCGGGGGGTGAAATTTGCCTCAGGACTGTGTAACATGTGTAACCAACATTGATCGTGCAACAGCTTGGGGAGGTCCGCGATGAAGCGTTATGCAGCAGGTTTGGGAGCTATGGTGGGGGCAGCCTTGCTCAGCGCATGCGGCCCGCAAAGCGCAGAGGACGTGCGCGATGCAACAATCGCCAAGTGCGAGCGGCAATTTGGCCGGATGGCGCCCGATGCTGCGAAGGGCAATGCACTGTGCACCTGTATGGCCGATGAAATGGCGTCCAAGGGTGTCGAAATCACCGATATGCTGGGTGAAGGGCGCGAGGCTGTGGAGGCGATCGTGCGGACCTGTGCGGGCCGCGCGGGGATTTCGCTGCCGACCGGGTGATCGGCTGGTTCGGGCGGGAAGGGCCCTAGCTCTTCACCAGATCCATCGTCACGCGGGCGTGGCCCCGGCGGATCATGCCGATGGACTGCGCCGCTGCCCGGCTGAGGTCGATCACGCGCCCTTTGATGAACGGGCCGCGATCATTGATCCGCACGACGACGGAAAGGCCGTTGCGCGGGTTGGTGACCTTGACCAGGCTGCCGAAAGGCAGGGTGCGGTGGGCCGCAGTCATGGCGTTCATGTCGAACCGCTCTCCATTGGCGGTCAGGCGGCCATGGAAACGTTTGCCGTAATAGGATGCGTGTCCTGTGCCGAGCTCGCGAATGACCTGCGATTCCTCGATTGGCGGGTCGATTTCAGTGATGTCGACCGCCTTGGGCGCATCGTCGGGATCGAAAAGCGGCGGTTCTTCGTCAAAGGGAGCAAATTGCTCCTCGAATTCGGCCTCGGGGATAATTTCGGGGTCTGGCAGGACGGATGTCTGCTCGAGCAAGGGCTGCCCCGCCGCCGCCGAAGCTGTTTGATCCTGGGCCGACGAAGTTTGTGCCATGATGAAGGGCAAGCCGATCAGTGCCAGCCAGCCTGCACGGCGCATGGGCGCGTGAGATTGGAAAACCCTCTCCATAGGGCGCTCTATATGTGAAAATCCGGCCTGTAGGCAAATCGGGCGCGGTCTTTAGGCGCGAAATCGAGGCGCTACGGCGCGAAACGAGCAAATTTCAGGATGGATTGTTGAGCGCGATGGAAAAGATCAAATGTTCGAAGTTCGATCCCTGTCAAAGCAAATGGGGCCGGCATTTCTGCCGACCCCACTCTTACCAGCGCGTGGTCTTCCTGTCCGGCGAACCTTTCAGGAAGCACTTGGCCTCCGATGTTCCACCCTCCAACGAATTGGCTGGCTTCTCGACCGGCGCTCGCGCCAGCATCCGGTTCCTTTTTCAGCGTTTCCAATACGTCCGGACCGAAGTCCGTTCCTATCGTACCTGCTGTCCGAGGTACCGAGACCGATCATCCATATTGGCATCCGTTCTCAAGCGGCTGGTTTCTGGCCGAAGCCTTTCACCTTCCATCGTTCGGTTGCCGAATGTTCGGCCTATCCGGTGGATCAGCGATCGCGTTCTCCTCAAACAACCTGCCTTGCGTCTGGCCGAAGCCTTCGTCATGACCTGTCTCAAAGACCGCGTGGACAATCACCACCGCGTCGAAATGGTTTCGATTTTCCTTTGGAAATCAAGGCCTAAGCCTTGTTTTCCGGTGGAGCCTCTTTGCCCTTCCGATGAATTGAAACTGCGCCGGGAATGCGATTCGATCAAGGGATGCAACCCCGACTTATCCACTTTTCCTCAGATCACTTGTGGACGCGCGTGGATAACTCAACAGTTCGTCGCAAACAGCAGCTTCGGTCAACTACGACCGTATTTTGCGAGCAGGTTTGGCCGCTATTTGCTGCGGTCGCGCTGCGCCAGCAGTTTGAGACGAAGGGCATTCAGCTTGATAAAGCCTTCCGCATCATGCTGATCATAGGCGCCGGCATCATCTTCGAAGGTCACATGCGCTTCGGAATAGAGCGAGTGCGGGCTTTTGCGGCCCACAAGGATCGCATTGCCTTTGTACAGCTTCAGGCGAACCGTTCCGGTCACCTTCTCCTGCGAATGATCGATGGCCGCCTGCAGCATCTCGCGTTCAGGTGCAAACCAGAAACCGTTGTAGATCAGCTCTGCATATTTGGGCATCAGCTCGTCCTTGAGGTGAGCCGCTCCGCGATCCAGCGTGATTTGTTCGATGCCGCGATGCGCGCGAGCGTAGATTTCACCGCCCGGCGTTTCGTACATGCCGCGGCTCTTCATCCCAACAAAGCGGTTTTCGACCAGATCAAGCCGGCCAATGCCATGCTTGCGGCCCAGATCATTAAGTGCTGTGAGCAAGCTGGCCGGGCTCATCGCTTCGCCGTTGAGGGCAACACCGTCGCCGCGCTCAAAATCCACGGTGATATATTCGGGCGTGTCGGGCGCGTCTTCCGGGTTATCGGTGCGCGAATAAACGTAATCCGGCGTCTCTTCCCACGGATCTTCCAGCACTTTGCCCTCGGACGAGGTGTGCAGCAGGTTGGCATCGGTAGAGAACGGGCTGTCGCCTCGCTTGTCCTTGGGAACGGCGATCTGATGCGCTTCTGCCCATGCGATCAGGGCAGTGCGACTGGTAAGATCCCATTCGCGCCACGGTGCGATCACCGTGATACCGGGATCAAGCGCATAGGCGCTCAGTTCAAAGCGAACCTGATCATTGCCTTTGCCGGTGGCGCCATGAGCGATTGCGTCGGCATCGGTTTCATGCGCAATCTCGACCAGTCTCTTGGAGATCAGCGGCCGCGCGATCGAGGTGCCGAGCAGATAGTCGCCTTCGTACCGGGCATTGGCGCGCATCATCGGGAAGACGAAATCGCGCACGAATTCTTCACGCAGGTCTTCGATGTAAATGTGCTTGTCCGGAATGCCCATGGCGCGCGCTTTTTCGCGCGCAGGCTCGATCTCTTCACCCTGACCAAGATCGGCGGTGAAGGTAACCACTTCGAGGCCGCGCTCGACCTCCAGCCATTTGGCAATGACGGATGTATCAAGACCACCGGAATAGGCGAGGACGACGCGTTTGATATCGGACATTGGGCACTCGTTTTGAACGGAATTGCTGCAGCCGCTAACAGGACAGCCAGCAAGGGGCAATGGCTATAGCGTGGAGGTGATCAATTGTTGCTTTACCCGATACAAGACCCAATATCCTGAAATGGACGCTGGAGGAGAGTGCATTTGGCACAGGGCGACGTGAAAAAGCCGAAAGCTGGTATGTGGGCCAAGGCGAGCGAAATGGCGGCCATGGCGCCGCCAGAGCGTAATCGCTGGGTGGATTTTCTAAGAGCCTTGTCCATTCTGGCTGTCGTCATCGGGCATTGGCTGGTGGCTGCACCCTATATTGATAGCGACGGCGCCGTGCAGGGCGGCCATTTGCTGGGAATACTGCCCTGGTCGCAATGGCTGACCTGGGGTTTTCAGGTCATGCCGATTTTCTTCCTGGTGGGTGGTTATTCCAATGGCGTGAGTTGGAGCGCGCAATTACGCAAGGCAGAGACAGGGCAGACCGGTGTCTATCGGGATTGGTTCGCCAGCCGAGTGCAGCGCCTGATCACTCCGGTGTTCCCAGTATTGCTCCTATGGGCGGTTTTGGCCTTTGCCATGACGCTGGCAGGAATGGACCGGGGCAATGTTCGCATGGCGACAGAGCTGGCGTTGATCCCGGTGTGGTTTCTGGCGGTCTATCTGCTGGTCACAGCGTTGACGCCGCTGACGTACAAGGCGTGGCAGAAGATTGGTTTTCGCTCGTGCTTCTTATTGGTCAGCGCTGCGATTTTGATCGATGTTCTCACTCTCCAATATCAAATCCCCTACATCAACTTCCTCAATTTCCTGTTCGTCTGGGTGGGCATCCATCAGCTGGGTTATGCCTGGCTTTCAGGAGCCTTTCGCACCACGGCTCATCGCCTTTTCTGGTTTGCGGCAAGTTCGATCGTGCTGGTCTTTCTGACTGTGCTGGGCCCATATCCCATCGCGATGATTGGGGTGCCGGGCGCGCAGATGACAAATTCCATGCCGCCCACCATCGCATTGCTGGCGCTGGGAATGACACAAACCGGGCTGGTGCTGGCGCTTGAGCCGTTGGGCCGCAAGATGCTGGACAATGCCGCATTGTGGACTGCCACAGTGTTGATGAACGGTATGATCATGACCGTCTATCTCTGGCATCTGACCGCCTTTGTCCTGGTGATGGTGCTTGCGTGGGTCATGGGCGGGATCGGGCTCGACCTGTTCCCCGGCACAGCCGCGTGGTGGTGGAGCCGGCCTGTATGGTTCGCGCTCTATATTGCAGCATTGCTTCCCATGATTGCCATCTTTGCACGGCATGAACGCGTGTTCCTGCCGATCAGGGGAGGGCGCACAGTTCCAAAGCTGCGCGTTGTTTTCGGCGTGTTGGCGATCTGCATTGGTCTGGCCATGACAGCAGCGATCAGCATTGCCAGCCCACAAGGGCTGACCGGGGTGCGGATATGGGTGGTTGCCTTGCCCTTCATTGGTGCAGGACTGCTTGGTTTTGGCCCGGTGTACAAATGGTTTGCGAAGGAAGCCGGGTGAGGGGGCGGGAGCGTTTTGTGGTCGGATTAGAAGCTGCGCTCGCGACCCAGTTGCGGACACAGCAGTTATGTGCGAATTTGAACGATGCGCTGCTTCCATATTTTGATCCACGGCCGGTTACGCTGGGCAGTTGATTTGGTTGAAGGCGATACTGAGGTCGAGCAGCCTGATGGTTTTTATTGCCAAAGATATGTGTTGGCCTCTGACCAACACATGGCGATTTCCAAGGCAATGAAGAGCGTTTCAAGCAATCTCGACGATCAAACTGGTTGGCTGAGTGACAAGACAGCAGAATTGGTCATGGAGGCTGAGGAAGTATCGCAGGCGTCCTATATGATGGCGTTCAAACCGATAAACCGTGGTCATACTTTTTACGGTGACGACTAGGTCCGCTCCCCACCCAGTTTCAGTCATCCCAGGGCCGCGCCAATCGCTCCAAGGACAGGAAATTCAGCCTATCAGCGTCTTTTCCGTCTCGCTGATATAATCGCGGGTCATCGGCAGTGCGCTACGGCGGCGGACATACTGGATCTGGTAATTGGCCATGCTGCCACTTTCGAAAGCAGCGGTGGCGCCAGATAGATAGAACGTCCACATCCGGTAAAACCGTTCGTCCATCATATTAATGATCGCGTCCTTGTTTGCCTCGCACCGTTTGTACCATTCGCGCAGGGTCTTGGCGTAATGGAAGCGCAGCACCTCGACGTCGGTATGGATCAGGCGAACCTTCTCCGATGGCGCGATCGTTTCTGACAGAGCGGGGATATAGCCGCCGGGGAAAATATATTTGCTGGTGAAGGCATCGGTCTTGCCCGGTCCACCCAGCCTGCCGATGGTGTGCATCAGCATGACGCCATCTTCTTCCAGCAAATTGGCGCAGGACCGGAAATAGGTTTCGAACTGCGGCCGCCCGACATGTTCGAACATGCCGACCGAGACGATCCGGTCGAACTTGTCACCGCGGCCCGGCAGATCGCGATAATCGACCAGTTCGAAAGTCACCTTGTCGGCAACGCCTGCTGCCTCGGCCCGTTTGACTGCAAGCGCCAGCTGTTCCTCGCTCAGCGTGATACCCAGGACCTTTACGTCAAATTTCGTCGCGAGATAGATCGCCATGCCGCCCCAGCCGCAGCCGATATCCAGCACACGGTCACCGGGTCGCAGGGCCAGTTTGGACGCGATATGGGCTAGCTTTGCCTCTTGCGCCTGGGACAGGGTTTCTACCCCCGGTCCCCAATAGGCGCAGCTGTATTGCATATGTTCGGGATCGAGCATCAGCTCGTACAGGTTATTGCCGATGTCATAATGATGGGCGACATTGCGCTTGGACGAGGCAGCCTTGTTGAAGGAATTGGCCAGAAAGCTGACGCTGTTCTTGAAGCCGCTCAGTGGTGAAGGGGCCTTCAGCTCGCCGCCGCGATCCCATGGCTTGTTGGCGCGGATCAGCTGCACCAGCTCCATGATACCGCCCTGTTCCATGACAATGCGGCCATCCATATAGGCCTCGCCCGCGCCCAGTCTGGGATCGAGCAGAATATCGCGCGGTACCTTGCTGTCCGTCAGCCGGATGGCAACTTCGGGAAAACCCTCCTTGGGCTGGCCCAATTCGTATTTCTCGCCTGAGGCCATGGTGATGGTCAGCCGGCCATGCTTGATGGCTGACGACAGAAAACGATCGATGAGTGGGTTGGCCATGCGCCGCGGGTGTCCTTGATGGTGTGGCAGTACTATCAATTCGTAACAAACAAAGCATTTGTTACGCAATCACTTGGATGCAAGACTGACCAGTTTATCCCGATGCCCTTTCGCGAGCGAGGTAGATGACGTCTCGTGATTGGGACAATAGATGCTGGCCGCTGTCGACAAACAGTGTCTGGCCGCTGCCCAAGTGGCCCTGAGCAAGGAAGTAGGCAGCATCAGCCACTTCATCAGCGCCCGTTTTGCGCTTGAGCAGGTTGAGGCGATGGGAGATGTCAGTTTCTTCCTCGCTCTGGTCATGGCTGGCCAGGATTGCACCGGGGGCCAGCCCGTAAATATCATTACCGGGAAGTGTTGCCGCCTCGGACAACATGGCAATTGTGGCATCGAGCGCATGTTTGCTCATGGTGTAGCTGAAGAAATCGGGATTGGGGTTTTTCAGCTTCATGTCGGTGATCTGGATGACCTTGCGGCCGGAACTGCTGTTCGCATTGGCGAGATAGGTCTGTGCCATGAGCGCCGGAGTGATCGCATTGATCTGCATGGCGTGGCGGGCGATCGCCGGGTCGATGGCCTTCGCATCGTCATATTCAAATATGGAAGCGGAATTGATCATTACGCGCCAATCGGCGAGCCGACCGCTCAGCGCTTCGATCATGGCACAGGCGGCATTGCCATCAGCAAGGTCACAAGCCACCACCTCGGCAGAGGGAAGACTGTCGGCAAAGGCCTGGTTCTCGGGATCATACTCGCGGGTGTGTACGACAACATGCCACCCTGCATCAGCGAACCGGCGGGAAATCGCCCCTCCGACCCGGGCCGATCCTCCAGTGACAAGAACTTGTGGTCGCTGCATCATTTCTATGGAGCAGAATTTACAAAGCTTGCATAGGTTCCGGAGCGACAGCACAAGGCCTGCGGTTCGACAAGGGGGTTCAAGATGACAATGCAATGCGATCTGATCGATGTCTTCTGCGACGCGGATTTAAGCGGGAACCCGCTCGGCGTGGTTCATGGAGCGGATGATTTGTCAGCGGATCAGATGTTGAAGCTGACCCAGTGGCTGGGCTTTTCAGAAACGACTTTTGTGCTGCCACCGACGGAAGCTGGCGCGGATTACAGATTGCGCATTTTCTATCCCGGAGGCGAGCTTCCCTTTGCAGGGCATCCTACGCTTGGATCCTGCTTTTCCTGGTTGCAGAGGGGTGGGACACCGTCGCGATCTGGCCGAGTGGTGCAGGAATGCGGAGTGGGACTGGTCGACATTAAGTTGGGCGAGGGAGGGCAAGATCACCTGGCATTTGCAGCTCCGCCAATGGTTCGCCATGAACCGCTTACAGATCAGGAGCGTGACCGTGCAATTGCGCTGACCGGGATCGACGAAAGCGCTCTGGTCGAGGCGGTTCACGTCGTCAACGGCCCCCAGTGGCAATTGCTCCGGCTGAAATCAGCACAGGATGTTCTGGCGGCCGAACCCGCTGCAAAAGCGCCCTTGGGCACGGATATAGGCCTTGCCGGGCCAAACTCTGATGGCGCGCGGCGCGATTGGGAATTGCGCGCCTTTTTTGCCGACACGCACGAACGCTTTGTCGAGGACCCAGTGACGGGCAGCTTCAACGCTGGCGTTGCGGTACACTTGTTCAGCGAAGGCATTGTGCAAGGTAGCTACACCGCAGGGCAGGGGCAAAAGGTCGGCGCTGATGGTCTGGTACTGTGCGAGGATGATGGCAATGGCACGGTATGGATTGGCGGGCGCTGCGCCATGATATCGCAGGGCGGAAAGCTGACAGCTTTCTCGGGGTAGATATTAGCCTGCGCGTTTCAGGGCTCTTGCTTTGTGGTCTGCGCTTAGCCGCTCAAGTGCGGCCAATTCGGCCAGATCTCGGGTGGAGGCATTGGGTCCGAACAGAGTCAAGAAGGCGCGTGAAACGCTCCAGCCATCATGGCCTGCCTCAGCGCGTTCCAACTGATCGCCCGCTGCAATTTGGCCAGGCTCCAAGACGCGGAAATACCATCCGCAACGGCCCGTCTGGATGATCTTTGCTACTATCCCCTTGATACCAAAACGATGTTCGATCTTCCAGCAGGGCTGGCGCGGCTGACTGATCTCGATCAGGGATGAGCCAAGGGTAAATCGCTCACCAATAGTAACATCGCTCTCGTCCAGTCCCGCAACCGCCAGATTGCTGCCAAATGCGCCGGGCTCTCCCAGTAGAACCAAATTTCCCAATTCCTCGCGCCAGAAATGATGGTGATCGGCAGGATACAGGTGCAGCGCCATGTCAGGCCCGCCGTGATGTTTGCGATCAGCCTGTTCGTCTCCTGCCAGGCCTTCGCTTCCCAGATCCAGCGAACCGCAAACTGGCATTTTTGCGAACGCGCTCTTTTCCTCGCCACGGAAGGGCACCGCTTTGCCAGTGCAGATTTGATCTATGGTCCACGTCATGCGTTTGATGTTCCCGAATCCGACAGGCGTCGGAAGCAGCAGATGTACCGCGAAAAACAAACGCCCACCAGTTGCCTGGTGGGCGTCCGTTTCAGCCTGATAATCAAGCCCTGGCAATAGCCATTTCAAGTGATCATCGGTTAGTCGCGGTACTTCTTGTACTTCTTGGCAATCTCATGCCCGCCGTGATGCCGATCCGGGTGAGAATCATGATGGTGATCATGGTCGTGATGGCGATCGTGGCCATGATGTTTGACGGCGTGGTCGTCGTAATGACGGCTATGATGCTTGAAATTGTAAAACTTCTTGGCTTTGTAGAAACTGCGCTTGCTGTGATGCTTACGCGAGCTGCGGGAAAAATGCTTGCCCTTGTAAGTGCCAAATTTCTTGCCGTAGACAGCGCCCCGATGGCTGCGCTTGTTTTCAGCATTGTCAATTCTGAATACTGTACCAGTTTTAACCGATGACGAGTTTTCGACAATATGTTCTGCGGCAGAATTACTATTAACTGCAGCAAATGCAGGTGATCCGACAATACTGACTGAAGCAGCAGCAATAGCGAACAATAATGATTTCATCTTTATCTTCCTTTACGTGTCCGCACCGTTTTCATGCGCGGTATGCTAGGAAGTTCGCAGGTAAGAGATTAAAGTTACTCAATATGCGATGAGTTGAGTTCGGTCGGCTGTGCGCCATAGTTTTCTTTATCGTCAGCTTCTCTGCCCAACCGGGCCCGGTTTTCTTTTTCACGGCGCACATTCGCGGTCGTGCAGTGATGTGGCCTTGCCAGTTCACACAGAATCGATTGTGAACGCTTTGCTCACAGCTTTCTGACGGTCAATGCGCACCAATCGCGGATGACACCGTCTGAACCATTGCCGACATATTCGTCTTCCGTAATCAGTTCAAAGCCAGCCCCGGCATATTTATCCCTCAGCCAGTTTTTGTCAGGCAAATTGGCCCATCGGCCCAACGGGTCTCGCCCCTCATCCGGGTGATCTTCATCCCCCAGTTTAAAGTTGGCAAAGTGCCAGCCTCCAGGTTTCAAGGCGCGATATATGCGGGCAAGAACATCAGGCACGTTTTGACGGGGTAAGTGCAACAGGCAAGCATGCGCCCAGACCGCGTCATAGCTTTCGCAGGCTGTCAGTTCGTCGAAGCGCATTATCCTGGCATCCAAATTGAAGCGCCGGTTTGCTTCACATACCATCGCAGGTGCGCCGTCTGTGGCATCAACCGTGAAACCACGAGATACCATATGAGCGGCATCTTGTCCGGCACCGCACCCAATTTCCAGAATTTCCGCATTGGCGCTGAGTTGATCGAGGAACGGATCAAGATGGCGATGACGATCCTGCTTCATGCTGGCTGAATAGCGTGGAGCGTTGCCATCGTAATATGCGATGGTTGCTTTGTCGTGCGTCACGAATTCGCTGCTTGAACCTGAGCTGCTTCCCTGTCGAGCTGAGCCCGGCTTTTCTTTTCCGCAGCAGTCTTGAGCTGGCCGCAGGCCGCATCAATGTCGCGCCCACGCGGAGTGCGCACCGGTGCGCTGATCCCGGCATCAAAAATGATTGAGGAAAAGCTTTTGATCCGCTCGGGCGTAGAACACTCGTAAGTGGCCCCGGGCCATGGATTGAACGGTATCAGATTGACCTTGGCCGGAAGGTCATACTCGCGCAGCAAGCGAACCAGCTCATGTGCGTGTTCGTCGCTGTCATTCTTGTCCTTCAACATGACATATTCGAAGGTGATCCGCCGCGCGTTTGATGCGCTGGGATAGTCTGCGCATGCCTGCAGCAATTGTTCGATGCCGTATTTCTTGTTGATCGGCACAATCTCGTCGCGGACATCCTTGGTCACGGCATGAAGTGATACTGCCAGATTGACGCCAATTTCCTCGCCGCAACGCTCCATCATCGGGACCACGCCGCTGGTGGACAGGGTGATGCGCCGCTTGGATAGGGCAAGACCTTCGCCATCCATCACCAGTTTGAGCGCGTCGCGCACATTGTCGAAATTGTAGAGCGGTTCTCCCATGCCCATCATCACGATATTGGTCAGCAGACGGCCATCGGCGGTATATTCCGCTTCGTCTTCAATCTCCGCGAAATCCATCTTGCCCTTGGGCCACTCACCAAGTGCATCGCGCGCCAGCATGACTTGCCCGACGATCTCGCCCGGCGTCAGATTGCGCACCAAGCGCATCGTCCCAGTGTGGCAGAACCGGCAGTTGAGCGTGCAGCCGACCTGGCTCGAGACGCATAGCGTGCCGCGATCCGCGTCAGGAATGAACACCATCTCGAAATCGTGGCTATCGGGCGTGCGCAACAGCCATTTGCGGGTTCCGTCAGAGGAAACCTGCGCTTCCACCACTTCGGGCCGGGCCACGACAAAGCGTTCGGCCAACCATGGCCGCATTGCCTTACCCAGATCAGTCATTTCGGCAAATTCGCTGATCCCGCGGTGATAGATCCAGTGAAAAACTTGTTTTGAGCGCAATTTTGCCTGCTTCGCATCCAGACCGGCCTGCTCAAACAATTCGCGGATGCGCGCCTTTGGCAGGCCCATCAGGTCAATGCGTCCATCGGCGCGCGGCGTTATGTCACGCGCGACGGGAACGGGATCCACCTGTCCGGGGATCGACATGAGATTGGTATCGGCCATGGATCGCGCCCATATAGGAGCGCGGCGCGTGATTGGCTAGTTTTGTGATTGCGCCTGTTGCAGGCTGCGCGGAGAGCACCCCAGAGTGGCCGCATCTATTGCGGTTGCAGCACCTTCCAGTGTGTAGCGGTTGGTGAACCGTTTTCCGCTGGCATCGGTGGCGGTTACGCTCAACCGGGTTGCAGACCGCATGGCGGCAATGATCGCAGCATCCATCGCCGGGTTCTGGGCCCAGGCATCGCCGCCACCGCCGGTCAGATTGAACCGCCGCGAACCAATCGCGAGTCTGATCTGCCGATTGGGCGCAAGCTTGCGCGACAAGCGTAAATGCAACTGGTTGCGGACCGAACGTTCCGGCCAAGTGCCAATGCTGATATATGGGGTGTAATCACGCTGCTTTTCGCTCTCGCGCACAGGTGGGTTTGCCCGTGCGATTGCATAGCAGCGCGGTACATTCATATCTCTGAAGACGGCCCAATCGGCGTAGACACCCAGACTGTCGCGAGCAAACACCGCCGGAGGCGTCGCGGCGGCGATGAAGCCAGTGACAGCGATTGCCACAATGGCAAGGGCGGGGCGAATGCTAATCATAGGTGATCGCCATCACTTCCCATTCTTTTGCGCCTTCGGGAAGCTTTACGACGCGCAAATCCCCCACTTCTGCCCCGCGCAATGCGCGCGCGAGGGGGGAATTCCAGCCAATCCGGCCAGCGCCAGCGTCTTGTTCATCGTCGCCCACCAAAGTCAGAGTGCGCCGTTGGTCGTCCTCATCGGCAATCTCGACCTGGGCGCCGAAGAACACGCGCGACATGTCGGGCTGCTCCGTCGGATCAACCAGGCGCAAAGCCTTCATCCGGCGGGATAGATGGCCGAGTTCACGGTCAATCTCCCGCATCCGTTTGCGGCCGTACAGATAATCGCCGTTTTCGCTGCGGTCCCCATTGCCCGCAGCCCAACTGACGATCTCGACAATTTCGGGCCGTTCCGTGCCCAGCAAATGATCATAGCGCGCCTTGAGAGCCGCCATGCCAGCCGGACTGATCGGATCGCCCATCGGCTTCATTGGAACTATGCCCTAGCGCAGGAAGTCTTTGGCTGTGCGCGCATTCCCATAGGGCGTGCGTTGAGGATAAAGCTGCTCGTAAACGGCAGCGTTCTCGACCACCCGCTGGACGTAATTTTTCGTTTCAAAGAATGGGATACGCTCAATCCAGTCGACCCACTCCACCGCTCCGGTGCGGGGATCGCCATTGGCGCGCAGCCATTTGTTCACATTCCCCGGGCCCGCATTGTAGGCGGCAAAGGCCAACGGATAGCTGCCATCGTATCGGGCAAGCAGACGCTGTATGTGATTGTTGCCAAGCCGAATGTTGTAGCTCGCATCATCAATCAGGCTGGCTGACATATAGGTGATACCGGCCTTGTTCGCCTCTTCGCGCGCGGTGGAGGGGATCAACTGCATCAGGCCGCGCGCATTGGCGTGGCTGATCGCGTTCTGGGCAAATTGGCTTTCCTGCCGGGTGATTGCATGGACCAGCGTGAAGTCCGATCCTTGCGGCAATTGCAGGGTCGGGTGGCCGATGATGGTAAACCCGTCCAGCCCATGGGCCTGCGCAGCCTCGGCAAGATTGACGGCCAAATCGCGGCGACCGGTTTCTTTGGCCAGCTCTGCAACCAATAGGTGCTCGGCTGGCGTTTCCGCCTGATCGGCAATCGCGCGGAAGAACCGGATGCCGGTGCGCCATTGCACACCGCGCGACACTTCTCGCACCGCCTTGGTCAGCGGTTGGGCATTAAAGGACGCGCGTTGCTCAGGCGTGATTTCTGCGGTTGCACGCTGGTCGAGCGCGGGAACCGGGCGGCCGAGGCGATCGAGTGCCAGCATACCATAGAAACGGTCGGGATATTCCGCTGCCAGGTTCCAGTACCGGGTGGCCTCGGCCATGTCGCCGGCCCGTTGGCTGGCGAGGCCAGCCCAATAGAAGCCCTTTGACCGGGTCTGCGGGGTGCGGGCTGCTGCGCCATAACGGTAGAACAAGGGTGCAGCTTGCTTGCCATCATCCAGATTCCACAGCGCCTTGGTGCCGCCCAGCCACATCAGCGACGTATAATCATCGCGCAGACGGAAGCTTTCTTCGCTAACGTCAGCACCAGCAGGGAACAGATCATCGACCGTTCCGGCAATGCGGGCGGCCTGGCCAGAGCTTGCGCCCTTGGCAATCCTCAGCATCTCGCCGACAAGATCCTCAGCATCGTGCGGCAGGCGCGTGAATTTGGGCCGATTGGCGAGCAGGCCGATGGCCTGGGGCAATTGGCCATTGTTGCGGTAATGCCGCGCCAGATTGTAGACATAACCCGGATCACTGCTGGCACCGGCAGGCACGGTGAGGCCAGCGGCCCCCGGACTTTGGCCTTGGGCCAGTGCCAGTCGCACCATGTAAAGATCGCGATCGCCTGGGGCGATGTTGATCATCTGCCGGGTCGCGGCTTCGTCATCACCCTGCCACAGCAATGCATCCATCCGCGCAATGTGGTCATCGCTGGTGAATTGCGAGCCGTATAGACCAAGCAGATAGGCCTCTGCTGTTCCGCTCATCGAACCACCACGCCATGCCTCGCGCGCCACATCTGGCGCTTCGGGCCGGTTGAATGCCGCCAATGCCAAAGCATAGCGAGCCCTGCCGGAATTGGTGAGCGGCGGGTTTGCGTCGAAAAAGCCCAGCAGCGCTTCGCTCGATGGAGCCTCGCGGTCGAGTGCGTTTTCCGCCCGGGTGCGCAGAATGCTTTCCTGCGGGAAATCGGGATAGGCCAGCACAAAACCGGCATAGCTGTCAAAACTGAGATCACGGTTGGCAATGAGATCTTCCCACCGGCTGACAGCCCGCGCCATTCCGGTTGGCTGCTGAGCAATCAATTGCGCGCGCGCCTTGTCCCAGCTGGCTGGATCTTGCGCCGGTGCCGCCGTCGTCAAAGCAAGGAGGGGGAGGCCGACGAAGGCACGAAAAATCATAGAATTGCGAACCATGCTGGACATAATATGCGTGGGCTCCTTATCAGGCGCTGAATGAAGTGCGATATCCCATCGGGGTGAACCCCAGATTTCCTTGCGGAATTTGGGCATAGAAAGGTCAAACTGCAATGTTCAGCGGATCAATTCCCGCTCTGGTGACTCCTTTTCGCGACGGAGCGTTCGATGAGAGCGCCTTTCGGCGTCTGGTGGACTGGCAAATCGAGCAGGGCAGCGCGGCGCTGGTGCCTTGCGGAACGACGGGAGAGGCTTCGACGCTTTCCAATGCCGAACACCACCGGGTCATCGAAGTCTGCATTGAACAGGCCGCCGGACGGGTGCCGATCATCGCCGGGTGCGGGTCAAATGACACCCAGAACGCCTTGTTGCACATGAACTTTTCGAAAAAAGCCGGCGCATCTGCCGGACTGTGCGTCGCACCTTATTACAACAGGCCGAGCCAGGCTGGCCTGATCGCGCATTTCAGCTATCTGGCCGAAAACAGCGATCTGCCAATCGTGCTCTACAATGTGCCGAGCCGCACCGTTACCGACATTGAAGACGAAACCGTTGTAGAGCTGGCGAGCAAATATCCTGACCGGATCATTGCGATCAAGGATGCTAGCGGCGATCTGTCCCGCGTGGCTGACCACAGAATGGGGTTGAGCAAGGACTTCTGCCAGCTGTCTGGCAATGACGAGCTGTGGTTGCCGCACAATGCAGCTGGCGGGAAGGGGGCGATATCGGTCACTGCCAATGTCGCGCCAGCGCTATGCGCAGAATTTCAGGCGGCGATTGCCGCCAATGAACTGGCCAAAGCGCGCGAGCTCAATGACCGGCTGTTCCCGTTGCATTACGCCATGTTCTCCGATGCAAGCCCAGCACCAGTGAAATACGCATTGAGCCGGGTACTGGACTATGTTGAACCTGACGTGCGCCTGCCGATTGTTGCTGCCAGCGAGCCTTCGCGTGAGGCGGTCGACAAGGCGTTGGAGTTCGCCGGGTTGGTGTAAGCGTTTAGTCGGCAGGATTATGCTTCTGTACGAAGCCCACTGATGCTGCCAACATTTTGTGCCGCGTTTCGGAAAGCGACAGCCAATGATCCTCGCCTTCCAGAGTGATCATTTCATAGGGCTTGCCCTCATCCTTGAGAGCATCTGCCATCTTGAATGAGTGAACAAAGGGGACGACAGTATCGTCCTTGCCATGAATTAGCATGATCGGTGCATCGGCGTTTGCCGCATGTCGTTCAGGTGACACATTGTTCCATCCGTCAGGATCGCCCAACCGTTCAAGCATCACCGTGCGGGTGACCTTGCGCTTGCCCGATGCCTTGTAATCTTCGTCATACATTCGCCTGATGTCCGATACTGGGGCGACCGCAACAGCACATTTGTAGATACCTTGCTGCAATGTCACGCCGGCTAGGGCGGCATAACCACCATAGCTTGCACCGACGATACACGCACGGTTGGGATCGATGATCCCGGCCTCTGCCAGCGCTGCCAACCCATCCGATTTATCAGTCTGCATCTTGCGACCCCACTCGCCATAGCCCGCCCGGCGAAAGTCATAATCGCGATTGGTCGAGCCACGGAAATTCGGCTGGAACACGGCATAGCCGCGCGAAGCAAACGCTTGGGCCCACCAATCGAACCGCTCCTTGTCCGAACTGTGCGGGCCGCCATGGGGCATCATCACCAGCGGCAGATTCGTCGGTTCGCGGCCCGGGGGAAGGGTCAGGATGCCGTCCATCTCCATTCCGTCAGAGGCGGTGTATTCGAACGTCGAAAACGGTCCTACGTGCCTCGGCTCGACCGCCATGCGTTCATAACCAAATGCCTTGGCTGCGAGATTCTCGACATCGACCGAAAACCATGTCCCGCTGTCTTTTACGCCGGTTGTCCGAACCACCATTTTGCTAAGGTCATTGCTCCAGTTGACCATCCGCAGATCGTAATCCTTGAACGCCTGGCGCACTTTTGTGACAGCATCGCCATGGGCAGGATTTGCAAACACCGGTTTGGAATCATCCCCTTCGGGCAGATAGCCGGTATAATATCCTGTGGCCCGATCGAAAAAGACCCGCTCGACATCGACATCCTCTAAAAAAGGCTTCGATGTGCCACCGCTAAGAGGCACTTCAAGCCATGACGATCCCTCGCCAGACGATCCAAGTGAGTAGATTACCGATTGACCACCAGAGCCAAGGCCAACCAGGCCGATTCTGCCTTCAGGTGATTTCCCCTGCGCAATCTTGTCTCCATCGGCATTGCGGATGAACCAATCGCCTCGTTCGCGATCAAACTCGTAACTGACCGCAACCTCGCCGCGGGCGTCCACCAGCCAGTCGCTGCGCTGCCCGTCGTCTGCTGCCAGCGCAATCCGTTTGGTGGTGTAATCCTGAAGATCGACGCGATAGAGGTAGGGGCGACCGTGCTTGAAGACATATTCGTTGCGCGTTCCCCTGGCGAGCTCAAGCGCGCCGAAAAAACCGTACCATCGTCCGTCGATCTTGCGAATACCGTAATTCCCGAAAACAGCATTGACCAGACCTTGGCGGTTTGAAAAGACCACCTTGCCGTTTAGACTGTTGTTCATCGGAATAATGGTGGCGACGTCAAATTCATGCTTGTCCGTCGTGAAAGAATAGCCGAGATTTTCGGTGATACTGTAGGTGAGTAACAGACGATCATCGCCAACCCATTCGAACGAGCGAACCTTCATCGTGTCGACATTTGTCGAGGAGATCGGCTTGTTGTTCTGGTCGAAGGCAACCAGCAGGCGCTTGCCATCCACCGTAACCAGCGCTGCAAAGAATTGTCCCGATGGCGAGATTGCAGCATCTTCAATGCTGGGCAGCTCTCCATATGCGGACAATGGGGGCATGTCCTGCATAACTGCATTGCTGCTGGCCGGCGCAGCCGGGGCCGCAAGTGCGGTAGTCACACCCATGGCCAGTGCGCTTGCACTGGCTGCCGCCAATAAAACTTTTGATGAAATCATATCGCGTCCCCAAATTCATTGGCGCCGATCCCTAGAGCGCCGAATATGATGCTGCCTTATTCTTTTTCTCTAGACAATAGGGTTGCCAAAGTTTGGTGGCATTCGGGTTTCCGAAACGTCAGCAGCCGCGCGTCTTTTCATTTGCAGCGCGATTGCGTAGAGGCGCTTGCATCATGGCCCGTCCCAAACCCAAAACCTTTGACAAGCAGAGAAGCGTGGCGGAAAATCGCCGGGCTCGGTTCGACTATTCCATCGAAGACAAGTTCGAGGCGGGACTGGCCCTGCAGGGAACCGAGGTGAAGGCCCTGCGCGCAGGCGAGGCCAGCATCGCCGAAAGCTATGCCGAAGTGCGCGATGGTCAGGTGTGGCTGATCAATGCTAACATTCCCGAATTCAGTCACGGCAATCGCAACAATCACGAGCCGCGCAGACCGCGCAAATTGTTGCTGCATGGGCGCGAGATTGACCGGCTTTTCGGCGCTGTTGATCGCAAGGGCATGACGCTGGTGCCGCTGTCGATTTACTTCAACGGGCAAGGGCGAGCGAAGGTTGAGCTCGCCCTGGCCAAGGGCAAGCAGGCCCATGACAAGCGCCAATCAATCAAGGAACGCGATTGGAAACGCGACAAGGCGCGATTGATGCGCGAAAATCGCTGATTCACCCCTTGGTCAGGGAGTGCATGCTACCCATATCGATTGTGATGCCCAATTCGCCGAAAATTGTCCGGTTTGACTTGCACAAGCGCCCTGTGGCGAGCAAGGCGCTGGTTGCGTCATGACACTGAGACAATCCAAGACCTGGCTGGCGGATACACTCCGCAAATTCATGCCCAAGCGGGATGAATTGGCGCGCAATAAATATCTGGCTCCGATTGCTCATCGTTTCCTGACTCCCGAACTGTGGCGCTTCACGCGCCGCTCCGTTCCGCGCGGGGTCGCCCTTGGCCTTTTCGCAGCTTTCATTGTTCCGCTGGGTCAGATTTTTCTCGCAGCTTTCCTGGCCTTGCCAGCCCGGGCCAATGTTCCGCTGTCGGTCGGGGTGACCTTCGTAACCAATCCGTTCACCTTTCCCTTCTGGGCTGTCATTGCAAAGCAGGTCGGGGAACTGATGCTGAACATTGACGCTGCCATGGGGGCTGAGGCGGCCGGTCAATTTGTCGATGATCGCGGAGTCCTAGCGCAGTTCTTTGAATTGGCAGGGGTTACGGCCTTCGGTTTTGTCACACTGGCTATCGTGTCGGCCGCCATGGGATATTTGCTTGCCAGCATGATGTGGCGCATCATCGTTTCGCGCAAACGGGCGAAGCGTCTGAGGATTATGGAGGCACGACTCGACAAGCGTCTGGAGGCCAATGAAGCGTGACGGTGCATTGAGCATGCCCACGCTGGCGGGGGACAGCATGCGTCCGACCCTGCTGGTTGGCGGGATCGTGGTGGCGATGCTGGCCAGCGGCACAATCATGTGGCTTGCCAGCGGGCAGATGGCACTCGGCCTTGCCTTTGTGCTGGGCTCGGCAGTCCTGCTAGCCGCTGGACTGGCTCTCGAGAAAATGCGCGCATCCCCTCAGAGCGATCAAATTGCTGGGCCTGACTGGTCGGTTACCGTTGCAGCAATCGAACAGCCAGGTGTTGGCATTGCGATAACCGACAGAGCCAACCGGCTGACGTGCGCCAATGGCAATTATGTCGACTGGTTTGGGGTCAGCAATGCGCCGCCAAACCTGCCGTTTGACCGTTCGGACCTCGAAGTCCTGGCCCGGCTGGCGCGTGAGGCCTGGCGTGATGGAGAGGCCTTAGTCACTGATTTCGGCGCTGATGACGAGGCCGCTCAAGGTTGGACGATCAACGCCAGGCGTGCCGGTCGCGGTGAAGATCACCTGATCTGGCGCTTTACCCCTATTATGCCGGAAATCGCTGACAGCCTGACCAGTTATGATGTCACCGGACCCTTTGGAAGAATGCTGAGCCGGGCGGGCATAGAAGCTGCGATCACGACGCCCGATGGCATTGTGAAGTCCGTCAGCGCAGGTTTTGCAGAACGCGCTGCTGGCGATGCCTCGGCAACTTTGGTTGGCCAGGATTTTGTTTCCTTCCTGCGTTCTGATGATCGCGAGCGCATTTTCTTCTCGCGCGAGGGGCGGGGCGGGACACCGCAAACGCTGATCCACATTGGTCTGGATGATCCAGACAGTGCTCGCCCGCTAGGTCCCGACGAAGCGCAATCATTGATGCTACTGGTTGATGGCGGTGTCGGCATTGGTGGCGGTTGGGACGGTTCTTCGCAGGCAGGTGTCGCCCAGCTGGAAGCCTTGCTGGCGCAGCTTCCCTTAGGACTTGCAATGACCGATCGGGACGGGCGCTTCTTGTTTTGCAATGATGCCTTCTTGCGTTCGGCAGAGCGAGAGAGCAAAGGGCTGCCCGCTTTTCCGACCGATCTGGTGGTCCACGAGGACAAGGCCGCTCTGTCTGATGCCGTGCGCCGCCACGGGCGGGGTCCTGCCACCAATGGCGATATGGCGATCCGGATGACCGGCCGCCCGGACGAGCCGGTGTCTCTTGGCCTCGCCGGAGTTCGCGGATTGGGCGAGGCGGCGGTGCTGCTCAGCCTGTCTGACTCAAGCGAGGAAACCCAGCTCAAACGGCAGGTTGCCCAAGCGACGAAGATGCAGGCTGTTGGTCAATTGGCTGGCGGGGTGGCGCATGACTTCAACAATGTGCTGACCGCAGTTATCGGGACTTGCGACCTGATGCTGCTACGCCATACGCCGGGCGACAGCGATTATGATGATATTCAGCAAATCCGGGCGAACTCGAACCGGGCCGCCGCGCTAACTCGCCAATTGCTTGCCTTCTCGCGGCAGCAAACCCTTCGCCCGGAAATTTTGCAACTGCCCGATGTGGTTAGTGAGGTTGGGCCCCTGATCACACGTTTGCTTGGCGAGAAGATTGACTACCGCGTCCAGCATGATCGCGATCTTGGTCCCGTCCGCGCCGATCCGCAGCAATTGGAACAGGTCATCATGAACCTGGCGGTCAATGCGCGCGATGCCATTCAGTCGAACGGCGATGGCACAGGGCGTATTGCTCTTTCGACACACAATCTGAGCGCGCGCGACGTTGCCAACATGCGGTCCGACATTCTGCCTGCAGCCGATTACACCGTGCTGATTGTCAAGGATACTGGTGGTGGCATCCCGCCCGATGCCTTGCCCAAGCTGTTTGAACCGTTCTTCACAACTAAAGAGCAGGGCAAGGGGACCGGACTGGGCCTCTCGACCGCTTATGGTATCGTCAAGCAGTCTGGCGGGTTTATCTTCGCCAGCAATGTTGAGGATGGCGATAGTGGGACGATCGGGGCCCAGTTCACGGTCTATCTGCCTGTTCATCAGGGGGAGGTGCCACGCAAGCCGGTTGCAGCGGCACCTGCCGCCTCAAGCGAATGGTCTGGTGGGGGCAGCATCCTGCTGGTGGAGGACGAGGATATGGTCCGCGCGGTTGCCCAGCGCGCCTTGGCCCGGGCAGGTTATGTTGTCACGGCGTGCAGCGACGGTGAAGAGGGCCTCGCCGAAATCATCAAGGGCGGCAAATTCGATTTGATCGTCAGCGATGTGGTGATGCCCGGAATGGATGGGCCGGCAATGGCGCGAGCAATCCGGGAATTGCAACCCGATGTCCCGGTGCTTTTCATGTCCGGCTATGCCGAGGAGCAGTTGCGCAAGGACATCGACATTCCCAAGATGCATTTTATTCCAAAGCCATTCAGCGTGCAGCAAATCGGTGACAAGGTCGCGATGGTGTTGCGCGGTGCAGCTACGGTAGACGCAGCACAATAGCATCGTTCGTATAGCCTTGCTTCAAGCCAGCAGAGTTCCCCAAGTAAGCCTATCAGCTAAGATTTTCTGACATTCAGATAAAGGCCGCCAAAAATATTTTCGTTCCCCTCTTGTTCTTGTGGAACAAACCCGATACATAGGGTTCCAACAAGGGGGCAGTTTAAAACTCTGTCATGCCCCTATGCAAGCGAAGGAGGCCGTGCGATGGCGACGAATCTAAAGCTGGTAGAAAAGGAAAAATCCGTGGATCGTCAAAAGGCGCTAGACGCCGCGCTTGCCCAGATCGACAGGGCATTCGGCAAAGGCTCGGCCATGAAGTTGGGTTCGAAGGAAGCGATGAATGTCGAAGCAATTTCGACCGGCTCGCTCGGACTGGATATTGCGCTGGGCATTGGCGGCCTTCCCAAGGGACGCGTGGTCGAAGTCTATGGCCCTGAAAGTTCGGGCAAGACCACCCTGGCGCTTCACGTTATTGCCGAAGCGCAAAAGGCGGGCGGTACCGCGGCCTTCGTGGATGCAGAGCACGCGCTTGATCCCGTTTATGCCAAGAAGCTGGGCGTCGACATTGATGAGCTGATTATTTCGCAGCCCGACACTGGCGAGCAGGCGCTTGAAATCACCGATACGCTGGTGCGCTCGAATGCGATTGATATTCTGGTGGTCGACTCGGTGGCGGCTCTGGTTCCGCGGGCGGAAATCGAAGGTGAGATGGGTGATTCCCATGTTGGCCTTCAGGCTCGCCTCATGTCGCAAAGCCTGCGCAAGCTAACTGGGTCGATCAACCGTTCCAAGTGCATGGTGATCTTCATCAACCAGCTGCGGATGAAAATTGGCGTGATGTACGGCAATCCGGAAGTGACTTCGGGCGGTAATGCACTCAAGTTTTACGCCTCTGTTCGTCTCGATATCCGCCGGACCGGCCAGATCAAGGATCGCGATGAAGTGATCGGCAATTCGACTCGTGTCAAAGTGGTCAAGAACAAGGTTGCCCCCCCATTCAAACAGGTCGAATTCGACATCATGTATGGCGAAGGCATTTCCAAGATTGGCGAGATTATCGATCTTGGGGTGAAAGCCGGCATTGTCGAGAAGTCAGGCAGCTGGTTCTCTTACGACAGCATTCGGATTGGCCAGGGCCGCGAGAATGCCAAGACCTATATGAAGGAAAACCCCGAAATTTGCGCCAAGTTGGAAGCCGCCATCCGCGGCCGCACCGACGAGGTGGCCGAGGAGATGATGGCAGGTCCGGACGCGGACTCTGACGCATAACCTCAAGCGGGCGATAACGAGACTGCCCGAAAGAACGGAACGCCGGCGTGAGCATCCCTATGGGAAGCCGCGCCGGCTTTTCGTTGTGGGTCTTGGGCAGGCAATGCTCATGTGCGCAGACACGGGGCTTCACTCCATCAGATGACATGGGGGCATGCTGGTCTGATACCGATGCGATCGGGGCGCAATATTACGGCTGTATCTGTGCTTCTGGCGCATCAATCCCCAGCTGCGTGAATAAACACGACCAGTTCTGGCCTGTTCAAAGCCAATCACGCCTTGTCGGTCAGTGCAGGATTGCCTAATTGCTGTTCATGACGTCGACCAATGATATCCGCCGCTCGTTTCTGGATTACTTTGCCGGGGCTGACCACGCCGAGGCGGAGAGCGCGCCCCTGGTGCCCTACAATGATCCGACCTTGATGTTTATCAATGCGGGTATGGTGCCGTTCAAGAATGCCTTTACCGGCCTTGAAACCCCTCCTGCACCGCGCGCCACCAGCTCGCAGAAATGCGTGAGGGCAGGGGGTAAGCACAACGACCTTGATAATGTCGGCTATACCGCGCGGCATCACACGTTTTTCGAGATGTTGGGCAATTTCTCTTTCGGGGATTACTTCAAGGAACAGGCAATCTTGCATGCCTGGACACTGCTGACCCGCGAATGGGGTCTGGCACCCGATCGCCTGACTGCGACTGTTTATCACACTGACGACGAAGCGTTTGATCTCTGGCGGAAGATTTCTGGTCTGCCCGAGAACCGTATTATCCGTATTCCGACCAACGACAATTTCTGGTCAATGGGTGACACGGGTCCTTGCGGGCCATGTTCGGAAATCTTCTATGACCATGGCGATCATATTTTCGGCGGTCCACCGGGCAGCCCGGATGAAGACGGGGACCGGTTCGTAGAGATATGGAATTTGGTGTTCATGCAGTTTGAGCAAGGCGCGGATGGTTCGCGTGAAGCCTTGCCCAAACCATCCATCGATACTGGCATGGGGCTGGAACGGATCGCAGCGGTTATGCAGGGCGTGCATGACAATTACGACACCGACACTTTCAAATCGCTCATTGCGGCATCGGAAAGCCTCACCTCGGTCAAGGCCGAGGGCGAGCATGCGGCCAGCCACCGGGTGATTGCGGACCATTTGCGGTCCAGTGGTTTCCTGATGGCGGACGGGGTGCTGCCCTCCAATGAGGGGCGCGGTTATGTCCTGCGTCGCATCATGCGGCGGGCGATGCGGCATGCGCATTTGCTGGGCGCGGATGAGCCTTTGATGCATCGCCTGGTACCAGCATTGGTGACCGAGATGGGCCAAGCATACCCGGAACTGTTGCGCGGCCAGGATCTCATCAAGGAAGTGCTCGAGCGCGAGGAAACCCAATTCCGCAAGACGCTGAAGAACGGATTGCGTTTGCTTGATACGGCCACCAGCGATCTGGGAGATGGTGGCGAACTGGACGGCGAGACTGCCTTCAAGCTCTATGACACGTACGGCTTCCCTTACGATTTGACCGAGGATGCGCTGCGTTCGCGCGGGATAGGTGTCGATCGGGCTGGCTTTGACAGCGCGATGGATCGCCAGAAAGCAGCGGCCCGTGCTGCATGGAAGGGCTCTGGCCAGGCAGCCTCTGACGGGGTGTGGTTCGACATTGCCGAGCGAGAAGGCGCAAGCGAGTTTACCGGCTATACCGCCACATCGGGCGAGGGGATTGTCCAGGCGATTGTCGACAAGGATGGCCAGCTGGTCGACAGCGCGAGCGCTGGCGATGAAGTGACCGTGGTCACCAACCAAACTCCATTTTACGGAGAATCAGGCGGGCAGACGGGTGATGCTGGCTCCATCAGCGATGCTGACGGTTTGAAAATCGATATCACCGAAACTGCCAAGCCATTGGGCAAATTGCACGCCATGAAAGGCACGATCGCCGCTGGAACATTGCGCAAGAGTGCAACCGTGCACCTGCAGGTCGATGCCGAACGGCGCGACCGGATCCGCGCGAACCATTCGGCAACCCATCTGGTTCACGCCGCGCTGCGCAATCAGCTGGGTAACCATGTGACGCAAAAGGGGTCGCTGGTTGCAGAGGAACGGCTGCGGTTCGATTTTTCCCATCCCAAACCACTGTCGGCGGGAGAAATTGCCGCGATCGAGGCTGAGGTGAATGCAGAAATTCAGGCCAATATCGAGGTCTCAACCCGGTTGATGAGCCCAGACGACGCAGTTGAGGCAGGCGCGCTCGCCTTGTTTGGCGAGAAGTACGGCGACGAAGTGCGGGTCCTGTCGATGGGCCGTGCTGGCGATGCCGGGCGCAATTACTCGGTCGAATTGTGCGGCGGTACCCATGTGAATGCCACCGGCGACATCGGCGTTTTCCGGATCGTTTCAGAAGGGGCGGTCAGCTCTGGTGTGCGCCGGATTGAAGCGCTTACGGGCGAAGCGGCACGGATGTGGCTGGTCGGGCGTGAGGACGCTTTGAAAGAAGCGGCGAGCACGATCCGGGCAACGCCAGAGGAAGTCCCTGCGCGCATAACCGCTCTGCTTGATGAACGGCGCAGGCTGGAAAAGGAATTGGCGGAGGCGCAAAAGGCCTTGGCACTGAGCGGTGGTTCCGGGGGCTCGGCTGCGGCTACAGCGGACGAGGATCTTGATGGCACCGCGTTCAGCGGGCAGGTGATCAACGGCCTCAACCCCAAGGAATTGCGCCCCCTCCTCGACGAGGCAAAGACACGCCTTGGCTCAGGAATTGCAGCCATTTGCGCAGTCAATGATGGCAAGGCTGCCTTTGCAGTTGGTGTCACGGACGATCTGACCGAGCAGTTCAGCGCGGTTGATCTCGTGCGGGTCGGGGTGGAGGCTTTGGGCGGCAAGGGCGGTGGCGGCCGCGCTGACATGGCGCAGGGCGGAGGCCCCGATGGTAGCCAGGGTGATGCTGCTCTGGAGGCTGTCAGATCAGCAATCCGGACTAAAGTCGGGGCTTAGGTGACATCATCAGCCGCAGATCTGCAAGCAATTAGCGTCCGAATGCGACCTTGAGCACCGATGGGGTGAAAACCATCATGCTGGCAGCATCACCTTCGGTTTTCGGCAACGCATCGTGTACGTCGCGGGCTCTCGTCCCGTAAAAGATATGCCGCGTTGATGAAGGCTTGTCCGGGCGATCGGGAAGGACTGCCGCCGGCACAAACGCGAATTTTGGCATCATCGGTGCATTCATGAAGGCGACCACAGGGTGATTGCATTGGCTGCAGGTGCCTCGCTCCAGACCGCCTTTGTCCAGATGGCGCGTGAATGTAATTGTGCCGGGTGTTCGTACTGACACCTTGTCAGCTCGCATCAGCGTCGCATCGCCATAATCGCCGGGGTAGACCGATTGGCAGATGGTGCAGTGACAGTAGAAGCGCACCGTTGGCATTGCTTCAATGGCCAGTGAGGCGGCACCGCACGGGCATTGAGCGGTCAGTTGCGCACCGGTTTCTTTGTTCTGTGCCATTTATCCCTCCACTGTGCTGGTGCGCAGTTGCGGCTTGCGATCAAGCTCTCCCTCGCGCTCCAGTTGCTCACGAAATTCGTCGCGCTTTTCATGGATCGAGGCAATAACAGGGCCCATCGCAACCCCGATGTCGACCAGAACGGCCTCGGACAGTTGCAGCGAGCTTTCCAGAGTTTCCGGCACGGCATGGCTTGCACCGGCACGATACAATTCGGCGGCATGGCTGGTGTCACGTGCACGGGCGACAATCAGCAAGTCCGGATGTGACTTTCGCAATTGGGTTACCAGCCTCTGGGCCAGCACAGGCTCGTCCATCGTCAGGACGACTGCGTCGGCGTGATCTATTCCCAACCGGGTGAGCGCGTCTCCGCGCGCTGCATCGCCAAAGGTGGCGCGATAACCCTTGCGCTTGGCATACTCGATTAGATCGGCATCGGAATCGATCGCAACATAGGGCTTTTCATGCTTTTCCAGCATATCGGCGATCAAGCGTCCAACACGGCCCGCCCCAATAATAATGGTGCGGTTTTCACCCCGGTCGCCTTCAGGAATTTCAGGGGCTGGCTCCACCTTGCGCGCAATAACGCGTCCCAGTCGGGCAAGCAGCGGCGTAACGGTCAGCCCGATAGCAGTAACAATCTGCCAGAATTGCGCGGTTCCAGGCTGGATCAGCATGGCAGAACCGGCTGCCGCCAGTACAATCAATGTTGTCTCCGATGGGCTTGCCATCAGCACGCCGGTTTCCGCAGAGGTGCTGCGCCGCGCGCCCATCAGGCGCAGCAACAGTCCGGTCACGAATGCCTTGAACACCAGGACCATGACCACAGCTGCAAAGATCGCCCCCAGATTGTCCCAGATGGTGGTCAGATCAATGCTCATGCCCACCGTGATCAGGAAGATACCAAGGGCCAGGCCCTTGAACGGCTCCATGATCGACTCAACCTCGCCGTGATACTCGGTTTCGGCAATCAGGAGGCCGGCAATCAGCGCGCCAACAATTGGCGACAGCCCAACAGCAGCGGTTGCAAGGCTCGATCCGATGACAACGAGCAGCGATGCAGCCAGAAACAATTCGGGGCTCTTGGTGCGCGCGGCTTGTGCAAACAGGCGGGGCAGGGCGATGCGCCCCAGCACCAGCAACACAGCCACCACAAGCCCGCCTTGCCAAAGGGTTGTGACAAGGCCTTCCCAACCTTCCGACTGGGCGTTGGGAGCCATAGCGCCCAAGATGAAGACGATCGGCACGATCATGATGTCTTCGAACAGCAGCATCGACAGGGCAGCGCGGCCAACGGGTGAAGTTGTACCAGAGATGGGCAGCACAATGGCGGTAGAGGAGAAAGCGAGGGCAAAGCCAAGTGCCAGCGCGCCGGTCCAGAACTGTCCCATCATCGACAGCGCCACTGCCAGCGATGTGCCGATAATCATCAGCTCCAGCGCGCCGAGCCCGAATACGAGCCGGCGCATTTGCCACAGGCGCTTGAAGGACAATTCCAGTCCTATGGTGAACAGCAGCAAGATGATCCCGAACTCGGCGAACAAGTCGAGCCCGTCAGGATCGGATATGGTGACATGCCCCAGCCACGGATATTCGTAGACCATCCCGCCCAGGCCAAATGGCCCGACGGCTATGCCAATCAGGATGAAGCCGATGACCGGGGTAATGCGGAAGCGGGTGAAGACCGGGATAACAATGCCAGCCGCGCCCAGAATCACCAGAGCGTCAGACAACATTGGGGAAGGAGCTAATTCGCCAGCCACACCGATGGGGTAGCGCGCCTAGGCGCTCGTGTCATCCAGCATTCCCGATTTCAATGAACTGGGCGGATACTACCCACCGCCCACGGTCGAGCGTCCCAGTGGTTCGGTCCGTGGACGGGTCTTGCCGGCATGGCTGGGCCGGTCATCCCACTCAATCTGGTAGAGATCAAACCGCCGGTCAGCCAGATTGCGAACGGTGCCCTCTGCACGGGCCCATGACAGATCGGCCAGATTGACGTCGCTGATGGTCAGAGTCTCGACATTTTCGCTCGCCTCTGCGGCGATACCATCGCGGGCAAAGGGAAAGTCGCAGGGCGTCAGGATACAGCTTTGCGCATACTGGATATCCATATTGGCAACATTGGGCAGATTGCCGACATTGCCGGACAAGACGACAAAGCACTGGTTTTCGATAGCCCGTGCCTGGGCGCAATAGCGGACCCGCAAGTAGCCCTGGCGGCTGTCAGTACAGAACGGCACGAAGATGATCCGGGCGCCTTCATCCGCCAGTTTGCGGCTCAGCTCCGGGAACTCGCTATCATAGCAAATCTGCACCCCGATCGGACCGCAATCAGTCTGAATGACATCAATCGTATCGCCGCCCTTGATATTCCACCAATACCGCTCGTTTGGGGTGGGGTGGATCTTCTCCTGCTCGTGGACTGAACCATCACGCAGGCAAACATAGGCCACATTGTGAATGTCGCCGTCATCCATGCGCGTGGGATGCGATCCGGCGATGATGTTGATATTGTATCGCAACGCAAATTCGGAAATATCCTTGCGAATGCGCGGCGTGTACTCGCTGAGCCGCTCGATCGCTTCCAAGGGGGAGAGTTCCTTCTCCTCATAACTCAGCAGCATCAGAGTGAACAATTCTGGAAAGACAATGAAGTCCGACTCATAATCACTTGCAACATCGACGAAATATTCGATTGCTCCGAGGAATTCCTCGTAGTCCTTCACTGCCCGCGCCTGCAGCTGACAGGTGGCGACCCGGACTGCTTCGACCCCGCGGGGCACTCGCATTTTTACTGGCTCGTCGCGGTTCACATAGGGGTTGCGCCAGACCATCATCACCGCATGGCCATGCGATGCCTTGTCCTCCGGCAAATAGTCTTCAAGAATGCGCTCGGGCTCAAATCCATTGGCCAGCTGGAAGCGCAACACCGGGTCGTGGACCTTGCCGCTGAGCACCAGGTCGAGATATTCCTGCGGTGTGTCCGCGCGATTGTTTTTGCGCCGTTTCGCCTTGCCGAACCCGGGTATACGTCCGCCAAAAACGATGCCAGTCAGCTCGCGTTCTTCGGCCAGTGCGCGGCGCTCTTCATACAGACGGCGGCCGATGCGGACCCCGCGAACCTTGGGGTCAACGCACATTTCATAGCCATAGAGCCAGTCGCCCGTCGGATCGTGACGACTGCCATAACCATTGCCCGATATCTCGTCCCAATCATGATCGGCAAAGACAACCGGCTCGGGCAACTGCATTGATGCGCAATAGCCAACGATGGTCTCGTCCAGCATGGCGACAAAGCAGCCTTCGGGGAAGTTGTTGATCTGCCCGCGAATTTCGCTTTGTTTGTAAGGAGGAAGTTCGGTGTATGCGCGGCGGACCAGCTCGGCGATGCCGCGCACATCCTTGATCATTGCGGGCCGAACGACCAGCCGCGCGCGGCCCAGTTGTTCACCAGACGTGCGCGCGGAAGGCCGTTTTGCCATAAATTATGACCAGTTCTGCATTTCCGCTTCGAGATTGGTAACAATCGCCTCGAAGAATTGTTCGGTGGTCAGCCAGTTCTGCTCTGGACCGATCAAAAGCGCCAGATCCTTGGTCATCTGGCCTTTTTCGACCGTTTCGACGCAAACCCGCTCGAGCGTTTCAGCAAAGCGAACCACATCTGGCGTTTCGTCGAACTTGCCGCGATACATCAGGCCGCGCGTCCATGCGAAGATCGACGCAATCGGGTTGGTCGAGGTCGCTTTGCCCTGCTGATGCTGGCGATAATGGCGGGTGACAGTGCCGTGAGCCGCTTCTGCTTCGACCCGGTCACCGGATGGTGTCATCAAAACCGAAGTCATCAGACCGAGCGAGCCGAAGCCTTGCGCCACAGTGTCGGACTGAACGTCGCCGTCATAATTCTTACACGCCCATACGAATTTGCCGTTCCACTTCATGGCCGCGGCGACCATGTCGTCGATCAGGCGGTGTTCGTAGTGAATACCGGCTTCGTCGAACTTGTCTTTGAACTCGGCTTCGAAGACTTCTTCGAACAGATCCTTGAACCGGCCATCGTACTTTTTCATGATGGTGTTCTTGGTCGACAGATACACAGGCCATTTGCGGTCGAGGCCGTAGTTCATGGAGGCGCGTGCAAAGTCGCGTATCGAATCGTCAAGGTTGTACATGGCCATGGCAACGCCCGAGCTTTCAAACTCGAACACTTCCAGATCGATGTTTTTTCCATCTGCGCCTTCGAACACGAGGCGTAGCTTACCGGCGCCCGGGATCAGTGTGTCAGTTGCGCGGTATTGATCACCGAAAGCATGGCGGCCGATTACGATAGGATCGGTCCAGCCGGGAACCAGACGCGGCACGTTGTCGATCACAATAGGCTCGCGGAAGACTACACCGCCCAGGATGTTACGAATGGTGCCATTGGGTGAGCGCCACATCTTCTTGAGGTCAAATTCCTCAACGCGCGCTTCATCGGGAGTGATGGTGGCGCACTTTACGCCTACACCGTGTTCCTTGATCGCATTGGCGGCATCGATTGTGATTTGATCGTCAGTTTCATCACGCTTTTCGATCGAGAGGTCATAATACTTAAGATCGACGTCGAGATAAGGCAGGATCAGCCGCTCGCGGATCCATTGCCAGATGATTCTCGTCATTTCATCGCCATCGAGCTCGACGACCGGATTCTTGACCTGAATTTTTTGCATAACTGCCCTGCTTGATTGTTGTCTGTCTGAAACGGGAGGAGAAAGTGTTGCGCGCGCTTTAGCACTTAGGCTGTCTCGTGCAAGTCGGCGGCGAACAATCCGCGCGCAACTGGCGCAAAACGGTTCGATCAAGCTGACAAAAGCAAAAAGGCCCACCGGGTGAGGGCGGGCCTTTGGTGCCGATGGTGGGCGTAGAGAGAGTTGAACTCCCGACCCCTGCGATGTCAACACAGTGCTCTACCACTGAGCTATACGCCCACACTGTCGGCAAAGCCGCTTTATTTGCGGCAGGCGCGCGCTCTAGCGGCACTGATGGGGCCGCGCAAGGGGTTTTGGCTCAGGAAAGCGAGGCTTCGGCATGCCCTTCGAAAGTGCGCTCCACTTCGAGCACGAGATCGCGCAAATGAAATGGTTTGGACAAGACCTTGGCCTGGGGTTGTTCGCGGCTGGCGCGCAGTGAAACTGCCGCAAAACCGGTAATGAACATGACTTTCGTGCCAGGGCTCACCTCGGCGCAGTGCTGGGCCAGTTCGATGCCGTCCATTTCAGGCATGACAATGTCCGAAAGAAGAAGGTCGAAGGATTGGCTTTCCAGCAAAGGCGCAGCATCGGTACCATTGGCCACAGCCACAACATCATAACCAGCCTTGATCAAGGCTCGTTCGAGATAGGCCCGCAGGGCATCTTCATCTTCGGCGAGGAGGATTCGCAAATTGGGTGCAGCTGTCATGCAGTCCGGATAGCGTGAAGAATTTAAGAAAACTTTGTCACCCAGCTGAAAAGTGTCGTGTTTCTTGGCGATGCTTTGACACAAGTGATGAGAGCGGGCAGCCTCCGGGTATGGTTGATCGCACACCGTTCCAGTCCGATTCGCGCCGTTATGACGGTGGTTTCATCAGCGGCGCACGTGATAAATCTGCCTTCACATTTACCGCACCTGTGAACCAAACCATTCCTGTGCTCATTGCAGCGCCCCATGGCGGACGGACCTACCCAGAGGCTGTCATCGCGGGCATGCGTGACGCCGGATACAGCGCGCTGCGGCTGGAAGACCGCTTTGTCGACACGCTGGCAAGCGAGACCGCGCGCCTTACCGGAGCAGCCCTGTTGGTGGCCAAGGCCCCTCGTGCCATGCTCGATCTCAACCGCGACCGGGACGATGTCGACTGGGGCATGGTCGCCGGGGACCGGCCGATCAGCACACGCCATTCACAAGCCAATCGTCGTTCGCGCAGCGGTCTGGGCCTTATCCCACGCCGGCTCGCCGGATCTGGCGAAATCTGGAAGGCTCCGATCGACCGGGCAGAGCTGGACGCAAGGATCGAAGGCATTCATCGGCCCTATCATTCTTGTCTAGGACGTGAGCTGGCCCGTATTCGAGATGAATGGGGCGCTGCCCTGCTGGTAGATTTGCATTCCATGCCCCCGCTCAAGCGACGTTTCGGGCAGGAGACACCTGCCCAATTTGTTTTGGGGGACCGTTTCGGCGCGTCCTGCAGCAGCGCGATCATGGGGCGGGCGATCCATTATCTCGATTCTCGGGGGACGGTTGTGGCTCATAACCGCCCATATTCGGGCGGATTTGTCCTCGATCATCATGGCGCGCCCATGCGAGGTATTCATGCCATGCAGGTGGAAGTTTGCCGATCGACTTATCTCGATCCTGCGTTTGAACAGCCCAGTGCCAATCTGCCCGGAATGGTCAATCTGCTCGCGGGGCTGGTGCGCGAATTGGCCGGGGCGACCACGCAATTGGCGTCGAAAGGCGATTTCCCCCAAGCGGCCGAGTAATCGGCCCGGACCCATCTTCCGGCAAGAAAAAACCACCTCGCGCAAATGCACGAGGTGGCCAAGGTTCAGGGAGGGTGCACACCACATTGGGTGTGCGTCCGTGCGGGCGTTTGAGGGGGAGGGACCCGCCGGATAGGGTTCAAATAGGAGCGGACGGAACCATGTTCAAGTCCGAACGCGCCCCTATCAGATATTGTGTGTTCAGGCCGGGTTTGCGTCGGCCGAAGCGGGAACTTTACCCTGCTGCTGCTGCATCATGAAGATGGTGCGCATCAGGCCGAGCGAGAACAGGTGCGAGTGAATGATCGCCAGAATTCCGTTGGAATTGAGGCGCTGGATGGTGTCGCCATCCAGTTCACGCAGCTTTTTCTCGTCGATCATCTGGAAACCACGATAAACAAAGGGTTTTTCCGGATTGTCGTTCTGGGTAATGGCGATTTCGCCATCCATCAGCAGGTCAAGCTTCTTGATCTCGTCAATAAAGGCCTTCGTGCGTTGGCCTGATTCTTCGAACTTCTGGCAGAAATCAAGGACCTGCTGGGTGTATTCAGTGGGACCACTTTCATCGTTGAACAGCTCGCTGCCATCCTTCTGGTCGCCAACGGTGCCAGCCGACGGGTCAAAGCACAGTGACATCTCGTCAGCATCCTTCTGCAGGCGAGCCAGCATGAACGGATAGCGGCGGGCGTATGCAGGCAGATAGAGACCGTCCTGAAGCTTCTTCTTGTCATCGACGAAAACATTCACGCCTTCGTTGAGGCCCATCAAAGCGATTGGCAGCGGATCGGCACCCGATGTGAACACGATCGGGTAATCGCGCTGGGCATCGACGAATTCGTCCACCGTCACGGGGATGGCATGGGTTTCTGCCATGAAAGTCGCGTCGGTGAAGTTCTTCGACTTCCAGCCTTTGTGGTCGCGGCTGTTTAGCGGCAGAAGGTCTTTATAAAACAGGGGCAGATTGGCTTGTGGCGCGCTGGCCATGGAAACTCTCCGAAACAATGAAATTCAAGTGTAAAAACGGCCTGTCTGGATTACCAGCAGGCCAAGCGCTTGCGCTTTAGGCGCTCGGGCCATCGGGCGCAAGGGGAACCAGCTTGCCGGGGTTGAGTATCCCCGACGGATCCAGCGCGTTTTTGATGGTTTGCATCAAAGACACTGCAACCGGATCACCCAGTCGGCCCAATTCATCGCGCTTCATCTGCCCGATACCGTGTTCTGCGCTGATCGATCCGCCCCACTGGACGACCAGATCATGTACGAAGCGGCTGACCGATTTGCCGGTCTCGTCTTCCCATTGGCCCGGCTTTGCTCCCCGGGGGGCCAGGACGTGGAAATGGACGTTGCCATCGCCCAGATGGCCAAAGGCAACGCCGGTGGTACCGGGAAATTGTGCCTCAACCGAGGGGATAGCAGCCTCTATGAATTCGGGCATTGCAGCGACCGGGACGGATATATCGTGCTGCATTGCCGGCCCGATGGCTCGCTCTGCCGGAGCTATAGAGTCGCGCAACAGCCACAAATGCTCGGCCTGTGTGTCGTTCGCCGCGATGATAGCATCATCGACCAGGCCCGTTTCCATGGCTTGGGTCAGCTGGTTTTCAACCCTATCGCGGACTTCTTGCGCTCCGCTAGCTGGAGCAACGCATTCGATCAGCGCATTCCATGGATGTGCATCCGATAATGGCGCGCGTGCATCGGGCATGTGATCAAGAACACTGGACAGGCAATGTGCCGGGACAACTTCAAACCCCTCCAGTTCCTGGGGCAGGGCATCTTCGAATTGCATCAGCAAGGATCGCGCCTTGGCAATGTGAGACAATCCAACCCAGGCGACGATCCGGTCCCCGATGGCTGGCAGCAGTCTGAGCGTTGCAGCCGTGACGATCCCCAGCGTGCCTTCCGACCCGATCAGCAATTGCTTGAGATCGAAACCGCGATTGTCCTTCTTCAAGGACGTCAGCGCATCGAAAATCTGACCGTCGGCCAGAACGGCCTCGATGCCCAGGACTTGTGCGCGCATGGTTCCATGCCGCAGAACTTGCGTGCCCCCGGCATTGGTCGAGATCAGACCGCCCACCGTCGCCGACCCCTTGCCGCCAAGCGTTAGGGGAAAGCGCAGATCCTCGCGCTCGGCCGCATCATGCAGGTTTTGGAGGATAACTCCTGCCTCGCACACAATCTGCCGTGCGTCGGTGTCGAAAGCCCTGATCCGATCCATCCGGCGCAGCGAAAGCAGTACAGAGCTGCCGGTTTTGTCGGGCGTCGCGCCGCCTGACATGCCACTGTTGCCTCCTTGAGGGACAATCGGCACGTGATGTTGGCGGCACAGATCAACAAAGGCTGCGACCTGTTCTGTATTGGCGGGTGAGGCCAGCCCAAGCGCCTTGCCAGAGAAACGTCCCCGCCAATCTGTCAGCCAAGGTTCGATCAGGTCCACATCGCTGGTGAAGCCGCGATCGCCCAGCAATTCGCGTGCGGCTGCGCAAAACCGGGTCGCGCTTTGCTCGCTCAAGGTCAATTCATGCGTGGTCATGTTGCAGCCTATGGCACAGCAGGCCGGTTTTGATCCAGTGTGGCGAAAACTGCATTTCAATTAAGCCACCATTCAATTCTTCTTGCTAGTACGGCTCGAAATGACAAAACGTCCTTCAGGGAATTAACGGAGGTAAGCGCAGTCCGATGCACGGCATTTTGGCCATTCTGGCGCCGCTTGCGCTTGCCTTGCCCGTAGGGCTGTGGAGTGATGGTGCCGCCTCAGCGCCCGACCGCCATGATGTCACCAACAGGCTTGATCCGCGATCTGCCGGTAAAGTTGCCGCGCCTGAACAACTGAGCGAGACATCGCGTCATCAAACCTTTTTGCAGGTTCCGGTGCAGAATCAGGTGCGGATTGAACGCCGCGTGACCATCCGCATCGCCCCGCACACTGCGGCTGCCCGCCAAAACCTTGTTGCCGATTTGCCGCAGCAGGCTGCCCCGCGCGAGTATCGCGAGCGGAAAATGGAAGATTGTCTGGCAGTCTCTGGCATTGTCGGCGTGCAGACCGGCAGCGGAAACCGGCTGATCCTTTATCTCAATGATCGTCGCACCGTCAGTGCGATGCTCGAGAAATCCTGCCGTGCGCGCGATTTCTATTCCGGCTTTTACCTTGAGCGGAATGAAGACGGTAAACTGTGCGTGGGGCGTGACAAGCTTCAGTCACGGGCCGGTGCCAAGTGCGAGATTGACCGTTTGCGCCAATTGGTTGCGGTCGAGGAATAGGCGGCCAGGTTTCCCGTGGTGTCGCCATTGCGCATCACGTGGCAAATTGTCGCTCGTTGCAGGCGTTAGTGCAGGGCGCTTTTCTTGACTTTGGGGCACTATTCAGCAAAGGCGCGAGTGACCGTTGCGGAATTTCCTGCAGGCGGCGCATTTCAGGCCATAGCGCCCGATCAACCCGGACAATTTGAACCGCATGACATTTGCCGATCTCGGCCTTTCCGAAGAATTGCTCAAAGCCGTAGCTGAAGCCGGCTATACCGAGCCCACTGCGATCCAGGCAGAAGCCATCCCACCTGTGCTGATGATGAAGGACATCCTCGGCATTGCGCAGACCGGTACAGGCAAGACCGCCGGTTTTGTTTTGCCCATGATCGACATTCTGGCAAGCGGTCGCCGCCGTGCACGGATGCCACGTTCGCTGATTCTGGAGCCGACCCGTGAACTGGCCGCCCAGGTGGCAGAAAACTTCGAGAAATACGGCAAGTATCACGACCTCAAGATGACGCTGCTGATCGGCGGCGTCCAGATGGGTGATCAGGTCAAGGCGCTGGACGAGGGCGTCGATGTTCTGATTGCAACGCCCGGCCGCCTGATGGATCTGTTCGAGCGTGGCAAGATCATGCTCAACGGGTGTGAATTGCTGGTTATCGACGAAGCGGACCGGATGCTCGACATGGGCTTCATCCCTGACATTGAGTTTATCTGTTCAAAACTTCCCGAAACGCGGCAGACCATGCTGTTTTCGGCAACAATGCCGCCTCCGATCGAAAAATTGGGCAAGACATTCCTCGACAATCCCAAGCGGATTGAGGTCAGTCGCGCTGCTTCGACGAACAAGGACATCACGGCGTTCAAAATTCCCGTTCCCAACCGCAAGAAGCGTGAAACGCTGCGCTGGTTGCTCCAGAACGACCATGTCGAAACGGCGATCATCTTTGCCAATCGCAAGACCACCGTGCGCGAGCTCAACAAGAGCCTGCAAAGCTATGGCTTTTCCAGCGGCGAAATCCATGGCGATATGGACCAGACCAGCCGGATCCGCGAACTTGAACGGTTCAAGGCGGGTGACGTCAACATTCTGGTCGCATCTGATGTTGCGGCGCGCGGGCTCGACGTCAAAGGCGTCAGCCACGTGTTCAATTATGACACGCCATGGCATCCCGATGACTATGTCCATCGGATTGGCCGCACGGGGCGGGCAGGGGCCAAGGGCCGGGCCTTCACCTTCGTATCGGATGAAGATGGCGAGGCGATTGCCAATGTCGAGAAGCTGACCAAGACCAAGATCAAGGTTTTCGGCAAGGAAGATGTTCGCGTGGAATTGGTCGATCCGGCCAAGGACAGGAAGAAGCCAAGCGGCAAGTCTGACAGCGACGCATCTGCCGATAAGCCAGCCGAAGGGGCCAAGAAAAAGCCTGCCCGCTCGCGCAAGGCCAAATCTGACGAACCGCGTGATGCCGATCATGCGCCAGCGGAACAGAACGATGCAGAGCATGAAGCCGAGGCACCCAAGGCCAAGCGCGAGCGTGCTCCTCGCAGAGCCAAACCATCGGACGAGCCCAAGCGCGAAAGCAAGCCGCGGTCAAACCGCCGCCGCGATCAGGATGACGAGCCTGTTCCGGCAGGCGAATGGAACGGTCCGAAGCCGGGCTTTTTGGACGTCGGCTTCAAGGGCTGACCTGATTGCTTGCTCAGCATGGTTTTGCTGATGCGAGCAAATACAGTCACTTTCGGTCTTCCAAGGTAACACTTTGGCCATACTTTTGTGTCAGATGATTTCCTAAATGTGACGCATTTCTGACACGCAATCCTCGCGGTCAAATGACAAGATCGCATTATTGGGGAGCAGGCATTTGAGAATGGGGCTGATCAAAAGAGTACGCCAGCGCAAGACTTCGGAGCTGGCATCGTCATCGTCGGCACCCTGCATAGAGCCATCGAATTATCTCGCGCAGATTGAGGCGTCGGGTGTCGGTCTGTTCTGGGCAACGGACGAAAATGACAATCTGGCCTACCTCTCGTCACGTGCGCTGATTTCACTCGACCGCCAAGAAACCGATCTGTTGGGCCAGCCGGTCAAATCCATCTTCACCGACGCTGAAAGTGAAGATGATCAGATCAACACCAGGTCATTGAAGTTTCTTATGGTCTCCAAGGCCAAGATCGAAAATCAGATTGTCCAGATCGAGCTGAATGAAAATCCCGATGGCAAGCGCAGGGCGCCTCGGTATTGGCGCATTTCGGGCAAGCCGTATAGCGACGCCGATGGCAATTTTCGCGGCTATCGGGGCAATTGCGAGGACATCACTCTTGAATTCCGGCGAAATCAGGACGTCAATCGACAATCCCAATTTGATGAGCTGACTGGATTGGCAAACAGGCGCCGCTTGAATGGGCGGCTGGAAACGATTCTCAGTTCTTATCAGGCCGCCGGCCGCAGTTGCGCACTGATGATGCTTGATCTGGACCGGTTCAAGCAAGTCAACGACACCATGGGTCATCCAGCTGGCGATGAATTGCTGAAGCAGGTGGCGGACAGACTGAATTCCTTGATCAAGGACAAGGGAGAAGTCGGCCGTCTGGGCGGAGACGAGTTCCAGATCATCCTGCCGGACATTGATGATCGCGGGGATTTGGGCAATCTGGCCGGGCGTATCATCCAGATGCTTTCCCAACCCTATTCAATCAACGGCCGCCGAGCGATCATTGGCACGTCTATCGGCATCGCGATTGCGCCTTATGATGGACTGGAGACGACCGATCTCAACCGGGCGGTTGATCTGGCGCTATATGCGGCCAAAGGCAGCGGACGCGGCACATTCCGCTATTACACCACCGAGCTGCGTGAGGAAGCAGCGCGGGGTGCAGATATTCAGGACAATCTGAGCGACGCGCTGGAAGCGGGCGAGTTCAAGCTCAACTATCAGCCGCTGGTCAATCCGGATAATGGCGAGGTCAAATGCTTTGAAGCCCTGATGCGTTGGGAACGCCCGGGCATGGACAATATTTCGCCTGAGATTTTCATCAATATTGCTGAACAATCGGATCTGATTGTCAAACTGGGCGACTGGGCATTGCATCAGGCATGCCGGGATGCGACGAAATGGCCCAGCAGCATCGGGATCGCGGTCAACGTGTCAGCCAAGCAATTCATGACTGCCGATTTCTGCAAATCCGTATCTTCGGCTCTGGCGCAAAGTGGACTGGATCCGGCGCGGCTGGAGTTGGAACTGACCGAGAGTGTCTTTGTCGGGGAGGTGGAATCGGTCGATGAAACCTTTGCCAAATTGAAGAAAATGGGCGTTCGTCTGGCTTTGGATGATTTCGGAACCGGCTATTCCTCGCTCGGTTATCTGAAACGGGCGCCCTTCAACAAGATCAAGATCGATCAGAGCTTTGTGCGAGGCTGTACAGAGAGCGGCGACACCAATCCGGCGATTATCTCTGCGATTATCGCCATTGCGCGCGCGCTGGATATGGAAACCGTTGCTGAAGGGGTCGAGGCGATGGATGAACTGGCTTTGGTGACCGAACGCGGGGCCGATCTGGTCCAGGGTTACATCTATTCGCGCCCACTGGCCCAGGACGTTTTGCTGGAACGTTTTGACCAGGGCGTGCTGAATTTCCGGCCCGACGGTCCGCCGCGCTATCGCTCGGACAGGTTGACCGCTTATCGCAAAATCGGACTGATCCATGAAGACCATTATTACCATGTGATGTTGCGCAACATTTCGAAATCAGGGGCCCGGATAGATGGGTTGGCCGAGGTGCCGGTCGGGACTGATATCGTGCTCGACCTTGGCGGGGGCCAGCTTGCCTATGCAAGTGTCGTACACTCTGGTGAATCGAGCCAGGGTGTCGCTTTCGAGACTCCGTTGATCAACGACGGGAACAACGGCCTGGTAACACGTCACCGCGTGTCGCCCTATTCTCTGGCCGAGGCCGGAATGCCTTTGGCCGCTCTGGGCGAGGGCGCGTACCAGATGCCGGATATCAGGCCAGAGGACAAATTGCCGCCCAAATTTATCCAGCTTGATCTGGAAGCAAGGGCTGCCTGAGGCAGGTTTGCCGGACATAGAGCCGGGCTGGCCAGCGTGATTTGGACATGACCTTTGATCGCGCAGACCAAAGGCCAGAGCAAAATCAAAGTTGACACAGATGACACCGTGTCAACCGGTTGAATCCGTAAATTCTTGAGGTGATAGAGTAACTTGAGAGAGGTTTTCGAAGTTGACACCTTTCCAAATCGCAACTGAGACCGGGTTGCGTGAAAGGTGCGGGAGACACTTTCAATATGCGCGGGCTGACGATGGGAAAGAGCAACACGAGACTTTGCACTAACTTTGGCAAAGCCCGCGCGAGTAGGAAAGTCGGGTGTTCGCCTGGGTCAGGCGACCATCAATTCCTCAGGCGTGAAGCTCTCGACATGCGCATCAAAATCGACCGCGCAAGGTTGGGACTTGCCGTCGATGAGAAACCCGCAATAGCCGTTCTGTGCTATGTCTTGGCAAATCGCGCGATAGGCGTGATAACCACCAATATAGGGTAGGAAAACGCGTGGTTTCCCGGGAATATTAGCGCCTATGTACCAACTGTTGGCTGACATATAGGTGGTCGTTTGCGCAACGGTATTGTTATGCGTGACCCATGCGTCCTCGACGTCCTGTTCGGCCTCGATCTGGACCCCGCCTTGGTCGCGCAAATGCACCATGATACCCGCGATGTAATCGACATGCTGCTCAATCGAGGTGACCATATTGGTCAATACGGACGGACTACCCGGTCCCGTGATAGTGAACAGATTGGGGAAACAGTGGCTCATCAGGCCGAGCAGCGACGATGCGCCCTCGCTCCACTTGTCTGCCAATGACAGTCCGCCTGTGCCGCGAATATCGATCCGGTTGAGCGATCCGGTCATGGCGTCGAAACCCGTCGCCAGCACCAGCGTGTCTGCCTCGATCAATGTGTCGCCTACGCGCACCCCGTCGGCAACAATCGTCTTGATCGGGGTGGCGCGCAAATCGACCAGATCCACATTGTCCCGGTTGAAGCTTTCATAATAACCGGTGTCCACACACAGTCGCTTTGTCGTGACGTAATGATCATGCGGGATCAGTTTTTCGGCCACTTCCGGATCGCCGACCCGCGCGCGGATTTTGTCTGCAAAGAATTCACCGACTCGGTTTGCCGCTGCCGGGTCCATATTGAGATCTGCATAGGCGCCGACAAATCCAACCAGTCCACCCACGGCCCAGCGCCGTTCCATGTCCGCAAGGAACGTTTGTTCATCAAGGCTTGTCGCCAGATGCGGAGTGCGGGGCAATGTGCGTCCGGATCCAACAGAGGATTCCTGGGCTGCATCACGCAATTTTGAATAGCTCTGCTTGACTTCGCTCGCCTCATCATCGGGCATCGGGTAGTTATGGGCGGGCACGACATAATTGGGTGTGCGCTGCAGAATTGTCAGCTGTTCGGCCTGCTGCGCAATGATCGGGGTCGACTGGATCGAACTGGACCCGGTGCCGATCATAACCACTTTCTTGCCGGTGAAATCGACCCCTTCATGCGGCCATTGGCCAGTGGTGTAGGTATCGCCTGCAAAGTCGGCGAGGCCGGGAATGTCGGGTGTGTTGAAGGACGACAGGCAACCGGTGCCCATGATACAGAACCGGGCTGTCAATTGCTCGCCGCTGTCGGTCGAGACGGTCCACAGTTGTGCGGCCTCGTCCCATTGAGCCTGCTCAACCCGGTTTTCAAATGTGATGTCGCGCCTCAGGTCGAAGCGCTCTGCAACATGTTGCAAGTAACGCAGGATTTCCGGTTGCGAGGCGTAGCGTTCGCTCCATTGCCATTCCTGCTGCAAATCCTCGTCGAAGCAATAGGAATAATCGCAGCTTTCAATGTCGCAGCGCGCTCCGGGATAGCGGTTCCAGTACCATGTTCCCCCAACGTCGTCCGCTGCTTCGATAACGCGTGCGCTGAAACCCAGACCGCGCAATTTGTGGAGCATGTAAAGGCCGGAAAAACCCGCGCCGACGATTACTGCATCCAAATCCTGTCCGCTCATCACCAACTCCTGTCCGAGGCTTTCGAGCAGAAGGTGCAGTGAATTGCGTTAGCTGTCGACTCCCAATTGGATGGTATGTGGTGGAGCGGTATGTGTTTGGATCAATCGGCCAATTGCACAAAGCTGTCGATTACACGCTTGGTGCCGGACTTCTCGAACTCGATCTCCAGCTTGTTGCCTTCCTGATCCATTACGATGCCGTAACCGAATTTGTCATGAAACACGCGCTGGCCGATGGAGATATCGCTGCGCGCCTTGGCAGCGAAACTGGCGGCTGACCGCTTGTTGTCGGGAATACGGGCCTGCTTGGTTTCATACCCGGTCGCGATGGCACGCTGCCAGCCGGGTCCGCGCGATTGCGCGCGTTCGGGCCTTGTCTGGGCGACATGGGCGAAGGGATCGCCCTGTTCCGACCAATTGGCCCGCCACAGCGATGCACCGCCCGTCATCGTGCTTTCCTGATCGATATGATCTTCGGGCAGTTCCTCGATAAAGCGGCTGGGAATGGAACTGGTCCATTGACCATAGATGCGCCGATTGGCCGCATGCAGGATGGTGCAGTGCCGCCGCGCACGGGTGATCCCGACATAAGCGAGGCGGCGTTCCTCCTCCAGACTGGCAAGCCCGCCTTCATCAAGTGATCGCTGGGACGGGAATACCCCTTCTTCCCAACCGGGCAGGAACACGTGATCAAACTCCAGCCCCTTGGCCCCGTGCATGGTCATGATGGTGACCTTTTCACCCTCGTCAGCGCGGTCATTGTCCATCACCAAGGCAACATGCTCCAGAAAATCGCTCAGAGTTTCATACTCTTCCATCGCGCGGGCAAGTTCGGACAGGTTTTCCAGACGGCCCGCGCTTTCGGCGGTTTTCTCGTTCTGGAGCATATCGTTATAGCCGGTTTCCTCCAGCACCATCCGCAGCAGATCGGAAGGGGTGACAAGCTCTGCCTGTTCGCGCCAATGGAGGAATTGCCGCATCAGCGTGCCAATCGTGCCGGCCGCGCGCTTGGGCAATTCGTCGCTATCAGCCAGCTGGAGAGACGCCGCAGCCAGCGCCAGATCATGGCGGCGGGCATGAGCATGCATTTTCTCGAGCGTTTTGGCGCCAAGCCCACGCTTGGGCTGGTTGTATATGCGCTCAAACGCCAGATCATCCTGCGGTTGAGCGATGACGCGAAGGTAAGCGAGGGCATCGCGGATTTCAGCGCGCTCGTAAAAGCGGAAACCGCCGATGATGCGGTAATTGATCCCGATCTGGATAAAACGGTCTTCGAACTCGCGGGTCTGATATTGGGCACGCACGAGGATTGCGACCTCGTCCAGCGCCGCGCCTTCATGCTCCAGTCGCTCAATCGCCTCGCCCACCCGGCGCGCCTCTTCGGGTGCATCCCATACACCGATGATCTTGACCTTGTCGCCGCCATCACTTTGCGTCCACAAAGTCTTGTCATGGCGTTCACTGTTCGACTGGATCAGGCCCGATGCGGCGGCCAGAATATGCGGGGTTGAGCGATAATTCTGCTCCAGCTTGACCACTTTGGCGCCGGGAAAGTCCTTCTCGAACCGCAGGATATTGGCAACTTCTGCGCCGCGCCAGGAATAGATCGACTGATCATCATCCCCGACAACGCAAATGTTCTTGTGGCTTTGCGCAAGCAGGCGCAGCCACAGATATTGTACCGCATTGGTGTCCTGATATTCATCGACCAGTATGTATTTGAAGCGCTGCTGATAGCTTTCCAGAATATCGCGCTCGCGCCGGAAAATGTTTAGCATATGCAGCATCAGGTCGCCGAAATCGCAGGCATTCAGCGCCTTCAAACGGTCTTGATAGAGCTGATAGAATTGCTGCCCGCGGCCATTGGCATAACTTTCGTTCTCCACCGCATCCAGATCACCCGGATTGAGCCCGCGGTTCTTCCACCGATCGATCAATCCGGCCAGCTGGCGGGCAGGCCAGCGCTTTTCATCCAGATCATTCTGAACAATCAGCTGTTTGAGCAGGCGCAGCTGATCATCGGTATCAATGATGGTGTAATTGGACTGGAGGCCAACCAGCTCGGCATGGCGGCGCAGCATCTTGGCACATATCGAATGGAAAGTGCCAAGCCACTGCATCCCTTCGGCCACATCGCCCAGATGCTGACCCACACGCTCGCGCATTTCACGTGCAGCCTTATTGGTGAAGGTCACGCACAAAATCTGGCTGGGCCAAGCGCGCCCTGTGGCGACCAGATGGGCGAGCCGCGCGGTCAGCGCAGCGGTCTTGCCCGTACCGGCCCCGGCCAGCATCAGAACCGGACCCTCTGTCGCGAGCACAGCCTCGCGCTGGGGATCGTTCAGCCGGGCAGCATAAGCGGGCACAGGTGGCGCGCCGGATGCCGGATCGCTAGGCTTGGGAAGGGTTTCGGGAGATTCCATTGCATGTGAACAGGTAGGGAACGAAGCGCGATGCGGCAAGCACTGTCTTGCAGGTTCTGACTGTTTCGGAACCGATCGGCGGGGCGATCCGTTGGATAGTCAACACGAACTAATCCACGGAGATTAAACGATGAAAATGTTTATTGCGATGGCCGCAGCAACCACAATGGCGCTTGGCGCCACTACGCCAGCGATGGCAGACGATCACAGCAAGAAGGCGATGAAGGCCGAAGTGGTCGAGAAAAACGCCCGTGGCCAGGCGACCAAGGTGAAGATTGGCGACAAGGTGATGGATGTGTGCATGTCCGATACGCAGGACAGCTGCATCAATCCGCGCGCTGCCGGCCTGAAGTGGGGCAACACGCCGCTGAACTATTGGCCCGGCAAACCCGCAAGCCAGATGTAATCGAGTTCTGTGTCGCGCTGGACGGGCATAGCCCCGTTCAAGCTGCTGACGCGGAGGGGCGGTCGTACCATGGTACGGCTGCCCTTTTCATGCGTGACAGGTTTGAGCGTGACAGGAGTGCACCAATGCGGGCAGGGGTGATCTGATCATTTAAGGGGAAAAGCATGCTGACAGGCGGATGCCATTGCGGCGCGGTACGGTTTGAGGCTGCCGGAGAGCCATCGGCCCATCATCTGTGTCACTGCACCGATTGCCAGCGGACATCGGGCGCACCAATGGTGGCCTGGATTACGGTGCAACAGGAGGACCTGACCCTGACGGGTGAGCCCGCCGTCTATGCCTCGTCTGAAGGCGTGCAGCGATATTTCTGCATCCAGTGCGGCACGGGATTGTTCTATGCCAATTTTCTCAGAAGCCCCGGCACAGTCGATATCCAGACAGCTGTTCTGGACGAGCCGGACGATCATGCTCCGACCGCGCATATCCATACCGCTGATCAGCTTGGCTGGATGAACGAGATCCGATCTCTGCCCAAGCATGCAGGGTTCGCAGACGACACGAAATAAAGCCAGCTAGGGCAGGCGCCATGGCTCAGTCGCCTGTGGCGCTGTCCGGTCCGGCCATCTGCAGAAATGTAAGCTTGGCCTTGCCGACCTTGCGTTCTGCATCCACCGCCAACCCGGCGACTTCGATGCTTTCCTTCGTTCCGGTCTCTGCCACCATCCAGGTTGCCGGGCCAATCCAGCCCAAGCGGAGCAGCCGGTCCAACGCAACCGCGGCTGCACCTGTGTCATAGGGCGGATCGAGCAGAATGAGGTCCGTCGGCGCCCGCGCTGCCGGCAGGGTCATGACCGAACCGGGGGTAATTTCTGTCTGGCGGCGAGCATCGAAAGCAGCAATGTTATCCTTGATGACTTTGACCGCCGCAGGGTCCTGCTCAACGAAGTGACAATGCACGGCCCCGCGAGACAGGGCCTCCAGCCCCAGCGCTCCAGAGCCGGCAAACAGATCGGCCACGCGCAATTCTTCAAACGATCCGATGCGGCTGACCAGCATGTTGAACAGCGTTTCACGGGTCCGATCGGCAGTTGGCCGGGTGTTGTCACCCTTGGGGGCTGCCAGCTTTCGGCCTCTCCATTGTCCGGCGATAATGCGCATGATCTGCCCGTCAGCCTTGCCGTGCGCTTTTCAGCTGGCTTTGGAACCGGCCCAAGTCATGCTTGCGGATGGGGGCCGCGGCCCCGCGAGGAAGATCACCAAGCTCGAACGGGCCATAGGCTGTGCGGATAAGGCGGCTGACCTGCAGCCCCAGATGTTCCAGAACCCGGCGCACTTCGCGGTTTTTGCCTTCGGTAATGGTCACTTCAACCCATTGATTGCGGCCCGTGCTGCGTTCCAGATTGGCATCAATGCGGCCGTAATTGACCCCGTCGATGGTAATTCCGTCCATCAGATCCTCAAGCTGGTTCTGCGACACATCGCCGAAGGTTCGCGCGCGATAGGTCCGCGGAATCTGCGAAGAAGGCAATTCCATCGCCCGTTTCAGCCCACCATCATTGGTGAGGAGCAACAGGCCTTCGGTGTTAAGGTCGAGCCGTCCGACCGGCATCAGGCGCGGCGTATCCTTGGGCAAGGCATTGCGCAGTGCGGAGTAGATCGTCGCCCGGCCGGTAAAGTCGCGCTCTGCCGTGAGCAATCCGGTCGGCTTGTGGAAAGCGAACATTTGTGTCGGCGGCGCCTTGCCCACCGGTTTGCCGTCCACGGTAACACCGCGCAAATCCTTTATGATGGTGGCGGGTGTTTCCAGCACAAGGCCATCAATCGCGATGCGACCATCGCCAATCATGCGTTCCACTTCGCGACGGCTGGCAACACCGGCTCTGGCAAGCAGTTTGGCGATGCGTTCACCCTCGGGACGATCGGCGGCTGGTTTGTGCTGGTCGGACATGGTGTGCGCCTAAGCCTTCAGTTGGCGCTGCGCAACGCCTCTTGCACGATTTCGTCGAAGCGGGCGATGCCGCCTTCCAGTGTCCCCAGCGTCAGATGATCGATTGCACCGCTTTGCAGACCCTGCTGGCCCAGCTCTGCTGCGCGGAAATCCTCACTTGCAAACACCCCGCCATCCAGCAATTTCCAACTGCGTTCCCAGTGATCGCGCGCTTTGTCTGTCTGCGGTTCTTCCGGGATCAGCATGAAATCCTCGACCAATGTCTGATCATGCGCTTGCGGCATCAGCACCATGACATTGATGTAGTCCGGGCTGGGGATGACGATTGTTGCGGGCAGCAATTGATAGGCAAAGGTAACCAGCTTGCGCAGCGCCGCCATATCGGTGAGATCCGCCCCGTCCATTTCTTCCAGCCGCCCGACCAGGGATCGCTGATGCGGCCCGATCTGGTCACCAGCGGTGATCCCGTCCTTGAAGAACGGGCCAATCGTGTCAGCATGCAGCCGGGTGACATGATAGCTTTCCAGGAAGGCATCCATGATCAGCTTCCAATTGCCTTTGACCGTGTGCAGCTTGCGCCGGAACATATGGCTTTCGCCCAGGCCAAAGGCATCAAAATCTGCGCCCAGATGGCGGGCATGGGTGAAATCCGCCTCTGCCTCTGGAGAAAACCAGATCAGACCGCCGGCCTCCAGACTGGGCAATTCCTTCAGCCCGAATGCATTCTTGTCGAGATCGGGAAACGTCTCTGGCCGGGGCAGGGCAATCAGCGCCCCGTCGAGCCGGTATGTCCAGGCGTGATAGGGGCACACCAGCCGGCTGGTGCATTGCACGTCGCCACCCTCGACCAGCCGCGTGCCGCGATGCTGGCACACATTGAGAAAGACATGGGCCGCGCCTTGCTTGTCGCGGGTGATCAGCAGCGGTCTGCCGGTGCCATCATGGGGCACGGCCATGCCCGGCTCGGGCAAAAGGGCTGAAGGGGCGATGACTTGCGGCAGGCGATTGAACAGCGCCGTCTTCTCGCGCTCGAAATGGGCAGGGTCGGTGTAGAGGCTGGCAGGCAGGCGCGAGATTTCCTTGGTGGACCGCGCTTCGCCGCGCGCAATGGTTTTTGCCAAAGCAAGCTGACCGGGCGTGGGGCGCTTTATCCCCATATTCCTCTCCTGCAGCTTCGTACCGGTATTGTTCATCGCCAATTCCTATTCACGACCAATTCCTATTTACGAAAAGCGCCGCTAGTGTCGCAGAAATAGTGATTTTTTCAAAGGACGTTGCGGAATGGCGGAAGCTCAAGCGGGACAGGACAAGCCGGCGCTCTCCAAATGGGCGGTTCTGCGTATGGCTCTGTCCAATCGCAAGACGGGTTTCATGGCCCTGTTCGGCTTTGCCAGCGGACTGCCTTTCGCGCTGTTTCTGGGCACGCTTTATGCCTGGTTGAGCGAGGCCAAGGTTGATCTGGAAACGATGGGCGTCTTTTCGCTCATCGGGTTGGCCTATGCTTTCCAGTTCCTGTGGTCCCCGCTGGTAGACAGGTTGAATATTCCTGTCCTGCGCAAATTGGGTAAGCGCAAGCAATGGATCGCACCGATGCAATTGCTGCTCGGCATCATTCTGGTGTCGATGTCGCTGCTTGATCCCAAAAGCCAGCTGGCATGGTTCAGTCTGCTTGCCGGCATTGGTGCCTTTGCCAGCGCAACGCAGGACATCGTGATCAACGCCTGGCGAATTGACGTGGCAGACGATGTTGCGACCATCGATATCCTCTCCACCGTAACGCAAATGGGGTACCGGCTGGCCGCATTGGTTGGCGGCGCGCTGGGCCTGATTATCGCAGATCAGATCGGCTGGCCGCAGACCTATATCTTCATGGGCGGGCTGATGCTGGTTATCGGCGTGGCAGGGCTTTTCGCTCCCGACGCAGAAGTCGACAAGGACGCCTCTGACGCGGCACATGCAGCGGGCACGGCAGAGCTTTACGAAGTCGGCGAATTAAACCCCACGGTGCGCAGCCGCGCGCTGGTGGTGGTGGGCGTCCTGTGGGCGCTGGCCATCGGTACGGTGCTGATCTTCATGATCCAGTCGATGACTGCGGTGCCCGAAGAACGGCCCAATCCGACCGAATTCACCGCCACATTCGGCCCGCTGATCATTCTGGCCACGATTGTCATCCCCGCCTTCATCGCCGCTTGGCTGGTCAAGCAACAGCGTGAGGGGCGGCATGTGATCACGCAGGATCGCGTGGCAGCCAAGTCCGATGGACTGGTGATGGATCAGCTTTATCGCGCGCTGGTGTTGCCATTGGTCGAATTTGTCGGCCGGATGGGATGGAGCCTGGTGCTGATCCTCGCGCTGGTGCTGACCTATCGCATTACCGATTCCATCTGGGGGACATTTGCCTATCCTTTCTATCTGGGAGAGCTGGAATATTCGCTCAATGAAGTGGCGGTGGCGTCCAAATTCTTTGGCGTTGGCGCGATCATTCTCGGCCTTGCGCTGGGTGGCTGGATGATCACCGTGCTGGGCCGAATGTTCACTCTGACGCTGGGAGCGTTTCTCGCAGCCGTGACCAATCTTCTCTACGCCGATCTCGCCCTGGGCGGCGCGCGAATGCAAGCGGTCAGCGATACGATCGGTTTCACCTGGGCCGTGCTGCAATTTCCCGGAGGGTCGGAAAAGCTTGCGCGGTTGATGATCACCATCGGCGCGGAAAATCTGGCCATCGGGATCGCCGGGGCGGCCTATATTGCCTGGCTCAGCTCGATTGTGTCGAAGGGATACAGCGCGGTTCAGTTCGCGCTATTGTCATCGCTCACCATGCTGGTCGGCACATTGGGCCGGGGCGCGTTGGGCGAGATGATCGAGGATCGCGGGTATTATGATGTTTTCATCTTCACCATGGCGATCGGATTTATTGCAGTCGCCCTGTGTCTGGGCGAATGGTACCGGCAAAAGCGTGCCGGAGCCAAATCGGGCGTATTGGCCCCTGATCCGGGGGTCCAGACGGCCTAGGGCAATTGCTGGCTATCGCGGCACTTCGTCATTGAGGCGCAGAACCTCGCCCGCGAGATAAAGCGAGCCGGCGATCAGCACGGAATAATCGTCGGATGGCAGATTCAGTAGTGCTTCTTCAACGCCAGCTGCAGAACGCGCGGTGGGGCCAAAGGCTTCGGCATGATGGCTTTTATGGCCGGGCACCGGAACTACGGTCAGCGTTCGGACCCAGTCGCCCAATGGGCCAGTAATCGCCTTAGGGTCCTTGCCTTCAATCATGCCGATGACGAGGTGGAGAGGGCCATCGAAGTATTTCGCGATCTGCTCGCCTGCGCTGTAGTTGTGCCCGCCGTCTAGCCAGACATCTTTGAATCCTGAAGCTTTCAGAAGTTTCCCTTGGGTCACGAGGCACTGCATTCGTGCAGGCCAGCGGGCTTCTTCGATGCCCACGGCTAACGCGTTTTGAGATAACCGTAATCGGCTTTGGTGCCTGATCATTGCCGTAGCCAATGCTGCATTTTCCCATTGATGCATTCCTTGCATGCCGGGAAGTGGCAAAGAGAGTGATCCAACCGAGTCTTGGTATTCCATCATCTGCGCTTCGAATGTAGCTGCCCAGCTGATGTCTTGTCGTGAAATTTGCGCTCCATGCTTCAAAGCGACTTCGGCAACCGCAGCGTTTTCAAGAGAGCCATAATCAAAGGTCACCAGCGGAACACCGCGTTTCGCGATTCCCGCTTTCTCAAACGCGATGCGCGCCATCGGTTCTTTCGGCACACCTTCCTCCGGCGCCAGCAGGAACCGCTCGTGATCGATCCCCAACGCGGCGATACCACACACCGCGACAGCCTCAGGCTCCAGCACATTGGTCGCATCGAACCGTCCGCCCAGACCCACCTCGACCACGCAAGCATCGGCCGGTGTGCGGCTGAAGGCGAGAAAAGCTGACGCGATCGTGACTTCGAAAAAGCTCGGGTTCAAATCCTCGCATGCGTCCAGCACTTCGGCGAGAAGCTCTGCCAGCGCCTCATCCGAAATCAGCTCTCCGGCAAGCCGTATCCGCTCGTTATAGCGCACCAGATGCGGGCTGGTGGTGACGTGAACGCGCTTGCCGTCAGCTTCCAGCATGGCGCGCAGAAAAGCGCAGACAGAGCCCTTGCCATTGGTCCCGGCGACATGAAAAGCGGGGGGGAGCTTACGATGCGGATTGCCCAGCCGATCCATCATCGCGCGGATCGTCTCCAGCCCAAGCCGCCCGTCAGGCACGGATAGCGCTGCCAAACGGTCCAGCTGGGCCTGGACACGCGGATCGTCCGAGCGCGCGAAGTCGAGCATCGGGGCGTCAGGCTGCCTTTTGCGGGGCGAGATATTCAAGCAGCGAGGCCAGTGTTTCCTTCATCTCGCTGCGCGGCACGACCATGTCGACCATGCCGTGCTTGTGCAGATATTCGGCGCGCTGGAAACCTTCGGGCAGGTTCTCGCGGATCGTATCCTTGATCACCCGCTGTCCGGCAAAGCCGATCAAAGCGCCCGGCTCGGCAATCTGGATATCGCCCAACATGGCGTAGCTGGCGGTAACACCGCCCGTGGTCGGGTCGGTCAGCACCACGATATAGGGCAGGCCAGCCTCTTTCAGTCGGCGTGTCATCACGGTCGCCTTGGGCATTTGCATCAGGCTGAGAATGCCTTCCTGCATCCGTGCACCACCAGCAGCGGTGACGACAATATAGGCGCATTTGCGGGTCAGCGCCCGCTCGGCCCCGGCGCAGAACGCTGTGCCGACGGCCATCCCCATCGATCCGCCCATAAAGCCGAAGTCCTGCACCCCGACGACCGCCGGATTGCCCATGATGTCACCCGAACCGACACTGAACGCATCGCGGTGCGGGTTTTTCGCCCGAGCGGCTTTCAACCGTTCGGTGTATTTCTTCTGATCTTTGAATTTCAGCGGGTCTTCGCGCACTTCGGGCTGCTGGAGCAGTTCGAACCCTTCATCGAGGATCATCGCGAGCCGCGCATCGGCACCGATCCGGCCATGGTGTTCGCACCGCGGGCAGACGTTGAGATTTTCCTCATACTCCTGCTCGAACAGCATTTCCTGGCAGGAAGAGCATTTGACCCACAAATCCTTCTCGCTGGTGCGCTTGGGCAGCCAGCCGATCGAATTGCGGACGCGGGTGAACCAGTTCATGCAATCATCCTGTTAATGCGTATCAGCGCGCGGAATGGACCGCGTCGGCAAGGGCAGATGTCAGCTCTCTTAGCTTGGCCGGGGCATCTTTGCCAAATTCGCCGACAATTTCGACCAGTGCAGAGCCGACCACAACACCATCGGCGACGCGGGCAATGTCAGCGGCCTGTTCCGGTGTTCGCACGCCAAAGCCGACTGCCACGGGCAGATCGGTTGATTGTTTGATGCGGGCGACATTGTCTTCAATGCTGGCCTGGGCGGCCTGTTGCTTGCCGGTGATACCGGCGACCGAGACGTAATAGACGAAGCCTTCAGAACCGCTCAGAACCTGCGGCAAGCGCGCGGCATCGGTGGTGGGCGTGGCAAGGCGAATGGGTGCAATCCCTGCATCGCGCAGGGCAGGGCCAAGCTCTTCGTCTTCCTCGGGCGGAATATCGACGCAGATGACGCCATCAACGCCAGCCTTCTTGGCCGCATCGGCAAACCATTCGGGCCCGCGACGGATCATCGGATTGGCATAGCCCATCAAGACCAGCGGCATGTCAGGGTGGCGAGCGCGGAAGTCGGTCGCGATTTGGAGAACATCGGCGGTGGTCGTACCCGCGCCCAGACTGCGCAGATTGGCGGCCTGAATGGCGGGGCCATCGGCCATCGGATCGGTGAAAGGCATGCCCAGCTCGATCACATCGGCACCGCCGTCGACCAAAGCGTCAAGATTGGCCGCTGTGTCTCCATCACCAGCGGTGATGAAACAAACGAGCGCCGGGGCGGAAAAGGCGGAGGAGAAACGGGTCATTTCAATAACTTTGTGAATGTTGCTAAGACTGCAAATGTGATCGTCATCATGGCAGCCCATATCAATATATAGCTAAGGTCGATCTGCTTATCTGCAGCTGCGGAGAAAGCCAATCTTACACCTAGAAAATAGGGAATCCGAAAGTCAGCCAAAATAGGCCAAGGCGAGGTTTGTAGGGTAGCTTCCAACCAAAGATTCTGATTGTTCTTGCGGCAGTTTTTCGCTCGGATCTTCGGTTGTTTCGAGAGCGATTTCGCCGACGACTCACATCTCCACTCCCAGCTTCGATTTGGTGTCATTGCGAGGAGCGAAGCGACGCGGCAATCCAGAGGCGTGTCGTGCTTTGCTCTGGATTGCTTCGCTGCGCTCGCAATGACGAGCGAGGGGTTTCAAATCTCCACTCCCAGCTTCTCCGCCACGGTGAAGATGTCCTTGTCGCCGCGGCCGCACAGATTCATCAAGATGATCGAATCTTCGGGCATTTCCTTGGCGCGTTTCGCAACGGCAGCAATGGCATGGCTGGGCTCAAGCGCGGGGATAATTCCCTCGGTCCGGCACAGCAGCTGGAACCCGTCCAGCGCCTCTTCATCGGTCACAGCGGTGTATTCGACCCGGCCCGATTCTTTCAGCCATGCATGCTCTGGCCCGATACCGGGGTAATCCAGACCTGCGCTGATCGAGTGGCCTTCGGTGATTTGACCGTCCTCGTCCTGCAGCAGATAGGTCTTGTTGCCGTGGAGGATGCCCGGAACACCGCCGAGCAGACTGGCGGCGTGCTCATCACAATCGAGGCCATGTCCGGCTGCTTCGACACCCAGCATTTTTACATCGGGATCATCTAGGAAAGGGTGGAACAGACCCAGCGCATTTGATCCCCCACCAATGCAGGCGATCAGCAGATCGGGCAGACGGCCAGCGCGGGCGAGCATTTGCGCGCGCGCTTCCTTGCCAATCACGCTTTGAAAATCGCGCACCAGTTCAGGGTAAGGGTGCGGTCCGGCAGCGGTGCCGATGATGTAGAATGTGTCATGCACATTGGCGACCCAGTCGCGCAGCCCTTCGTTCATGGCATCTTTCAACGTCGCGCCGCCGCTGGTGACGGGGACAACTTCTGCACCCAGCAATTTCATGCGGAAGACATTGGGCGATTGCCGCTTCACATCTTCTGCGCCCATGTAGATCACGCAAGGCAGGCCAAAGCGCGCGCAAACTGTGGCGGTGGCAACGCCGTGCTGGCCAGCGCCGGTCTCGGCAATAATGCGGGTTTTGCCCATGCGGATCGCGAGCAGGATCTGCCCGATGCAATTGTTGATCTTGTGCGCGCCGGTGTGATTCAACTCGTCGCGCTTGAACCAGATTTGCGCGCCGCCCAGCGCTTCGGTCAGCCGCTCTGCAAAATAAAGCGGGGAAGGGCGGCCGACATAATGTTCGAGCAGATCATCGAACTCGGCCTTGAAGGCCGGGTCAGCCTGAGCGGCGCGATACTCTTTCTCAAGATCAAGGATCAACGGCATCAGCGTTTCGGCGACATAACGCCCGCCAAATTCGCCAAAATGGCCGCGTTCATCCGGTTGGTTCTTAAAGGAATTGGGTTGTTCAGTCATGGATACCTCAGGCTTCCAGAGCCGCTTTGCAGAAGGCATGGATCAAGTCCACATCCTTCACGCCCGGTGCGCTTTCCAAACCGCTGGACGCATCAACCAGAGGCGTGCCGGTTGCCCGGATGGCGTCTGCCACATTGCCGGGGTTAAGTCCGCCGGCCAGCCCCCAATCGACCGCATGTTTGTGACCGTTCAGCAGGTCCCAGCGAAAGGTTTCGCCATTGCCGCCGGGCAAAGCCTTGGCCGGGGCATCGAACAACAGGCGGTCCACTTTGCCATTGTATTTGGCGCTGCGCTGCAAAGTGCCCTTGTCCTTCAAGCCGAGCGCCTTCCAACCCTCCACACCGGTTTCCTTGCGCACCAGTGCAATCCATTCCGGCGTCTCGCGCCCGTGGAACTGGACAATGTCGGGCCGTACGGTCTCGATCCCCCTGGCCAGCACGGGGATCTCTGCATTGGAGGTGAGCAGCACAACCTTCACATGATCAGGCACGCGGCGGCGCAGAGTTGCCGCATCTTCGAACGATATATGGCGCGGGCTTGGCTCAAAATGCACCAGCCCCACATGGGTTGCGCCGGCATCCACCGCTGCGTCCACGGTTTCGGGCGTGGATAGCCCGCAAATCTTGATCAGTGTTCGGGTCATGATGGGAACCTAGAGTGTTGCCTCGATCGCGCGGGCTGCAGCGGCAGGATCATCTGCGCGGCTGATCGGGCGGCCAATCACCAGAACGCTGGCGCCATCATCGCGCGCTTGGCGCGGCGTGACCACGCGTTTCTGGTCGCCCACCGCGCTGCCAGCAGGGCGCAGGCCGGGTACGACAAAGAAACCCTTCTTCCATTGCTGGTGGACGCTGGCGACTTCCTGTCCTGAACACACAATGCCATCCAGTCCAGACGCTTCGGCCAGTTCGGCAAGACGCATCACCTGATCATGTGGGGTGCCGGATATGCCAGTGCGTTGCAGGTCGCGCTCGTCCATGCTGGTCAGCATGGTCACGGCGACAACCTTGGTGCCTTCTGCTGCGGCTGCCTTGGCATCTTCCATCATCGCCCTGCCGCCGGAGGCGTGGATGGTCACGATTGCCGGTTCCAGCACGTGGATCGCCTGCATCGCTCCTGCAACAGTGTTGGGAATGTCATGCAGCTTCAGGTCGAGAAAGATCGGAATGTTCGCGCTGTGGGCGATTTCATGCACGCCGTGCGCACCGTGAGCGCAGAAGAATTCCAACCCCAGTTTGACCCCGCCAATATGGGCCTTCACCTTGTCCAGCAGCGCCTTGGCCGCATCCAGTTGCGGCACATCAAGAGCGAGATAGACAGGGTTGCTCATTGGGTATTCAGTCTTTCGTGGGGTTGAGAGTATCGTCGTTACTGGTCGGCTCAACAGTGGGTGTTGGCGCGGGCACGGGCGATGCGGCCGGAGCAGCGGCGGGTGCAGTGCTGGGCTCGTGACGCGAGAGCGCGCTCGAGCGGGCAGCGTTCTCCAGCGACATGATGCGCCGGTTCAAGCGCCATTTGACCCCGCGATGGATCAGATACATCGGAGTCAGGCCGAGCAGGAAGGAGATGATGACCAGAGCTGGCACCTTGGTTTCAAGGACGAAATTGTCCCACAAGGTGACTTCGACCGGGTCCCAGTTGAAAAAGGAGAAGGCCAGCAAGCCGAACAAAATCAGCGCCCAGACCAATGTTCTTACTACCTGCATTCCGTCATTCCCCTGCGACGCTGTTATCTGATTGCCCAGACTAGGCGGTTTTGCCGGTCAGGCCAAGAGATGGCACGCCACCTTTTGATGACGGCGTGCCATGCGGGACTGCATCCGGCCCCGTTTGGTCAGCCAAACACACGGTCAAATATCGTATCGACCTGCTTGAAATGGTATCCCAGATCAAACCGCTCCTCCAGCTCGGCATTGCTGAGGGCTGCGGTGACTTCTTCATCCTGCTTGAGCAGATCGAGCAGCATCAGCCGACCATCGGATTCCCACACTTTCATCGCATTGCGCTGGACCAGACGATAGGCATCCTCGCGGCTGACACCGTTCTGGGTCAGCGCCAGCAACACCCGCTGGGAATGGATGAGGCCGCCCATCCGGTCCATATTGGCCTGCATGCGTTCAGGATAGATCAGCAATTTGTCGACCACTCCGGTCAGGCGAGCGAGCGCAAAATCGAGCGTGATCGTTGCATCGGGCCCGATGAAGCGCTCGACTGACGAGTGCGAAATGTCGCGCTCGTGCCACAGCGCGACATTTTCCAGCGCGGGCAGGGCATAGCTGCGGATCATGCGGGCCTGGCCAGTCAGGTTTTCCGTCAGGATCGGGTTGCGTTTGTGCGGCATGGCCGATGAACCCTTCTGCCCGGGGGAGAAATACTCTTCAGCCTCCAGCACTTCGGTCCGTTGCAGATGGCGCACTTCAACCGCAAGCCGCTCCATTGAGCTGGCAATCACCGCCAGAACGCTGAAATACATGGCGTGCCGATCGCGCGGGATCACCTGGGTGGAAATTGGCTCCACCGATAGCCCCAGCTTTTCGGCGACATGCGCCTCCACGCTTGGGTCAATATTGGCAAAGGTGCCAACGGCGCCAGAAATCGCGCATGTGGCGATTTCCTCGCGGGCAGCGATCAGGCGCGTTTTGCAGCGGTCAAATTCGGCATAGGCCTGGGCCAGCTTGAGGCCAAACGTGACCGGTTCGGCATGGATGCCGTGGCTGCGTCCGATGGTGGGGGTGTATTTGTGCTCTTGTGCGCGGCGCTGGAGCGCGGCGAGCAGCCCGTCGAGGTCTTCCAGCAGAATGTCGGTCGCGCGTGCCAATTGCACCGCCAGCGTGGTGTCGAGCACGTCAGAGCTGGTCATGCCCTGATGCATGAAGCGCGCCTCGTCACCCACTTGTTCGGCAACCCAGGTCAGGAAAGCAATCACATCATGTTTGGTGACAGCCTCGATCGCGTCGATCGCTTCGACATCGATCACCGGATCGGTTGCCCACCAATCCCACAGCGCCTTGGCAGCGCTTTGCGGGACCACGCCCAGCTCGCCCAGTTTTTCGGTCGCATGCGCCTCGATCTCGAACCAGATGCGGTATTTCGCCTCAGGCTCCCACAGGGCGGTCATGGCGGGGCGGGCGTAACGGGGGACCATAGTGACTCCAAGCTTCGGGAAATTGTGATGAGCGGCTATTGCCAGACCAGCGCGATTGCAAGGGTGGTATAGCCTGCAAGGTCTCGATCTTGGCGGATAAGTGTAACAAAGCTGCCGTCCGGACGAACTTTAGGGTAAGGATCGGCAGATGAACAAAAAAGCGCAACCCCTGTTCGAAGAACGCTATCCACCTTTTGTCCGGGTGACCCTGAGGCGCTGGGCAAAGTTGTACAGTGGCGGTGCAGAGCTGATGTGGCCGTTTACGGACCTGTTTGTGCGGCTGGCGATTGCTCAATTCTTCATCCGGTCTGGCCTGGTGAAATTCACCAATTGGGACACAGCAGTGTTGCTTGCGACACAGGAGTATCCGGTAGACTGGATGGAGCCGACAACCGCGGCTGCATTGGGCATCGGGATTGAATTGATTGGGCCTGCTCTGTTGGTGCTGGGCCTGATGACCAGACCGGCAGCAATTGCGATGGGCACGCTGACGGTGATCGCGCAAATCTATTATATACCCACCACAACCAATCTGTTCCTGATCGCCATGCTGGCCTGGTATGCCTTATATGGACCAGGCGGCTTCTCTTTGGATCGTTTTCTTTCGTCCGGCATGCGTAACAGCGCAGTGCCAATGGCTCCGCAATTGGCAACAGCCAGCGACTTCTTGAGGGAAAAGGTTGCCCCGATAGTCATGCTTGGCATCAGACTGTGGCTGGCACTGGCCATGATCGCAGCGGTGGGCGGTTTTGAGCCCTCCATTGCCCTCGCGACATGGCTTCCCATTGGCAGCTTTGCCGGATTGCCGGACTGGCTGATCGCAATTTTTGCTGGCATGCTGGTTGTTGGCTGGATGACCAGCCTTATGGCCTTTGCGATGTTTCTGGCAATTGGTGCAGTGGTCATTACCGGCGCGCACCCGGACATCACGCTGTATCCCGTTTTGTTGCTGGCGATCTATGACGGGCGCGGGCCAGGCGTATTGTCGATTGATGGCGCGTTTGGCAGCTGGATGGAACGCAATGTCCTGTTCGACCGTCAGTACAAGGATATTCCAGATCGCTGGCCGCACATTGTAGTGGTGGGGGCCGGCTTTGGCGGTCTTGCGGCAGTCAATCGGCTGAAAAACCTGCCCGTGCGGGTCACGCTGGTGGACAAGCACAATTACCACCTGTTCCAGCCTCTGCTCTATCAAATCGCCTCGGGCACGCTGAACCCTGCCGATATCGCCGTCCCAATCCGCTCCCTGTTCAAGGAAGATGGCAATGTCCGGGTGATCAAGGGTAGTGTGACCGGTATCGACATGCAGGAACAAATTGTCACTTTTGGCGAGGATGGCCAGCACCTTTCGTTTGACAAGCTGGTGATCGCAACGGGGGCGTCGCATAGCTATTTTGGTAAGGATCAATGGGGCGAGCACGCGCCAGGCCTCAAAACCATTGAAGATGGCGTGTCGGTGCGCGGCGCGATCCTGAACGCATTTGAACAGGCCGAAGCCAGCAACGACGAAGATCGCATTCGGCGATTGCTGAACTTCGTTATCGTCGGGGCGGGGCCGACCGGCGTGGAACTGGCAGGCGCAATTGCCGAGCTAGCCCGGGTCAGCGTGGCACGAGAATTCCGCACGATTGATCCGGCCAGTGCGCGGGTTGTCCTGGTCCAGTCAGGACCGCGGATATTGCCGCAATTCCCGGAAGAACTGTCGCACAAGGCAGCTGCGTCGCTTGAATGTCTCGGGGTCGAAATACGGACGGATTCACGAGTGACCCATATTGCCAGCGACCACGTTCAAATTGGCGATGATGCGCGGATCGACACGGAAACCGTTCTATGGGCTGCAGGCGTTGTTGCATCCCCGGCAGCACAATGGCTGAGCGCCGAGGCCGACGGTTCGGGCCGGGTAGTCGTAGACGAATATCTGCGCCTTCAGGGCTCGGAAAACGTATTTGTTATCGGAGACACCGCTGCCAGCTCTGCATGGGACGGTGATCAGGTTCCCGGATTGGCACCAGCAGCAAAACAGGCCGGTGGTTACGTTGCCAAAGTCGTTCAGGCAGAATTACTGGGCAAAGACATGCCGCAACCGTTCCGCTACAAACATCGTGGCAGCCTTGCCACCATTGGTCGGAAATCCGCGGTGGCCGATATTGGCAGATGGAAGATGTCCGGCGCGCCTGCCTGGTGGCTGTGGGGGGTTATCCACGTCGGTTTCCTGACCGGTGCGCGCAATCGCGCGGCCGTTGTGATGAACTGGGTGTGGAATTTCTTTGCCAGCCATTCAGGTGTGCGTCTGATAACCGGCGGCAAGAGTAGCTAAGGGCGGCTGGCCGTGTTTTCACTTGGCCGATTTATGCATATGCTTTGAGTGCCAGACTATCTGCTTGATGCAATTGTATCATTTTGCACTTGTTTCCTGTTTGACAACATTGGCCTGCAATATACTCTTGGACCAATTCCAATCGATCCGGGTCCTTTGTATGAAATTTTATTTTTCGCGTACGGCTGTTTCCATTGTAGCGTTGTCTTGCTCGGCAATTGCGCATGCCGGGGATGAACCCCTGTACGAGCCTGCTCCTGAATGGATTGCCCCGGTTGACCGGTCCCAGATCGAGCCTGAGCTGAGCAACACCCAGATCGTCAGCGATACGCAGATCCGCATCGAGGAAGGGCTGCACTGGAATTACAGCGATCTGATCTATCGCGTCGGTAGCCTGTCCGATCTGTCCAACATGGGCACGCTGACTGCGCAATGGCTGCCCGATAAGGGCGATCTGATTGTCCACGAAATCAGCATCCAGCGCGATGGCGAGACAATAGATCTGGTCGAGCAGGGCGAAGTGATGGAAGTTCTGCGCCGTGAGCAGCAGTTGGAACAGCGCATATTGGACGGCTCGCTTACCGCAACACTTGCGGTGCCCGGGTTGGAAGTGGGCGATGAATTGCGCATGCGCTTTTCAGTGACAACATCGGACCAGGCGCTGGGCGATGACGTTCAAAGCATCAGCTACCTCTATCGCGAGCCGCAAAAATTTGCCGATTATGCGCGCATACTGGCTTCCTGGCCCGATGATCTTGATGTCCGGTACAAAGCGGGCCCCAATTACGAATTGTCTTCGGTGACGCAGCAGGGTGGCTACAATTGGCTTGAAGTTAAGCTCCCGCTTGAGGAAGCAGAAGACATGCCGTTTGATGCACCCTTGCGCTATCGCCGGGGCACTTTGCTGGAAATGGGTACGTTCGAGGATTGGGCCGAAGTGTCCAGCATCATGGCGCCCTATTACGAAACCGGTGGCCAGCTCGACGAGCTGGACGATCTGAAAGCGGAAATCGAGGAGATCCGAACCGGTTACGCAACCGATCTGGAACGCGCAGTGGCCGCGCTGGAGCTGGTGCAAGAAGACATCCGTTATCTGCTCAATGGGCTGGATGGCGGCAATTACTTGCCTCAGGATGTGGCGACGACCTGGGACAAGAAGTATGGCGATTGCAAAGCCAAGACGCTGATCCTGCTCGCGATGTTGCACGATCTGGGGATTGAAGCCGAACCTGTTCTGGCATCCATCTCGGCGGGTGGAGCCGTGCCAATCTCTCTGCCTATCCCGGGCGCATTCGATCACGTGCTGGTTCGGGCGAGGATCGATGGGCAGGAATATTATCTCGACGGCACATCGCTGGGGGCAAATATCAAGGTGGTAGGCAATGTCCCGCCTTTTGAATACGTCCTGCCGATCAAAGCGGCCGGGGCAGAGCTGGAGCCGATCGAGCAAGTGCTACCGCGGTATCCTGACGTGAAGATGGCTTTGTCGGTCGACGCATCGGCTGGTGTCGACTTGCCGGGACTTGCCACCATGGAAATGACCTTTGTGGGACCATCCGGTGCCAATCTTAACGCCCAGGCTGACAAGCTGACCGATGAGCGCAGACGGCAAATGGGCCAACGGTCCGCACGGGGCATGAGCGTGATCGATGTCGAGATCGTCAAAGGAAACGATGATAGCGAGGCCAGTTTGATCGTCACCGGGATCGCCGATCCGGTCTTCGAGTTTGATGGCACCCGGGCGGAAATGAAGCTTTCGACCATGGCTTCCGGTCTGACCTTTGCCCCTGACCGTTCACGGCCAGATTGGCGCGACCTTCCCGTCGCCATCGGCCAGGCCAACGCTGCCGAGATCAGCATGCGCGCGCTGCTTCCGCAGGACGGTACGTTTTACGAATTTCGTGGCGCACCCAAAATCGACACGCAAGTTGCCGGATCGCAGTATATTTTTGACGCGGTGCTTCAGGATGGTGGGATCAACGTTACCGAAACCCGGATCAGTCGCGGCGGCGAAATTGCGCCGGATGATTTCCGCGCAGAACGCCGCGCTGCGGCCATTTTGGCCCGCGAACAAACCAAGCTGGTGGCCGATCAGGGGTTGCAGCGGCGCTGGCGCTATGCCCAGCAGAGCGACCGCAGCGCGCTTGAACCGCTGGAAAATGCGTTCGCCCGCCTGATTGCGGATGACCCGGAAGAGGCGAACAGCTATCTCAAGCGAGCGGCCTTCCGTTATGACACGTTCGATTTTGCCGGTGCACTGGCCGACATGAACAAGGTTCTGGAGCTGGAGCCTACAGCGGCCTATTACGGTCAACGTTCAAGCGTGCATGCCAAGCTGCTTGATCAGGACGCAAGCGTCGCCGACCTGCAGGAAGCCTATGCGCTAGACCCCACAGCCTGGCGCGGCATCTATCTTGCGCGAGAATTGGTCAATGCTGGCAGGCTGGAAGAGGCGCGGGACATTGCCGAGTATGAAGACGGTGATGAGCAGGTGCGTCGGGAACTGGAATACATCCTCGCTGAGATCGACGCTTTGTCGGGCGATACCGCCACAGGTCTGCTGCGGTTTGATGATTTGCTGGCAGATGATCCGAACACGTCCGAACTGCTCAACAACAAATGCTGGTACATGGCGACGTGGAATCTTGACCCGGAAGAGGGTCTGTCGGTTTGTACGCGGGCGGTTGAAAACAGCGGCAAGGCAGCGTCCATTCTCGACAGCCGGGCAATGATGTTTTTGCGCAGCGGCCAGTTGGATGCGGCCTTGTCGGATATTGAGGCGGGCCTGAACCTGAACCCCGGATTGAGCGAATCGGTTCTGCTGCGCGGTTTGATACGGATCGAGCAGGGCGATGAGGGGGGAAGGGCAGACATCCGCGATGCGTTGGCCCGCGCGCCTGATCTGGCGGCAACCTATCGCCGCTGGGGTTTCGACATCTAGTTGCCAGACGGGGCTCTAGATCAAGCCTTTGGCTCGCAGAGAGACATGACCTTCTGATCCGATGATCACATGGTCATGCACAGTCACGCCAAGCAGACGGCCAGCTTCTGCAATCCGGCGTGTGACCTGGATATCGGCCTGGCTCGGTTCGGGATTGCCGCTGGGGTGATTGTGCACCAGAATCAGTGCCGATGCGCCCACATCCATAGCCCGGCGGATCACTTCGCGCGGGTGGATGGACGCCTCGTCGATCGAGCCGTCACCAAGATGAAAATCGTCAATCAGCCGGTTGCGGGTGTCCAGATACAAGATGCGCACCCGCTCGACGGTGAGATGCGCCATGTCGATGGAGAGGTAATCGATCAGCGCTTGCCAGCTGCCCAGCACCGGCTTTTCTCGGACTTGCGAACGTGCCATGCGGCGCGCGGCAATCGCCACGCTTTTTAACGCAGCGGCGCTGCTCTCGCCAATCCCGTTGACTTGCTGGAGCGCTCCCGGATCGGCGTTGAGCACGTTGGCGAGCGTGCCGAAGTGAGCAAGCAATGCCTTGGCAACCGGTTTGGTATCACCCTGGCGAATGCCTGCGAACAGCAGATATTCCAGCACCTCATAATCGGCCAGCGCTTCGGGTCCGCCGCCAAGCAGCCTTTCGCGCAAGCGCGCGCGATGGCCTTGGCCTGCATGTTTTGCTGGTTTTTCCTTGTCTTGTGACAACTGCAACCCCTAGCGCGACGGCGCGTTCACTGCATTGCCTTTCTCTCGCCGCTGGCGCAAGAGTGCCCGTGCATGTCGCATCCTGATCAACCGCTGGCCGATCACGCCGAGGCCGATGAAACAGAGCCGGACGCTGCGCTGACCACGCGGCGCTGGATGCAAAAACGCCGCTGGCAGGGGGCTTTGCTCGTTCTGGCCGTGATCCTAGCCGGGTCGCTCTACGCCTGGTTTTCAAGAGAACGTATCGCCGGCAATTTGATTGCAGAGCAGCTCGATGCTTACGGCATTGAGGCCACTTATGATATCGAATCCATAGGACCACAGCAGCAAATCATCAGCAATGTGGCGGTGGGAGAATCGGCCAGGCCTGATCTGCTTGTCGATCAGGTTATCGTTAGTCTGCGCTATCGCTTTGGCACGCCGACCATTGGCCGGGTAAAGCTTATCAATCCACGTCTTTACGGGACCTACCAAAACGACAAATTGAGCTTTGGCGCGCTTGACCCGATTGTTTTTGCTGAAAGCGATGATCCTGCCAGCTTGCCTGATATCGATCTGGTGCTGCGCGATGGGCGGGCGCGGATCGATACCGATTATGGACCGCTCGGGATCAAGGCCGATGGTGCTGGACAGCTTAGCGATAGTTTCAACGGCGTAATGGCGGCAGTCATGCCGCAATTCGAGGGTGAAGGATGCACCAGCGGACAGGTTTCTGCCTATGGCAGTGTGACCACCGATGGCGGTGAGCCGGTGTTTTCCGGGCCGCTGAGGTTGCGTAATCTGGCATGTGCTGACAGCCGATTGTCCCTCGCTCAAGTCGATGCAGATGCCAAAATTGGTTTGGGTCCCGATTTGCAAGGCGTTGATGCCGAAATCGAATTCGCCTCACGACGGCTTGCGGTTGCTGCCAACGATGTAGAAGAGCTGGACGGCGATGTGCGCTTCCAATGGCGCGATGGCCAGTTCAACGGACGTTATGATCTGTCCGCTAGCGCGCTGGTATCTCCTCAAATTGTCATGTCCAGCCTTTCGGCCGAAGGCGATTTGCGCGGCCGGGACGGTTTCGGGCGGTTGGAGGTGCAGGTCAATCTGGCTGGGTCCGACCTTGTGCTTGGCCGATCAATGGATGAAGCTTTGACAGGGCAGCAGGAAGCTGTGAGTGAGACCCTGCTGGAGCCAATCCTCGCCAAGATCCGCACCAATCTGAAGACGCAGCAACAAGGAAGCACTTTTGCCGCTGATCTGACGGTTCGCAAGACAGGCGAGATCGTCTCTGCAACCATTCCCAGTGCCATAATCCAAGGACGCAGCGGTGACGCATTGCTATCCCTGTCACGCATTCAGTTCAGCAATGCCGGCAGCGGGACACCGCGCTTCACCGGCAATATCCGGTCGGGTGGGGCAGGATTGCCGCAAATCCGCGGGCGGATGGAGCAGACAGCTTCGGGCAACCTGGCCCTGCGCCTGGCGATGGCTGAATATTCGGCTCCGGGCAGCTCTCTGGCCATTCCCGAATTGGCGATCTCGCAAGCCAATTCCGGCGCGATCGGTTTTGCTGGAGAGGTGCGAGCAAGCGGTCCGCTGGCAGGCGGATCGGTGTCGCGCCTGCGTCTGCCAGTAAGCGGGAATTGGACGCAACGCAGCGGCCTGTCAGTCTGGCAATCATGCACACGGGCACAATTTGACCGACTGGTATTGGCCAATCTCACGCTCGAGCAGAATGGTTTGACGTTATGTCCGCAAAGTGGCGGTGCAATTGTTGCGGTGGGGAACGCAGGGCTGCAAATATCGGCGGGGACGCCTGGCCTCGACCTTACCGGAAGCCTGGGTGAGACGCCCATTGCGCTGAGCACTGGCGCCGTTGGTTTTGCCTATCCCGGCGTTATGGTGGCGCGAGAGATTGATGTGAAACTTGGTCCTGCGGGAACTACCAGCCGCTTCACCCTAAGCGAGCTTGATGCAACCTTCGGTAATATTATCGGCGGACGCTTCGACGATGCCGATGTGCAATTGGAGCAGGTCCCGCTCGACATCATGGATGCGCAAGGCAATTGGACACTGACTGACGGCGTCCTGTCGCTCAGCGATGGTGCTTTCCGTCTGATCGATCGCCAGACAGAAGCTCGCTTTGAGCCGCTAATTGCGCGCGATGCGACATTGTCGCTTGCCGACAGTCAGATCACTGCGCTTGCCACTCTGCGTAATCCCGAAAGCGACCGCGTCGTCACCCGCGTCACTGTTGCTCACAACCTGGAAACTTCGGCAGGCCGGGCGGATATCAACGTGGACGGGCTGCGGTTTGATGATCAGCTGCAGCCTGAGCAGCTAACCAACAATGCAAAGGGTGTGATTGCTCTGGTCGAGGGAGAGGTTAGCGGGGCCGGTGAAATCACCTGGGCAGGTGACACCATTACCAGCAGCGGCGCGTTTTCGAGTGACGGGCTGGACTTTGCGGCCGCCTTTGGCCCGGTTCGCGGGGCCAGCGGCACGGTTGAATTCACCGACCTTCTGGCGCTTACGACCGCGCCTGACCAGACCATTTCCATCGCGTCAGTCAATCCGGGGATCGAAGTGCTTGATGGCGAAGTGCAATTTGCTCTAACCGGCGGCGAGTTTCTTGCTGTCAATGGTGGCTCATGGCCTTTCATGGGCGGGCAATTGGTCATGCAGCCGGTCGATATGCAGATCGGCGCCGAGGAAGAACGGCGTTACATTTTCGAGATGATCGGTCTTGATGCTGCGGTATTTGTGTCGGAGTTCGATCTTGCCAATATCAGCGCCACCGGCCTGTTTGATGGCGCTATCCCGATTGTGTTCGACGCTGCTGGCAATGGCCGGATCGAAAACGGCCTGCTGGTCTCGCGTGCGCCGGGCGGCAATGTCTCATACGTCGGCGAGCTGACCTATGAAGACTTGTCCGCGATGGCCAACTTCGCCTTCGAATCGCTGCGGTCACTCAACTACAGCCAGATGAGCATCGGGATGGAAGGATCGCTGACCGGCGAAATCGTCACAAAGGTCCGGTTTGATGGCGTGCAGCAGGGTGAGGGGGCCAGCTCCAATATCATCACCCGGCGGATTGCCCGTCTGCCAATCCGCTTCAACGTCAATATCCGGTCGCAATTCTACCAGCTTATCACCCAGATGAAGTCGCTTTATGACCCAGCCTACATCAAGGACCCACGCGATGTCGGGTTGGTGGGGGCCGACGGGCAGGGGACTGCCGCGCCCACGGTGCCACAGGCCCCGGCGGTGCGACCCGAAGATTTCATTCCAGATGAACCACCCATTCAGACGCAGGAAAGCGAGAACATGCCATGACGCCAGACCAATTGACCGGCCCGCGCGCCAGTGCCACAGTTTACGCCGCAGCTCCTTACCGCAGGAGCGCAACGGGGGTAGGCATGCGACACATCGGCGCTCTGGGATTGATGGTGGTTACAGGTTTGGTTGCCGGGTGCATTAATGTGAGCGCACCTGATGACCCGATCGTGATCGAGTTGAACATCAATATCCGGCAGGAAGTGATTTATCGTCTGGCTGAAGATGCAGCCAGCACCATTGATGATAACGCAGATATCTTCTGATGTCGGGCCAGTCCGGTCCAGTGCAATGGGGTCTGACCCAGTGACAAAAGGCAAATTACAATGATCAAGCTTCGCAAACTCGCTCTCCTGACAGGTATTGGTGCCCTGGCGGTCACTGGCCTTGCCGGGACAGCCTACGCTCAACGTGACCCCGCCTATTCGCAGGCGCGCTCCAGCGGCCAGGTGGGCGAAAAGATGGACGGATATCTGGGGATTGTCGGTGCAGAAACGCCCGATCTGAAACGCCTGGTCAATGACATCAATATCAAGCGCCGAGCGGTCTATGCCCAGCGTGCGCAGGCAGCCCAGGCAACTCTGGAAGAATACGCTCTGACTGCAGGGTGTGAGGCGATTGCACGCACCGTGGCGGGCGAAAAGTACCAGGCACCCGACGGCAGCTGGCAGACCCGCACGGCGGCTGCTCCCCTGCGCGATCCACGCTGTCCCTGATCGGCATGCGGTAAACGCGATCAACAGAGCCGGGCAGCATCGGCCAATATTCCGAGCGAAAAGCTGCACCACCGGTTGACTCGAAATTGCCCCCCGCCTAAGGGAGCGGCGCCCTCGGCGGGCACCTTTCGCCCGTGTCGTGCATCCCTTTGAACAGGAGCCTGACATGAGCGATAAGAAGCCCGCACGGGAACCCATCGCTGAGGATGCGAGGATCGATGCGCTCGAGGAGCGGCTCAAGGCCGCACGCGAGCGGGAAGATCAACGCAACCAGCCGCAGGTAAAGGGTACCGATGCGAATTATCGCAGTGGTAACCGGGTCCTGGCGGATTTGCTTGGCGGTATTCTCGGCGGTTTGGTTATCGGTTGGTCGATTGACTATTTTGCCGGTACTTCGCCCTGGGGTCTGTTGGTAATGCTGTTCGTTGGAATAGTGGTTGCCTTCAGGAACATTATTCGCGCAGCAAACACGCGGCCAGATGATCCTGAATAGGGTTGTGACGGGCGCGTTTCATTGAATTAGGCTTAGGGACCAAGCGATCGTGGCAGCCGAACAGGGCAAAGTCGATCCGATGCACCAGTTTACCATCGAACCCATCTTCGGTTCGGAAAGCTGGGAGCTTGCGGGTTTCAATATTGCATTCACCAATTCTGCGATGTGGATGCTGGTCACCACCATCCTGTTGTGGGTGTTTGTGGCTGGCGGCATGAAGCGTCAGCTCGTGCCGGGACGCTGGCAGATGGCGGTGGAAAGCTTTACCGGCTTCATCGACGATATGCTGGAGGCAAATGTGGGCAAGGAAGGGCGCAAATATGTGCCTTATATCTTCAGCCTGTTCATGTTCATCCTTTTCGCAAACCTGCTGGGCCTGCTGCCGCTGGGCGTGGTCGGGGTGCACCCGTTCACCTTCACCAGCCACTTCACCGTAACAGGCGTGCTCGCCGTGATCAGCTTCTCGATTGTACTGGTCGTTGGTTTCTGGAAGCACGGGTTCAAGTTCTTCAGCCTGTTTGTGCCACACGGCACCCCGCTGCCGATGGTGCCGGCGATTGCGCTGATTGAATTCTTCTCATTCCTCATCCGCCCGTTCAGCCTCGCCTTGCGACTGTTTGTGGCGATGATGGCCGGTCACGTCCTGCTCAAGGTGCTTTCCAGCTTTGTCATCAATGGCATCAACGCAGGCGCTGGCATCGCGGCATTGGTCAGCGTTCCCAGCTTCCTGCTGATGATCGGCATCAGCGCGCTGGAAATCTTGGTCGCCGGGATCCAGGCCTATGTTTTCGCTCTGCTGACATCGCTGTACATCAACGATGCAGAGCACCTTCACTGATTTTCGACCGTTCAATTAACACTACAGAATTTACTTAAAGGAGTTTTTCTAATGGAAGCAGAAGCAGCCAAGCTCGTAGGCGCAGGCCTTGCAGCAATCGGCGCCGGTATGGCCGCCATCGGCGTGGGTAACGTATTCGGCTCGTTCCTTGAGAGCGCGCTTCGCAACCCAGGTGCCGCAGACGGCCAGCAGGGTCGCCTGTTCATCGGCTTCGCCGCCGCCGAACTTCTCGGCCTGCTGGCGTTTGTTGTTGCGATGATCCTTATCTTCGTCGCCTGACACATATTGCGAAGGCCCGGCTGCTGGACTGTGTCTGGCCGCCGGGCTCTTTGTTTTCTTGAATTGATGCACCGGACAGGATCGCATGCCTCAAATTGATCAACTCGACGCATTCACAACCAGTCAGATTTTCTGGGTGCTGATTTTCTTCGGGATCACCTTCTTCTTCATCGGAAGAGGGATGGTGCCCAAGATCATGGATACTGTGGCCATGCGTGACAAACAGATCGCAGACGACCTCGCTGCAGCCCAGGCTGCCCGCGATGCAGCTGATGATCAGGAAGAGGCATGGCGCAAGCGCGAGAATGAAAATCGTGCGGCCGCCCAAGCCGTGATTGCCAAGGCGAAGGCCGAAGGTGCGGCCAAGTCGGAAAAGAAGATTGCCGCGGCGCAAAAGCGTCTCGACAAGAAGCTGGCCGATGCGGAATTGCGGATTGCCGAAGCCCAGAAAGACGCCATGACCGAAGTCGAGGCGGTTGCCGCAGAAGCAACGCAAGACATCGTGGCGCGTCTGGCTGGTGCCAAAGTAACCAAGCCAGCGGCCAAGGCTGCGGTGAAGGAGGCATTGTCCAATGTCTAATGCGCCCACAGTTATCGCAACCGAAGCGGCTCAGGTTGCAACCGAAGCTGCTGCTGAAGTTGGCGCGGATGCGGCGAAGATTGTTGATCCGACAGCTTTGTGGCTGGCACCCTATCAGTGGGTATCGGTCGCCATGCTGGTGCTCATCCTGATCATGGTGTGGAAGAAAGTTCCCGGCCTGATCACGGGCGGGCTCGACAACAAGATCGCTGAGATCAAGCAGCAGCTTGACGAAGCGAAAGCTTTGCGGGCCGAGGCAGAAGATCTGCGCAACGAGTATGCCGCGAAGATCGGCAGTGCAGAACGCGATGCCGAAGCCATGTTGCTGGGCGCCCAGCGTGAGGCTGACACCATCCTTGAGAAGGCAGAAGCCGACAGCAAGGCGATGGTCGAACGGCGCAAACGCATGGCCGAAGACAAGATTGCCGCTGCCGAGCGCGATGCGATCGCGGAAGTTCGGGCCAATGCGGCCAAGGCAGCAACCGCTGCGTCTCGCAAGCTGATTGCGGAAAAAGTCGATGCCGAGGCAAGTGCCAAGCTGGCAGACGAGGTGATCGCCTCGATCTGATGTGTCTTTCAGGTTGAAATTATATTGGGCGACCCGCTTGGGTCGTCCTTTTTCGTGGGATTGACGAGAAACCCTTTGGCAGAGGGTCAAAATGCATTAATGCGAACCATTCTCAAAATTTGGACGACTGGATTGTCATCGTGAGCCGCACTCTTCTTACCAAACTTCACTTGGCATTTGCCGCCTTCATGTTTCCAGCTGTGCTGATGTTCCTCATCACCGGTGCGCTCTACACATGGGGCAATAAGGGCGAGTGGTACGAGAGTAGCTATGAAGTGCCGCTTTCGCAGCCTTTCGAGAATCAAACCCAGGGTGATCTGACCTCGCTGGCCGTGCAGGTTTTGCTCGAACAGGATGTGGCCATTCCCAGTGGCACGGAAGCTTTGAACGGCGAGGGCGCCGATCAAGCTCTGGCATGGACCGGAGCGCGTTCCGAAGTCAGCGTCAAGGCGACCGATGACCCCATGGTGGCCGAAGTGGCGGTCAAGGAAGCCAGCCTGCACCGCTGGTTGGTGCAATTGCACAAGGCCAAGGGCAGCACATACTTCAAAGTCTACGCGAGCATGTTGGCCGCGGTCCTATTCCTGCTGGTAGCCAGCGGTATCGTGATGGGCCTGCAAGTGAAGGCTCTGCGCAAGCTGACCATTTCCAGCAGTGTGGTTGGTCTGGTCGCCTTCATCGGATTTGTCCTGCTGGGATAGCTTCAGCTTCCGGGTAAAAACACCACTTTGCCAACCAGTTCGCGATTGGCCATCGCCTCGAAGCCCTCGCGCCATTGGCTGAGGGGCAGGGTGCGGTCGATCGCCGGCCTGATCCGGCCTTCCTCAGCCAATCTGGCGATAGAATGAGTGATTGCGGCGCCGCGGTCTGGAAAGCGGCGAGCGTATTCCCCGGCTCGCAAGCCGACGATCGAAAAACCCTTGATTAGCGGAATGTTGGTCGCGATTTCCGCAATCCGTCCGCTGGTGAAGCCAACCACAATCAGCTTGCCGGCAAAGGCGACGCATCGCGTGCTCTCGTCAAAGGTGTTGCCTCCAACGGGATCAAACACAATGTCGCAAAGCGCATCGTCGGTGATCTCGGCGATGTGTTCGCGAAAGCGTCCCTTGGCCACGATCACTTCATCCGCGCCGCTCAATTGGCTGATGCGTTCCCGTTTCCCGTCGACGCCAGTGGCAGCGATAACGCGCGCGCCCATCGCCTTGGCAAGGTCACAGGCGGCCAGGCCAACGCCGCCGCTAGCGCCATGAACAAGCACCCATTGCCCCGGTTTCAATCCTCCCAGCTCGATAAGCCCGGTGTAAGCGGTAGAATAGGCTGCGCCCATCGCTGCGCCCTGTTCAAAGCTGAAACCTTGGGGAAGGGGAGAGAGCTTGCTTGCCGGAATACTGGCGATTTCAGCGAAGGCGCCGGTCTTGTTGCCACCGATCACTTTGTCACCCGGTGAAAAGCCGCTGTCAGGCTCAGCCTCCAAGACTTCGCCAGCAAGCTCCAACCCGCTGGTGAAAGGCACTTCGGGTTTGAACTGATACTCCCCGCGCGTCATCAGCAGATCGGGAAAATTGAGCGAGGCGGCGTGGACCCGGACCAAGACGTCGCCCGGTTTGCGTTCAGGCTCAGCTATGTCGGCAAGTATCACGCCTGACAGGTCGCTCGTCAGTTTCTGGACCTGTAGTGCTCTCATTGACTGCCTTCCGGAGCCGACATCACGAACGTATAAGAAACAGGTTCGGTAGGGATGAAAAGGAGAGCGACTGCTGCGCAGAGTCCCGCTGCTGACCAGACGTAACGCTTGTTTCGAAAATCATCGAGGCTACGAACCAAGCAATAGGCCGTTGCAAATACAGCGAAAAGAACTGCCATTTTGCTAGAAATTGTCTTTGGCAGCCCGCAGCGCTGCAAAGGTTTCGTGCGGCTCGCTGCCACCCCATTTGGCCATCAGGACCGGATCATCGGCCCGCAGGAAGGGGTTGGTCGCCAATTCGCGTTGCAGCACTGTGGGTACGGTGGGTTCTTTGCGAGCGCGCTTGCTGTCGATGTCGTCGCAATAGGTCTTGAGTGCGCCATTGTCCGGATCAGCGTGCAAGGCGAATTTCGCATTGGCTTGCGTGTACTCATGGGCGCAATACAGCGTGGTCGACGCGGGCAGTGCCTTGATCCGAGACAAGCTGTCCCAGAATTGCTTGGGCTCGCCTTCAAACATGCGGCCGCAACCCAGCGCGAAGACCGCATCGCCGACAAAGGCCACGCCTGCCTGTGACAGATGGAAAGCAATATGGCCGTTGGTGTGGCCAGACACATCGATCACATCGGCGCGAAAGTCGCCAAGCGAAACTGTGTCGCCATGGGCAACGACCTGGTCGATTTCGGACAGCTTCTCGACTTCTTTCGGGGCGATGATGGTCGCACCCGTTGCCGCCGCGATATCCTTGTTTCCGCCAGCATGATCGGGATGCCAGTGGGTGTTCCAGATATGGGTGATGGTCCAACCCTTGGCCTCTGCCTGGCGCAGATACTCCTTGCCGTCCGGCGTATCTATGGCCGCGGTTTGTCCACTGGCCGGGTCATGGATCAGAAATCCGTAATTGTCGGACAGGCAGGGGAATTGATGAATCTGTAAGGTCATAGCCATCTATCTATGCATCCCGCCGCAGATAGTGAAGGACCAAAGAAAAACCCGCCGACATTTCTGCCGACGGGTCGTTCTGTTTTCATTGACACCGTAAGTGCCACTAAATTGGCTGATTGTCGCGACCTATGGCGCGAGAGCCAATCGGATCAATCGCCCTTCTTGAGCGCTTCGCCGAGAATGTCGCCCAGCGATGCACCGCTGTCGGATGAACCGAATTGTGCGACTGCTTCCTTTTCTTCAGCGATCTGACGCGCCTTGACCGAGAAGTTCGGCTTCTTGGAGCGATCAAAGCCGATGACCATTGCATCGAGCTTCTGGCCGGTCTGGAAACGATCGGGACGCTGTTCGTCGCGGTCGCGACCGAGGTCCGAACGCTTGATGAAACCGGTCGCGCCATCGTCGCCAACCTGAACTTCCAGGCCGCCGTCACGCACTTCCAGAACCGTAACGGTAACCGTCTGGTTCTTGCGCAGAGCGCTGCCGCCAGCGGCTGCTTCTGCACTTGGCGCACCCTTTTCGAGCTGCTTCATGCCGAGGCTGATGCGTTCTTTTTCAACATCCACATCAAGCACGACAGCTTTGACTTCTTCGCCCTTGCGGTGAAGCGCCAAGGCGTCTTCGCCCGAAATGCCCCATGCGATATCCGACATGTGGACCATGCCGTCGACATCGCCGTCGAGACCGATGAACAGACCGAATTCGGTGGCGTTCTTGACTTCGCCTTCGACTTCCGCGCCAACCGGGAATTTCTCTGCGAACTCTTCCCATGGATTGCCCTGAGCCTGCTTGAGGCCGAGCGAGATACGACGCTTTTCAGAATCGACTTCAAGAACCATCACATCAACTTCCTGGCTGGTCGATACGATCTTGCCAGGGTGGACGTTCTTCTTGGTCCAGCTCATTTCAGAGACGTGGACCAGGCCTTCGATGCCGGCTTCCAGTTCAACAAATGCACCGTATTCGGTGATGTTGGTGACTGTGCCCTGCAGTTTGGCGCCCACAGGGTACTTGGCAGCAACGCCATCCCATGGATCGCTTTCCAGCTGTTTCATGCCCAGGCTGATGCGCTGGGTGTCCTGATTGATGCGGACGATCTGAACGGTCACGGTCTGGCCAATCTCGATCACTTCGCTCGGGTGGTTAACCCGCTTGTAGCTCATGTCGGTGACGTGCAGCAGGCCGTCGATACCGCCAAGATCAACGAACGCACCGTAATCGGTGATGTTCTTGACCACACCGTCGGTGACCTGACCTTCGGCCAGATCATTGATCAGTTCACTGCGCTGTTCGGCGCGGGTTTCTTCCAGAACGGCACGGCGCGAGACAACGATGTTGCCGCGGCGGCGATCCATTTTCAGGATCTGGAACGGCTGAGGCACTTCCATCAGTGGGGCAACGTCGCGCACGGGGCGGATATCGACCTGGCTACCGGGAAGGAAGGCCACGGCGCCGTCGAGGTCGACCGTGAAGCCACCCTTGACGCGGCCGAAGATGCGGCCTTCGACGCGCTTGCCTTCACCAAATTCATTTTCGAGCTTGTCCCAGGCAGCTTCGCGGCGGGCGCGATCACGGCTGAGCATGGCTTCGCCATCGGCGTTTTCGACGCGGTCGACATACACTTCGACTTCAGAGCCGACGGTCAGACCGTGGTCATCATCACCGCGGGAGAATTCTTTGAGAGAGATGCGGCCTTCGCTTTTGAGGCCAACATCGACCATTGCCATACCGTTTTCGATGGCGGTCACGGTGCCTTTTACAACGCGGCCTTCAAAGCCACCGTCGTCTGCACCGCCGAGTTGTTCGTTGAGAAGCGCTTCAAAATCGTCGCGCGTGGGGTTGGGCGAAGTCGCCATAGAGGAAAAAGTCCTGTTTATTGTTAGCTACCGGCCACGGGTTTTACCCGGGTCTTAAACTGCCTCCCACGCACCATTGCGAGGGCTAGCAGGGCAAGAGGCCGACGTCTCTGCGGGGCCGAATGCCGTCGCAAAGGTTCTGACAATCGTAATGATCATGAGAACGGACGCTCGCCTAGGGTAAGTTGGGCTTCAATGCAAGGAATTTACGGATGGCGCGACCGCCCGGCCGCTGTGATCCGGTCTTAGCGTTCCAACCGGTTACTTACAGCCTCTATCGCTGCCTCTATCGCCTGGTCCCGATCAAAGCTGGTGGTGTCCATCACCAGCGCGTCGGGCGCGGCCTTTAGCGGAGCATCTTTCCGGTTGATGTCGCGTGCATCACGGGCCGCCACATCCTGCTCGATTACAGCCAGCGGAATCTCGATTTCGCGGCCCTGCATTTCCAGCCAGCGCCGCCGGGCGCGTTCCTGTACGCTGGCAGTGATAAACAGCTTCACATCGGCCTCTGGCGCGATCACCGTTCCGATATCACGTCCATCAAGCAGCGCTCCACCGGGTTGTTCGGCGAAGGCGCGCTGCTTTTCAAACAAGGCCGCGCGCACTGCAGGGTGAACCGAGACCCTGCTGGCCAGACCGCCCACTTCCTCGCTGCGCAGGCTCGGATCATGAAGCAGAATGTTATTAAACCGGCATGCTGCAACCGCGTCATCCTGATTGTCCGGATCGCCGCCGGACAATTGGGTCTGGCGGCCCACAGCACGGTAGAGCAGCCCCGTGTCGAGATAGGGCAGGCCGAAATGCGCAGCCAATGCCTTGGCAATAGTGCCCTTTCCCGATGCTGTGGGGCCATCAACCGCGATAATCACGATGCGGCCTTTCGCGGTTTGCGGAGCGCCTTGGCAAGGCCGAACACGGCAATCGCCGCCCAGAACCCTTCCAGCACCAGGCTGGGCCAATTGGTGTGCACCAACAGCGACACGGTGAGCAGCGCTGCGCCCGCCAGATTGGTGCCATGCAGGATGTAGGGGTTGGGCTGTTCGACATAGGTCAGATAAGCATAGGCGCCGATGATGCACGCGGTGCCGACGAAGCCGATGAGCGAGTAGATGTCGATTGGAGTGGTCATCGGTTGCTGTTCTCATTTTGTGAAGGTCGATTGTTGGATCGCACCCATGCGCGGATTACCAAAGCGGCAATCGCAAATGCCACAATAGTCAGCCCTCCGCTGTTCTGCTCCCACGCTTCTGAAATCCCGCCTCTCTTGAATACCATCCCCGCAAGGATCAGAGCACCTATCGCAAGGACAACGGCAACAGAGCGAATACGCTGGGTCACGCCAAGGCCTCATCCAACAGTTTCATAAAATTGGGAAAGCTGGTGCGGATCGGGGCGGTATCGTCAATCTCCACACCGTGTTTGGATGCCAGGCCGGCCACAGCCATGCTCATCGCAATGCGGTGATCAAGATGGGTGGTCACTGGCGTGCCCGCTGTACCCGGCAAAGGGGTTCCGCCGGATCCGTGAATGACAAGACCATCCTCGTGCTCCTCCACGTTTGCGCCCGCAAGGGTGAGCGCCTTGGCCATCGCGGTCAGACGATCACTTTCCTTGACCCGCAATTCATCCAGACCACTGGTGCGCGTTGTACCCTGGGCAAGCGCGGCGGCGACGAACAGTACCGGAAATTCATCAATCATCGACGGAGCAATCGCGGGATCAACATCAATCCCACGAAGCGCAGAGTGCCTGACGTGCAGATCGGCGACCGGCTCGCCGCCAATCTCGCGCTGGTCCAGCTTGTCGATCTTGCCGCCCATTTGTTGCAGGACTTCGATCAGTCCGGCACGGGTCGGATTGAGACCGACATTTTCCACCACCAGATCGCTGCCCGGCACCAGCAATGCCGCGACAAGGAAGAATGCTGCGGAAGAGGGATCGGATGGCACTTCGACATGCCGCGCTTGCAGCACGGCGGGGCCATGGATCGATATAGTGCGCACATCACCATCGGTGCTCACTTCAAGGTCCGCTCCAAAGCCGCGCAGCATCCGCTCGGTATGATCGCGGGTCGGTACCGGTTCAATCACATGCGTTGTGCCTTTGGTGTTCAGCCCGGCGAGCAGCACCGCGCTTTTGACCTGCGCACTGGCTACCGGCAGGCGATAGGCGATTGGCTTGGCCGGATTGGCCCCGTGCAGCGTCAGGGGGAGCCGGCCGCCCTCCGCGCTCTCAATGCGCGCACCCATGTCCGTGAGGGGATCAATCACCCGGCCCATCGGGCGGCCCGAAAGGCTGGCATCGCCGGTAAAGCTTGCCGAAATGGGATGCCCTGCAACCAGCCCCATCAACAGCCGTGTCGAGGTGCCGGAATTGCCCATGTCCAGCGGCGCATCGGGTTGTTGCAACCCTTTGCTGCCAACGCCCTTAATGCGCCAAGTGCCGTCATCATCGCGAGTGATGGTCGCGCCCATGGCCCGCATGGCAGCAGCAGTGGCGAGCACATCCTCGCCCTCCAGCAAGCCGCGAACGGTGCTTTCACCTTGCGCGAGGGCGCCAAACATCAAGGCGCGGTGGCTGATCGATTTATCACCGGGAATGCGCAAGGTGCCGGTTAGCGCGGCGCTCGGTTCGAATCGGCGTGGTTGGGCAGTTTTGGTCAAGAGAGGCTCTTCAAATGAAAGCTAAGCTGTGCGAGCGGGCTTTTGACAGCGCACCCGCCCTATGGCAAGGCGCGCCGGAATCGAGTTGACAGTCTTGATTTCGGACCCGTCCGAACCCATCAACCACCCATACGAATTCAGACCTGCCACTCCGGCGGGGAACAGATTAGGATTATACAATGGCCAAGCCAGAGTGGGGCACCAAGCGTTCTTGCCCCAAATGCGGAGAACGCTTTTACGACCTGGGCAAGGATGACCCGGTAACTTGTATCGAATGCGGCGAGGAATGGACTCCTGAGCCTGTTCTCAAAACGAAGCAGCCGATCCCGTTTGAAGAAGACGACAAGAAGAAGAATGACGGCGAAGCTGATTCGGATCTTGGCGGTGACGATGATCTGGAAGAAATCGCAAGCCTGGACGACGATGATGATTCGCCCGACAATGATGTCGATCTAGGCGGCGATGATGATCTCGGCGTGACCAAGGGCAAGGGTGACGAAGACGAAGCGGAAACCTGATAAGGTTTCACGCTGGATGGGCAGCCGCTGACGGGCGATAATTGCTCTTGCAAATTGCAAGAGGTCCTCATAAACGGCTGCCTCCTCGCTGAAAGGCGGGGTTTGCAGGTGTGTTTTCACTTGCGCACATGACTGGAACGGGGCCTTAGCTCAGCTGGGAGAGCGCAACACTGGCAGTGTTGAGGTCAGCGGTTCGATCCCGCTAGGCTCCACCAGTCACCAAACAAAGTCGGATTTCGATCCGGGAATTTCCCGCTGGGAAGTGACCAGATAACAATTCGCACGCTGGCCGACGAGGTTTCGTCCGCCGGCGTTTTTCGCATTTATTCCTGACTGGCAGGATTTGAGTAAGGAGAAGCAGACAATGTTTGATACGCTGTCAGACCGCCTTGGCGGGGTCTTCGATAAGCTCAAAGGGCATCGCGCGTTTCCAGCAAAAGTGGGAACCGGTTTTGCGTTTCGGAAACGAGCACAAACAATTGACGCGCCTGTGGCCGCGTGGGGAATTGCCGATGTTTGATACGCTGTCAGACCGCCTTGGCGGGGTCTTCGACAAGCTCAAAGGGCGCGGCGCCCTGAGGGAACAGGACGTGCGCGATGCCATGCGTGAAGTCCGTATCGCCCTGTTGGAGGCCGATGTTGCGCTTCCGGTCGCGCGCCGCTTCATTGATGCCGTCACGGAGAAGGCCATCGGGCAGGACGTATTGCGTTCGGTCACGCCGGGTCAGCAAGTGGTCAAGATCGTCGATGACGAACTGGTCGCGATGCTTGGCGGCGAAGACAATGATGGCGCGGTCGAAGGGCTGAATCTGGACGCCAAGCCGCCGGTTGTAATCATGATGGTCGGCCTGCAAGGCTCTGGTAAGACCACCACGACGGCCAAGCTGGGCAAGCTGATCCGCGAGAAGCACGGCAAGAAGGCGATGATGGCATCGCTTGATGTCAATCGCCCGGCAGCGCAGGAACAGCTCGCTGTTCTGGGTGAGCAGGTCGATGTGGCAACGCTGCCTGTGGTGGCGGGCCAGCAACCGGTTGATATTGCGCGCCGCGCGATGGAATCGGCCAGATTGCAGGCCTTTGACGTGTTGCTGCTTGATACTGCGGGCCGCCTGCATGTCGATGAAGCGCTGATGGCCGAGATGAAGGCTGTCTCCAGCGTGTCTGCACCGACCGAGGTGCTGCTGGTGGTCGACAGCCTGACCGGTCAGGACGCGGTCAATGTCGCGCAGAGCTTTTCCGGCGAAGTGCCGCTGACCGGCGTTGTCCTGACCCGGATGGATGGCGATGCGCGCGGCGGTGCGGCGCTATCGATGCGTGCGGTCACCGGTAAGCCGATCAAGTTTGCAGGGACAGGCGAAAAACTCGATGCGATCGAGGCATTTGATCCCAAGCGCGTTGCGGGCCGTATTCTGGGCATGGGCGATGTCGTCAGCCTAGTCGAAAAGGCTGCGGCTACGATCAAGGAAGAAGACGCCGAAGCCATGGCCAAGCGCATGGCCAAGGGTCAGTTCGACCTCAATGACCTGCGCACCCAATTGCAGCAAATGCAGAATATGGGCGGGCTGGGCATGCTGGCGGGCATGCTGCCGGGCATGAAGAAGGCCAAGGCCGCGCTTGCCGCATCGGATATGGACGACAAGGTGCTGGTTCATATGGACGCGATCATCGGTTCGATGACGGCCAAGGAACGCCGCAATCCTGCGCTTCTCAACGCCAAGCGGAAGAAACGCGTCGCAGCGGGCAGCGGCACGCAGGTCCAGCAAGTGAACAAGGTGCTCAAGATGCACCAGGAAATGTCGCGCGCGATGAAGCAGATCAAGAAGATGGGCGGGCTGAAGGGCCTTGCATCCATGTTCGGCGGTGGCGGCATGGGTGCCGCGATGCCTGGTCTGGGTGGACCTGGCGGGATGGGCGGACTTCCCGGAATGGGTGGTGGCATGGGTGGTGGAAAGGGGCCTTCAGTGGACCCGGACACGCTCCCGTCAGACCTTAGAGATATGTTGAACAAGAAGTAATTTCAAAGATTTACACTGGAAAGGTAATTCACAATGTCAGTAGCAATTCGTTTGTCGCGCGGTGGCGCGAAAAAGCGTCCTTACTATCGTATCGTCGTCTCGGATTCGCGCAGCCCGCGTGACGGCAAGTATCTGGAGCAGATCGGCACCTACAACCCGCTGCTCGCCAAGGATGACGACAACCGCGTCAAGCTGAACGAAGACCGCGCGCGGTACTGGATCGGCGTTGGTGCGAAGCCTTCAGATCGTGTTCTGCGTTTCTTCGATGCAGCCGGCATCATGGAACGCGAAGCTCGCAACAATCCGAACAAGGCAAAGCCTGGCGAAAAGGCAACCGAGCGGGCTGAAGAGAAGGCTGAAAAGGCGGCAGCCGCCAAGGAAGCCGAAGAAGAAGCCAAGAACGCAGCTGCAGCGGAAAACGATGCGACCGGTTCGGCCAAGTCGGAAGACACTGCAGAAGCCGTTGCTGATGCCGTTGAAAACGAAGGCGAAACCGCAGCTGATGAAGCAGCGATTGCCGAGCAGACCGCTGAAGGCGGCGAGCCGAATGCTCAGGCCGATGATACAGCTACCGAAGAAGCACCTGCTGAAGATGCCGGTGAAGATAAGGCGGAGTAAGGATACTTTGCCAACAACCGTTCGTGCTGAGCTTGTCGAAGCATCGTCCTTTTTCGAGGAAGTGAAATACGGCCCTTCGACAGGCTCAGGGCGAGCGGGGTATAAATGATGGCTGAAAATGTTATCGAACTCGCTGCCATTATGGGTGCCCACGGCATCCATGGCGAGGTTCGTCTGAAACTGTTCGGCGACGGTGTAGAAGCGCTGTCGCAACACAAGCGCTTCATTGCGGCCCGGAAGGGCGTTGCTGAAACGCGCGAACTAACGCTCAGCACAATCCGCTCTGACAATAAGGGCGGGGCGGTCGCCCGGTTCAAAGGGGTGGATGGGCGCAATCAGGCTGAAAAGCTGCGCGGCACCGTCCTCAGTGTGACCCGCGATGATTTGCCCGCGTTGGAGCAGGGCGAATATTACCATGCCGATCTGATTGATCTTGTGGTGGTAACCGATGCCGGTGACAGCGTTGGGACGATCATTGATGTGTCCAATTATGGCGCCACCGACATTCTCGAAATCCGCAAGGAACCGCCGCCAGCAAAAGGCATGAAGACCTTCATGGTCCCGATGACTGCGGAAGCGGTAATCGAATGGGACGACGAAAAGCTTGTGATCGCGGCCGATTTCGTTGACGAGTAGTTCCATGATAAAACTTAACGTAGCCATCTGCCAGGCCGCCCCGGTACCGCTCGATTATGCTGGAGGAATCGCAAAGGCCACGCGGCTTGCGCGCGAAGCGATTGAGGGCGGTGCGCAAATGGTCGCCTTTGGCGAGACCTTCCTCGGTGGCTATCCGCTTTGGCTGGACGAGGCACCGGGAGCGGCGCTGTGGGACCATCCTGGAACCAAGGCGCTTCACCAGATCATGCTGGACCAGGCGATTGTGACGGGTGACGAGCGCTTGTTACCCTTGCAAGAGCTGTGCGACGAAAGCGGTGCGTGCATCTCTATCGGTGCGCATGAACGCGTGCGGCAAAGTCTTTACAACAATCAATTACTGCTCCGGCCCGGTCTCCCGCCGCTCGATCATCGCAAGCTGGTGCCGACACATGGCGAACGGCTGATCTGGATGCGCGGCGATGGCTCGACCCTCGGCGTGCATCAGGCCGAATGGGGCAATGCCGGCAATCTGATCTGCTGGGAACATTGGATGCCGCTGGCGCGGGCTGCGATGCACAATCTGGGCGAGAGCGTGCATGTGGCCGCATGGCCGACCGTGCGCGAGGAATACGCCATTGCCTCGCAGCATTACGCGATGGAGGGGCGCTGTTTTGTGCTCGCAGCCGGGCTGGTGCAGCACCGTGATGATTTGTTTGATGGGTTGGAAAGAGTTGGTGGCTCGCCACAAGCTCTGGAATTGTTCAACGCCATCGAAGGCGAGCAGCTGAACCGTGGTGGCTCCATGATCATCGCACCCGATGCTCGGGTGGTCGCGCAGGCTGGAGAGGGTGAAGAGACGCTTCATGCAGAGATCGATCTGGCGGAGATAGGCGCAGGGCTCGCAAGCCTCGACACCGATGGCCACTATTCGCGGCCCGACGTGTTTGAGTTGAGTGTGGACACGCGCAGCAAGGATGGGGTGAATTGGGGGGTAGCCAGCCATGCATGATAACTTTTTGTATCTGGTCTATATCGCGTTTGTTTTAGTCTTCGGGCTGGCATCTTACGTGGTCAATGTGGGCTGGAGAAAGGTACTAGGAACATCACAGGGTTTTGGTTTCTGGGCGGCAAGCCTTTTGACTATACCGACGTTTTCTGTGGGGTTTGGGCTCTATTCAATCGCGAGTTATGGAGACTGTCCAAGTGTCGAGGGCTTCGCTATATCGTGTGCGACCTTCGAAGAAGAATTGATGTATCAAGGTTGGCTCGACTTCTTGACAATCCCGATCTTTTCTCTTTGCGTTTCAATTCCAGTCACCATGTGGTTTACCTCACGAAGGCAGAAGAAGTGACGTTCGCTGCCACCATCAACAAGCATATGGCATGTAAGCCCCTCCCCGTGCGGGGAGGGGTTGGGGTGGGGCGTACCATGCCAGAGGCGTCGAACACCCACCCCTCGATCCCC
>CALBWA010000009.1 GCA_937969505.1 uncultured Erythrobacter sp. | reverse complement strand
GCCCAGGGCCACAGCATTGCCGCCACTGGCAAAGGAACCCGCACCCAGCGCATTTGCCCCGGTGCCATTGGCACGCGCACCATTACCCAGAGCCGTATTGTCTGCGCTCGACGCCGATGCCAGATTGCCAATCGCTATCGCGCCTGCTGCATTCGCCAAAGCATCTGCACCCAGTGCTACCGAGGCCGTGCCAGCGGCGGTCGAATCCGCTCCAATGGCAACTGCATTGATGGCAATAGCTTTTGAAAGCGCACCAATGCTGGTGGATCGCAGCCCTGTAGCCTGGGTCAAATAACCCAAGGCAGTGGCATTTTCCGCCGTAGCAGCTGAATTGGCACCAATAGTGGTGGAATGCGTGCCTCTGGCAAAAGCCCCAACGCCAAAGGCGCTGGCTCTGTCCTGCGATGCTTCTGAGGCGGAACCAACGGCGGTAGAAAACGCGCTAGTAGCTTCGGCACTTGAACCTAGTGCAGTTGCGCTTGCGTCAGTCGCCTGGGCTCTCTGACCAATGGCGGTTCCATTCACGCCGCTCACTAGCGCTTCGTGTCCAACCGCTGTTGCAGCCCCTGCGGCGCCCCCCACAGTGCGTGCGCCAATAGCAATACTTCCTCTCCCACCATTGGCAATCGCATCTTGACCGATAGCGATGCTGTTTTCAGCCGAGGCTCTTGCTCCATTGCTGTCCGCGTCGCCGGAATCTGCGCCGATTGCGATCGCGCCGTCACCATTCGCCAGTGCGAGATTGCCCAGTGCAATTGTTCGACTTGCCGTGGCCCGCGCTCTAACACCGCAGGCAATGCTGTTGTCGCGGTTCAGCGAATCCGCATCGCCGTCATTATCGCGAAAGCTTAGGTTGTCATCCGCATCGCCATCATTATCGCGGTCGAGCAGGCAATCATCCGCGCGGGCTTCGTTCGGCGCGACGATATACGACGCGGCGATGCCTGCCGAAAGAATGCTCGACAGCAATAGTGACTTCTTCATGTGTATTCCCCTTCGAAATAGTGCGAAGGGAACAGCGCCAAGCGACCCGATTGTCCAAGCGTGATTATTTGCCTGAGCCGTAATGATTTGCGCTGCTCTCCCCCTTGGATTGACCGCGGCACTATGAAGCAAATATTTGGCATGGCAAATTATGGTCTCGTCGATCTTTCAGAGGGCAGTCTCTGCCCAATGCCGCACCAAGGACTTGCAACCAATTGGACAGCCCCCGCTGATCTAATCACGCAATATAGCGCACCAATTGATGTGACGGTCGATCAGATCTGCAAAAGCAGATCATACGGACCGGGGTCTGGGTCGAAAGCTGCGCAGCAAGTGATGCTCGCGACTGGCGCACTTCGCGCCTGGAATATCGCCATAGACCCGCGGGACTTTGTCAAACGAACCTTTTTCCAGCTTCACCTTGAGCCCGATGCCGGGTTGATCCGTCAGAACTCACCTGCGATGCCAGCCCGCACCGACGTGCTGTTGCCACCCGCATAGGAAACCCCGGCGGTAATGGCGAAGTCGCCGTCAAACCGGTGCATCAGCCCGGCTGAAACACCGAACTCCCCGCGATAGGAGGCGACATTGCTCACATAGCTGGTCTTGCCCGGCTCTGATGGAAAGTGGGGATTGGCAGCCGCAGCAACGGCTGCAATGCCCCGCTGGGCATCGGCATCGACCGTCTGGGTCAGATCGAACAGATTGTCGACCCGTCCGCCCAGTGCGCTGACCTCGCTTGACAGGGCATTGAACTGCGTGTCGGAGACCGCAGCCAGGGCGCGCAGAGAATTGCCGACATTGGCAACCGATTGCGCGCTGGCGGCCTGCTGCCGGCCCAGCGTGCCATTGCCATCGATGGTGACCACATCGACCGGGCCCTGCTGGGCCGCGGTGGAGGCATCGATGTCCCCGATCTTCACCGAGCCACCGGCACCGCCCAGCGCCAGCTGGTTGGCGGCAGAGGTCTGGGCCCCGGCCCCCACAGCGGTGGCGCTTTCATGCACTGCCTCTGCCCCGGCGCCGATGGCGGTGGCAGAAAATTGCGAGGCATTGGCATCATAGCCAATCGCGGTTGAACGATCACCCAGAGCGGTCGACAGCCTGCCCAGCGCCATGGAGGCATTGCCTGCGGCCAAGGCAAAGGTGCCGATGGCAACGGCATTGGTATCGGCCCGGCTGTTGATCCCGATGGCCGTGGCCGAACTTGCCCGCGCCTGCGAACTGGGCCCGATTGCCAATGCGCCTGTGCCCGTGGCAGATGCCAGAGCCCCAATCGCCGCAGCGTTGAAGCCTGAAGCCGCAGCTTGCCGCCCGAAAGCGCTCGAACCGGTCCCGCTGGCCGAAGCCGCCCGGCCCAGCGCAACATTATCGGCGCTGATGGCAGAGGCATTCAAACCAATGGCGATAGCCTGATTTCCAGTGGATTGCGCGCTCGCGCCGATGGCAATTGCATTGCCGCCATTGGCCGTTGTGCGTTGTTGAGCTGTGGTTGCGCTGTATCCGCCAACACTGGCCGCATCGAAGACTTCGGCAATCCCGCCGATCGCTATGTTGCCTTGCGCAGCTGCTCCGCCTGCAGTCGTCGCAAAGGCACCCAAGGCAACATCTCCCGTTCCCGCAGCCTCACTCTCTTGCCCGCCTGCAAAACTGCCTGAGCCTGCAAAACTGCCTGCGCCAATTGCAGTCGCGGATTCCTCGGCCATGGCCGAAACCCCAACCGAGGTGGCGCCAACGCCCTGGGCACTGGCATTGCCGCCCAAAGCCACGGCATGCACATCGCTGGTGGTCGATTGCTGGCCCAAAGCGATCGAAAAGCTGCCGACCGCCTCGGCATCGCCACCGATTGCGATGGCCAATTCCGAAGCAGCTATTGCACCGAAACTGTCAAGATCCTGGCCATCGGCACCAATCGCGATGGCAGTCGCAGCCTCGGCTCGCGCAGCTGCCCCCAATGCCGCGGCACCGGTGCCATTGGCCTGGGCAGCCGCTCCAATGCTGGTCGCCCCAACCCCGCCCGCCTGCGCACCGCGACCAAAGGCACTGCCAGCCTCGTTGTTCGCAACTGAATTTGTCCCGACCGATGTTGCTCCTTCGCCTACGGCCTGCGCCTGATAACCCAGTGCAGTGGTATCCGAACTGGTCGCTTGCGAGGCTGCGCCCACACTGGTTGCCCTGGCGCTATCAGCACTTGCCGCAGAGCCGAACGCGCTGGCATTGTCTGACAGGGCATTCGATTGCGAACCCACGCTTGTGCTCAAACTGCCCAATGCGTCAGCGTCGAAACCAACTGCGGTTGCATTGTTCAGCGCCGCGCTGGCCAAGGTCCCAACGCTGGTGGAACTGTCGCCAGCCGCTGATGCGCTTTCTCCGACGGCAACACTATCGGACCCGCTGGCCAGGGTGTTTGCGCCAAGCGCTGTTGAGAATGCTCCGCTGGCCAGAGCGGAAACACCGCACGCCAGCCGCTCATTGGCATCAGATGATTCAGCACCGCCATCATTGTCGGTCGATCCTGCATCAACATTGCCGTTGCCATTTCGGTCGAGCAGGCAGTCTTCGGCCGCAACTGGAGGCGTCCCGGCCAAGACAATGCAGGCTGAGCCGGTGACAAGAACAGTCGATAGTAGCAGCTTGGTATTCATTGGTGCTCCCCTTCATTTCACAAAGGGCAAAGCAGTCCAGCAGCACTCAGGATCCCTGTTACACGATCGATAATCTCACGTATGGCCCCTGCCCTGCGTCGTCTTGCCCCATCCGGAGCGAGACTGAGCGCTCGGCCAGAGTTTGGCCAATAACAATCTGTTAATCGGGTGACCGGCGCAGACAGGAAAAAGCCGCCGGGGCCACATCGGCTCCGACGGCTCTATCATCGCAAAGGGATCAGCGTCAGAAGCGGATCGATGCTTCCACGCCCCAGATGCGCGGTTCATTCACCATCGCAGTCAGATTGTTGAAGTCGATCCCGCTGACGGCAGAAGTGTCATTGGTGATGTTGCGAACGAAACCGGCGATTTCATAGTCATTCACCTTGTAGCCGACACGCACACCGCCTTCCAACTGGCGCTGATCCTGAAATTCAACCGATTCATAGAGGAAGAAGTTGATCTTCGACCGGTAAGCCCAATCAGTGAAAAGATAGAGCTCTCCATCGCCCAGCGGGACGTCATAGCGCGCCGTCCAGTTGGCGATCCACTTGGGTGATTGCGGCAGACTGTTGCCATCAATGCTGACGATGGCGGCGGAAAAGGGCGCTGCATCAATAACGATCGGATCAAGGATGGTGCACAGCGACACATCGGGGAAGGTATCGACCCGGACCCCGCCACAAGCCGCAGTGGTCAGATCGTCATCCTGAATCTCGGTATCGTTATAGCTGATGCTGGCGGTCAGCAACAGCTGATCGGTGGGTGCAAACTCTGCATCCGCTTCCAGACCAAAGCCGCGCACATTGTCCGCGTTGATCACTCGGTTGGCGTTCACATCGCCGCCCACGGCGGTCAGCTGCGCATCGTTGAGATCATAGTAATACGCCGACAGGTTGAAGCGTGCGCGACCATCCAGCAAAGTGGATTTGAACCCGGCCTCATAGGAGGTGATGGTTTCTGAATCGGCCACTGATACGCCATCTTCCAGCGGGGTGGCTGTTGCCGGCGGGAACAGGATGCGGCCCTGAATGCTGGGTGCGCGATAGCCGCGCGCCACGCGGGCATACAGGTTCACATCATCGCTGGCTTCATAGGTGATGCTGCCGTCCCAGGTGATTGTGTCGTCCGAGACTTCGCGAGTGACGGTGCCCAGCGGGTTTTGCAGAAAGGTCGGGAATTGTGTGTCCTGGCTGCGGATCACTTCGAATTCACGCTCATCATCATTGTAGCGAATGCCGCCGGTCACGCTGATCCGGTCGGTCAGGTCGTAAGTCAGCGAGCCGAACAGTCCGAACGCTTCGCTTTCCTGAAATTGCGTCACGACAATGTTGATGCCGCCAGGCGCGTTCAACGGATCGCCCAGAGTTGAGAAATTGTCGCTGCGGATTTCCAGCTCTTCATCGAAGAAGAACACACCAGCCTGATAGCTGAGAGGCCCGTTGCCATTGCTGGCGATGCGAAATTCCTGCGTGAACTGCTCAAGATGCGGCACGGTGTCGCGCGTTTCGGCGGTGAACGGGATCTGGCCGGGACCAAACAGACCGGCGGGCAGGAAGTTTGCGCCAAAGCCGCCATCGACATCGCCGACAGAGGAAGATTCACCATCCCAGAAGCTGGTCACCGAGATCAGCGATACCGGTCCTGCGTCCCAGGTCACCTTGGCAGCAGCGTTGCGTGTGCGCAGCGACTGGTCGTTCTGGCCATCAGTGTTGACGGTAAAGCGGTCGAAATTCTCGTTCAGCCCTTCCTCGCCGCGGGTGAAATTGTTCGCACGGAACAGGCGAGCCGTGCCTTCCAGATCGCGCACCTGCGCCGTCAGAAGCACTTCGAGATTGTCGGTCGGAGTGGCCAGCGCCTGAAAACGGAAGGCAAAGTCCTCGAACCCGCCAAACGCGTCTTCCTGCGTGCCGGCCGGTGTCACATTATCTACGAAGTCCGACTGGCGCTGGTACAGCCCCGACACGCGGATGGCGAATTGATCGCCCAGCGGTAGATTGATCGCAGCTTCTGCATTGATATTGTTGAACCGGCCATAGGACACGCGGGCATAGCCCTCGGTGATGTCCTGCGGCTTGACCGAGTCAAACTTCACAATGCCAGCGGGCGTATTGCGCCCGAACAGCGTGCCTTGCGGACCGCGCAGCACTTCTACCTGCTGCATGTCGAACACCGGAAAGCCCTTCAGAATCGGGTTTTCCAGCACGACATCATCATACACCAGGCTGACCGGCTGAGAGGCGTTGAAGTCGAAATCGGTGTTGCCGAGGCCGCGGATATAGAAACGGGGGAACGTCCGCCCGAAGGAGGATTCCACAATCAGGCTGGGCACCCGGCCCGACAAGGCGCGAATGTCCTGCCCGCCGCTGCCGATGGCATTCAGCTGATCATCACTGATGGCCGTCACCGAAATCGGCACGTCCTGAATGTTCTGTTCACGTCGCTGCGCCGTTACGATGATGGTGCCAAGGCCGCCCTCATCCTCCGCCCCGACACTGTCGTCCTGCGGTTGCTCCTGCGCCGCAGCCGGCGCAGCGATCAACGTGACTGCGCCGATGGCAAGACCGGCAGCAGAGGTGAAAAGCCTGGAAAGTTTGCGCATAATATTATCCTGTTTTCCTTGCCGGGCTGCTGCCATCCACGGCAAGCCGGACAATTGGTTGGATGAATTTTCAGATTCTGACCAAAGCTGCATTCGACCGGTCCCGTGTCCGCGTCAATCGATACCGCTTCAGGGGCGCAAGCTTGCCAGACGCGCGTTGCAGCATTGCAACGTTGAAAAATGCGTCCACGGGTATGAAGAGCCGCCGGCGCCAGTGGCCAAACTGAAGCTTCACCTTGCCCCGGCGCGCTTCTCCCCCTATCTGCGCGCACAACATTTCTTACACATTTAATATCGATCCAAAGGACGACCCCGATGGCCGCGCAATACGCCTATGTCATGAAAGGCATGACCAAGACTTTCCCCGGTGCCCAGAAACCGGTGCTCTCCAACATCAACCTCCAGTTCTACCAAGGTGCCAAAATCGGCATTGTGGGCCCCAATGGCGCGGGCAAGTCGACGCTGATGAAGATCATGGCGGGCATCGATACCGACATTACCGGTGAGGCATGGCCGGGCGAGAACATCACCGTGGGCTATCTGCCGCAGGAGCCGCAGCTTGATGAAAGCAAGACCGTGCTCGAAAACGTGCGCGAGGGGGCCGGCGAAACCGCCGTCATGGTTGAACGTTTCAACGCCATTTCCGCTGAAATGGGCGACCCGCAGGATGACACCGAGTTTGACGCTCTGATGGAAGAAATGGGTGTGTTGCAGGAAAAGATCGACGCTGTTGACGGGTGGACGCTCGACAATCAGCTGGAGATCGCGATGGAGGCATTGCGCTGCCCACCATCCGACGCGCCCGTCACCAATCTTTCCGGTGGTGAGAAGCGCCGCGTTGCCCTCACCCGCCTGCTGATCCAGAAACCATCGATCCTGCTGCTGGACGAGCCGACCAACCACCTTGATGCAGAATCCGTCGAATGGCTGGAGAACCACCTCAAGGAATATGCCGGCGCCGTCCTGATGATCACCCACGATCGCTACTTCCTCGACAATGTTGTAGAGTGGATTCTGGAGCTCGATCGCGGCACCTATTATCCCTACGAGGGCAATTATTCGACCTATCTGGAGAAAAAGGCCAAGCGTCTGGAGCAGGAAAGCCGCGAGGAATCCGGCCGCCAGAAGGCATTGAGCCGCGAGCTGGAATGGATCAAGCAAACCCCTGCCGCTCGTCAGACCAAGTCCAAGGCGCGTATCCGCAAGTTTGAGCAATTGCAGGACGCCCAGGGCGACCGCAAGCCGGGCAAGGCGCAGATCGTCATCCAGGTGCCCGAGCGGCTTGGCGGCAAGGTGATCGAGGCCAAGGGCATCTCCAAGGCCTATGGCGACAAGCTGTTGTTCGAAGACCTGTCCTTCATGCTGCCCCCGGGCGGCATTGTCGGCGTGATCGGGCCCAATGGCGCGGGCAAATCAACGCTGTTCCGCATGATCACCGGGCAGGAAACGCCCGACAGCGGCACGATTGAAATCGGCGACACGGTCCATCTCGGTTATGTCGACCAGAGCCGCGATGATCTGGATGCGAGCAAGAATGTGTGGGAAGAAATCTCCGACGGGCTCGATTACATGCAGGTCAATGGCCACGACACCAGTACCCGCGCCTATGTCGGTGCGTTCAACTTCAAAGGCAGCGACCAGCAGAAGAACGTCGGCAAGCTGTCGGGCGGTGAGCGCAACCGCGTGCACATGGCCAAGATGCTGAAGCAGGGCGGCAATGTGCTGCTGTTGGACGAACCGACCAACGACCTCGACGTCGAAACACTCGGCGCGCTGGAAGAGGCGATCGAGAACTTCGCCGGCTGCGCCGTGGTGATCTCGCACGACCGCTTCTTCCTGGATCGGCTGGCCACGCACATCCTGGCATTTGAGGGCAATTCCCACGTCGAATGGTTCGAAGGCAATTTCGAAGCTTACGAGGAAGACAAACGCCGCCGCCTTGGCGATGCAGCGGATCGACCTACAAGGCTGGCGTATAAAAAGCTGACTAGGTGAGGTTATGCGGGTCGAAGTCTGCGAAGATGGCGATAGCGGAGCTTGTCTCTTCGTGGCCGAATTCGACTCCGTTCCGCGCGTAGGCGAGACAATCTCAAAGGAAGCAGGTGGCTACTTCAAATATTTCGACGTGACCGAGGTATGGTATCGAGGAGAGAGCGGCGGCCGATTTCAGACCTGCCTATCAGTTAGATTGGACGACTAGTCTTACACTGACATAGCTTCGTTAATCCGCGGAATGCAGAGCAGAAGAAAGCCCTGCCCCGCATCGAGTGCGGGGCGACAATTGTAGAGACGTTACGACTTTATCCACCTCGTCGGCCCGTGCTGGACACGGGCCTAAGCTTACTGCTGCTTAGGTCCAAGAAGGAGGAAAGAAGCCTTGCCCCGCATCGAGTGCGGGGCGACGGTGATTGCTAGGTGGAGCGCTATGATCGCTTTTCTGCGTCGTCATACCATTCCTCCCAAAGATCCTCCCAATCGGGATTGTTCTTCTCGATAAGCGCAAACTTCCATTCGCGCCGCCACTTCTTCGCCAGTTTCTCACGCGCAATCGCATCGGTGATATTTTCGTGACGCTCCGCGTAGACGAGCATGGTCTTTCCAGTCTCGGCAACATGTTGTGATCCTGTGCCATTCTTGTGCGCATAGACCCGCGCAGACAAATTTGATGTCACGCCGGTATACATTCCGCCGCGATAGCGATCCGCCAGAATATAGACCCATCCGCCCTTTTGTTTGCGATCCATGCGCGGAAAGAAGAGGAAGCGGGACCCCGGATCAAGTCCGGGGCGACGATTATGAATTAACTTTCCTTCATCTGCGAGCAAAAACGATGCGTGGAATTTCCATGCGCACCTTCTCCTGACTTCATCGCAGTCTCGCCACGATGGTAACCCTATCGCCCCTGCTAATGCGCAGCACACCTGCAGCTCCGCATATGATCAATGTCGCTGACAGACAATCACAGCAAAGTAACAGCAAGGACCGACATCGTGTGGCCATTTGCCGCGCCATTTTCCTACATCGACAGGGCTCGCTACTCTGCAGGCGCTCTTTCACAGCGTTGATTACCGGGGATCGCCTGGTTGCGTCCCGAAACCGGTTGGAGAAGTGTCAACTTCGCATTGGCCGACCAAACTCATGAAATACTTGCGATAATCGGGTGATCTGGCGGGTGACACACTGTCAATTGTGTCAAGTTCGCACCGATGGAACATCGCAGTTTTGCTGGACAGCCCACTCGCAGCCTTCCACAAATGCCCCATGGCCCGCACATCATCCGGATTTGATCGCAGTCTTGCCGAATGGCTGGAGGAAGAAGGCTTTGCAGCCCCTGCTTCACCCGGCGACATTGCCGACACTGGGCGGGTGCGAGAGATACTGATCGCAGCGGCGCGCGAAGAACAATCGGTCAGCTATTCGGAAATGCTCGGCGCGCTTGGCCATCGTTTCACCCGGCCCAAGATGCGCAGCCTGTGCAAGACGCTCGACCGGATTGATGAAGACGCAGCCGCCGCCGGAGAGCCCGAACTGGCCGTTCTGGTGGTGCGCGAAAGCGATCGCTTGCCTGGTCAGGGATGGTGGACCGGCGCGGCGCAGCGGCACGGTTACACAGGCGAATGGACCGGAGCCAAGGCGGCAGATTTCATCCGCACAGTCCAACAAGCCACCTTTGATTACTGGAGCGCCAAACCCGCGTGACGGCACCGGCACGGCCGTGGCGCGGATCAGGGAATGACCCACTCGCCTGCAATATCGTCACCAGTCAGATCAAACTGCGCACGGCGGTGTCCGCTGTTGGCCAGATACAGCCAGTCAATGGTTTCCACCTTTATCAGGAGCACAGCGAAATTCTCGCGCGCTGGCGCGACCTGATCCTCGCCCGGCTTGATCCCTTCGACCCAATCGGGCAGCCCGGAGGTCGGATCGGCCACAGCATGCCCGGGCGCATCTTCCGCCAGATAGCAGCGCCGGGCAAATGTGGTGCTTTCATCCCAGGCCTCGTCAGCCAGCGGAGTATCGGTCTCTATCCGGCCCTGCCCGCGCAAACGGATCTGGATCTTCTCGGCCGGGTCATAAGCCAGCACGCCAACCGGCGCTCCTGCGCCAATCTCTGCACATTTGGGTGATCGGGCATCGGTATGAAAGCGCAAAGTCCGCGTGTGCGGGTCATATTCGCGCAAGACCATCACCCGCATGGCCCCACCCTGCGTGCCGACAACCGGCGTATGCATGGGCGTGTGGCGGCTTCGTCCAGCCTCGATCAGGCGGTTTTCAGCATCGGCGCGAACGTCTTCCAGTGTGGTGAACATGGCCGCATGCTCAACACGCGCGCGAGGCCCAAGTCAAACAGCAATGTGTTCAGGTTGGGAACCTTAAACATGAACATAAGCCTACACAGTTTATTCACAATTGGGTCAGGCCGACTCGCCTAGAACCGTTTTCACAGGGCGGGATCAGGGTTCAAAATTAACAATCCGACCTTCCCATGACTGTATGAATCAGGACCGCACGTGGTGGAGCGGACCCAATTGGAGCCATAGTAATTATGAGTATGTTTCTGAAAGGCAGCGCTTTTTCCGCCATTGCTGCGGCATTGGCTCTGACCGCCATGCCGGTCGAGGTTTCTGCACAGAACCGCGGGGCCGAAAACCGTTCCGAACGCAATCAGGCCCGCAATGATACGCGGCCCAACCGCCAGCAGGTGCGCAACAGCCAGCGCGGCAATCGACAGGAATCGCGGAGCCAGCGACGCACAAATCGGCAGGAGACCCGCGGTGATCGCCGAGGCTCTCGCCAGGAAGCTCGCAGTGATCGGCGGGGCTCTCGCCAGGACGCGCGCTCAGCTCAGCGCCAGCCGAACACCACCCAACGCCGTGAAGTACGGCGGGCCGCAGAAACGCGCCGCGATCAGACCCGCAGCGACAATCGCCGCTATGCCAATCGTGGTGAACAGTTGAGAGATCGCAACACTCGCAACACTCGCACCGATCGTGACTATCGTGACGGCCGACGGGATGGCGTGCGGACTGAACGCCGGACTGATCGGCGCGCGGATCGCAGGGATACGCGTTATGATCGCAAGGATCGCCGGTCTTCCTACCGCGAAGGTCGCCGTGACGGGTATCGTGATGGACGCAGGGCTGATCGCCGGCATGATCATTATGATCGCCGCAGCTCCTATCGCAGTGGATATCGCGATGGCAGCTACAAGCGTGATCACCGTCGCTGGGATCGCAAGCGCTGGCGCAATAACAATCGGTACAACTGGTACAATTATCGCCGCGCCCATCGCAATGTGTATCGCCTGGGACGGTATTATGCGCCCTATCGCAACTATCGCTACAGCCGGATCCGGATCGGATTTTATCTCGACAGCCTGTTCTTCAGCAGCCGGTATTACATCAACGATCCATGGCGCTATCGTCTGCCAGAGGTCTATGGCCCCTATCGCTGGGTCCGCTATTATGACGACGTGCTGCTGGTGAATATCTACACCGGCGAGACTGTCGACGTGATCTACGACTTCTTCTGGTAAGATCGCTTCCCCGGAGCTGGCCGCATCGGCAAGCACGGTCAGCCTCCACCCCCGTCTGCATCCCCGTAAGAGGAATGCAGGCGGGTTTCGTTTTTGAGCCGCCGCACCTTGTCCGCCTGGTCTTCTTGTCGCAAAATTCTTGCCTCTGCAGTTTGGTCAGTTAGAGCGCGTTTTCATGGCCAAAAAACCGTTGATTCCCGATCAGGACGCATTGGTGCGCGTCGGCAAGTCTGTCCGCAGCAGGTTGGCGGATGACCCCGAGGCTTATCGGATAGAAACCGACAAGGCTGATTTGTTTGCGATTGGCGATTTTCTGACCAAATCGGAATGCGACCGTCTGTGCACGATGATCGATCTAACTGCCAAGCCCAGCATCCTGCATGAAGAAGGGTATGATAGCGGTTTCAGGACCTCCTATTCCGGCAACCTCGATCCGCGAGACAGCTTTGTGATGGGCATTTCGCGCCGGATTGACGATCTTCTCGGAATCAATTCCATCTGCGGCGAGGCAATCCAGGGCCAGCGGTATCTGCCCGGCCAGCAATTCAAGCCGCACAATGACTGGTTCTATGCCACCGAGGCCTATTGGCCGCTGGAGCGAAAACGCGGCGGGCAGCGCAGCTGGACGGCCATGGCTTTTCTTAACGAGGTTGAGGAAGGCGGCGAGACCCATTTCACCGAAATAGGCATCAAGATCGCGCCCAAACCCGGGGTGTTGCTGGTCTGGAATAATGCCAAGCCCGATGGGCACCCCAATGAGGATACGATCCATGCCGGCACCCCGGTGATCAAGGGGACCAAATACGTCATCACCAAATGGTATCGCACTCGCAAGTGGAGGTGAGCGGGCGCGCAGTGCTCAGGTCCGGGCAAGCGCCTCGGCAATCAGCTTGCGCGAATTGGCAATGCCGTAAAGCGCGATAAAGCTGCCCATGCGCGGCCCCTGATCGCTGCCCAGCAAGGTCTGGTAAAGAGCTTTGAACCAGTCACGCAGGTTTTCAAACCCATAGGTTTCCTGCTTGCCGATCTCGTAAACGATCGTCTGCAGATCCTCTGCAGGAGTATCCTCAGCCGCATCCGCCAAACGCGCATCCAGTTCGCGCAAGGCACTGGCTTCATTGTCTGTCGGCGCCCGCTTGTTCAGCGTCGGCGCGACGAAATCGCGCGTATAATTGACCGCCGCTTCGATCATTGCGTCCAGTTCCGGCGTCCGGACCATCGCGCCCAGATAGCTGTCGAGATATTCAGCCACCGTGTCGCTGGTCGCCTCTGCTCCCAGCACGCTGGCAAGATTCAGCAGCAATCCAAAGCTGACCGGCTGTGTATCCCCGGCTCCCGGCGCAGCAGCGCCATCGAATTGGCCATTGGCGCGCAGCAAGTGCCAGGCAGGATTGCCCAGCTGCTTGTCGAGCGGCTGTTCAGCCAGCCTTTCGCGGAACTGCCAATAATCATCAACCGCCCGCGGAATTACGCCGACATGCAATTGCTTGGCGCTTTTCGGGTTCGGGAAAATATAGAAACCCAGGCTTTCTTCAGTGCCATAGGTAAGCCATTCCTCAATCGTCAGGCCATTGCCCTTTGACTTGGAAATCTTTTCTCCATTGGCATCGAGAAACAGCTCGTAAATGAGGCCGTCCGGCTTGCGCCCGCCCAGCACCTTGGCAATTTTGCCCGACTGGACTCCGGTGTCGGTCAGATCCTTGCCATACATTTCATAATCAACACCCAGCGCAACCCAGCGCATGGCAAAGTCGACCTTCCATTGCAGCTTGGACTGACCGCCCAGCGCACTTTGTTCGATCATCTGTCCGTCTTCGTCGGTGAAGCGGATCGTCCCGGCATCGGCATCCACAACCTCGACCGGCACTTGCAGAACATTCCCGCTGGTGGGGCTGATCGGCATGATCGGCGAGTAGGTCGCGGCGCGCTCCGCCCGCAAGGTCGGCAGCATGATGTCGAGGATCGCCTGATTGTTGCGCAGAACATTCTTCAGCCCATCGTCAAACGCGCCCGTATTGTACCGGTCACTCGACGCAACAAATTCATATTCGAACCCGAACCGGTCGAGAAATTCGCGCAGCATGGCATTGTTGTGCGCCGCAAAGCTTTCATACTTTTCAAACGGATCGGGAATGCGGCTGAGCGGCTTGTTGAGATGCTCGGTCAGCATGGCCTGATTGGGCAGATTGTCCGGCACTTTGCGCAAGCCGTCCATGTCGTCGCTAAAAGCCACCAGGCGCGTGGGCGCATTACCGGTCAACGCTTCAAAGGCGCGGCGGACAAAGGTGGTCCGCAATACTTCCTGAAACGTGCCGATATGCGGCAGGCCGCTGGGTCCGTAACCTGTTTCGAACAGCACGGGCGACCCGTCCGGCTTGGTGCCATCGGGATAGCGTTTGAGCAGCCGCTGCGCCTCCTGAAAAGGCCAGGCCTTGGAGTTGCGGGCAGCTTCGATCAGCGCGGTGTTGGAATGGGCTTCGGTCATGGGCAGCGCGTTTCGCCCAGCTTGGCCCGTGTTGCAAGCGCGAAGTCACCTTTGGCTTGGCGAGCTACGTCCAGCAAAACTTGGGGATTGTCCGATTGCGTCCTCTTCTCTGGTGTGTAAGTTTCCATCCGGGCCGCGTTGCAATATAAACTTCAACCGGGGGCACATTGATGACAAGCATAACCGACGGGTCACCAGCAGTGGCCACGCCAGCTGGGGTCCTGCCAACGTTCGCCAGCAGTGCCAGAATGCGGCTGTTCCTCGGCGCGATCCTCTATCTCGCCCAAGGCTTGCCGCAAGGCTTGCTGTTCGTCGGGGTCCCCGCATGGCTTGCAGCCAATGGCCAAGGCGCCGGAGTGATCGGGTCGGTCATTGCTGCAATCACACTGCCATGGTCATTGAAATTCATCCTTGGCGCCGTGCTCGACCGTTACACTTTCCTGCCCATGGGGCGGCGGCGCAGCTGGCTTGTTGGTGCCCAGTTCGGGATCATCGCCAGCATGTTGATATTTGCCGTGATCAACCCGTCAGCGAACGCCATTCCCCTTGTCATTGCTTTTGCCTTCATCATGTCATTGCTGACTGCAACGCAGGATGTGGCCCTGGATGCCATGGTGATCGACCTGACTCCGCCCGATGAAATGGGCAACGTCAATGGTTTCATGTTTGGCGGCAAGATCATCGGCATTGCTGGGGGTGCTGCAGTTACCGGGTTCCTGTCAGAACATTACGGGTTCGGCGCAGCGCTTTACGCATTGGCGCTGATCTTCGCGATACCCGCCGTTTTTGCGCTTCTGGTGAGAGAGCGCGTCGGCGAGAAATTGCTTCCCTGGTCAAACGGGGCAGCATCGAAAGCGAATTTTGACATCATTATTCCGGCCTGGGTGCCGTTGCTGAAGGCAACGTTGGTAACGATCTGGCGAAAAGACGCATTGGTCGTCATCTTTCTGGCGTTCACCTATGCCTTTCACCAGGCGGCAGGAGAAGTCCTCTACCCGCTTTTGACCACCAATTATCTGGGATGGGGTGAGGCGAAATATACGGCGCTGGTCGGCCTCAGCAATCTGTTGCTGGCGCCCATTGCCTTTGTTGCAGGGGGACAGATTATTGACCGGTTCGGCCCCAAAATCATAGCATGTCTGATGGGTCTTTCGGCAGGTGGCGCATTGCTCGCCTACGCCATGATGGAGGCACAGTGGTCGCAAGAAACCGTTTTCTACGTCGCTTACTTCGCTATCAATATTCCCGGTCTGCTGGCATACCTTACCATGTTGGTTCTGATGATGCGCGTTTCTGACCCGAAAGTTGCCGCAACCAGTTTTACCATCATGAGCAGCGCCCACGCCTTTGGAATGGTGGTCGCTGGACCATTGATGGGCCCGGTTGATGATTGGGGAGGATATCAGGCGATCATGCTGTTTTCAGCGTTCTTCATCGCACTGTCGGGCGTCTCTGCGCTGTTGCTGAGCCAGGGCGTAGGGGGATCGAAAGCGACCCATGCGGCGGCGACACGAGGGACCTGAACCAAAGCGCAAACAGTTTAGAACCAGGCACGCACGCCCAAAACAAACTTCAGGCCATCGGGGTCTTCGCCAGCGGCGCGAGCGACATCGGCGGTTTCGCCCAGTTTTGCCTCGTACTCGATCCCGACATAGGGCGCGAATTCCGGCCGCAATTCATATCGGAGCCTGACGCCCGGCTCCACGCTTGTCAGGCCTGCACCAATATCTCGCTCAGGAATATCCTGAGCTGACAGTTCGACTTCGATACGAGGCTGCACAATCAGCCGTTGCGTGATGCGTTGATCATATTCGCCCTCAATCCGGACGGTCAGATCGCCGCGGTCTGACAAGAAAACAGCGCCATCAACATGGAGCATATAAGGTGTGAGGCCCTGCACCCCGATCACTGCATGCGTGCGCGTATCCGGTTCCGGATCAAAACGGACGCCCGCCTGAAGATCGAAAAATGGACCGATTGCCCGGCTGTAGAGCGCTTGGACTTCCGCGGCTTCCAGTTCGCCACCGAATTCGCCCTCGCCTTCGGTCTTGATGACGAAGCGATTGATGTCGCCGCCGTAAAAGGCCTGCGCATCCCAGAGATAGCCATCCTCGCCCCCATCCGCTGCGATCCTGGCCTCCAGTCGTTCGATCATAACCTTGCCGGTACGCATGCCGCCGTTCTCTCGCGCCAGGTGGCGGCGGCTGGGCAGCATGGCCCCGGTCCCCCAGATCGCATCGGCGGCATGGCGTGGGCCGTCAAAAGCGCGGGCGGGTACATCCTGTTCGCGAGCGGCATTGGGCGCTGATTTGTCGATCACTGCCGCATGCTGGCTGTGGTCCATCATGGAGTGATCCATGGCGGAATGGTCAACCGCAGGCTCGTCCATGGAATGATGAACCATTTCATTATGGTGCATGCCCCCATGATCTGCTTGATCTCGTTGCCTTGAGTGATCTGGTTGATCTGCATGATCTGCATGATCTGCCTGATTTGTATGACCGCCTTGCGGGGGGCACTTTTCTGGTGGCAGATGCCCCATCGCGCAGTGGTCGACCTCGATTTCGGTTTGCGGCTGAGCATGGCCATGATGCGCATGATCCTGCGCCGCCACAGGCGCGGCAATCATCGCCGCGCTGACCATAACCAGTGCGCTCATCACGAAAGTGGTCCGTCCGGAAACGGGCGGACAGTCACGACCTGCATCATCCCGGCATGCATATGGTACAATAGGTGGCAGTGAAACGCCCAGTCTCCCGGCTCATCGGCGGTCAGGTCAAAAGTGGCGGTGCCGCCCGGCTGCACCACCATGGTGTGCTTCAACGGCTGGTGCATGTGGTCTGCGCCATTGACCATTTCGAAGAAGTGTCCGTGCAAGTGGATCGGATGCGCCATCATGGTCTGGTTGACCAGCTTGACCCGCACTCGCTCGTCATAACCGAACCGGATCGGATCATCGGTGACGGCGGTGAATTTCTTGCCGTCAAAGCTCCACATATACCGTTCCATATTGCCGGTTAGGTGGATCTCCATCTCCCGCTCCACCTCGCGGTGCGGGTTCATGCGCTTTGCCTTGAGGTCGGTGTAACGCAGCACACGGTGGCCGACATCGTCCAGACCCAGACCGGGAAAGTCCATCCGGTCGGTCGGCATCGGGGCGACCATATCAATACCCGGACCGACCTTAACATCATCGGGCAGCAAGGATGTATCGCGCATGTTGTGATCCATGCCGGACATATCGTGCCCCATGGCAGCATGATCCATCATTCCCATATCGGTCATGGTCAGGGTTGGTATCTCGCGCAGCGGCGGAGGCGTGGCGATGTGGCCGGGATGTGACGTCAGGCTGGCCACACCCATGCCGCTGCGGTCCATGGCTTCTGCGACGATGGCATGACTGCCATCTTTCGGCTGCACGATAACATCATAGGTTTCAGCCACACCGATCTGAAACTCGTCCACCTCGACCTCATCCACATATTGCCCGTCGGCCTGGATGACTGTCATCGGGACACCGGGGATGCGGACATTGAAAAAGCTCATCGCACTGCCGTTGATGACCCGCAATCGCACCCGTTCACCGGGCTGGAAAACCAGCTGCAGATCGTCGGCAGGACCATGACCGTTGATGAGATAGGTGTAGGTCATCCCCGTCACGTCGGCGATATCGCGGGGATTCATGCGCATTTCGCCCCACATGCGCCGCTCGGCTCCGGCCATGTCACCTTCGGTTGCGCTCATCATCTGGTTCTGAAAGTAATGCTCGCCAACCTTCAGCAGTCGCATGATCTGGTGTGGATGAACCGGAGTGAATTCGCTCAGCAGCACAACATAGTCGCGGTCATAGCGCGGATCGGGCTCTGCACTTTCGATGATGATCGGCCCGTAATGGCCGGCTTGTTCCTGCAGGCCGGAATGCGAATGCCACCAATAGGTGCCGTTCTGGCGGACCGGAAATTCATAGGTGAAGGTTTCGCCCGGTTTGATGCCGGGGAAACTGACGCCGGGAACGCCATCGAACTGGAACGGCAGCAACAGACCATGCCAGTGGATCGAACTGTCTTCCTGCAGATTGTTGGTGACATGCAGCCGAATATCCTGGCCTTCCTTCAGCCGGATAAGCGGCCCTGGCACCGTTCCATTGACGGCAAAGGCATGCCCCGAACGACCATCAGTGCTGAAATGCGCGTCTCCGATGGAAAGGGTGATGTCCTCTCCCGACAATTCGCCGAAGCCCTTGGCAGCATGTTGCAGCGATGCGCCACGCGCCCAGCCAGGCATCGGCAGAGCTGCGGCGGCTGACAGCGCCGCCGTACTGGTAATCATTCTACGCCGGGAAATTTTTGGCATGATAGCAATATCTCTGTGAAATCCGGATTATCCTATAGATACCCCCCAAGGGTATTGCAATGTTGAAACGATTCTGAAAAATTTAGAAAATCAGCCCTGCGTGGATTGGGTCTGCAAAAGCCGGACTGAAGACCGCGAGGTTGGGGACGGACCGCTTGCCATGCGCTCCAAAGCCGTTCTATCGACAGATAAGTGAGCACTGCCCTGCCCCTGCCAGCGATTCACGCCAGCCATGCCGGCACATGGCTGAGGTCGCCCAATGGGGAAACCGGCGGCTGTTCCAAGGGCGATGCCATCATGGCGGCGGCTGATACGCCGTTGCTGATGCTGAACGCGCCGCTGGTCGCGACCCGGCTCGGCTATCCCGACTTGTCAGGCCTCGACCTGCTCGAATTGTTTGCCTTCATCCATCCGGCCCGGTTCTGCGTGCCGACGCCACGCGGCCTGGCGCAGGCATTGGCGATTGATGAACCGGTCAGCGATGATGCCGTGCCGCACTTTCTGCAGCAGGCCGCTGGTGCATTGGTCAGCACGTGCGAAAGCGACGACTGGGCAGAGCGCGAGGGTGCCTGGTCTGCCTTGCAATCACTGGTGAAGCTGCGATGGCCTTGGGCACAAGTGATCGCGCCGCATATTCGCAAGCCGGATCGCGCGGAAAAATGGCTGTTTTCGAAATTGCCCGAATGGGAAGAGCAGCCCGAGCGCGCTCAACCATCGCAAGTGGTGCTCGAACCGGAAGTGGTGCTCGACCAGCTTGACCATCTGACCGGCGAGGGCGCGGAAAAGCGGCCCGGCCAGCAGGCCTATGCCCGCGATGTGGCAGGCGTATTCGCCCCGCGCGAACAGCACGGCGCGCCGCATCTTCTGCTGGCGCAGGCAGGGACCGGCATTGGCAAGACGCTGGGTTACCTTGCCCCGGCATCGGTCTGGGCGTCGGCCTCGCAGGGGACCGTGTGGGTGTCGACCTACACCAAGAATCTGCAACGCCAGTTGCGGCAGGAAAGCCGCCGCGCATGGCCCGCTGAACGCCGCGACGGCACCCGCCCCGTGGTGGTGCGCAAGGGGCGCGAAAATTATCTTTGCCTGCTCAATCTGGAAGACGCGCTGCAAGGCGGCTTTGCCGGGCGGCCTGCCATTCTGGCTCAACTGGTGGCGCGCTGGGCCGCCTTCAGTCAGGATGGTGACATGATCGGTGGCGATTTGCCCGGATGGCTGGGCACTTTGTTTCGCAAGCGCGGGATCGCAGCGCTGACCGATCAGCGCGGCGAATGCGTCTATGCCGGGTGCCCGCATTACCGGAAATGCTTCATCGAGCATGCTGCCCGTGCCTCTGCCCAGGCCGATCTGGTGATCGCCAATCATGCGCTGGTCATGGTCAACGCCGCGCGCGGCAGGGATCATGCGCAAAGGCCGACCCGGATCATCTTTGACGAGGGGCATCATGTTTTCGAAGCGGCCGACAGCACCTTTGCCGCCGCCCTCAGCGGGCAGGAGGCGATTGAGCTGCGCCGCTGGATTATCGGGCCGGAACGCAATTCTCGCGGACGCAGACGAGGACTGGCAGCACGACTGGCCGATGTCTCCAGTTATGACGAGGCTGGCGGTGAGGCGGTTGAAGCCGCTGTAGAGGCGGCGAGCGCCCTGCCCTCGGAAGGCTGGCTGCAGCGCCTCAATGAAGGAGAACCTTATGGTGCGATCGAAGGTTTTCTCGCCTCGGTCCGCTCTGCAACCTATGCCCGCGACGAAAGCGCCAATGGCAAGGGCGGGCAGGAAGCCGGCTATGGCATCGAAACCGAAGCCTCCGGCTTGCCGGGTGATCTGATCGAAGCAGCCGGCGAGGCACAGATTGCGCTGGGCGCGATCCGCGCGCCGCTGATGAAGCTGGCCACCCGGCTGGAGGCCATCATTCAAGACGGTCCCGACTGGCTGGACGCTCAAGGAACTGCTCGCATCGAAGGCGCGCGCCACTCGCTTGCCTGGCGGATCGATCTGCTGGCGGCATGGGACGCCTTGCTGGAGCGATTGGGCGGCCCGGCTGATCCTGAATTTGTCGACTGGCTGGCGGTCGACAGGTCTGATGCCCGCGAATTTGATGTAGGTGTCCACCGCCGCTGGCTCGACCCGATGAAACCCTTTGCAAAAGTGGTTCTGGAACCGGCACACGGCGTAATGCTGACCAGCGCCACATTGACCGACCGCTGTGCAGAGGGTGAGGCATGGGACAGTGCGCGGGCACGCTCTGGCGCGGACCATATCGAAGGGCCGACACGGGTCAGCGCCGCTGAAAGCCCGTTTGATTATGCATCACGCGCAGAAGTTCTGATTGTGTCCGACATTAAGAAAGGTGATCTGCCGGCCCTTGCCGGGGCCTATGCCAGGCTGATCGAGGCTTCTGACGGCGGGCTGCTGGGCCTGTTCACCGCCATCCGCCGGATGCGCGCGGTTCATGGCCGCATCGCTGATCGCCTGGCACGCGCCGGCCTGCCGCTTTATGCCCAGCATGTCGATCCGATTGATACCGGCACGCTGGTCGATATTTTCCGCGATGATCCGCGTGCCTCGCTGCTCGGTACGGACGCATTGCGCGACGGGGTCGATGTGCCCGGGCACTCTCTGCGCTGCGTGGTGATGGAGCAGGTGCCATGGCCCCGCCCCGATATTCTGCACAAGGCGCGCCGCGCAGCATCAAAAGGGGCCAGCGGAGGCGGGGTGAGCGGTTCTGCCTATGACGACCGGATTATCCGTGCACGGTTGGCGCAGGCGTTTGGCCGCTTGATCCGCAGCAAGGATGACATAGGTCATTTCATTGTCCTCTCGCCGGCCTTTCCAAGCCGCTTGCTCACCGCCTTTCCCGAAGGGACACCGGTGTTGAAACTGACTCTGGACGAGGCGCTTGCGCGTGTTGCCGCAGGAATTTCCGGTGGCAAAGAATTGGCTCCTCTGCCAAAAGGTGCCTCACCTGAAACCGCCGATCCAGCAAAGGCACGCTCCTCGTGAAAATCCTCGCTCTATTGCGCCATGCAAAATCCGATTGGGATGATCTGGCCAAGCGTGACTTTGACCGCGGATTGAATGATCGGGGCCGCAAGGGCGCTCGCCTGATTGGCGAACATATCCGTGATCATGGCATCAAGTGGGATGCAGTGGTCGCCAGTCCGGCAGAACGGGTAACGCAAACGCTGGCGTCGGCCATGCCCGATTGCGCGGCAGAATATGATCCGCGCCTGTATCTCGCCAGTTCAGACACAATTCTGGAAGCGGTTATTGATGCTGCCAGCAATGATGGTGGCGATAATACCGACGCTGTGCTGGTGGTCGGCCATAATCCAGGCCTGCAGGACGTGCTCCTCGAACTGGTGTCACCCTCGAACGAAAACGACCTTTTTGACGAAGCTTCAGCCAAGTTTCCCACCGCCGCCTTTGCGGTGTTTGAATGCGATATCGAAAGCTGGGACAAATTGAAAACCGGCTGCGGCAAGCTCGTTCACTTTGCTCGTCCGCGCGATCTTGATCCCGAATTGGGACCAGAGCTTTAGGCCGACGCTCGACTTTCCCTAGCCCAGCACCTGCCTTGGTCCCGGGCCTTTTTCTGCGAGATGATCATCACGATTGTAGAGCTGGCATTTGGCTAAGCTGAGGCAACCGCACCCGATGCAGCCGTCCAGCCTGTCGCGCGTTCGTTCCAGCAGCGAAATCCGCGCATCCAGCTGTTCACGAATGGACCGGCTGATCGCCTGCCAATCGCGCGCAGTGGGTGTTCGACCATGGGGCAGGCGGGACAACTGCTGTTCGATTTCTGTGAGCCCCAGACCCAATTGCTGGGCTATGAGAATAAAACTCAGCCGCCGGATATCCGATCGCAAAAAGCGCCGCTGATTGCCCGATGTCCGGATTGGTTCCACCAGCCCCTTGCCCTCGTAAAATCTGATGGCTGACACGGATAATCCGGTTCGGCGCGCCATTTCTCCAATCGCAATGAGATCGGTTGTACGCAGTTTCGGGGCGGTCTGTGGATTGGACTGGGTCATCTCGGTTTTGGCCTGCCTGTCTCGGCTAACGCAAATCAATACTTGACCTCAACTTAGGTTAAGATTGCAAAACCATCAAGCGAGGCGATTCGCAATGGCTCCCGACCGCTCTCCGATGGCGGTGATACGGAGCCTGCGATTGTCCGCCTAAAGAACTGAAAACCAAGGAAATGACAATGCCCATAGGACAGATCGAACACGCCAATTTGACAGTGACCGACCCCGAGCGCAGCGCGCAATTGTTCACCCAATTGTGCGGCTGGCATGAACGCTGGCGCGGCCCATCGCAGATCAGGGGTTGGACCATCCATGTCGGTAGCGAGACCAGCTATCTGGCGCTTTACACCAGCGATGATGCCAACGGGGACTATACCAAGGGCCAACCGCTCAACCATGTTGGATTGCTGGTCGATGACTTGCCCGCAGCAGAGGATATCGTCCGCAGTGCAGGGCTCAAACCCTTTGGCCATGATGACTATGAACCTGGCAAAAGGTTCTATTTCTATGACTGGGACGGGATCGAATTCGAGGTCGTCAGTTACGCTTGAGGCTTCGCTCAGGCATTGCCGACAACAAAGCAGGCCGCTGCCATCAACCCGCCTGCCCAGCGGTTGGACCGGAACCGGGCAAGTGGGTTGGCCCCATCCTGCGGATCGAGGGTCGCCACTTGCCATAAAAGATGCAGCGACACTGGTGCCAGTGTCAGCAAGGCAATCGGGTCTGGTCGGTAGAGCCAGAAGGCGGCCATCCAGAAGGCCACCGCCAAGGTATAAAACAGCCCGACACCAGCCTTCACTCTGCCGCCCAACCGCAAGGCAGAGGACCGGATGCCGACCATCGCGTCATCCTCCCGGTCCTGCAACGCATAGATCGTATCGTACCCGATCACCCACATCACGCAGCCGGCGTAAAGGCAGGCCAGCATCGCCAGATTGTCACCTCTCAATGCCAGCCAACCGACCAGCAGGCCCCAAGTGAAAACCATGCCAAGCCATGCCTGCGGCCACCAGGTGATCCGCTTCATGAAGGGGTAAGCCGCAACCAGCGCGAGACTTCCGAGCGCCATCAGCTGAGCCTCAAGCCGCAATTGGACCAGCACCAGAAGGCCAACCAGGCACAGTGCCAGCAGCCAGACCCAAGCCAGTTTTCGCGAGATGCGGCCACTGGCCACCGGGCGGGCAGCGGTTCGCTCCACCTGACGGTCCAGATCGGCGTCGACTATGTCATTGTAAACGCAGCCTGCTCCTCGCATGGCAATGCTTCCCAACAACAGCCACCCGATCAGCGCCCACTGCGGCCCGAGCCCAGCCAGCCACACGCCCCAGGCGCAGGGCCAGAACAAGAGCCACCAGCCGATCGGTCGATCAAACCGGGCCAGCTGTGCCAGATCGCGTGGCAATTGCGGCAATCGCGAGACAAGGCTGCCATGCTCGGTATCGGGGACGATGGTTTCGGTCATTCTTCGGCCACGCGCCATCCATGCCAGCACAATGCAATCATGATCGAATTGCCGACAAAATCCAGCAATCCGACTTCTGTCAGTACCAGCACCACGAAATAGTAGTAATAGTTGAATGCGAAAAACGGCAGCAGAACGAGGCCATAGAGGCCAAAAGTCAGCCGGGTGAACCTGGCCGTGAAAGCCACCAGCGCAAACAGGCACGCCTGAGCCCCGAAACACGCCATCGCAAATGTCGCAAGAAAATCCTCGCTGCGATAATCGGGCCGGATCGCGAGATTGATGACCGATTGCGGAAACAACAGGCTCCACCCGCCCAGCACGAGAAAGACCAGTCCAATCAGATATTGTGTCGTGCGCGCCGTCATACACTGACCCTCTAGCGGGCCGATGCGCACTCGTCTAACGCTGTTGCATGCCCGCCACCCCTGCCTGGCCCCCGCGATCTGCGCCCCGTCTGTTTGTCGATGACGAACTTGGCGAAGGACAAATATTCGCACTTGAGGGAAACCATGCGCACTATCTGGGCAAGGTCATGCGCGTGGCGGAAGGTGATGCGATCATCCTATGCGACAATGTGACGGGAGAATGGGCAGCATCGGTCACACAGGTTGACAAGCGCCGGGTGGCGGTCAGGGTGGATCAGCGCTTGCGGCCGCGCGAACAAGTCCCCGATTTCTGGTTGTGTCCTGCTTTGCTGAAGAAGGATCGCTTCGACTGGGTTCTGGAGAAGGCAACCGAACTGGGTGTGCGCGCCATTCATCCAGTGCTGATGCGGCGCTGTGTTGCGACAAGTCTCAACCCCGATCGCGCACAAACCATCGTGACCGAGGCGGCCGAGCAATGCGCGCGCACCGCCTTGCCCGATCTGGCGCAACCGGTGAAACTGGAGCAAATTCTACGCGACTGGCCCGCCGAACGGGCGATATTCTTTGCTGACGAGATAGGTGGCACACCTGCGGCTGATGCATTTTCCGCACATTCCGGCCCTGCGGCATTGCTGATTGGCCCGGAAGGCGGTTTCGACAATGCCGAGCGTGAGATGTTGCGCAGCCATCCCATGGTCCGCCCGATCACATTGGGTCCGCGTATTTTGCGGGGTGAGACCGCTGCTTTGGCAGCAACCGCGCTGTGGATGGGCGCGCAGGGCGACTGGGCGAATTAGCTCTTTTCACCGCGCCATCCCTTGCCTAGGGCAACCGGCATGAGCACGCGAGACGTTTCCACCGCTGACGATCCGATCATCGAATCACGCGAGCAGTTGATTGCGCCGATGGCGGCTGGCGAGAAACCCAAGCGCGATTGGCGCATCGGGACCGAGCACGAAAAGCTGGTCTTCAAGCGGTCCGATTATCGGGCACCATCTTACGCCGAACCGTGCGGTATCCATGACATTCTGATGAAAATGCAGGAGTTTGGTTGGAGACCGGTTGTGGAAAACGGCAAGGTCATCGCGATGGCCGGGGATGATGGGACCGTTAGCCTGGAACCGGCAGGGCAGCTGGAATTGTCGGGCGCGCCGCTCGTCAATCTGCACCAGACCTGCGCTGAAACCGGCCGACATCTGACCCAGGTGAAGGACATTGGCGAGGATTGCGGCGTTGGCTTTCTTGGGCTTGGTATGTGGCCTGACAAGACCCGTGAAGAGCTGCCGGTCATGCCCAAAGGCCGGTATGACATCATGATGCGGCACATGCCCAAAGTCGGCAATCTGGGCCTCGATATGATGCTGCGGACCTGCACTATCCAGGTCAATCTCGACTATTCATCAGAAGCGGACATGGCCAAGAAGTTCCGCACCGGCTTGGCCTTGCAACCGCTGGCAACTGCCCTGTTTGCCAATTCGCCCTTCACCGAAGGCAAGCCGAATGGTTACCTCTCTTATCGCAGCCACATCTGGTCTGACACAGATCCGCACCGCACCGGCATGCTACCGTTCGTTTTCGAAGACGGGTTCGGATATGAGCGATGGGCAGATTACATGCTCGATGTGCCGATGTATTTCGTTTTCCGCGACGGGAAATATATTGACGCGGCGGGCATGAGCTTCCGCGATTTTCTACGCGGAGAATTGCCAGCCCTGCCTGGCGAAAAGCCGACTCAATCCGATTGGTGGGATCATTTGTCCACTGCATTCCCCGAAGTGCGATTGAAAAGCTTTCTGGAAATGCGTGGTGCCGACGGCGGCCCGTGGAGCCGGATTTGCGCCCTGCCCGCATTCTGGGTCGGTCTGCTATACGACGATACCGCTCTTGATGCAGCATGGGATGTGGTCAAGCACTGGACCATGGAAGAGCGCGAGGCGCTGCGCAACGGCGTGCCCAAGACTGCGCTCCACACACCCATTCCAGGGGGTGGCACATTGCAGGATTTGGCCAAGGAAGTGCTCGCCATTTCCCGCAAAGGTCTGACCGCACGGGCACAATTGAACGCCAGTGGCGACAATGAAACCGGCTTTCTCGAAACACTCGACGAAATCGTTTCGACCGGCAAAGTACCAGCCCAGCGCCTGCTCGACATGTACCATGGCGAGTGGGCTGGAGATGTCAGCCGGGTCTACAAATACAGCTTCTAGTTGGCGAACCCGCCTGCTGCACGCGCCTCAGCGATAGGCGTGGATACGGCCGCTATCGTCGAGAATATAAAGCGTATTGTTGGCGACAATCGGAGGCAGGCTGACAGGCTGATCTAGGTCAACATACTGATTGGCCGATCCTTCGCCCACGCTGATGTTGTAAACCAACCCGCGCGAACTTGCGACCCACAGCTGGTTCCCAGCCAAAACAGGCCCGGTCCAGAAAATAGGATCTTCGCGCTTCTCTTCCTTCCGGAACCCTTGCAGCTGAGTGATCCAGCGCACCTTGCCGGTCGAGCGTGCAATCGCGAGCAAACGCGCATCATCGGTCAGCGTGAAAATCCATTCACCGGCAATTGCCGGGGTCGAAATACCCGCCAGGCTCAGTTCCCAGATGCGCTGGCCCGTGACCAGCTCGTAAGCTGCCATGCGGCCACCCTGGCCCAGAGCGTAAACCCGACCAGAATCAATGATCGGATCGGCATCAATATCTGTTAGCGACCCGACCGAGGTTGAAATCGAAGTGCGTGCCAATGCGTCAGCCCACAGCACGCGACCATTTTCGTACCGATAAGCGCTCAATTCGCCCGATGAATAACCAGTAATCACAGAACCTTGGCCCGCAGCAGGAGCAGCAACGCCAAAAACGCCTGCCTGTGTGGTCGAACCCGATTCCTGCCAGATGAGCGAGCCGTCGCGGCTATCCAGCGAGAACACCTGGTTGTCTTGCGTCATCACAAAGACCTGGCCAAAGGCAACAGTTGGCGACCCACGCAGCGGGCCAGATGGTTTCACTTTCCAATCCGGTGCACCTGTCTGCGCATCCAGCGCATAGACTTCGCCTGTTCCGTTAGTGACGTAAACTTTTCCGCTGTCATAGCTGACCCCGCCGCCAAAGGCTGCGTCGCGCATATTGTCTTCCAGCCCCGGGTTCTGCTGCCACAGTCGTGAGCCTGTTTGCGCATCAAATGCGTGGACTACACCGCTGCTATCAACGGCAAACAATTTGCCGTCACCAACAACAGGCGCAGCTGCCAGCCTGCGGCGGTTGCCTGACCCTTCGATCTGGGCCGTCCAGACTCGAGTGGGCGCCTCCGCCAGAGCAAGATGGCCATATGATTTGCTCGCTGTTCCGCCAACCTGGGCCCACTCCGTGTTGGCCTGCGCCGGAGGGAGCACCACGGAAACGCCGGCCAGAGCCGGATCAACCTTCGCCCCGGTTTCAATGCGCGAGAGCACAGGAACCCGTTCACCTATGGTTGGCGTCGTGCGGGTGTCTCCACCACCAAACAAACCGCCACTGCAACCGGTAAGTGTGGTTGCCGCTGCAGCGACTGCAAGGAAAGAGAGTTTCGTTTTGGTCATCATTTAAGGAGCTTCCTGTACGAACCTATGGCGACACCAGCTGGGCATCACCAGCAGCATCAACACTTTGTTCTTCAAGCAATTCTTCCACATCTTCGATCGCATCAACACCCAGCAGTCCGGCCATCTGGCGCGAGCGTGCACGCAGGGTTTCAGGCACATCATCGGACCGGGCAATCTCGCCGAACATTGCGCCCGCCTCGTCCGTTTTATCCTGTTCGAGATAAGCCATTGCAACCAGTTCACCAGCGCTTCCGAAAAACGGTTCGCCTGGAACGGCCAGTGGTAGCATGGCGTCAACCACCTCCTGCGGATCGCGATCATCGAAATTGGCAGTCATCGCGCGGATCATTGCGATATTACGCAAAACTTCCGGCGCATCTTCATTGGCCGCAACCGAGGCGAACAACTCAGCAGCTTCTTGCGGTTTGCCTTGATCCATGGCGACACTGGCCCGCAACATCTGCGCAGAAATGGCTGCTCCACCATCGCCCTCTTCTACCAGAGCTGCAGCGGCAGTTTCTGCACTGTCGAAATTGCCCGCCTGGGCCTGATCAAGAGCTGCGACCAGCTTTTCAGACCGCTCCTCCAGTGATTTCTCGCTTTGCGTTTGCCAGAAGAGATAGCCGCCAAAGCCGACCAGTCCCGCGACCAGAATTGCGAGCAGCGGCTTGCCATAAGTCTTGGCAAAGTCGGAAAATTGATCCTGACGCACGGCGTCATCGATCTCTCGCATGAAGACAGCGTCCTGCGCAGCCTTGCGTTCGGCCTCTTTATCTTCCGGGGGTTTTCCGCTTCCAGGTATCAGCGCCAAGGTCGGGCTCTTTCTTGCAAATGTATCGTTTCGGGGCCGCTTTTAGGGTGGCGGGGCGTGATCCGCAATGCCGCAGCCATCCTGTCCACCATCACTTGAATGCCCGCTTAAGCGAGCTTGCCGACTTTGTCCTTATAATTCCCGGCCAAGAGCGCTGGCATAAAGCCGCCGATAGCTTTCGATCATCGGCTTTTCGTCGAAGACCGCTCTGGCATGTTCCTGATTCCGTGACCCTATCGGCTGCCCATGGCCTACAGTGCCATGCATTTGCTCGATTGCATCGCCCAATGCGACTGCATCATTCAGCTTTGCCAGAAAAGCTGCGTTTTCCCGAGTGAGAATTTCCGAAAGATCACCCACATCATAGCCCACCATTGGCGCCCCGGCAGCCATCGCCTGGACCGCAGCCAGTGGAAATTGTGTGTCCAGCGCGACATGAGCGAACATATCAAACAGCCCCATCACATTGGCAGGGTCACGCGGCGTGCCGGGCATGTGAAGGCGGTGGCTGATCTCCATCTCGGCTGCTATCGCGCGGACTTGGTCCTTGTTGGCCACATCGCCCAGGATCACCAGCTGCCAGGCATCGGGCAGCCTGGTCATGGCTCGAACCAGATCGCCCAACTGCGCCCCATTGGTATCGCTAGCGTATGCACCGAGCCATTTTTCATCCTCGCGCTTTATCGTCCCGCGCAAGGCATCTGGCCGACATTTCCGGGCAAAGGCACGGGTTTCTATCCCATCGGCAATAGTCTTCACACGGCCGATCGGCTGATACCAAGTGGCAAGCGCAATCCCCTCAAGCCGTTCGGATGGGACAACCAGTCCCGCGGCTCGGCCCAAAGCAATGCGCCGATACCAATTGCGGCTTGCTTTCAGCTTGCGCGTTTCCGCTGAGTCAAAACCGCCTTCGTGATGAATCAGTGGTGGCAGCCCCATCGCCTGACCAAGAGTGGTGTGCGCCATCACGGCTGACATGGCTCCCCAACCATAGGTCAGGATCAGATCGTAATCGCGCATTACCTTGGCCAATGCGACCAGCCGTCCGGGCGTTGACCAACCCTTGAGCGCGGGAAAATCGCGCGGATAGCTGGCCGAAACGCCGGACTTTACAAGGTGCGACGCGTCCAGCTGGTCAGGCTCGGCCGACACAATGGTGTGAGACAGCGCTTTGCCAAAAGCGTTCATAAGCCGGGTTGCGCGCCATGCGGAATTGTCGCTCCCACCTTTTTCTGAGAAGCGCGAAAAGCAATGCAGGACGCGCGCCGCCCCGCCAGTTGAAACGGTGGTCACGCGCTTGCCTCCACCCGCTCCAGCAGATGATCGATTGCAGCAAGTGCTTCGGCTTCATCCAGCATCGGGGCGTGGCCCACACCGGGCACAGTCACGCTTTGCACATCAGGGTGTCGTCGCGTCATTTCTTCAATCGTCTCGGGCGTTAGAATGTCCGACAATTCGCCCCGTAACACCATTACCGGCGCATCGCGCAAAGCTTCGAACATGGGCCACAAATCAGGCGGTGCTGCATTGCCGGGTTGTTTGAAGGGCTCAGCGATATTCATATCATAGTCAAATCCGATACGACCGTTCTGACTGACCACCATCACGCGCTTGGCCATTTCAATCCAGCGTTGCAAATCATATTGCGGGAAGCTCGACGCGCCACCTTCCTGCAGTGCCTTGGCAGCATGCACCCAAGTTGGAAAATTGCGCGCTTTCCCGACATAGGTGCCAATCCGCGCGATTCCTGCCGGATCGATTTCCGGGCCGATGTCGTTGATTACGACTCCGCCGAACAGGCCTGGACGAACAGCTGCCATCATGAACGTCATCAAGCCGCCCATTGACGTGCCGATTGAAATGCATCGGGCAATCTTCAACTCGTCAAGCAAGCCCAGAACATCGCCAACGTAATGCATCGGCGTATAAGTCTGCCAATCCTTGGCATATTCGCTTTGCCCGCGGCCCCGCATTTCCGGCACCAGAACTCTGTGCTTGGATTGCAACCTCTCCGCCAAGCCTGCAAAATCGCGCGAATTTCTGGTCAGGCCATGCAGACAGATAATGGGCGCTTTTTCCTCAGCATCGCTTTGCATCAGCGGCGCATAATCTCTGTAATGGAGCTTAAGCCCGTCCTGGCTGGTCCAGTAACGGTCGGTGTAGGGCAAATCCATGAAATCGGGGGCCTTTGCGCAGGGCGGTCAAGAATACAGGTCAGTGAACACTTCTGGCTGTTTGCGGTATGTCAGCTTGCGATTGCGTGCTGCAGGCCCCACTATTGCCATATGCGAGCCGAACCGCAAGCCGCCGGATACCGGCCCGACCCCGTGATTGCCGATCCTGCGCGTGGAAACATCGCCGAATGGTTGGGTGATGCTGTCGCTCCGGCGAACTTCCCCGACACCATTCTGCGTTTTCGCAATGATCGTGCTGCTGCCGAGATTGGGGTGGCTGGCTTTAGCGATGATCAATGGCTGACACATTTCGGGCGGTTTGAGCCAATGGAGGGCAATCTGCCCCAGCCGCTGGCGCTGAAATATCACGGCCACCAGTTTCGCAATTACAATCCGGAGATTGGCGATGGCCGGGGGTTTCTCTTTGCCCAGATGCGCGATGGTGATGGCCGTTTGATCGACCTGGGCACCAAGGGATCAGGCCAGACACCCTTCAGCCGCACGGCCGACGGGCGTTTGACGCTCAAAGGCGCAGTGCGCGAGGTACTGGCCACAGAATTGCTCGAAGCTTTGGGGGTCGACACATCGCGTACCTTGTCCATCGTGGAAACTGGTGAAGAGTTGGAACGGCATGACGAGCCTTCCCCTGCGCGTTCTGCCGTCATGGTTCGCCAGAGTCATGGCCACATTCGCATGGGGACATTTCAGCGCCTGCTGTTTCTGGAAGAGGCCGATCACCTTGAGCAGTTAATCACCTATTGCCTTGCCCAATATCCGGGACCAATGCCGCCCAATGATGCACCGGGTCGCGATGAACCTGCGGTTATCCTGATGCATCAACTGGTCGAACGCATGGCCGATCTGGCTGCCAGCTATATGGTCGCCGGGTTTGTGCACGGCGTGCTCAATACAGACAATATGAACGTCTCGGGCGAAAGTTTTGACTATGGCCCATGGCGTTTTCTGCCGCGATGGGACCCCGATTTCACTGCCGCGTATTTTGATCAGACCGGGCTCTATTCCTTCGGCCGCCAGCCCGAGGCACTGCATTGGAATTGCGCTCAATTTGCCGTCGTCATGCGAATGATGACCGATTCCGAACCGCTTCTGGCCGCGCTCAATCGCTTTGGTCCGCTCTATATGGAGGCGGTTGCGAGGCGCTGGTGCTGGCGCTTGGGTGTAGAAAGTAAGGGCCCGGAAACGGACGCGCAGTTGGTAGCAGCGTGCGAGGCTGCGATGCGCGACACCGGGGTCCAACCCGACGCATTTTTCTTCAAGCATCGCGGCGGGCACGGTCTGACAGGCGATGCAGCCGTGCTGGCGTCTGCCTATACCGCCGTGGCGAAAGAGCATGACTATTGGTCGAGCGGAGCCCCGCAATCCCTGCTGATCGACGAGGTTGAAACGCTCTGGTCTGCGATAGAACAGCGCGATGACTGGTCGCCCATGCATGACAAGATTGCAAACTTGCGGATGGTGGGCCGGGCCCATGGTCCAGCACCGCTACCAAAAGGCCACATGCCAACCACTTAGGTGCAATTTGGACCTATCCCGCCCTTTTCAATGGTCCAGAAGCAGACTAACCGAACAACAATAGAGGATCCGAAAACTTTGACCGACCAAACCTTCGTCTCTTTAGAGCCCGCGACCGGAAAGGAACTGTGGCGCGGCTCTGCGAGCGACGTCGACCAATGCGTGGAGCATTCGCGCAAGGCATGGCCGGAATGGGCTGCGCAACATCTGACCCGGCGGATCGAACTGGTCAGACAGTTTGCAAATCATGTCCGCTCAGTCGCGGAGCCCTTTGCCGAATTGATTGCACGCGAGACGGGCAAACCCTTGTGGGAAGCGCGCACCGAAGTCGATGCGGTGATCAACAAGGTCGAAATTTCGGTCAATGCCTATGCCGAACGCACGGGCAAGAAACGGCTTAACAGCGCCCTGCAGGGGACCGCAGCCGTTCGCCATAAACCGCATGGCGTCATGGTTGTGCTGGGGCCTTACAATTTCCCCGCTCACCTGCCCAATGGGCACATCATTCCGGCGTTGATTGCGGGCAATACGGTAATCTTCAAGCCGAGTGAGAAAACTCCTGCCGTGGGTGAATTTCTGGTGGATTGCTTCCTCGAGGCGGGCCTGCCGGACAATGTTGTGCAATTAGCGATTGGCGGGCTTGAAACTGGCCAGGCATTGGTCGGCCACGATGGGATTGATGGCGTGCTGTTCACCGGATCAGTCCAGGGCGGCGTTGCAATCAATCGCAAGCTCGCCACCGATCCGCGCAAGATCGTTGCGTTGGAAATGGGTGGTAACAACCCGCTGGTGGTGATCGACACTCCCAAACTGGCAGAAGCCGCAGTCCTGATAGTGCAGTCGGCTTTCACCACGGCCGGGCAACGGTGCACCGCGGCGCGGCGACTTGTCGTGCTGGACCATCTTTACGAGCCCCTGATGGAAGAGGTGCTCAAACTGACACGCAAGCTGATCGTGGATGAACCGTTTGCAGATCCGGCCCCGTTCATGGGACCGGTGATCGATAACGAAACGGCTGATCTGTTGAGTGACAGCTTTGTCCATTTTCTGGCGAACGGCGGCAAGGTCTTAAAGCATATGCGGCGTCCCGACGCCGAACTGCCCCTGCTTACGCCGGGGATCATCGATACCACCGAGGTAGAAGACCGGCCCGACATGGAATTGTTCGGTCCGATCCTGCAGGTGATCCGGGTACCCGATTTTGAATCTGCAATTGCAGAGGCAAACAACACGCGGTTCGGCCTGTCTGCTTCGCTTGTTGGTGGAACGCCCGCGGACTACAACCGCTTCTGGGCTAGCGTCAGGGCAGGAATCATCAACTGGAACAAGCCGACCAATGGCGCATCGTCGGCTGCACCATTTGGCGGAATAGGTCTGTCCGGCAATCATCGCCCTGCGGCCTATTACGCTGCCGACTATTGCGCTTATCCTGTGGCAAGCACAGAGATGGAACAGCCACGAGCCAATATTGGTATCGGCCTGGCACCTGAACCTGCGCCGAAGGACGACTGAAACCTGCCCCAGATGTACGGAAGCGTCCCTCCGCCGTTTGGCAAAGGAACGCTTCCCGCGATTCCAAAGAACCGCGCCCAGGCCATTGGTGGGAATGGCCCAAGATGTTGATTCTGTATAATCTTTAGCGGCAGCGGTAGCCACTGCGATCAATTTCACGGCCAAGCAGAGCACCGCCTGCAGCACCCAGAATGGCACCAAGTGTCCGGTCTCCGCGGCCGGCAATCTCATTTCCGATGAGCGCGCCGACACCTGCTCCGATCAAGAGGCCAGTGGTGCCGTCGTCGCGGCGGCAATAGGCCCGACCGTCGCGGCCACGCCATACGCGTGTGTCATAACGGACACGTTGATCGTAACGATCATCGTAGCGACCATGACGGTCATAACGGCTATGATGACGCTTGTACTTCTTGCCCTTGCGATACTTCTTTTTCCCGTGATGCTCGAAACTTGTATCACCGAACACTTGTGCCGGGCTCACAGTTTCGAATGCACCCGGAGCGAATGGTTGGGCGATCGGCCCCAGATCGGCTGCCGCCGCCGGGCTGGCCAACGCTGCGACCGAAAGTGCAGCCGCTGCTGCAATTGCTGAATGTTTCGCCTTGAGTCCGAACATTGTCTGTCCTTCCATATCTCGGAAAATTACGCGATGCCATTTGATGTGTTCATATTTACGGTGCTGAACCTGAATGGATTGCAACGGGATCGGCAGATTTTCGTTCATGCGATGAACCGAACGGAAATCAGCGACGAATGGTGGCTTGCCGCCTGTATCACTGCCGCCTAGGGGGCTGAATGATGCGAAAACAGGATCAGACAGCAAGTAAATCGGGGTTGCCGGCGGCGCTCGGTGCCTATCTGATCTGGGGCTTCCTGCCGTTGTACATTTGGCTGGTGAAATCCGTCCCGCCATTTGAATTTGTCGGGTGGCGAATTGTGTGGACTTTGCCCTTTTGCCTGCTGATTGTTGCATTTCGTGGGCAATTCGGGGCGTTGCTTAGCGCTTTGTCTAACTGGCGTTCGATGCTTGCCCTGTTGCTCAGTGCCGCTCTGATTGCCATCAATTGGCTGGTCTATGTCTGGGCGATTGTGAATGATCAGGTGTATGCTGCCAGCATGGGATATTACCTCAATCCGCTGATCAATGTCCTGTTGGCGACGGTGTTTCTGGGCGAGCGTCTGACGCGCCTGCGCTGGATTGCGGTTGCCCTGGCCAGCCTGGCCGTTGCAATTTTGCTGGCAGGTGCCATCACCAGCCTGTGGATCAGCCTGACACTGGCGGGAAGCTTTGCCCTGTACGGACTGGTTCGCAAGCAAGTCGATGTTGGATCCTTGCCCGGCCTGACCATCGAGACGATGATCCTGATTGTCCCGTCGATGGCAGTAATCTGGTTTTATTCGCAGAGCGATACGGGTTCAGCATTCGGGGTCACCACTTACATGACCGCGGTGATCATCTTCAGCGGTGTGGTCACCGCCGTTCCCTTGCTACTGTTTGCTGTTGCTGCGCGCCGGATGAATTATTCAACGCTTGGCTTCGTCCAGTATCTCGCGCCCACCATCGTCTTCCTGTTGGGCCTCGCTGTTTTCGGCGAAGAGTTGAAACCCGTTCAATTGGGCAGCTTTATCCTGATTTGGACGGCCATTGCGATTTTCGTATGGGACCTTTGGCGCGTGCACCAACCCAATCAGGTTGCTGCTGCCAACCTTTCGCGGCCTAGAGCGTAAGCGTCCAGTCCAGCCGCTGTCCCGCGTGGAAGGGCACGATGTCCGAACCTGCGGCTTGCAGCATCTGCGGAACATCGACCCCGTTGCGGGTCAGTGTGATCCGTTCTTGATTTACTGGCAGACCGTAGAACGCTGGCCCATGGAGCGAGGCGAAACCTTCAAATTTGTCGAGAGCGCCTTCTTCCTCGAACACGGCAAGATAGCTCTCAAGAGCATAGGGTGCATTGAAAATGCCGGCGCAACCGCAAGCCGATTCCTTGGCTTCGCGGGTATGGGGGGCGCTGTCCGTGCCAAGAAAGAATTTTGTTGAGCCCGATACTGCGGCCTTTCGCAAGGCGAGACGATGCGCCTCGCGCTTGGCCACAGGCAGGCAATAGGCATGCGGCTGCATTCCACCCACCAGCATCGCGTTGCGGTTGATGTGCAGATGCTGCGGTGTAATCGTGGCGGCAACATTGTCACCGGCAGCTTCTACAAACTCGACCGCATCGCTGGTAGTGATGTGTTCAAACACGATCTTCAGTTCGGGAAAGCGGCTGACGATACCTCGCAAATGGCGCTCGATAAATTCCGCTTCGCGGTCGAAAATGTCGATCTCGCCCTCGGTCACTTCACCATGAATGCAAAGAATGATGCCATCGGACTGCATCCTGGCAAACACCGGGTCCAGCCGTGCCATGTCGGTTACGCCGTGGGCGGAATTGGTCGTGGCGTTGGCCGGGTAAAGCTTGGCCGCGGTGAACACGCCTTGCGCCTTGCCGCGCGCAAGATCGTCTGCGTCGGTGTTGTCGGTGAGGTAGCATGTCATCAGCGGAGTGAAGGCCATTCCGGCAGGCACAGCGGCCATAATCCGATCGCGATAAGCAATTGCGCTTTGCGTATCGATCACGGGTGGGGTCAGATTGGGCATGACAATGGCGCGGGCAAACTGGCGCGCAGTATAGGCCACGCAATCGCGCAGCATGTCGCCATCGCGCAAATGGACGTGCCAGTCATCAGGGCGCCGGATCGTAATCGTTTCAACCATAAAGCCGCGATAGTCGCGCGCGCGCGCTCTTTCCAGCCCTGCCGGTGCAGTTTACGGCGGTTTGCATGGCACGAATCGGATTTATGGCATGCGAGACGACCCTTCCGGGCTCTGGCATCAGGCGCGAAGACGCTTTTGAACACGATGCCATGGTCGCAGCGATCCGGCCATGTGTCCAAGCCAGCGGGCATGACTGGCAAGTGCTCGACTGGGCTGCACCGATGGCGGACTTTACCGGGATTGACCTCGTGATGTTGGGAAGTTCGTGGAATTATCAGGATCGCGAAGGTGAATTTTTATCCCGTTTGGAGGCGCTGGATGATGCCGGTGTCACAGTTTGCAATAGCCTTGATATCGTGCGCTGGAACATGCGTAAAACCTATCTGCAAACCCTCGGAGAAGCTGGCGCGGCGACCATTCCAACCCTGTGGCTCGAACTGGCTGATGCGCGCGATGCGAACCTGGCCTTTGATGCGCTGCACGCAGAAACCATCGTGGTGAAACGCCAAATTGGCGCGGGCGCGGAAGGGCAGTTTATCTTCAACCGCGGCGATGTTCCAGTCGATTGGTCAATGGACCGTCCAGCCATGATCCAGCCGTTTCTTCCCGCTATTCAGGACGAGGGCGAATATTCCTTCATCTTTACCGATGGCGAATTTTCCCACGCCTTGATCAAACGGGCGGCGGCGGGTGATTATCGCATCCAATCGCTTTATGGCGGAACCGAACAGGCGATCGAGCCTGCTGCTGGCGACCTTGCCTGCGCTGCTGGCATCATTGACAAGCTACCCTTCGATCCGCCGCTTTATGCGCGTATCGACATGGTCAGGGGGCTCAATAAAGAACTGTGGCTTATGGAAGCCGAGATGATCGAACCCTATCTTTATCCATTGGAAGGGCCAGAGCTTGGTCCGCGTTTGGCTGCGGCCATTAATCGGAGACTACGAGATGAGTGATACAAAGTCTGCGGTCTCCGCGCGAATGGCCAGGCTGTATTCGCGCGCTGTCATCCGCCTTTCGCCTGCTGATGACAGCGAAGATGTGGCAGATTTTCTGCAGGGACTGGTCACCAATGATGTAACCGCGACCTTGCCCGTCTATGCCGCCTTGCTGAGCGCGCAGGGCAAGACCATGTTCGATTTTCTGGTCTGGCCATCCGGCAATGGCCAATTGCTGCTCGACTGCGAAGCCGATGCTGCTGAAGCTCTGATCAAGCGGCTTTCACTCTACAGGTTGCGACGCAAGATCACGATCGAGCGCGATGATACGCTTGGCGTTTATTGGCAGAAAGTGATGGGCGATGGCGGCGCGCCTGACCCGCGGCTACCTGGGCTAGGCCAACGCTGGATTGCCAAAGTGTGCGACACCGACACGCCTGCTGACGATGCCTGGCTCAGCCACAGGCTAACCTTGGGCGTGCCGGAAGGGGCGGCCGAGCTGAATGATATCTTGTGGCTGGAAACCAATGCTGTCGAGTTGAACGGTGTCAGTTTCGACAAGGGCTGCTACATTGGACAGGAAAACACCGCGCGGATGAATTGGCGGCAGAAGGTCAATCGCCGACTGATAGTGGTGCCGTTGGATCGGTCAGACGAAAACCGCTGCAAACATGTGCATACCGATCTGGGATATGCTGTGGATCACCTCAGAGTTGCTGATCTCGACAGCACGTTTCTTCCAGATTGGCTGGCGGGAGCGCTCAGTCCTGTTGATGGAACAGGCTGATTGATCGTTCGAGCATGCGTTCAGCCCTGTCACGCGCGGCAGTTTCCGGCAGGCCGAGCGAACGGGATAGCGCAGAACCGATCAGGGCATCGCCCATAGCCATCAGGACCAGCGCCAAGGTTTCTTCATGCACCCGCATGGCATCGCCGTGATCGATCGCCTCTTCCGGGGCGATTTCGTCAACCAGCTGATGGATCGTCTCGACTATCGGCGTCAGCGCATCTTCATTACCGGTCAGGATCATCCAACTGGCGAGCGCGCCCGCGCCCTCCTTGTCAAAGGCATCAAAGGCCAGATCGACAACTTCCCGCGGAGACCCCATGCCAGCCCTGCTCGCTTCGACTGCATGCTTGATACTCTCGCACACAGTTTCGCTGAGATGGAGAGCCAATTCCTTCTGAAGACCCGAGGCTGAGCCAAAATGGTGCAGCAAATTGGCGTGGGTGCGTCCGATACGGGTCGCTACTGCCTTCAGCGTCACCGACTGTGGACCTGTCTCAATCAGCAGCGCGCGTGCAGCCTTCAACGCGGAGCGCCGCGATTCTTCAGGTGTTAGTCTTTTGCGACCGGTCATGGTTTTGGTGTCAGTCCCCTTGAGGCCATCGGTTAAAGAGGAACGCGTCAAACGACAAGAGGCGAAGAGGAACACCGGAGTATTGCTGCTATTGACATTAATGTAAGTAGTGCTATTGACATAAGTGTAAGTAAACAACTGTAGACACGGATTCGCAACCATGAACGCCCCGACCAAATTCGATCTTGCCGCCGCAACCCATGGCAACAGCCCCACACCGGCTGATCTCGAACTTGTCATCCGCGACGAACGCTTCAATCGTGACACAACGCCGCGGCGCTGGTGGGCCGGCGAGCCCTTTGGCACAGCATGGCACAACGCCCTCTCGGCAACTTTCCCGCGTGGCGAGGCCTTTTTCATCGAGGCTGTAAAAGCCCATCGCGACGGCGCCCCGCCAAAGCTGGCTGCTGAAATCCGCGCCTTTGTTAAGCAGGAAATCAACCACACTCGCGAACATATCGCTTTCAATCGACTGGCCGAGGATGCCGGATATGATATCAAGGCGATCGACAAGCGTGTCGAGGAAATGCTGCTTCTTACCAAGGATCGCCCGGCGATTGCCAATCTGGCCGTGACGATGGCGCTGGAACATTACACCGCAATGATGGCGCATGAATTCCTCGCCAATCCGCAGCATTTTGCGCAAGCCGATCCCGAAGTGCGCGACATGTGGCGCTGGCATTCGGTTGAGGAAGTGGAGCACAAGGGTGTCGCCTATGACACTTGGCTGCATGCAACGCGCGATTGGACGGCGTGGAAACGCTGGAAGGTGCGCAGTCTGGTCATGCTGACCGTCACGACCCGCTTCTTCCGCAATCGCTGGATCGATTCGATGAACCTGCTTGAACAGGACGGTATCACCGGCTGGAAAGCGCGCTGGGGCCTGTTCAAATATCTGACCGTTTCACCGGGCGTGGTTCGCCGCATTTTCCCCGCGTGGCTGGCTTACTTCAAGCCCGGTTTCCACCCGTGGGATCACGATGATCGTGAATTGATCGGCAAATATGAAGGCGAATTCGAAGCGGCCCTGATGCCTGCTGAATAAGCCCTTTCCGAACCCATCACAGAAGAACCCCGGGGCCTGCCAACAAGCTCCGGGGTTCTTTGAGGTTATGGGGTTGGTGATCCACCGGTTCAGGCCGCTTGCATTATCTCTCCAGCTGCGAGGTCAAGCGTGTATTCGACCGCAGGGACATAGCCCCCTCGCCCACAGCTGTGCCGCATAGTCGTACCCCCGGTCGGACGGAAACCAAGCTTCTTCAGCACTCGGCCCGAAGCGGGGTTGTCCAGAAAGTGCCCCGCGCCAAGCTGACTATGACCGATCATTTGCGCAACACTGACGACCCCTTGCCCGGCTTCAGTGGCAAAGCCCTGACCCCAGTATTGACGCGCAATCCAGTAGCCCAGTTCGACCGCGCCACTGTCCTTCTTGTCCAGACCGATGCAACCAAGCAAAGCGGCGTCGCGCGCTCGTGTAATCAGGAAACGGGGGCAACAAGGATCGTCAATCGGCAGATTGGCAAAAGCGCGCGCGTCGTCACTCGTATACGGCCATGGTGCCCGTGCCAGATTACGGACCACGCCTTCGTCGGCAATGCCGCCGAATATGCATTCCCAATCTTCAGGCCAGATTGGCCTTAACAAAAGCCGCTGCGTGCGGTGAAACATGGTCTCTCTCCTCATAACCCCGCAGCGTCCCTATACGGACGCTGCGTGACATTTCCATTGCGCCCGGTCCGGTGGCGCAGGTTTCGTCAAATCGAGGGAGAAAACGACAAGAGGGAGACAGGTTGGCCCTATCTCCCTCTTCGGTGCCGGTATGCCCGGCTAGGACCGTCCTGGTGGACGATCCCTTTATCGAATCGTCCGGTTATTCCGCTGCTTCAACTGCCATATCCACCGACACATATTTGCGACCCAGCTTGCCGCTGTGGAATCGCACGCGTCCGTCGGATAGCGCAAACAGCGTGTGGTCCTTGCCCATGCCGACATTATTGGCCGGATAGTACTTGGTACCGCGCTGGCGCACGATAATGTTGCCAGCAATCACTTGCTCGCTTCCGAACTTTTTGACGCCAAGGCGCCGACCTGCTGAATCGCGACCGTTGCGCGATGAACCGCCTGCTTTTTTATGTGCCATGGTTCAGATCCTTACTTCTTTTCGTCAGCTTTGGGCGCTGCCTTTTTGGCAGGCGCTTTCTTGGCTGGTGCTTTCTTGGCCGGAGCCTTTGCAGCGGTCGCGGCTTTCTTGGCCGGTGCCGCCTTCTTGGCTGCGGGCTTCTTGGCAGGTGCCTTGGCTTCGGTTGCCGTGTCAGCAGCTTCTGCCTTATTGGCTGGAGCCTTCTTGGCGGCCGCTTTCTTGCCTTCACCAACATCGGTGATGCGGAGCAAAGTCATATGCTGGCGATGGCCAGCTTTGCGACGATAATTGTGACGACGCTTCTTTTTGAAGACGACGATCTTTTCGCTCTTGGCCTGAGCGATGATCTCTGCCGAAACAGTAACCTTGGAAGCATCGGCAACCGAATCGCCTTCACCGGCCAGCAGGACGTCGCCCAGCGTAACCGTGTCGCCGGCTTCGCCAGCGAGCTTCTCAACAGCGATTTTGTCTCCGGCGGCAACCCGATACTGCTTGCCGCCCGTGCGCACTACTGCGAACATGGTGGTATACTCTCAATCTAAAGCTGTGCCCCTTCACATGAAGGAGGCGCACCCGACGACCCGCCGAATTTGGCGGTCTGCGGGAAAGAAGGGTGCCGTTAAGGGAAGCAGCCGCGCAAGTCAACGCTGGATCGCCGGTTTTTGCATCACGTTTGCACCTTCGCAAGTGGTGGCACCGCGACAATGGCGTGCTATACCATTGGCGATGAAGAAGATGATCTCTCTGCGTGCGCCAGCGCTGGCGATAACCGGGTTGTTTCTGGCCAATTGCGCCGGTGCAGGCGACAGGTACCCCTCCCTTGCCCAGCGCGATGCCGAACTTGTAACCGGTACACTGGCTGCTGGGGGCAATGGCGAGGATAATAATTCCCCCAATCCCGCGCCGCGTGCACCGCTATATCCGGACATTGCGGAGCGGATTGAAGAAAACTTGGCCGAGGCGCGTCAGGCGCATGAAGATTTTAAGGCCGCTGCTCCATCGGCAGAGCGGCAGATCTCAGCCGCACGGGGCGCCAGCAATCAATCGAACAATTGGGCTGCTGCTCAAATTGCTCTGGCAGATCTCGATTCGGCCCGGAGCGCTGCGGCCATCGCGCTGGGTGATCTTGATCTGCTCTACGCTGATTCGGCCATAGTCTTTGCTCAAAGAGCCCAGATCGAAGCTGCCCGCAATCAAGTCAGCGCGCTGATTGCAGAACAGGATCGAACCCTGTCGCGGCTGCGCGGGCATTTGCGATGATGCTGCGATGATGCTGCGATGATTGGTCCATGACGCTTGCATGCGCCTCCTGCCCCGTACGCGACAGTGCGGCCTGTTCCGTCCTGACCGAGGAAGAGCGCAATGCATTGGCACAGGCGGGACGCACGAGGCATCTCAATCGCGGCGAAATGCTGTTCGCAGCCGGAGACCAGGATACCGCCTGCGCCACTCTCGTTGCTGGTGCGCTCAAGATTTCCTCGACCGATCGTGACGGCAATGAACAGATTTTGGCGCTGGTTCACCCGTCTGGCTTTATCGGGGAGATGTTCGCCCCCTTTGCCAGCCATGATGTCATCGCCTTGGCGGACAGCCAGCTGTGCACTTTTGCCCGGCAGGATATGGAGCGCGCCCTTAACGATTATCCGGCACTGGCCCGCGCATTGCTGCGCCGTTCCCAAGAGGACCTGCACGCGACCCGAAGCATGCTGGAATTGACCGCCCATGGCAGCGCAGAGGCGCGCCTTGCGGCATTGTTGCATGATTTTGCACAGGCTGCCAGTGCATCACCCTGCCACCCTGCCGACCGGTTTGATCTGCCGCTGACACGCGGCGAAATGGCCAACATGCTGGGACTCACAATTGAAACGGTCAGTCGGAAGCTGGGCGAATTGGAAGAAATGGGCGCAATCAAACGCACCGGCAAACGCGGGATCGAATTGATCGACCCCGCGCTGCTGACTGTTGTGTCCGGCAGACCTGCCGATTGAGCAATCTGCTCAGACAAGTGCGGCTATCGTCACCACCGCTAACCCCCAGACAACAATCAGTACCGGCAGGATAAGCATCTGGATTGTCGCATCGCGGGCAGTCATCCGGCAAGTGTTTGTCATAATCCCTTTGGAAGCAAATTTCCCCCAGCTCATGGCCTTCTGTCCGCTATCGGGGGCCAATTTGACCCACAGCAAGGGGACACCGAAACCACCGACCACAAAGATCGTGAAAATCGCCATCGGGATAATCAATCCCGGATTGCCAAATCCCATCGCCATGATGGCGAGGAAGCCGAGATAGGCCGCAACCGTAATCGCATAAAGCCGGGTGGGCAGTTCGAAGCTGCGGTCAACCTTGCTTGGCGCGCGATCGGCTTGGACTGGTGCATCAACGATGCGGGCTTTTTCGGCGATGAAATCCTGAGTGATGAGTTTGGACATGATATGTGCTCCTTGACGATGGAAGCATCATGTCCCCGCGCTCGCAGAGCTGCATTGATCCAGATCAAACTGGAAAGATTATTCGCGGCGGCTATTCGCTCCAGCGGGCCAGATCGGCGTAATCTTCATCGCGCGGCTCGATCCAACGCCATTGATGGGCCCGCTGCTCGCGCTTCCAGAACCAGGCAGCGCTTTTCAAATGGTCCATACAGAAATCAACAGCATCAATTGCGCAGCGCCGGTGCCGCGCAGCCGCCGATACGCATACAATCGGCTCGCCGGGGTGCATGACGCCGACCCGATGGACTACCAGAACGTCGATTAGGTCAAACCTGGCCATCGCCCTATCCGCCAATTCGCGCATATTGGGCAGCGTCAAAGGCTCGTAATGCGACAGCTCCAGCGCCTCTACATCGCCATCGCTGCGAACTTCTCCGACAAAGGTGCACACCCCTCCGAGGCCGGGGTTGGAGGCAGTAAACCGCGCGATCAGAGTGTTTGGGTCAAATGGCCCATCGAGCAAACGGACATCAGGCATGGCCGCGCCCTAGCCCCCGCTGACAGGTGGCAGTAACGCCACTTCATCACCGTCGCGGGCATCAAGCGCGGTTTTGTCCGCCAGCACTCTTCCGGCACAGGCAATATTGACCCTGTCGTCGCGCAATAGCTCGGCAATGGCCGGGCCAACGGCTGCCAGCAAACCGTCCCAGTCAAGCGGAGCGGCCACTTGTCCGGGAACATCGCGCCCCAGGTCCTGAAGCGGGCCCAGCAAGACGATCGCGACCGCCATACTATCCGCCAGTCATGGACATGTGGCGCGGCTGGGCCGGGCTTGCGCCTCGTGTGGAAATGTCAAAATGATGCTTTTCCGGCTTGATCGTCATAGCCTCGACCAGAGCCGCTTCCAAATTGGCCTCAGGCTGCTCAGACCGCAAGGCGGCGCGCAGATCGACACGCTCTCCTCCGCCAAGGCAGGGGTAAAGCTGTCCCGTCGCGGTGACCCGCAACCGGTTGCATCCGGCACAGAAATTGTTCGTCAGTGGAGTGATCATGCCCAGCCGGCCGCCCGTTTGTTCAACCGTGTCGTATCGCGCTGGGCCGCCGCTATCATGGCTTGAGGGGATCAGGGTCCAGTGCTTCTGCAGCGCCTCGCGCACTTTGGACAGGGGAAGGAAATGATCCACCCTGTCCTCGTCCACATCGCCTAGCGGCATCACTTCGATCAGGGTCAGATCAAACCCGTGGCCGTGCGCCCAGCTGATCATGTCAGGCAGCTCATCCTGATTGACCCCTTTAAGAGCGACCGTGTTGATCTTCACCTTCAAACCAGCATCTTTGGCGGCTGCGATCCCTTCCAGGACTTTCGGCAAGGCATCACGACGAGACAGTTTGGCAAAGCACACAGGGTCAAGCGTATCGAGCGAGATATTGACCCGGCGCACCCCGGCACGCGCCAGAGCATCGGCGTGCCCCGAAAGCTGGGTCGCATTGGTGGTCAGCGTCAGTTCTTCCAGACCGCCGTGACCCTTGTCGCCCAGATGGCGCCCCAATGCGGTGACCAGATCAATGATGTCCCGGCGAACCAACGGCTCTCCACCGGTTATGCGGATCTTTGTAACGCCGCGATCAATAAAACCGAGCGACAGCTTGTACAGCTCTTCCAAGCTGAGGACTTCCTTGCGCGGAAGGAATTGCATGCGTTCAGGCATGCAATAGGTGCAGCGCAAATCGCACCGGTCTGTCACCGACAGGCGCAGATAGCTTATCCGGCGCTGGAAACCATCCACCAGCGGTCGACGCTTGGTCGCGGGCACAATCATGTCACGAACTCTCGTCATGGGCGACAAGATACTGTCCGGTGATGCCGGGCGCATCCCTCAAATATGCCAGCACTGCATTGCTGCGCTCAGGGTTACTACCGCTCACCATATTGATCCGCACCGGGGCGTGCTGCCGCGCCAGATCGCGCGTAACGGCCCTTCGCCAATCGGCATGGTCATGGCCTGCCATCGGTACAACGATTGCGACCGCTTGCACCCCCTCGCCAATCGCATCAGCCAGCCGAGCAAACTGTTGAGCATGAAATTGGGCAGCGGCATCCATTGCGGCTTGAGGCAGGTCTTCAATCAGAATCACCGCCTGCGTCATATCAGCGCCGATTACGGTGCAGGGTAATGCCGATTTTCTCACTGGCTTCGGCAATCGCCAGTTTGACGATCTTGACTGTGACCGCCTTCACCCGCTTGTCCTGCACAAACAAAGTTTCGCAAATGTGGTCGGCAACCGCCTCAATCAGCTTGAAGTGAACCCCCTGCGGCAAGGCTTCGCTCGCAGCAAATTTAAGGTCCATGTAATTCTTGCTCATTTCCAGCGGGGTGTCCGCATCATATCGATCGGCAACATCAAGGTGCACCGTGATGGTAAAGCGCAAGGGCTGAGGCTTGCCTGTTTCCTCCGAATAAATGCCGGTCAGGACATCATGTTCAAAGTCGGCGACTTCCAGAATGAGCGAATCGGTCATGACAATGAGAGGCTTAGCCTGAATTGCTCCATCGTGCGAAGATCGCTGTGGGCAGCATGCGTGCACCCTCGCCCATTTCTTGCACCGCCAGATCGCCATGTTCGACCGTACCAGGCAAATCGGCAAACAATTCATTGACCAGACCGGCCAGCGAAAGGCTGCTCATCCGGACGGCATAAACGGTGAGAAACAGAAATCGACTGTTGGCATCAAGCAACTGGCGGCAATCGCGCAAGAGGTCAGGCAAGCCATCTTCCAGCCGCCATGTCTCATTCTTGGGGCCGCGCCCGAATTTGGGAGGGTCCAGGATGATCCCATCATACCGCCGTTCGCGACGTACCTCGCGCGCGGCGAATTTGGCCGCATCATCGACCAACCAGCGAATTGGGCGATCATCCATGCCGGACAGAGCCGCATTTTCGCGCGCTTGCGCAACCGACTTCTTCGAAGCGTCTACATGGGTGACCCGGCCATGGCGGCTGAGCGCCAGCGACCCCACGCCTGTATAGCCAAACAGATTAAGTGTATCCGCCTCGGTCGCATCACCCAGTTGTGCGCGCATCCATTCCCACACCGGCGCCATGTCGGGAAAGAACTGGAGGTGCCGAAATGGGGTAGGCTGGGCGGTAAAACTGGCATCGTCCCACGACAAGGGCCATCCGGCACCCTCAAGCACGGGCGAGGCTGTCCAGCGCCCGCCGCCATCCTCGTCAGAGCCGGGGATAAATTCACTGTCTGCCGGCCAGTGGTCTTCACGCGGAGACCACATCGCCTGGGGCTCTGGCCGAATGAAACGATGTGGACCAAAGCTTTCCCATTTGCGGCCGTGACCACTGTCGAGCAGGCGATAGCTGTCCCAGCCCTCGCCGACCATCAATTGAGGAGTGGTGACAAGCGTTGCCATCAGGCGGCTGAGCTGGCCCGCTCTTCGATGAAGCTGCGCACTGCATCGTAATCGCCGGGGAGCTCGCTAAAGGCTTCTTCGCGGGCCATCAGATCGCCAATTCTGGCGGGCAGCTGGGGTCGCAAGCCAGTGGCGCGTTCGACCGCGTCAGAGAATTTCGCCGGGTGGGCCGTTGCCAGCGTCACCATCGGAATGCCGGTTTCCACCTTTACATTACGCGCTGCATGCAAGCCGATCGCAGTGTGTGGATCAATGATTTGTCCAGCGTGATCATGCGCCCAGCGCAACGCCTCGTTCATGTCGTCAGGCTCGGCACGGGCGCTGGTGAACAAGCTGGAGGCACCTTCGCGTTGAGCGTTGGTCAGCCGCATGGCCTTGTCTTGCTCAAACGCGGCCATTTGTGCCGCCATCGCCGGACCATCGCGGCCACCGCAATCAAACAGCAAACGTTCAAAGTTCGAACTGACCTGAATGTCCATCGACGGGGCCGCGGTTGGGGTGACCGACCCGGCCGAGTAATCCCCTTGCGACAGCGCGCGATGGAGAATGTCGTTCACATTGGTGGCAACCAGCAATTGCTCGATCGGCAAGCCCATCTGCGCTGCAACATAACCGGCAAACACATCACCGAAATTGCCGGTCGGGACGCTGAACGCAACCTTGCGGTCCGGCCCACCCAATTGCAGGGCAGCAGCAAAATAATACACCACTTGAGCCATCAGCCGGGCCCAGTTGATTGAATTGACCGCACCGATATTGAAGCGCGACGTCATGTGATCGTCGTTGAACATCCGCTTCACCATCGCCTGGGCATCGTCAAAGCTGCCCTCTATCGCGATGTTGTGAATATTGGGTGCGCGCACTGTCGTCATTTGCCGACGCTGCACATCACTAACCCGTCCCTTGGGATGCAACATGAAGATGTCGATACCCTCGCGCCCGGCCACTGCATCAATCGCAGCAGAGCCAGTGTCCCCGCTGGTCGCGCCGACAATGGTCAAATTGCTCTTGCGGCGCGTCAGGAAGGTTTCGAACAGCAGCCCAAGCAATTGCAGCGCCACATCCTTGAAAGCCAGTGTCGGCCCGTGGAATAGCTCAAGCAGCCACTGCTGTTCGTCCAGCTGGACCAGTGGGACAACGGCATTGTGAGAAAACCGGCCATAGGCCTGTTCGCACAGCGCCAGCAATTCGTCCTTTGTCAGACTGTCGCCCACGAAAGGCTGCATGATCTGCGCAGCCAATTGTGCATATGGCAGGCCGGCCATGTCAGCGATCTCTTCATGAGAGAACCGGGGCCATTGGCTGGGCAGGTACAGGCCGCCGTCGCTTGCCAGACCGGCCAGCGTCGCCCCTTCGAAATCAAGCGCCGCCGCGCTTCCTCTTGTCGAAATATATTCCATTGCGATGCGCGGTTAGACGCACGCGCCGCCAAGAGCAAGAAAGGCGAACTACGCGCGGGTCAACTCTTGCCTTCGCGTCGTGCCTTTGCCCGGCTGCGCAGGGCGAAGAAATAGATCACCAGCGCTGTCAGCGCGAAAAAGAACCACTGGCCTGCATAAGCCAGATGATTGTTGGGCAAGTCCTTCGGATCGGGAACCGCCAACGGTTCCAACCCGGCAACAGGCGTTGCCAGTTGCACGCGTGCCCCGTCACGCCCGCCCGGCGTAATCAGGCCTTCGACCACACCGCCATCCCACTCGGGAAAAGTGGGACTGGCCGACCACCCCAGCTTAACGTCGGCAGGCCCGCGCCCAGTTTCGCACCGGGCGATCTGGGCAAACCCGCCCTGCCCGCTCGCGCTGCGACCCGAGATGGCTTCTCGCGCCAGGACCTGTGTGCAATCAAAGGCGGTTGGGTGGAACAAGTCCGCCTCACTAAACGCGCCGCCATTATCGCCAGGGAATGCGCGCAATTCACCATCGGAAAGCGCTGCCTGATATAGGCTGATCTGCTGCTCTTTCTCCTCCACCCGACCCAATTGCCAGAAGCCGAGCATGACCATGATCGCCATGGCCGCGGCCACAATGATGGTGGGAATGATGGGAATGTCACGACTGGTCATGTTTCATCCTGCCTTGTCGCTGCAGCGCCAGCTTCGCCTGCCTTGTTGCGGTATTCGCTGGCAAGCAGGCCAGCCTTGGCGGCGCGCAGCCCGAGCAGGACGGCTCCGGTGGTAACCGGAATCCAGATTATGGCATGGACCCAGAAAGGCGGACGGATTGTGCTGTCCAGCCACAAGGCAAGACCGACAATCAATGCGCCGATGATCAAGGTGAGAAAACCTGCGGGACCATCACCGACATTGAAACGCGTCAGGTCTAGCCCACAGGCTCTGCAACGCGGCGCGAATTGCACGATGCCATCGAACAATGTCCGATCACCGCATTGCGGGCACAAACCGAAAAGGGCAGCCTGAGCGATCCCAGGCTGCCCCTTTTTTCTTGCGGGATCAGGTCCCCTATCCATCAATGTATCGGAGCGCCCCAGCCACCCCAGATGTAGATGGCGATAAACAGGAACAACCACACCACATCGACAAAGTGCCAATACCAGGCAGCCGCTTCGAACCCGAAATGTTGGCGCGGAGTGAAGTGGCCCTTCATTGCGCGGCCAAGGCATACGATCAGGAAGATCGTGCCGACCAGAACGTGGAAGCCGTGGAAACCGGTCGCCATGTAGAAGGCCGAGCTGTAGGTGTTCTGGCCAAAGGCAAACGGCGCAATAGCGTACTCATACGCCTGGATCGCGGTAAACACTGCACCCAAAGCGATGGTGGCCATCAGGCCTTTCTTCAGACCGTCGCGATCACCATGGATCAGCGAATGGTGCGCCCAGGTCACCGTGGTACCTGAACACAGCAAAATCAGCGTGTTCAACAGCGGCAGGGAGAACGCATCCAGCACTTCCATACCGGCAGGAACGAATGTGGCCGCTGCGCCAGCTTCGCCGAACAGGCTGGTGGTGATCTGCGTGCCGTCGTCCAGATAGCTGACTTCCAGCGGAGTTGGGAACAGGGCAAAGTCGAAGAACGCCCAGAACCAGCCGACAAAGAACATCACCTCCGATGCAATGAACAAGATCATGCCATAACGCATGTGCAGCTGAACTACCGGCGTGTGATCGCCACCCTCAGCTTCGCGCACGATGTTGGCAAACCAGCTGAAGAATGTGGCAATCAAGCCCGCAATACCAAGGCCCAGAACAATCGCCCAAGCGGCCATGTCATGCATCATCAGCACCATGCCGGTGGTAAAGGTGAGAGCCGACAAAGAGCCGATTAGCGGCCAGATGTCTGGTTCAAGAATGTGATAATCGTGGTTTTTTGTACCGGCCATTGTCTTCAATCCCGTGGTCTGTTGCGACAGCCCTTAAAGCCACTGGCCTCCCGGGTCCAGTGGCTATGCGCATCTACTCGTTATCAGGCTCGATCGCCCGGTGAAAAGTGTAACTGAGCGTTATCTGCTCGACCCCGTCCATCGCCTCATCCTCCAACGCTGCCGGATCGACGAAATAGAGGACGGGCATATTCACTTCCTGCCCGGGCTGAAGGGTCTGCTCGGTAAAGCAGAAGCACTGAATCTTGTTGAAATACTTGCCTGCCTGTTCCGGCTCGACATTGAATGTCGCCGTGCCGGTAATCGGAACGCTGGAATTGTTGCGCGCAACATAAGTTGCCATGTCACGCACGCCAATTTGCACTGTGTCGGTCGACTGTGTCGGGCGGAAGCTCCACGGAACATTGCGCGCCGTGCTCGCGTCAAAGCGGATCGACATTGTCTTGCCTCCGGCACTTTGTGCGATACGCGCCGCCATATCAGCTTCACTCTCGCTCGCACGCTGAGTGGTGCCGCCAAAGCCGGTTACCCGGCAAAACAGATCGTACAAGGGCACTGCTGCGTAACCGAGACCCAGCATGGCGATCGCACCCATGAAAGCATAAAGCCCGGTGCGCAGATTCTTCTGTTCAAGCGTCGCGGTCGTCACGCGGTCAGTCTCCTATCCGCACAATCGTGATGGCATAGAACAAGACGACGAAAAACAGCAGGATCCCTCCGACCACCCAATTGCGGCTCTTCTGCCGCTTGCGGAATTCGGTATCTTCATCCGGGTTCATAGTCTTTTCCTCACACGTTGACCTGATCAAATCCAGCCCTGATTGGCGGCAACGCGGTCCACCACGAGGGCTGCAAACAGGGCAAACAGATAAATGATGCTGAAGGCGAAAAGGCGCTTTTCCGGCCGCATCGAATCGTTTTGGCCAGATTGCCGGAAAGAAACCGGCAGCGACAGCGCAAAGAATGCAAGTGACAATGCGAGCGCAGCAATCGCATAGATCAGGCCCGTTCCCCCGATAAACCACGGCGTCAGAGCCAGAGGAAGCAGGATCGCGGAATAGACAAATATCTGGCGGCGCGTGGATTTTTCACCCTTGACCACCGGCATCATCGGAATGCCGACATTGGCGTAATCCGTCTTCACAAACAGCGCGAGCGCCCAGAAATGCGGCGGGGTCCACATGAAGATGATCGAGAACAGCAGTACCGGCATCAAGGTGACGTCCCCGGTCACGGCGACCCAGCCGATCATCGGCGGAAAGGCGCCTGCCCCGCCCCCGATGACGATATTCTGCGGTGTTCTGGGCTTCAGCCAGATTGTGTAGATCACCGCATAATAGACAATCGATCCGGCAAGAATGATGGCGGACAGCCAATTGACAGCAACGCCCATAACTCCAACCGACACAGCCGACAGCAAGATGCCGAAATCGCGCGCGTCTGTACCTTTCAATCGCCCCGCCGGCAGTGGCCGATTGGCGGTACGCTTCATCCCGGCATCCAGATCCGCTTCCCACCATTGGTTGAGAGCGGCAGCACCACCTGCTCCCAGAGCGATGCACAAGATTGCAGTAAAGCCGATAACCGGGTGGATGCTGCCTGGTGCCGCCAGCAGTCCGCACAGGCCGGTGAAGATCACCAGCGTCATCACGCGCGGCTTAGTTAGCGCAAAAAAATCGCGCCAGTCCGCCGGTAGGGCAAGGGAGGTTGCTGGTTGGGTCATATCGTGCCGGTCATATAGGGGCTGCGACTCGGCTTAGCCAGTCAATCAGCAGATCATTTGTTTCATCCGGCTTTTCCTGCTGGGTCCAATGGCCGCAACCAGGCAGAATATGGCCCTCCGACTGGGGAGCCGTCATTTTCATCATACCGACAGGATCGGTAATCGCGCCAAACAGGAACGTCGCCGGATCACGGTCCCCGCCAATGAACAGGGCCGGTTGTTTAATCACTTCTCCAGCAAACTGCTGCTGCCACTCGAAATCGCGATGATGGTTGCGATAACGGTTGAGCGGCCCCCGAAATCCGGATTGCCTGAACTCGCCCTCGTAATATTCGAGGTCCGCCTCGGTCAGCCAGCCCACGGGCTGCGGATCGGGCAGGCCGGACAGAAAGTTTGAGCCCAGCGGCTTCTCCCAATAGTCTCCCGGCGGCACGTCGCCGCTGATTGAGTACATCATGCGGTGAATGAAATTGCGCGGATCGGCCTCTGCCTCGGCTTCTGCAACACCCTCTTCCTGAAAGTAATGCTGGTAGAAGTAGCGCCCCTTGCTGATAAATTGTTCGTGATAGATGTCAGGAAATGGTCGTTGGGGTACCCCGCTCCACGGAACTGATAGTCCTGCTACAGCAGCAAAGGTTTCAGGATACGCCAGCGCGGTGTTCCATACGATTGGTGCGCCCCAATCGTGACCGACCAGAATGGCCTTGCGATCACCCTGCAGCGCTTGGTTCAGACCGACCAGATCATTGGCTATTGCCTCGAAGGAATAGGCTTCAACCGGATGGGGCTTATCCGATTTGCCGTAACCACGAACATCTATCGCGCAGGCGGTGAAACCGGCTTTGGCCAGGGGGCCAAGCTGGTGGCGCCATGAATACCAGCTTTCGGGGAAGCCATGAACCATGATGACCAGCGGACCCTCGCCCGCCTCTGGCTCTTCAATGGCGCAGTTCAGGGTGATGTCCCCTGTAGCAATGCGGCGCATTTCGACCATGATATCGCTTTCCCCATATGCAAACGGCTGACCCCGAGAGGCCAGCCGTTTGTACGTTTCAGTGGCCCGCTTGCCGTCAGGCTGGGCGGTGATCGTGGTAGTCGTGATGATCCTCGATCACGGGCAGCGTTTCAAACTGGTGATAAGGCGGCGGGCTGGTCAGTGTCCACTCCAGCGTGGTTGCGCCTTCGCCCCATGGGTTGTCAGCCGCTTTCTTGCCGCCGGTAAAGGCATAGGCAAGGTTTACGAAGAACACGACCATTGACGCGGCCATAACGTGATAGCCGTAGGACGAGATCTGATTGAAGAACGCATAGGCCTGCGGATAATCAGGGATGCGTCGCGGCATGCCATCCATTCCCAGGAAGTGCTGCGGGAAGAAGATGATGTTCACGCCAATGAAGAAGCCCCAGAAGTGCAGATGTGCCAGGAATTCACTGTGCATCCGGCCACTCATCTTCGGGAACCAGTAATAGAAACCGGCAAACAGCGAGAATACAGCGCCCATCGACAGCACATAGTGGAAGTGCGCGACAACATAGTAAGTGTCATGCAAATTGTCGTCGATGCCGCCATTGGCCAGCACCACACCCGTCACACCGCCAACGGTGAACAGGAAGATAAAGCCCAGCGACCAAACGAGAGGCGATTTGAATTCGAGGCTTCCTCCCCACATCGTTGCCACCCAACTGAAGATCTTCACGCCCGTTGGAACTGCGATCACCATGGTGGCTGCGGTGAAGTACATCTTCGTGTTCACGTCGAGACCCACGGTGTACATGTGGTGAGCCCAAACGACGAAGCCGACCACGCCAATGGCAACCATGGCATAAGCCATTCCGAGATAGCCGAATACCGGCTTGCGGCTAAAGGTTGCGACAATCTGGCTGACCATGCCGAAGCCCGGCAGGATCATGATGTAAACTTCGGGGTGGCCGAAGAACCAGAACAGGTGCTGGTAAAGGACCGGATCACCGCCACCGGCAGGATCGAAGAAGGTCGTGTCAAAGTTACGGTCGGTCAGCAGCATGGTGATGGCAGCAGCCAGGACCGGCAGCGCCAACAGCAGCAGGAACGCGGTAACCAGCACCGACCACACGAACAGCGGCATCTTGTGCAGGGTCATACCCGGTGCGCGCATGTTAAAGATGGTCGTGATGAAGTTCGTTGCACCCAGGATCGAACCAGCCCCTGCCAAGTGCAATGCAAAGATGGCAAAGTCGACCGCTGGGCCCGGATTGGCTGTCGTCGAAAGCGGAGCGTAAACGGTCCAGCCCACACCGGCACCAAGCGCGTTTGCGCCTGTTCCTTCAACGAATAAAGACATGCAAAGGCTGAGAAAGCCGGCAACCGTCAGCCAGAAGCTGATGTTGTTCATCCGCGGGAAGGCCATATCCGGTGCGCCAATCATCAGCGGCACAAACCAGTTGCCAAAACCGCCAATCATCGCCGGCATGACCATGAAGAACACCATGATCAGTCCGTGGGCGGTGATGAACACGTTCCACATATGGTAATTGGCGTTTTCTTCAGCGGTGCCGCCAAAGAATTCCACCCACCAACCCAGGTACTGGATACCGGGTTCGGCAAGTTCCATCCGCATGACACCGGACATTGCGCCACCGATGATCCCCGCGAAAATCGCGAAAATCAGATACAGCGTTCCGATATCCTTGTGATTGGTCGACATGAACCACCGGGCAAAAAAGCCCGGTTTGTGATCCGCGTCATGCGCGTGATCTGCGTGGGTCGGATTGTCGAAACCTTCAGCGGTGGTGGCCATCGTTCAAATACTCTCAGGCTTGTTCAATTATAATTCACTTACGAAATGCAGCTGCTGCGCCCGATCAGGCCGCGTCAGCCTCAGCTTCAGCGGCTTCATCAGCGGCGTCTGCATCGCCAGCTTCCAAAGCGTCAGCTTCAGATTCTGCATCGTCTTCTGCAGCAGTTTCTTCTTCTCCAAGCGTGCCGCCCGGTTGCGCCAAAACCCATGCTTCCCATTCATCGCGAGGCAGAGCCTCAACCGCGATAGGCATGAAACCATGGCGTGCACCGCAAAGTTCTGAACACTGGCCATAATATACGCCAGGCTCGTCAATGATAAGCATCCGCTCATTAAGACGGCCGGGAACTGCGTCCAGTTTGAACCACAGCGATGGCACAGCAAAGGCGTGAATCACGTCGGCAGCGGTTGTCTGAAGGCGGATCGGCGTGTTGGCCGGGACAACCATACGGTTGTCGACAGCGAGCAAGGCCGGTTCGCCATTGGCAACCGCGTCGGCCTCGGACAGCATATTCGAGATGATTTCAAAGTCGCCATGGTCGGGATAGCTGTATCCCCAATACCACTGGTACCCGGTTGCCTTGATCGTGACAGCGTCTTCCGGCGGTGTCTCATACTGCTTTGCCAGCAGCGATATTGACGGAATGGCAATGGCAACCAGCACCAGTACCGGCAGCAATGTCCAAACCACCTCGACGAAGGTGTTGTGCGTCGTGCGCGATGGTTCGCGTCCTTCACGACGGCGATAGCGGACAACCACCCACAGCAGCAGGCCCAGCACCAAAAGGCTGACGCCAGCCATCATCGGAACCAGAAACGCATCATGCATAAACAGCGCGTCCCGACCGATTTCAGTGTACTGGTCCTGAAACGTCATACCCCGGTCCACCGGCATACCCTTGCCAGGGGTCGGAGCCATTTGTCCGGCCAGAGTATCTCCGACTTCGTCGCCGACCAGGCCTTCACCCAATGCCACAGCAGCTTCGGGCGATCCAAGATCGACTTCGGTGCCTTCTACCTGGGTAGAGGTTGTGCCCACGGCATCCTGTGCCGAGACGCCCTGCAGCGCAAATACGAGAAGGAATGCTGCTACAAGTGCAGCGACGATGTTAAATGCCCCGTGGCGGGTTTGACCCAAGTTCATGTGACCGATGCTTTCCGCTTCATTCCTGTGTCCCGAGCTGTTGCCGATCCCCTGGAATCTGACGCAAACAGCTCAATTCAAGCGCTACTATGCGCAAGATTGATGCCGCCTATAGGCGCGCTTGCCCAGCGCCTCAAGCGCTTCTAGGGAGAAATTTATGCAAAGGGCGATGATCATCACGCAATCGTCGCCAAATCCGAGGACCCGAACCCGATGACTGAAGAAGAAGTATTGTCCGAATTTCGCGCCAGTGGGGCGCTGTTGGAAGGGCATTTCAAACTGTCTTCAGGGAGGCACAGCGCACATTACCTGCAATGCGCCAGAGTGCTGATGAACCCGGAACGCGCTGGAAATCTCGCTCGGGCTCTTGCGCAAAAAATTCCCCGCGATGTTCGCAACCGAATCGATGTTGTGATGTCGCCCGCGATGGGTGGCATCATTATCGGCCATGAAATGGGCCGCGCGCTGGACAAGGATGCGCTGTTCCTCGAGCGGCCCGAGGGCAAATTCCATTTGCGTCGCGGCTTTGCCCTGGAACCTGGGGCCAAAGTCCTGATGGTCGAAGATGTGGTGACAACCGGACTTTCCAGCCGCGAGGCGATAACAGCGGTTGCGGATGAAGGCGGCGAAGTGATCGCGGAGGTGGCACTGGTTGATCGATCGGCTGGAAGCGTTGATCTGGGCGTGCCGTTTTATCCCCTGATTGATATCAACTTCCCCAGTTATGAAGAGGGCGAATTGCCGGCAGATCTCGCTGCAATACCCGTCACCAAGCCCGGCAGCCGGAGCTGATCATGGACGGGCTTGGCCAACCGACCCGGCTGCGACTCGGAGTCAATATCGACCATGTTGCGACCATCCGCAATGCGCGCGGCGGCGACCATCCCGATCCAGTCCGGGCGGCAGAAATTGTCGCCAATGTCGGCGGAGACGGTATTACTGCCCATCTGCGCGAAGACCGGCGCCATATCCGGGACGAAGACTTGGCGCGCATTCAGGCTGCGACCGATCTGCCGCTCAATCTGGAAATGGCCGCGACCGAAGAAATGCTTGAAATCGCGCTGCGTCACAAGCCGCATGCTGCCTGCATTGTGCCGGAAAAACGCGAGGAACGTACCACTGAAGGTGGGCTGGATGCCGCTGGATTGCACAACCAGATCGCTCCGATCGTCACCCGGCTGGCCGATGCAGGCATCCGGGTCAGCCTGTTTATCGAAGCGAGCGAACGCCAGCTTGATGCCGCAATCAGGCTGGGCGCGCCCGTGGTGGAATTTCATACGGGCGAATATGCGCACGCTCATCTCGATGGCGATAATGAGGTGCTGGCACGCGAATTGAAACGCATTGCCGACATGTCGGCGCTCGCAGCCAAGAACGGAATCGAGCCACATGCTGGCCACGGCCTGACTTACGAGAACGTGCAGCCGATTGCCGCCATCCCGCAATTGGCAGAGCTGAACATAGGCCATTACCTCGTCGGTGAGGCAGTGTTTGTGGGGCTGGAGGCAGCGGTCAAGCGCATGCGCGACCTGATGGATGATGCGCGATGAGGTTAGCAGCATGACAAAGGAACAGCGGCCGGTTGGCGAAGCTCTGCGCGTCGGCGCAGCGGCGATTCCGTTTCTTGCCAGCCTGTTGCTGCTGGGCGTTGCAGTCCAGACCGGACAGGCCTTGCCCTTTGCGATTGGCTGGCCTGCGCTGCAAGTGTTTGGCTACGTCGTTGCGGTGCGCAAGGCACGCGGCGACATGGGCCACCCGCTCGTCACCACGCAGATCGTGCTGCACTGGCTGGTTCTGGCATTGGCCGCAGCGGTTGTATTGGGGGCGACATGATTATCGGATTGGGTTCTGACCTGTGCAATATCGAGCGGATCGAAAATTCGCTCAGCCGATTTGGCGAACGCTTTGAAAACCGGGTTTTCACCGAAGTTGAGCGAGCCAAGGCTCGCAAGCGACCCTTCACCATCGCTGGCACCTACGCCAAACGGTTTGCCGCCAAGGAAGCTTTCAGCAAGGCGGTGGGCACCGGATTTCGGCGCGGGGTGTTCATGAAGGACATCGGGGTTGTCAACGCGCCATCCGGGGCGCCAACACTAGCCTTGGAAGGCGGTGCGGCCAAGCGGCTTGCGGAACTGACCCCGGCGGGCCATGAGGCGTTCGTTCACCTGACCCTCACCGATGATCATCCATGGGCACAGGCCTTTATAATCATCGAAGCGCGCGCGCTTTGATCCCATCACTTTTCTGCATTGTGGCACAACGAAATTGGCAAAAGATAAAGACACATCCGATGAAAAAGTGAATTGGCTGGCGGAATTGCGCGGCCTGGCACTGATGTTGCTGGCTGTGTTCGCCTTTCACAGCCTGGTGGCCAAGCCATTCTACATTCCCAGCACGTCGATGATGCCCTCGCTCCTGGTCGGCGACCGTCTGGTGGTCAGCAAATATCCCTATGGCTGGAATTGGGCCTCGGTCAGCTTCCATCTGTGGCCGCGCGGCGAATGGCGGATCAATCCTTCGAGCCCTGAATATGGTGACATTGTCATTCCCGTACACCCGGAACGCAACGAGGATTACATCAAGCGTGTGGTCGGTCTGCCGGGCGACCGACTGGCCGTGGAGAACGGATTTCTTATTCTCAACGGGATTCCGGTAAAGCGCGAAATTGTTCCTCCGATCCAGATCCCCTTCGAACCAGAGCTTTTGTGTCAGAACGGTCCATGCCTGTCCGGTTTTCGTGAGTTCCGCCAGACTGGCGAAGACGGGTCGGAATTTTTCGAATTGCCTGCTTACCGTGAAACGCTGCCCAATGGTGCGACCTATCTGATCATCGACCACCAGACGCAGCCACTCGACGATTACGCAGAGATTGTCATCCCCGAAGGGCATGCTTTCGTCATGGGCGACAATCGCGATCACTCGGCGGACAGCCGGGCAACGATCGCTGGAAGCGGGCTTGGCGGACCGGTACCCTTTGAAAATATCGGCGGTCGGGCTGAGTTCATCACCTTCTCCCTCGATGGATCGATCAGCTTGAACCCGGTTACATGGTTCACCAGCTTGCGGCCAGAACGCGCCTGGACCACATTGCGTCCTGCGCTTGCAGAAACTCCGCAAGACGCCAGCACGACGCCCTCAGCCGAATAGTGGTCAAGGGCTGGAAGCAGAACCGCCCGGACGGGTGAAAAACAGGATTTGCATCGACTGATGGCCAAGAAGTTTCTCTATATCGTTGCCACCATCATTGTCCTGATGTTGGTCGGGTTGATTGCGCTGCGCATCTGGTCGAAGGAATTGACCGAGCTTGCCTTTGTACCCAGCACCGAATTCGTCGCTCAGAGCCCGCTCGATGACAATGCTTACCAGGATCCGGCGCTTTGGTATTCGCGGCCGGGTGTAGGGACGAGCGACCCGGCACGCTGGCAGCCGGCCTATCGCGGTGATGGCCGCAGCATCCCGACACCGGCCGACCCGCCGGTGTCAGACTTCGCTGTGTTTTTCGTTCATCCGACCAGTTTCATTGACCGCACCCGCTGGAACGCTCCGGTTGATGACACCGAAGCAGAACGTATCACGCGAATCTACCTGCGCGGCATGGCTAGCCCTTTCAATAAAGCAGAAGAATTGTGGGCACCGCGCTATCGCCAGGCCACGATGGGCGCTTTTTTGACTCAATCAGCCGAGGCCGAACAAGCCATTGCCGCAGCCTATGATGATGTGCTCCAGGCGTTTGAATTCTTCGTGGCCTCAGCAGATAGCGATTCGCCAATTGTGCTCGCCGGTCATAGCCAAGGTTCCCTGCATCTGATCCGCTTGCTGCAAGAACGCATCGCTGGCAGCGCAGAGGCAGACCGGCTTGCCGCGGCCTATATCATCGGATGGCCAATCTCGATTGCGCATGATTTGCCTGCGCTTGGCCTGCCGGTGTGCGCTGGTGAAAGCCAGACAGGTTGCCTGTTGAGCTGGTCGAGCTTTGCTGAACCTGCCGATCCGTCCTTGGTGATGGATGTCTACAGCAATTCCATCGGGCTGGATGGTACCATGCGCGGGGACAGTGCAATTGTCTGCACCAATCCGTTAACCGGCACGATGAATGCAGCGGCTGGCGCTGAGCTCAATCAAGGCACATTGGTGCCGGATGGCGATCTGTCGAACGGTGAATTGGTCACAGGCGCCGTGCCCGCGCGTTGCGGTGAAGATGGCTTGCTCTTGATCGGCGACCCGCCCGAGATGGGCAGCTACGTCCTGCCTGGCAACAATTACCATGTGTATGATATTCCGCTGTTCTGGAAAAATACCCAGACCGATGTCGCCCGGCGTGTGGAAGGATGGTATCGGGCCAATACTGCCGATGCCGGACAACAGGCTGGTCAGTGATTTGCGACAATGCCCTCGATTACCGCGATGCGCTGCCCGATGGAGGCGGATTGTTGGGGCTGGACCTCGGGACCAAAACCATCGGGATTGCAACTTGTGATGCAGGATGGCGCTTTGCTACCGCGGGCAAGACCTTGCAGCGGGGCAAATTCGGCCGCGACAGCGAGGCGTTGGCGACCATTATCAAAGACCGCGCCATCGCCGGAATTGTAATCGGCCTGCCCCGCAATATGGACGGCAGCGAGGGACCGCGTGCGCAATCTTCGCGCGCCTATGCCTGCAATCTTGCAGAAGCCTTCGCACTGCCCGTCTTGCTGTGGGACGAACGCTGGTCCACCCAAAGTGCCGAGCGGGCAATGATCGGGCAGGACACCAGCCGGGCCAAACGCGCCGAACGGATTGACAGTCACGCTGCGGCCATAATCCTGCAAGGGGCGATCGATGCTCTGGCCGGCGGCAGCTTCTAATACCCTTCAGGCGTTTTGGAGCACTTTACGTTTCTGCTTGGCAACCGCTTCCAGCATACGGCAGCCTGACAGTTCAGCTTCTCGCCACAGCGCGTCTTGCGCCACCACATCTTCGTGCAGCATGGCACGCGCCTCGAAGCTTGCCAGGCGCAAGCGGTCGCTAGGATGGCTCTGCCCGAACCGTTCAGCCAAGTCGAGAGCTTCGGCCTCGCCTGTCGCAATCGCGGCACGCAAGAAAACTTCGGTGGAATTGGGGCTGACCACCCGCGTGACCGTGCCTTGATCAAGGTCAAAACCATATTGGTCGTACCAGCCTTGGGCCGGGCCGATATGCATGATGTTGAGTGATACCGAGAGGCTGGCCGGCGGGAGCTGGCTGTGGATGTCGAGATGCGCGCGATACAGCATCATCTTGCCTTCGCTGAGCGCGGTCCGTTCGATGAAACGAAGGCCCGCCTTTTCACCGGGATAGCCAGCCACTTCTTCATAGTCATATTCGTAATAATCACTGAGATAGCCAGGTCCGAGATAGCCCGCAGTCAGGAATGCAAAGTTGTGATCATGCGGTACACCATAGACAAAGGACCTTGCACCGCTTTCCTGAAAGCAATGATCGCGCTCTGAAGGCCAGATGTTGGCGCGCAGAAACGTCCCGCCGACTGTCGGGCTGAGTGTTATGGATTGCGGGCCATAGCCGCTTTCCATTTCCGGCTCACGGTGACGATTGCGAATCTGGTCAAGCAGAACATCGCCCAAAAATGTCCGGTTGTTGGCAAGCCGCCGCAACCATAACGCGCTCGCGGCCAGATTTCCTTCATCCGATGGGTCGAACGGCTGGGTGGCCATCGCATCAACGCAGTCACCGAGAGAGCATTGTTCAGCAGTCTCGGCATGGATCAGGCGGGGCATGTCTGTTTCTCCAGATGAAGCAGTTGCGGGTGCGCAGCAGCCAGCTGGTCACGCAGCGCACGTGCGGGTTGGGCCAAGTCATCCGTCGCATTTGCGGCTATCGTGTTGAGCATTGTGAAGCCGCGCACAGGGTCGAGAGCCAGAATATGGCGTAACGCATCCCAGCGCATGTGGTCGTGTCCCTGCTGTGCAAGTTCGACATATTGCGGGACGGCATCGCTGCGCCTCATTTCGGTCAGCACGGCCATGGCCATGGTGATCTGACTTTCGCGTTTTTCCCCGCTGGCCTGGTACAGCAGCGCGCCGTCACTAAGTCGGATATCCCTGACCGGGCGAGGCCGGCTACACTCCCTGCCAAGCTGAAGCATCAGCAAACGGCCTTTCACATTGCAAATGGTTCGCGTGTTCTGCGCATCGCACACTGCCATCGTGCTGCCTGATTCCAGCGTCTGGCTGACGGTTTCGACCGCCCCCGCAGACAATCGGTGATGCAGAGCCTTGGCCCGACCGGCAATCACGATCTCGTGCTGTTCGCGCTCGGAGAATGTAGCGCTCTGCGGCACCGTTTCTTCTTCAACCTGATCGTACACCAGCACGGAAAGGCTCGCCATACCCTGCTGAAGCAGACGTACGGTGGAAAATCCTGCAGAATAATTATGCTTGAATGGGACATGCCCGAACTTGTGGGCATCAAGCGCTGCCACTAACCGGCGCTGCCATTCAGCGATAAAGGGCTTGGCAATTTCGATCGTGCCCACCAACGCGCCGAGCGATGGCAAATCGGCCAATCCTGCGCCGTCCGCATAGCGAGAAAAATCGCGGGCAATCGCGTCCACCTCCGGCAGGGCGAGCCAGGCTGCCTTTACGCGGTCGAGCGCGCGCTGCGCATCGCGCTGCGAGGCACGATCACCCCGCAGCGCGACCAGTTCGCTATCCACCCTCATGCCGGGTATCCCTTAATTGCAGCGCAAGCGCGCATGGTGGCAGATGAGCGATCAGACCGAGTCATAGACAATGACCATGATGATCAGAATGCGGTCGTCATAGGTGGCAGCGGATTGGGACATGCTGCCAAACACGCCGGTCGTCGTGTCAAGGGACGGCAAGGTCGCAAGATCGATCGTGGGTGTGCTCATCGATATTCTCCTAGTATAGGCAGATGCGGAATTGCGTCTGCATGACGCGAAAATGCGGCCCCGTGGCACAAAGCCAAAATTAACATTTTGTAATATTATAACTTTTTACAACAGGATTGTGATATGACTACGCCGCTTCCGGCCTTTAATCCGCAAGAATCGGCAAAATTCTTCTTCAGGCACGGCCATGCCGGCTGGCTCGGTATGGAGTATGAAGATCACGGTTCTGACTGGGTTGAACTGAAATTGCCGTGGCGCGAGGACTTGCTCGGCGAAGAGGATCGCCATGTCCTCGCCTCTGGTCCGATCATCAGCCTGATGGATATGGCATCGGGCATGGCCATATGGACCACCAACAAGACTTTCACACCGGTGGCAACGCTCGACCTGCGGGTGGATTACCAGCGCCCGGCACGCGAGCGCAGCGCAGTGATTGCACGCGCGCAATGCTACCGCGTAACCCGTTCGGCTGCCTTCGTGCGCGGCGTGGCGTATGATGATCACCGCGATGATCCGGTGGCCCATATGGCCGGGGTCTTCATGACCATCGGAAAGGACCCCCGCCTTGCCAAATGATCACGACACTGCACAAAAAGGTGCTGGCCAGTTGCCGATCTATGCCCGATCATTGGGGATAAAGCTGCATGAATGGGAGGATAATATTCCTGTTCTGCAGGTGGGGTTTGGGCCCTTCGTCGAAGGGAGACCCGGCGCGTTGCACGGCGGCGCCACCAGCGGATTGCTGGAGAATGCAGGCTATGCCGCCTTGCGCGCACGTCTGCAGGAAGAAGGCCGCGACCCCCAGCTCAAACCGATCAACATCACGGTGCAATTTCTCTCCGCCGGCAAACAGAAACCCACCTATGCCAAGGGGCGGATCACCCGGCTCGGACGCCGCAATGCCAATGTTTCGGTCGAGGCATGGCAGGATGAGCGTGACCGACCGATTGCCACTGCAGTCATGAATATATTGATGGCAGATCGCGCCAAGTAGCTGGGCGAGTTCGCGATCACCAGCGCATCGCACACTGTTCGAGCGATTGGGGGAACACTACTCCTCGGCCAGGACTTGCAAACCATCCTCGGTCAATTCGAACCGCACCGGCACGCCGTCCACTTCGGTCGAAATGATGAGCCCATCCTCTTCGATCCGCAGGTTTGATCCATTGTCCCCCAGCGGAATATCTCCGATTTCGGGAATATCGAGCGGCTGAATCGGGCCATCGGGATCCGGCCTGCGCTCAGGCTCAACCAGGCCGGACCCGCTCAATGCACTGCGCATGAAATCGCGCCAGATGCGTGCCGGAAGCCCCCCGCCAGTAATGCCATCGAGCGGTGAATTGTCGTCATTGCCGATCCACACGCCCACCACCAAATTGCCGGCATAGCCGACGAACAATGCATCACGATAATCCTGCGTCGTGCCGGTCTTGCCGAAATTTGTGCCGGCCAGCATAGCCGCGCGTCCCGTCCCGTCATTGATCGCAGTCCGCAGCAATTGCTGCATCTCTTCATGCTTTCTGTCGGGCAAGGAACTGCTGCCGTCTGCCACCCAGGTAAACCAACCGGATTTCTTGTCCTTCACAAAAGCGTGTGGCTCCACCGGGTATCTGTTGGCCGCAATTCCCGCATAGGCAGAGGCCAATTCCAGCAGACTCAGTGTCGATGTGCCCAATGCCAGGCTGGGATCGCCCGCGGTCAAAGGCGAGGTTACGCCCAGATCACGCGCTGCCTCGATCACCTGCTCGCTGCCGAGCTGATTAAACAGCCGCAATGCGGCGACATTGCTCGATTGGGCAAAGGCCTGTTCGAGCGTAAGGCTTTGCGAATAACGCTTGTTGTAGTTTTCCGGACGATAGCTGCCGGTATCAATTGGCGTATTGGCTAAGCGGTCTTCGGGCCGCATGCCTGATCGGATGGCAGCGAAATAGGTGAACAGCTTGAAAGTGGATCCTGGTTGCCGCTTGGCCTGAGTGGCTCGGTTGAAGGCAGAGCGGGCGTAATCCTTGCCACCGATCATCGCCACGACTTCGCCATTGGGGCGCATCGCAACCAGGGCAATCTGCGCATCACCCAGAGGCGCGCGCGCAACCACGCGGCTGGCAATCGCCTGCAATCCGGCATCCAGCGTAGTGGTCATGGTTTGCTTGGCATAGCTGCGCTCTGCGTCCCGGCGCGCCTCGGGCAGGACCCAGTCGGCGAAATAGGTTCCCGTTGGCAAAGTGTTGCGATTGCGGACATCCAGCGCGGGGCTGCGCATCGCGCGCGCTTCTTCCTGCGTAATGAAGCCAGCATCCTCCATCGCGCCGACAACCACACGCATGCGCTGCTCGGCCAGATCGTAATTATTGGTCGGGGCCAGCCGAGATGGTGCCTTCAGCAGGCCAGCCAGCATGGCCGCCTGTTCGGGACGCAAGTTTTCCGGTTGGCGATAGAAATAGTGAAGGCTGGCCGCACGCAGGCCATATTGATTGTCCCCGAAATAGGCATTGGAGAGATAGCGTTGCAGGATCTCATCCTTGGTCAGCCACCCTTCCAGCCAGAAGGCGATCAGCATTTCGCGCGCCTTGCGCGTCATGCTGCGTTCGGGCGTAAGAAAGGTGAACTTCGCCAGTTGCTGGGTGATCGTGCTGCCACCCTGCGTTGGACCGCCGGTAGCATTGGACAAGGCAGCGCGCGCCAATCCGCGTGGATCAATGCCCCAGTGGCTGTAGAAACGCCGATCCTCAATCGCCAGAAACGCCTCGACCACATGGTCTGGCAGCTTGGCGATCTCGACCGGTTGATCCACGACTGCTCCGCTGCGGGCTATGGGTGTTCCATCAGAGGCAAGCAGAGTGATTTGCGGGGGAGCAATCGGCTCGAGCGATTTGGACAGCGGAGCGGTAAGAGCCAGCCAGCCAATCGCGATGATGATGGCGAACAGGATTGCGGCAATGATGCGGACCAGCCACTTGCGCTTGCGCCCGCGCGGTTTGGACGGCGCAGCGTAATTGCCATCATCAAAGTCATCATCGCTTTGGTAATATTCGGCGTCTGCGACTGGCTGCCGGTCCCGCTTGCGCCCGCCCCACCAGGCTCGCTCGGGCTTGGTGTCCGATCGCCGGGCTGCGTCACCGGTGCCGGAATCCTCGTCATCAAATCCAAACTGTTCGTCAAAATCGTCAAGCGCGCTGCCATAAGGGTCTTGCAGGGCATAAAAGCCTGCATCGCGTTTGCCAGAGCGTCTGGTGGGCGCCTGTTCCGGTCGGCGCGATGAGCGAAACCACGAAAACATCAGGCTGTGTTAGGTGTTTAACACAGCTTTGGCGAGCTTTTTCTGACCCGCCAATCCATCGTTAAACTGCGTTCGATGCGCTGCTTGGCAAATCTTCGTCAAATACCCGCTGATAATATTCGCTCACCAAAGTACGCTCGGCCTCGTCACACTTATTGAGGAACGACAGTCGGAAGCCAAAACCCACAGAATTGAAAATCTCGGCATTCTGTGCCCAGGTCATGACAGTGCGCGGGCTCATCACGGTCGAGATGTCGCCGTTGATAAACCCTTGGCGGGTCAGATCAGCGACCTTGATCATGTTGGCGATGGTTGGGTCATCGGTGGTCGGGCTCTTCGATTTGACAATGTTGAGCTCTGTCTCTGGTGAGAGATAGTTGAGCGCCACAACGATGTTCCAACGGTCCATCTGCGCCTGGTTGATCGCTTGCGTGCCGTGATAGAGCCCGCTGGTGTCGCCAAGGCCAACCGTGTTGCTGGTCGCAAACAGCCGGAAATGCTTGTCCGGCGTGATGACCTTGTTCTGATCAAGCAGGGTCAGCGCGCCTTGCGCTTCCAGCACGCGCTGAATAACGAACATCACGTCAGGACGACCGGCATCATATTCGTCAAAGGTCAGGGCAACAGGATGCTGCAGCGCCCAGGGAAGAATACCTTCCTTGAATTCGGTGACCTGCAATCCGTCCTTAAGAACGATCGCGTCACGCCCGACCAGATCGATACGACTGATGTGCGCATCCAGATTGACCCGAACGCTGGGCCATTTCAGGCGAGCGGCAACCTGTTCGATATGGGTCGACTTACCCGTGCCGTGGTAACCCTGAACAAGAACGCGGCGATTGTGAGCAAAACCGGCCAGAATGGCGAGCGTGGTTTCCGGATCGAAAACATAGGATTTGTCGATCTCAGGAACGCGTTCGTCAGCGAGACTGAAGGCAGGGACCTGCCAGTCAATATCGATACCGAACGTGTCGCGCACGTCGATTGTTGTATCAGGCTCGGGGAAGAGCGTCTTCGCCGTGCCGTCGTAATCGGTTTCCATCAGACTAGCCATCGCGCGATGGATTAGCCGCGCTTTGACTGTGCTGCAAGCACCACTGACCCGCTTATTTCGCTAGTGCAGAATTTTTATTCCGATTTGGGTGGCGCGGCCCTGGCTGATCTCGCTTTTGCCGCCATGATCCCGGCAGGTCTCAGGGTCATCTCCGATTTGAACGCATTTGAACTTTCCAACAATTTTTGCAGTCAAACGATCATCGGGAGCCATCGCCGATCGTGCCTTAAACCCCGTCCCTACCATCAGGTAGGCGAACAATGGCCTTGCTTGATCGCCGTCAACCTACTAGTCGGTAGATTCATGAACACGCGTCAGCAATTGGTTGAATTGGGCGAAGCTACCATGCGCCAACATGGCTACACCGGCTTCAGCTATGCCATGCTGGCCAAGCAGGCCGGCATCCGCAAGGCAAGCATCCACCACCACTTTCCGGCCAAGGCTGATCTGGGTCTGGCTGTCCTGGACGCTCATGCTGATCGCCTCGCCACGATCCTGGCCGATATCAAAGCAACATCGCGGACCGGAGCGATTGCCATGCAAGCCTGCATCCGACTCTACCGCCCCGACCCGGAGGACGGGTTCGCCATGTCGCTATGCACGGCGTTATCCGCGGATCAAACCGAATTGCCAGAACCGATGCAGCCCATGCTGTCACGCGCCACGCAGATGGTCTGCGACTGGCTGGAAAGTGTAATGCTGATGGGCCGGCAGGATCGCAGCATCATGGTGCCCGGAACACCGGCCGATGATGCCGTGGCAACGCTTGCCCAGTTGCAAGGGGCGCAATTGCTCGCCCGTGCAGCCGAGGATGCCAGCCGGTTCGACACCGCGATGAGTTCCATCATGGCGCGCATGAACCGCTAGTCCGCTGCGCTCTGGCATAGCGGGGGTATCAGGCATACATAGGGTAATGCCATTGCCCGATCCCATTGAGACACTGCGCGAGAAAATGGTCGACCAGGTGCGCGGCGTATTCAACGATGTCGAAAGCGGGCAGCAACCCGTGCCCCCATCCGACGATGCCTTGTTCGAGAAAAACTCGCCCATACGCATGGTCCATGCCGATGTGGTGAGCATGATGGTGGGCGGGGTGCGCAGCCTGCTGATCCAGATGCTCCATCCCCACGCCTTGCAAGGCGTGCTGGACCATTCCAATTTCCGCGAGGATATGCACGGCCGGTTGCGCCGCACAGCGCGCTTCATCGCGATCACAACCTTTGGCCACCGTGGCGAGGCCCGCAAGGTGATCGAACGGGTCAACCGCATTCACGAAGAGGTCCATGGCACTCTGCCTGATGGAGCACCCTATTCGGCCCGCAATCCGCGCACGCTTGCGTGGGTTCATGTGGTGGAATCTACCAGCTTCCTGGCAGCTTACCTGCGCCATGTCCGCCCCGATATGCCCGGCTCTGAGCAGGATGAATATTATCGCCAGTTTGCCGTGATTGCCCGCGGACTGGGCGCGGATCCTGTGCCGGAAAACCGCAATGAAGCCGAGCAATTGATGCGAGAATTTCGCGCCGAGCTGGCCACATCACCGCAAGCGCGAGAAATTGCTGATCTGGTTTTGAGCCAGAAACCCGAAGGGACCCCGCCCGGCGTGCAATCCATGATCGGGGCTGAGGCTGTAACCATGCTGCCCAGTTTTGCCCGGTCCATGCTGGGGCTCGAGCGACCCGGCCTTGCTGCCCTGCCCGCACGCGCGGCGACTTGGGGCATGGGCAAGACTTTACGCTGGGCTTTCCGGCAAAATTGAACAACAATTTCGAATGAATTGGGTGGAGGAGCAACAATGGCCGAGTTTACCTTTTACACCGTCGCGATGAGCCGCGGTCAGATTTCCCGCTGGGCCTTGCACGAGGCGGGCGCGGATTATGAACAGGTGGTGTTTGACTGGGCAACGCGGCCTGATGATTTTGAAAACATCAATCCCATGAACAAGGTCCCTGCTTTGGTGCATCATCATGGCGGACATGATCACATCGTGACCGAGACCGCGGCGATCAACCACTATCTTGCTGAGACCCACCCTGACAATAACCTGCTGCCCGATACGCATGAGAGGGCCGCTTACTTTCGCTGGCTCTTCTTCGCCTCCGGCCCGATCGAGCAGGCCCTGATGGCCAAGGCGCTGGATTGGGATGTGCCGCCAGAACGCACCGCAACGGCGGGCTTCGGCACACTGGAAAAAACTTTGACCGCTATGGAAGGCTGGCTCAGCAACAATGACTTTGCCGCAGGCAAACGGTTCACCATGGCCGACACCTATGTCGGCAGCCAGTTCATCTGGGGCCTGCGATTTGGATCAATCCCCGAAACGCCAGCTTTCAAGGCCTATGTCGAGCGTGTGACACAGCGCCCCGCCTATTCCGAGGCAAACGCTATTGATGCCAAGCTGATCGAGGAGGCGGGCTAGCGCCGCCCCTCAAACAATCGCTGAGCTCTTGCGCAGCAATTGATAGGCCTCGACAATCAGGTTGAGGCGGGCTTCATATTGGCGATCCCCGCCGTTGCGGTCCGGGTGATAGCGCCGGACAAGGTCGGAGTAACGCCGGCGAAGCTTGCGCCTGTCAGTATCCAGCCCCAGCCCCAGTGTGTCGAGCGCACCTGCCTCTTCTGCTGAAAACCTTCCCCCGGCAGATGCGGCCGCATGCCATTCCGCTTCGCGTTGGGCGCGCGATTTTATCCCGGCAACACGGGCCCCGATTGCATCGAGCGGATCGTCAAAATCCGCCCAGCGCGGCATGCCATCAACTCCGCCCGTCGCACGAAAGGCCGGGCTTTCCGTCGCCCATCCGGAAGCAGGTGATTGGGCCGAAAGGATTTCCTCGGCATTCATACCTTCAAACCAGTCGTATCCGGAATTAAACTCGCGCACATGTTGAAGGCAGAACCAGCGGTATTCACCTGGACCATCAAAGCCGCTGGGGCGATAGCCCGGCGCGCGAAATTCGCCTTCGTCCTTGCAACCGGGAACTTCGCACTCGCGCCCTGTACTTTCAAACCGGCCATGGAATTTGCTGCTGGACATAGGCCATAAAGATTGGGGACAAGCGCGCAAAATGCAAATAGGGATGTCCGCATGACCGGTACAATCGCACAAGAAATCGAAACATTGCTGACCAAGGCGTTCTCGCCCGAACAGCTGGAAATCATCAATGACAGCGCGCAGCATCATGGCCATGCGGGCGATGATGGCAGCGGGGAATCGCACTTCACGATTGTCATTTGCGCGGCAGCTTTTGCCGGACAAAATCGCCTGAAGCGCCAACGAATGGTAATTGCCGCATTGGGTGACATTGTGGGCGAGCGCGTGCACGCCGTTGCCATCAAGGCTTCAGCTCCGGGAGAGGGATGATCATGAGCAACAGCAATACAACTGTCTGGATCACCGGGGCATCATCAGGAATTGGCGCAGCATTGGCGCGCGAATGGAGCGCTCGCGGAGCAAGCGTGATCCTGTCCGGCCGAGACAAAGTCCGTTTGGAAGAAGTCGCAAGCGATTGTGCGGACAGTCTGATACTGCCCTTCGATGTGCGCGATGATGCGGCTTTGGCCGAAGCCACATCGCAGGCCATCGCCTGGAAAGGCGGCGTTGATATAGCTGTCGCCAATGCGGGCATTTCACAGCGCAGTCAGGCGCTCAAGACTGACATGCAGGTTTACCGCGACATCATCGACATTGATCTAACCGCGCAGATTGCTTTCACCCAAGGGTTGATTGCGCATATGGCAGAGCGTGGCAGCGGCAACTTGCTGTTCATCTCCTCCATCGCTGGCAAGGTCGGCGTGCCCATGCGCACAGCCTATTGCGCGGCCAAATTCGGTCTGGCGGGCTATGCCGACGCCTTGCGTGCTGAATTGTCGCAGAAGGGCGTAAGCGTCCATGTCATCTATCCCGGCTCGATCGCCACCGACGTCAGCCGCAATGCTCTGACCGCGGATGGCTCAAAGCGTGGCCGGTCAGACAAGGTGATCGACGAAGGTATTCCGCCCACAGACGCTGCCAAGGCAATGATTGATGCAGTTGGCAAGGGCGAGCGTGAAATCATTGTCGCGCAAGGGATGGAAGCGGGCATGGGCGAGATGCGCCGCACGCCTGAAGCCTTGTTCGATCAGGTCGCCGGCATGGTCGCGAAGGGCTATATCGAGAAGATGGAAGCCGAAAGCTAAGCCTTGCTTGCGGCTTCAGGCCCGCTCCACTCCACCCATGTGCCATGTGGATGCGCATGGGACAAGCACACAGCCTCTTCCCCGCCCGGCCAATAGCGCACCTTCAATTCATGCCGGAAGGTGGCCGGATCAGTTTCGAGCGAAATCCACGCCAGAGGCTGCTGTGCGCTGGCCTGCTCTCCCGCGCTCTCTATCATCCGGGTGATCGCTGCCTGCGTTTCAGCAGGCGTATATTGCCACATGATGGAATGAAACATGACCCTGGTCACACCGGCCGACTGTGCGCTTGCAAGCATGTCCTCAACGAAGGCTTGCGCATCTTGCCGGGCCACTTCTGGCGCGTTTTGCGAGGCAAGGGTGATCGCTGCATCGATCCGCTTCATCCGGTCGGCCACTTCGGGCCAGACATAGCTTTTGAGGCGCAGCGCAGCGTCCGGATCGGCCAGATTTATCGGGGCTACGTCACACCCCTTCACTGCGATGATCTCAACTGGATTGTCAGGCGGCGCAGCCCCCTTCCATTCCGGTGTGATCAGCATCGGCGAGTTTTCCGGCCCCACTTGCACGCCGCCAAGGTCAAAGCGGTAACGGTCCAGCATGGTCAGCACGCCAGCGCTCGCGCCCAGCTCGAACAATTCGAAACGTGGTCCCAATTGTCCGGTCAGCCACAACAGACCCGCCATGATGCTGGCCGAACGGCCCGCTTCATTAGTTTGCGGCGGCCCATCGAGCCAAGGCAGCAGTCGCTCGTCATAATTTTGCACCAATTCGACAATCAGCCGGTCGATCGCTGCCTGATTGGTTAGTGAGCCGGAATACACCTCTTGCAGCCGCGAATCGGTGCCGGTAAGCACGAGGTGGTGGAAGCCACCCGCAATGCGCAGCGGCATGGCGTCTTTCAGGCTTAGACCACGCCAATTGGCAATACATCTGCCTGTCGCGGTTTCGGTCTGCATGACCGCAACCAGAGAGCGGACGATGCGCGCGGTGCATGGTGCGCCATTGAGTTCAGCATGCTCTGCCTGCCATTCGATTGCTGCCAGAATATCTTCTGTTTCCATCAGCACAGTTTTGCTGGCCCCGCCCTGCTCAACCGCGTTTTGCTTCTCAGCCATGGTTTCCCCTTGCAATATGATTGCTCTTTGCCGGTCCAGTCCCTAAATCGCGGCGCAATGACACATGATGATGCCGATCTGCTGACCTTCGCGATTCCCAAGGGCCGTATTCTGGACGAGGCGCTGCCCGTGATGGCGCGCGCTGGCGTTGTCCCCGAAGACGCCTTCCATGACAAGCGCAACCGTTCGCTGAGCTTTGCAACAACGCGCGATGATATGCGTCTGATCCGGGTGCGAGCTTTTGATGTTGCTACCTTCGTAGCACATGGCGCAGCGCAAGTCGGCATTGTCGGCTCTGACGTGATCGAAGAATTTGATTATCCTGAACTTTATGCCCCGGTTGATCTGGGCATTGGCTATTGCCGGCTGTCGGTTGCTGCGGAAACGGGCGGCGATATTGCCGATGAGAGTGCCAGCCACCTGCGCGTTGCAACCAAATATCCCAATATCACCCGGCGCCACTTCGAAGGGCGCGGCATCCAGGCGGAATGCGTCAAGCTGAACGGCGCGATGGAATTGGCCCCATCGCTCGGCCTTGCAGGGCAGATTGTCGATCTGGTCTCCACCGGGCAAACGTTGAAGGACAATGGCCTGGCTGAAATCGCCCCGATCATGGAAGTGACTGCGCGCCTAATCGTCAATCGCGCAGCGTTAAAAACCGATCCGAGGGTGGGCGAGCTTGTCGACGCCTTTCGTGCGATCAGCAGCGATCGGAAGGCCGCCTGATGCGCATGCTGAAATCGTCTGACCCGGCGTTTGATGCCCGGTTTCGCAAAATCGTCAACGCCCGGCGTGAAAGCGATAGCGACATTGCCATCCAGGTCCGCGACATCCTTCGCGAGGTCAAGGCGCGGGGCGACGAGGCTCTGGTCACCTATTCCATGCGCTTTGATGGACATACGCTGAGCGAGCAAAGCGACTGGGTGATTACTGCGGAACGCTGCAAGCAGGCTTACGACGATCTGGAGCCCGAACTGCGCGATGCGCTGGAACTGGCGGCCAAAAGGATCGAGGCCTATCACCGTGACCAATTGCCTGAAAACCGCGACTTTACGGATGATGCCGGCGTGCGTCAGGGGGCCATCTGGCGGCCGGTTGATGCTGCTGGGCTCTATGTGCCCGGCGGACGCGCAGCCTATCCATCGTCGCTGCTGATGAACGCCATTCCTGCCCGCGTTGCGGGGGTTGAGCGACTGGTTGTCGTCACCCCTACTCCCAAGGGCAAGAGCAATCCTCTGGTGCTGGCCGCTGCGCATATTGCCGGGGTCGACGAGATTTGGCGTGTTGGTGGTGCCCAAGCCATTGGCGCACTGGCCTATGGCACTGAAAAAATCGCTCCGGTCGATGTCATCACCGGACCGGGCAATGCCTATGTGGCGGAGGCAAAGCGGCAGATGTTCGGCGTTGTTGGCATCGATATGGTTGCTGGTCCGAGCGAAATTCTGGTCATTGCCGACAAGGACAATGATCCGGACTGGATTGCCGCTGACCTGCTCAGCCAGGCCGAGCATGATCCAACCTCTCAATCGATCCTGATTACTGATAACGAGGCTTTTGCAGCCCAGGTGGCCGATTGCATCGATTTGCAGCTGACATCGCTCGCCACGGCAGAGACAGCCATGAAAAGCTGGGAAGATCACGGCGTGATGATCGTGGTCGACACGCTGGAAGAGGCATCAGATCTGGCCAACGCTCTGGCCGCTGAACACGTTGAACTGGCCGTAGCTGATCCCGAGCCATTGATGCGCACCATCCGCCATGCCGGAAGCGTGTTTCTGGGCCGGATGACGCCAGAGGCCGTCGGCGATTATGTCGCCGGCCCCAACCACGTTCTTCCCACCGGCAGACGCGCGCGATTTGCCAGTGGTCTGTCGGTGCTCGATTTCATGAAGCGCACCAGCTTTATCTCTCTTGATGATGCGGCGCTTGCCGATATCGGTCCTGCTGCGGTTGCACTGGCCCATGCCGAAGGCCTGCCCGCCCATGCCAAATCGGTCGAACTGAGGCTCAAATGAACACGTCCCAACCCGCCCCGCGCTCGCAGGCTCGCTCTGCTGCCCGGCTCGCTGCCGTCCAGGCGCTGTACCAGCAGCATATGGAAGGAACAGCAGTCGCAAGGCTGCTGAACGAATTCCATCAGCACCGGCTGGGCATGGAAGTGGATGACGACCAGTTCGCCGATGCCGAAGTCGATTTCTTTGACGATGTGGTTTCCGGGGTCGATGCCCGCAGCGAGGAAATTGACGCGCTGATCATGGGCAAATTGTCGCAAGGCTGGACGCTGGCCCGGCTCGACAAGACGATGCTGCAAATCCTGCGTTGCGGCACCTATGAGATAATCGCCCGGGCCGATGTTCCCGCAGCCGCGGCGATCAATGAATATGTTGACGTGGCCAAGGCCTTTTTCGATGATCGCGAAGCCAAATTCGTCAACGGCATTCTTGATGCCATCGCCAAGGAGGCGCGACCATAAACGAGGCGGATTTCATCTCAGCTCTGCGCCACCTGCCGCTGCATCGCGGTGCGCGCGGGCTGCAGGATGATTGCGCGGTGCTGGACTTGGGCAGCGAAACGCTGGTCATCACGCATGACGCAATGGCGCAAGGCGTCCACTTCCATGACAACCCTGACAAATGCGATATGGCCGATGTCGCTTTCAAACTTGTCGCCACCAATCTGTCCGACCTGGCGGCCAAGGGTGCGGAGCCGGTTGGCGTGCTGCTTGGTTATTCGCTGGGCGGCGATGATGCGCGCTTCCTGCACGGTCTGCATGAGGCGCTGGAGCAGTTCGGCGCTCCCCTGCTGGGCGGCGACACTATCAGCATCAGCGGGGCGCGCAGCTTTGGCCTGACCGCCATTGGCCGCGCCACCCACACTCCGGTGCCATCGCGCAGTGGCGCTGCTGCCGGTGATCAGCTTTTCATAACCGGCTGCGTGGGTGCAGCGATGCTGGGCTTTGAAGGAGAAAGCGAGCACGCCCGCGCCTTCAACCGGCCCCAGCCCCGTCTTGCTGAAGGGCGCGCTTTGGCACCAATTGTCAGCGCCATGATGGATGTTTCTGACGGTTTGCTGATCGACGCCTTTCGTCTGGCCAGTGCCAGCCAATGCAGCATCGCATTAGACACGGGCGCGGTGCCAGTGGCAGACGAGGCGCGGCGCGACGACTGCATGCGTTGGGGCGATGATTACGAGCTCTTGTTCACTCTCCCCGCCAATTGTACTCCGCCAATCGAAGTGATCCGGATCGGACAGGTTGAACCGGCCGGATTCGCCCCGCTGTTTGTCGATGGCACGCCTATCGTCAATTCCGATGGACTGGGGTACCAACACGCTTAAACGCCCGCTTCACCGGCAAAATCGGCGTCTTATCCGTTCCAGCACTGGTAAAACTGGTGAGAGCAGGCATTCGGCCCCCTTTCGCCCCTTGTCACGCTCTGCGCATTACGTATAGCCATGCGCCACGGACAGCACCTGTAACGACAGGGTATCCATCCACGCAAAAGAGAGGGGATTTCTGTGGACCTTATTCTCATTTCCATTGGGCTTGGTTTGCTCGCCATTGTGTATGGCGTGTTCACTAGCCGTCAGGTTCTCGGCGCTGATGCCGGGAACGCCAAAATGCAAGAAATTGCTGGCGCCATTCAAGAGGGCGCGCAAGCTTATCTCAACCGCCAATATATGACCATCGGTATCGTCGGTGTGGTCGTCGCCGTTCTGGTCGGCCTATTCCTAGGAATGGTGCCTGCGGTTGGCTTCCTGATTGGTGCCATCCTGTCAGGCGTTGCTGGCTATATCGGGATGAATATCTCGGTCCGCTCCAACGTACGCACGGCGCAAGCGGCCAGCGTTGGCCTGCAACAGGGCCTGACAATCGCATTTCGTGCAGGCGCCATCACCGGCATGCTGGTGGCTGGCCTTGCCCTGCTTGCGATCGCCGTGTTCTTCTACATCCTTGTCAGCTCGATGGATCTCGCGCCAAATAGCCGCACCGTGATTGACGGTCTGGTTGGCCTGGCCTTTGGTGCATCGCTGATTTCGATCTTTGCACGTTTGGGCGGCGGTATCTTTACCAAGGCTGCAGACGTCGGCGCCGACCTGGTCGGCAAGGTTGAAGCAGGCATCCCAGAGGATGATCCCCGTAACCCTGCCACCATCGCCGATAACGTTGGTGACAACGTTGGTGACTGTGCTGGCATGGCTGCTGACCTGTTCGAAACTTACGTCGTCACCGTTGGTGCGACCATGGTTCTGATGGCTCTGCTGCTGACCAATATTGGCGATCTGCTGCTGCCATTGATGGCACTGCCATTGCTGATTGGCGGCGCGTGTATCGTAACCTCTATCATTGGCACCTATTTTGTCCGTCTGGGCAATGGCACCAATGTTATGGGCGCGATGTACAAGGGCTTCATCGTTACGGCTGTTCTGGCCATTCCACTGATCTGGTTCGCCACGGCGCATGCCTTGGCAACGGCAGGTTTTGACATGAACACCGTGCTCAATCCGGGTCTCGGCATGGTTGAGTTCACTGGACGCGATCTGTTCTATTGTTCGCTGATCGGCCTTGCGCTGACAGGCATCATCATCTGGATCACCGAGTATTACACCGGCACGAATTATCGTCCGGTCCGCTCGATCGCCAAGGCATCGGAAACGGGCCATGGCACCAATGTGATCCAGGGTCTGGCTATCAGCCTGGAGTCAACCGCACTGCCCACCATCGTCATCATCGCTGCCATCATCGGCGCATACCAACTTGCTGGCCTGCTTGGCCTGGCATTCGGTGCCACTGCGATGCTTGCGCTGGCTGGCATGGTTGTGGCGCTGGACGCCTATGGTCCGGTAACCGACAACGCTGGCGGCATCGCCGAAATGGCTGGTCTGGACGAAAGCGTCCGCGAAAAGACCGACCTTCTCGACGCCGTTGGCAACACCACCAAAGCTGTGACCAAGGGTTATGCCATTGGCTCAGCCGGTCTTGCTGCGCTGGTGCTGTTCGCTGCTTACACAGCTGACCTCCGGGCATACTTCCCAACCGCTGAAGTCAACTTCAGCCTTGAGAATCCGTATGTGATAGTGGGTCTGCTGCTGGGTGCTCTGCTGCCGTATCTGTTCGGTGCCATGGGCATGACAGCGGTTGGCCGTGCGGCTGGTGACGTAGTTGTCGACGTGCGCAATCAGTTCCGCGAAAAGCCGGGCATCATGGAAGGCACCGAAAAGCCTGACTATGCCCGTACAGTGGATCTGGTGACCAAGGCCGCGATCAAGGAAATGATCATTCCGTCGCTCCTTCCGGTACTTGCACCGATTGCGACTTACTTTGTGATCTACCTCATCGCTGGCCAGAACGAGGCTTTCGCTTCGTTGGGCGCATTGCTGCTCGGCGTGATTGTCGGCGGTCTGTTCGTCGCGCTTTCCATGACCGCTGGTGGCGGCGCATGGGACAATGCGAAGAAATACATCGAAGATGGCAACCATGGCGGCAAGGGCTCCGAAGCTCACAAGGCTGCCGTGACCGGTGACACTGTTGGCGATCCTTACAAGGATACCGCAGGTCCGGCCGTGAACCCGATGATCAAGATCACCAACATCGTTGCACTGCTGCTGCTTGCCGCACTGGCACACAGCGCCGCCTGATAGTCCCCTACAGGACTGAAAGACAAACCCCGTCCGGAGCGATCCGGGCGGGGTTCTTTTTGTCGGAGCGCCACCGACGCACCCAGCCGAACAGACTGTGACCAACACAGCATAGGCGAGTTGACCGGGCCTACAGGCTCGCGCAAAGCCAATCCATGACTGACAACCGCACATCTTCAGCTCCATCGCCAGCAACAGCCAGCACCCCGCCCAAGGAGTTGCCCGAGCAATTGGTCGCTCAACTGGTTGATCTGTTGACGATCCAGCCTGACGGCAAGAATGCTTTCCTCGGCTCGGCCCAGCATCTCGGTTTTGGCCGGATGTTCGGCGGTCAAGTGATTGCACAGGCCCTGCAGGCCGCCCAGGCAACCGTCACCGATGGCAAACAGGCCCACTCTCTCCACGCCTACTTCTTGCGCGGCGGTGAAGAAGGGCCAGTGACCAATGTGGCCGTTGATGCTGACTTTGACGGTCGCAGCTTCGCCAACCGCAGAGTCGTCGCCAGCCAAACCGGCAAGGATGGCAATTTTCGCCCAATACTCAACCTGACTGCCAGCTTTCAGCGGCCCGAGGAAGGTTTGTCGCATGAAGAATGCACCATGCCCGATGTGCCGCCACCCGAGGATCTCAAGCCTGATGTTGAGGCGCGTCGCGCTTATGCAGACAGAGCAGGCATCACCGGTTCGGCCCGTGAAGTCATGTTGCGGCCTCGGGCCCTAGAAATTCGTACCAGTGACAAATTGCACTGGATGAACAGCGAACCACGCGAACCGGCAGCTCACAGCTGGTTCAAGACGGCAGCCCCGCTTCCCCCACTTTCCGGTAATGAAGACTTGCACCGCGCTGTCATCGCCTATGCCAGCGATTTCACGCTGCTGGGCACCAGCGCCCTTCCCCATGGCCTCAGCTGGATGCGCGGCGAATTGGTCGGTGCCAGCCTCGATCACGCGATCTGGTTCCACCGTTCTGCCCCGGCAGACGAATGGCTGCTTTACGCCACCGATTCCCCATGGAGCGGGAATGGTCGCGGGTTCAATCGGGGCCGCATCTTCACTCGCGACGGGCAGTTGGTCGCCAGCGTTGCACAGGAAGGCATGATCCGGCGCCGCAAGGGGGCATAAGCTGCGCTACTCGCTCGCGTGATAGAAATCGTAAATGCTGCGGGCGACCGTTTCCGATACGCCGGGGGCCCTTTGCAGATCCTGCAGCGAAGCGGCGCGGACTTTGCCCGCCGTTCCGAAATGCAGCAGCAGCGCGCGTTTGCGTGCCGGGCCAATGCCTGGAATTTCGTCGAGCGGCGATGCCTGTATAGCGCGGCTGCGCTTGGCACGATGCGCCCCAATGGCATAGCGATGCACTTCATCGCGCAGATTTTGCAGATGGAACAACACTGGAGAGTTGGTCGGCAGAGTTTTCTCGCGGCCATCGGGGAAGTGAAACACCTCGCGCCCTTCGCGGCCGTGATGCGGCCCCTTGGCAATGGCGATCAGCGGCACATCTTCAATCCCCAACTCCTCCAGCGTATCACGAACTGATGACATCTGGCCTTTGCCGCCATCAATCAAAACAAGATCGGGCCAGATGGCCTTTTCGCCCGTCGTCTCGCGATCTGGATCTTCCTTCAATGCCCGTTCGAACCTGCGGCGCATGACTTCGCGCATCATGCCGAAATCATCATTTGTCTGCGCTTCGCGAATGTTGAATTTGCGATACTGGTTCTTGATGAAGCCTTCCGGGCCGGCCACCACCATCGCGCCAACTGCCTTGGCGCCCTGAATATGGCTGTTGTCGTAGATTTCGATACGCTGCGGCGGCTCGTCCAGTTCGAGAAATTCGGCGAGCTCGCGCCCGATCCTAGCCTTGGTCCCACGCTCTGCCAAACGCCGTTCCAGCGCCTCGGTTGCATTGCGGCTGGCCTGCTGCATCAGTTTGCGCCGGTCGCCGCGTTGCGGGATGGAAAGCGCTACCTTCTTGCCTGCCAATTCACTCAGGGCAGTTTCAATCAGATCACTCTCGGGCAGTTCCCGATCGACCAGCACGGTCGGTGGAGGGGGCACCTCTTCGTAGAATTGCAGGATGACATTGGCGAGCACCTGAGCATCATCCACATCCTTGGTGTGGGTCGGGAAGAAAGCGCGATGGCCCCAATTTTGCCCACCGCGGATAAAGAAGGCTTGCACGCCGATCTGCCCACCCTTGGCTGCCAGGGCAAAGACATCAGCATCTCCAACACCCGAAGCATTGATGGCCTGGCTGCCCTGAATGAACGTGGCTGCCCTCAGCCGATCGCGCAGTATGGCCGCGGTTTCAAAATCGAGCTCTTCAGCGGCCTTGGCCATCTGTTTTTCAAGACCTGCCTGCACCTGGCCCGATTTGCCTGCCAGGAAATCCTTGGCCTGATCGACCAGCTCCGCATAGCCGTCCTCGTTAATCCGCCCTACGCAAGGCGCGCTGCACCGTTTGATTTGATACAACAGACAGGGCCGGTCCCGGCGGGAGAAAAAACTGTCCGTGCATGACCGCAGCAGAAACAGTTTCTGCAAGGCGTTGATCGTGGTGTTGACGCTGCCCGCGCTAGCGAAGGGGCCATAGTAATTGCCCTTGGCCCGGCGCGCGCCGCGATGCTTCATGATGCGGGGATAGGCATGCTCTGATCGCAGCAGGATGAAGGGGAAGCTCTTGTCATCTCGCAGAAGGACATTGAACGGCGGGCGGTACCGCTTTACCAATTGCGCTTCGAGCAGCAGCGCCTCGGCCTCTGAATTTGTGGTCACGATCTCCATCGCGCGCGTCTGGCTGATCATCCGTTGCAACCGGTTGGTCAGACCCTTTACCTGCGTATAATTGGCCACCCTGGCCTTCAGACTGCGCGCCTTGCCAACGTACAGAACGTCCCCGCGTGTATCGAGCATGCGGTACACGCCCGGCACAGGCTTGAGCGTGTCGACGGTATTCTTGATCGCAGCGATCCCTGCGGCAAGATCTGGCGTGGCGCTGGCAACAGTATAGGTCGCGCGCTCTTCATTGAACCGCTGCGCCCCGCGCGGATCATGCGGTGATCCTGCCGCTGAAGGTTCTCGCCCATTTGCCATAGTTTTGCAGATAGGAAGGATTGGCGACCAGATCAAAGGCTAAGGTGGCCAAATAAGCGCCACGGTGGCTTGGGTTGTGCAATGCAACGCAATCCTGCTACGAGCGATAGATCACGACCCGAAAACGGGCAAAAAGTTAATAATCCTGCGCGCGACGATCTCTGTCAGCCGCACATAGCAGTGGGAGAGAGCCTTGCGCCAATTGCAGGGAATGGATGCGTCCTTCGTGGCGATGGAGACGCGCAATTCGCCGATGCACATCGGCTCGATCCTGATTTACAATCCGGAAACCGCGCCCGGCGGCTTCGTCCGCTTCAAAGACATTCTCGAATTCCTGCGTTCGCGCATGCAATTGTCACGCACGATGCGCCAGAAGCTGGTCCGCGTGCCGTTCAACCTCGATTTTCCCTATTGGGTCGAGGACGAGGATTTCGATCTTGAATATCACGTTCGCCACGTCGCCCTTCCCAAGCCGGGTGACTGGCGCCAATTGTGCATTCAGGCTGCCCGCGTCTTTGCCCGCCCGCTCGATCTGAAGCGCCCCCCGTGGGAATTCACCGTGATTGAAGGGCTCGACAATATTGACGGCATTGCGCCCGGCAGTTTCGCCTTCGTGACCAAAGTGCACCATTCGGCCATCGACGGGATGAGCGGAATCGATCTGATGGAAGCGATGCACACTCTTGACCCTGATCCTGCCCCTCTGACCAAGGCTGACACCTGGCAGCCAGAGGCAGAACCGGGCACCGTTGGCCTGTTGGCGCGCAGCTGGTGGAACGCGGTGACCAACCCGATGCGGCAGGTCAATGTTGCGGCCCAGGCCATTCCCGGCCTGACCAAGGCGGTGCAGGGCCTGGTGAAGAAAGACTTCAACATTCACGGCGAAATGCTGGCCCCGCGATGCCGGTTCAATGCAGTGATTTCCCCGCACAGGGTGGTGGAAGGGCGCAGCTTCAAGCTGGATGATATCAAGGCGATCCGCGCCTTGGCACCGGGAGCGAAAGTCAACGACGTGTTCCTGTCGGTCATCGGTGGATCGATGCGCAAATACCTGATGGCGAAGGATGATTTGCCGGCCAAGACGCTGACCGCGATGGCACCGATCTCCGTGCGTTCGAGCGAAGAAAAAGGCGATATGGGCAATCAGGTTGCCGCAATGATCGCGCCGCTGGGCTCTCATCTGGATGATCCGGCCGAGCGTCTGGCTTATGTTTACTCCCAGACGTCGAACAGCAAGGCGATGACCGAAGCGGTGGGCGCGCGCAACATGACCGAGATCAGCAAGGTCAGCCCTGCTCTGTTCATGGCGTTGGGTGCGCAGTTGTACACGCGATTGGGCCTTGCCAACCGGGTTGGACCACCGTTTTCAACCGTGGTCACCAATGTGCCCGGCCCGCCAGTATCTATTTTCTCAAGCGGTGCGCGGCTGGAAAGCATGATGGGCTTGCTCTGCCTGACCGATGGTCTGGGTCTGGGCCATGTTGTGCAATCCTATCGGGACGAGGCGACAATTGCCTTTACGGCATGCCGCAAGCTGCTGCCCGATCCGGAATTTTACGTCAGCTGCATCGAAGAAAGCTTTACCGAGCTGGTCGAGGCTGCCACGGCTTTGGGCACAAGGCCTGCTAAAAACGCAGCAGCAGCCAAGCCGAAAAAATCAGCAAAAACAAAGAAAACGTCGCGGGAGAAAGCATAATGGCCAGCGTAGCACCGGCAGAAACCATCAATGGGCCAGCTGCTCGCCCGCCAAGCAATTTCTGGGCCCTTGCTGAAGGGCGCGCGATTTTCGAATTGGGCGCATTTTTCATGTCGCGCGGATATCTTTCTACGCTGGAAGGTGGCGATGGCCACACCGTCATGGTGTTACCCGGCTTCATGGCGTCAAACAGTTCGACACGGCCAATGCGCAAATTGCTGCGTCAGCTGGGTTACGACGCGCACGGGTGGGACAGCGGTCGCAATGTGAAGGTGGATGATTTTCTGGTCGAACGTCTGCGGGCACAGGTTGCAAACCTTTACAACACCAGTGGCGGCAAGATTTCCCTGATCGGCTGGAGCCTTGGCGGCGTCCTTGCCCGCGAACTGGCCAAAATGCATCCTGAAAAAGTGCGCAGTGTCATTTCACTGGGAAGCCCGATCAGTGATGACCGCAATCACACCAATGCGCGTCGGCTGTTCGAATTCTTCAATGGCGACGAACCTGAAGTGATGCGGGATGGTAAGTTCAACGGCCTCAATCAGGCCCCGCCCGTGCCCACCACCTCTATCCTGACGAAAACCGATGGTGTGGTGCATTGGCGCGGATCCGTGCAGCAGCCGAGCAAAACTCCGTTTGAGAACATTGAGGTTTATGCCAGTCATATCGGCTTGGGCGTAAACCCGTCGGTGATGATAGCCATCGCCGATCGCCTGCGCCAACCTGAAGGCGAATGGGCACCCTTCGAGCCATCGCCCGTGCACAGCTGGATGTTTCCCGACACTGATTTAAGCTGATCCAGCTCTTGCCTGCTGGCCGTTCGCCCTGACAGGGTCAAAACATCTTTCGCAGATCAATACCGATGAACCGGCCCGTCGGATCAAGCAAGGCTGGCTGATAGGTCAGTGGCACATTGCCATCTCCATCGCGAACCTGCTGACGCGCGTTGAAGACGTTGTCTGCCCGGAATGCGACCCTCAGATTGTCAAGGAAAGTGTCCTGCTTGTTAAGCACTTGACCCAGATTCACGAATACGCGCAAATCGATCACCAGCAGATCGTCAAACTGCAAGTCGCTGCTGCCGGTAAGCGAGCTGCCATTGATGCGTCTGCTGCCAGTGTAATTGCCTGACAGGCGCACACCCTTGCCATTGCGGAACATGCCCGCTTCCAGCCGCGTATTGTGGCGTGGGAACCCCAGGAATTGGGTGGTTTCGCCATCCAATTGGTCGAGCACAGGGGTCAGATCACTGATTGTGATCGTGTTTTCCAGCTCTACGGAATGGGTCAGATTGATGAAATAGCGGCCTCTGCCATCCCTGCCAAAGCCGCGACCACCGCCGGGGCGACCAGCACCTACACCAGCAGGCCGTCCGCCCGCTGCGGCTGCTGGCGGCGGACCACCCTGACCGGCTTGCGATGGGCCGCTACCGGCGCCAGCTTCACACATCCGGGTCCGGAAGGCTGCCAGACGTTCCTCATTAAGCGAGCCATCTTCGTTGGAGAAGCGTTGCAACATTCGAGCGGCCTGCTGGGCATTTATGCCGGGATAGTTCTGGGCGAGACCCTCGCCAGCAGCAACGGCTGTAGCCAGTCCTTTCAGATAATCGAGCCCGTCATCGGCGCACAGCCGCTCGCGCAGGGCCGCGAAGCGCGCCTGCCGATCTTCGCGCGATATGCCATCTGCGCCTCGCTCTGACCGATCGGGCCGATTGCCACGTTGGGCTGCAGCGTCATTGCCGGCTTGCGGACGGCCCCCGCGCCCAAATCCGCCACTGGCATCTGCGGTAGCCTTCCCGAATTGACCGCGTGTGCTCAGTCCGAACACCAGGCGCTCCGAGCGCGTACGGTCAAAGGTGACTGGGCGACGGTCTACCGCAGTCAGTCGCCCAGTGAAATCGCGCGTAATGCGATCAGGGAAGGCTGCCTCGATGGCCTCGGTAATAGAGGGAAAACTGCTTGTCACATCGGATGATTTGTTGCGGATGTATTCAGCCGTAAACCGCGTGTTGTCGATCATCGGCAGTTCCCAATTGGCACCGAATTTCCAATCGCGTTGGGTTTCCGCTTCCAGATCGGGATTGCCGCCAGTGATGACGGTCGCCAGCACGGGTTCGCCATTGACGAAATCAAATACGGTCGCATTGAAGTTGGCGATTTCAGGTCGCCCCAGTTCACTCAGGCTGGGAGCCACTTCAGCATAGATATATGTAGCTGTGAGCTCGAGATTTTTGCTTACACCAAAGGTCGCGCCGACACTGCCATCGAACAATGTGCCGAAGTCCGATAGCTCTTCGATCCCGCCGTTGAAATTCAGCGTTACATCGCCAATCGCACCCCACGCACCGCCGCGGCGAGCAATCGGAACTGAAAGATTGGCACCTGCCTCCCACCGTGTCCGCGATAAGTCCGTATCAACCAGGCTGCGGGTGTCGTCGCTCTTGATCTGCAACCAGTCGAGGCCAAAATCCAAAGTTGTTGTCACTTCACCGGCGGGTAGCAACAAGGGGCTGCCGTTCAGGGTGATCTGACTGGACGAGCGAATTGTCTGATTGTTGGCAATGTCGAAACCATTGACTGCATTGCCCGGCAACACGCCATCCAGAGCGAGAGTGCCCGCCGTGGCGGCATTCACCAAGCCTTGCGTATCAAATGGCCGGTCAGTCAGTGTGCGCGTTTCGTTCAGCGTGGCATCTGTCGTTGCCGTCAGCTGAAATCCGCCTAGCCGGCGCGTATGCGTCGCACCAAACGCCAGAAGATCGGAATTTTGCCGCGTCCTGAGCGGGGTATCTTCGCCAAAAGTGCGCAGGGTCTGGTTCCCGAACGTATCGGTCAGCAACACGGAGTTCAGGCCGGAAAGCCCGATGTTTTCCTCCCGCTCATAGGTTCCGTTGAGCGACAGCAAGGTGCCATCATCCAGGCTGGATGTGGTCCAGTTGACGGTCGCCTCTATCTCCAGATTATCATCGACCAGGCTGCGGAATTCGGCAGGGTCAGGATCGCTAGCCAGATCACTGGTCGAACCCGGCGTTTGAATGATATCGCGCTCGCTCTCGTCCAGCAAAGTCGTGTCGCGCACTTCGGCGTTAACATTCAGTCTGCGACCCTGATCAAGCTTAAGCAGAGTGAACTCCGCCTCGCGCGCGGCATAACTGCCATCGCTTGGCCCTTCATATTCAACCTCGACCTCGCGACTGGCAAAGTTCTCTTTCAATATCAGGTTCACGACCCGCTGATTGGGCGAAAAACCGAACTTTACTGCCACTTCTTCGGACAAAACCTCGACCTTACGGATCGCTTCGGGGGGATAGGATCGCAGTTCTCTAAAGCTCGATATCCGTAAGCCATTGACCAGAATAGCCGGGCCACCACCGCCACCTCGCCCGCGCGAAGAATTGGTCTGCGGCGCCACCACCTCCAGCAATTCAACGATGGAATTGGCTCCGATGCCCTCTATGTCGGCCTCGTCGAGCTCCAGAATGGGAGCCTGTTCAACCTGCACCTGACCGCGAAGTCGTTCGCCGGTCACGACGATGTCTCCAGCATCGATAATGTCGGTCAATTCACCAACTTCGGGCTGAACATCGGCCAGGCCCTGCTGAGCCTTCGCTGGCTGGTGCGAAACAGAGCCCAATGCAAGGGCGAGCACACTGCACGCTGCAAGGGGGTTAGCTCGGGCGCTCATCCGGCCGAGAATCGCTTAGCGGGCATAGTCACACAAGCTCCTAAATTGTAACATTTTGCATCGTGTGGGCGCTCGCTGCACTTTTGCACGGAGGCGGCAGATAGTTAGTGTCGGTTTGTGAAATGTTATCGACTACACTCAGCCATAACGCACTAGGCTTCCCTTTTTTCCCGCGTAGGGCTAAGGCGCCCGAGAAATTTTGCTTTTTAATTTGATCAAGGATTTACATGGCCAAGGAAGAACTCCTCGAAATGCGCGGCAAGGTGGTAGAATTGCTGCCCAATGCGATGTTCAGAGTGGAGCTTGAAAACGGTCACGAAGTGCTCGGCCACACCGCCGGCAAGATGCGCAAGAACCGTATCCGGGTGCTGGTGGGTGACGAAGTGCTGTGCGAGCTGACACCCTATGATCTGACCAAGGCGCGAATTACCTATCGTTTTATGCCCGGTCGCGGCGGTCCTGGTCAGGGCCCCGGCCCTCAATAAGCGGCTGCGCTTAATGGGCGCGCCTGCCAATCACCCCAGCTTGACCCTTGCTTCTGCCAGTCCACGGCGACTGGAATTGCTCGCCCGCCTGGGAATTGAGCCTGATCAAGTTGTGCCAGCCGATATTGACGAAACCCCACACGCGGCTGAACGGCCGCGCGACTATGCGCTGCGCATGGGAAAACAGAAGGCGGCAGCAATCTGCGCCGACGGATACGTGCTGGCTGGTGATACAGTAGTGGCCGCTGGACGCCGCATTCTGCCCAAGACCGAAACCGAACAGGAAGCACGCGACTGCCTGACGTTGCTGTCAGGTCGGCGACATGCGGTTCTGTCCAGCGTTGTCCTGCGAGCGCCCGATGGCACGCAGAAAACCCGGCTGAGCGAAAATATCGTGAAGTTCAAGGTGCTGTCGAATGAAGAAGTGGACGCCTACATCGCAGGCGACGAATGGCGCGGCAAAGCGGGCGGCTATGCCATTCAAGGGGCAGCAGAGGGTCTGATCCAATGGATCAGAGGGAGCCATTCGAGCATCATGGGCCTACCCCTGTATGAAACGCGCACACTTTTGAAATCTGCCGGTTTCCAAATTGGCTGAGTGGCTGATTGAAGAGGGTATTGGCGAAACCCGCGCACTGTTGGTCGACAAAGACCAAGTGATTGGAGCCAAGCAATTTTGGCTGAGCAAAGAATGCGCCCGGACAATCCTGATGGCGAAAATAATTGCTCGAAATGCCGGATCCTCCAGAGCGCTGTGCCTCAGCCCAAGCGGCGTGGAAATCAATGCCAGCGGCCTGCCGCGCAATGCGAGCGAAGGCAGCGATGTTCGCCTTGTCATAACACGCGAGGCCATCGCTGAACGGGGCCGGTTAAAGCGGGCCCAGGCTCGCTATTTTGGCGATGACAATCCGCACATTCCGCCAGCCTCGGTTTTCGACACGGGAAGGCTCGTCCGGCGGTTCCCATCCGGGCTTTGGGAGGAAGTGTGGGAGGCAGCATCTACCGGCCAGGTTGATTTTGCTGGCGGATCGCTGATCATCAGCACGACCCCCGCCATGACCCTGATCGATATTGATGGCGATGCCAGCCCGCACGCGCTTGCGCTGGCGGCGATCCCGGCCATCACCCAGTCTCTGAACTGGTTTGATCTTGGCGGCTCAATCGGGATCGATTTTCCGACTATTCAGGACAAGTTAGGGCGCAAACAAGTTGATGCCGCGCTGGAGGCGGCTCTGGCCAATTGGCCCCATGAACGCACCGCCATGAACGGTTTTGGCTTTGTGCAATTGGTAGCTCGGTTGGAGGGGCCATCGCTGCTCCATCGCTTCGCGACCTCGCGCGTGGGGGCTTGTGCGCGGATGGCGCTGCGACGCGGGGAAATGGCGCAAGGGAGCGGACGGGTCCTGCTGCTGACCGTGCATCCCGCACTCAAAGCGAAGTTGAAAGAGCATTGGCTGGTCGATTTGTCGGAGCGAACCGGCAAAGAAGTGCGGATTGAAACCAATCCCTCTCTTGCGCTCGAAGCGGCTCAGGCCCAAACAATCGAGCAATGATGACGAAGCGCCAAAAACCCTGCCCGATCTGCAAGAAACCCCGGAGTGAAGAACACACCCCGTTCTGTTCCGTCCGATGCAAGGATCGCGATCTGGCGCAGTGGTTTGGCGATGGATACGCAGTGCCCAGCCGCCCTGCCTCGCCCGAAGAAATCGCCACTGCCGACTGGGACAGACAGGACTAGGCTGCCAAAGCCGGATTTTCGCCCATTTCCTCTTGCCAAGCGGGCGCAGCTTCGCCATAGGCCCGCTCTCATTTGCTCGCCCGTTTGGACTCACTGTCCAAGCCCAAGCCGCAGCGAATGCCCGGGTAGCTCAGGGGTAGAGCAGCGGATTGAAAATCCGCGTGTCGGTGGTTCAAATCCGCCCCCGGGCACCACAACTTTCAAAAAACCGCCCACATAGTTGCAACTGGCTGGAAAGCGGCATTGCTGGATGGCGTTATGCGCCGTAAGCCATCGGGCATGAGCGACAGGCGCATTTGGGACATCACGCAACGCATCCACACCGGCATTCCGCAATGGCCGGGCGAGCCTGAACTGGCGATCCAGCGGACCACCTCCCTTGACGAGACATGTCCGGTCAACATCGGGGCGATTTACCTGCCTCTGCACACCGGGACGCATGGCGATGCCCCATTGCACTATGATCCGCATGGTCAAGCCAGCGATCAGTGTGACCTTGCACCCTATATCGGCCCATGCGTGGTGGTTGATACGGGCGGTGCGGGTCCAAGCGTGACTGAAGCGGATCTTGACTGGAACCTGATAGCTGGCGCTGAACGCGTGTTGATCCGCACCTACGAAACTTTCCCGCACGAGGCGTGGGACGCGAATTTCCGCGCCATCGAAAGCGGCGTTGTCGCTCGCTTGCGCGCACAAGGCGTCGTGCTGATCGGCACCGATACGCCGTCGCTTGATCCGCAAACTTCCAAGACGATGGACGCTCATCATGAAATCCGCCGAGGGGATATGCGCATATTGGAAGGGCTCGTGCTCGATCAGGTTCCAGCTGGGCCTTACGAATTGATTGCCCTGCCCCTGCCCATCGCTGACGGTGACGCCAGCCCGGTGCGTGCCATCCTGAGAGAATTGCTATGACCAATTCTCTTGCCGACCACGCGCGATCTCTGGACGAAAACGACCGGCTTGCTCATTTTCGCGAGCGCTTCCACGTCCGCGACGGATTGATCTACCTTGATGGAAATTCGCTTGGCTGCCTGCCGCGCGAGACACCTGCGATGCTGGACAACACAGTTGAGAAGGAATGGAAAGACGGCCTCATTCATTCTTGGCTCGATGCGCAATGGGCCACCGCACCTGCAAGGATTGGCGACAAGATTGCGCAATTGATCGGAGCGAAGGCGGGCGAAGTGATCGCCACTGATTCGACCTCTATCAATCTGTTCAAGGCGTTGACTGCAGCCCTCTCGCTGCGGCCGGATCGTGGCACAATCCTGACCGAGAGCGGGAATTTCCCGACCGATTCATACATGATGCAAGGGATTGCCCGCTTCTCGGGAAATCGCATCCGGGCATTGGCGGTGGACCCGGACGCACTGCTCGACACAATCAACGAAAACACGGCCGCCGTTCTGCTGACTCATGTCCATTATAAAACGGCCGCAGCGCGCGACATGGCCGAGACGACCCGTGCCATCCAGGCCAAGGGTGCCTTGGCCATCTGGGATCTGAGCCACAGCACTGGTGCCGTCCCGCTCGACCTGACCGCCGCCAATGTCGATTTTGCGGTTGGCTGCGGATATAAATATCTTAATGGCGGACCGGGCGCTCCTGCGTATCTTTATGCTCCCAAGCGCAATCACCATGCCGATGCCGTGCTGTCAGGATGGTTTGGCCATGCCCGACCGTTTGATTTTACCGAGGATTACCAGCCAGCCGAAGGCATAGAGCGCTTTTTGTGCGGTACACCTCCCATTCTCGGGTTGGCCGCATTGGAGGCCGGCATTGATTTGATGCTGGAGGCCGACATGGCCGCGGTGTCTGCCAAGTCTGCATCAATGGCGCAGATGCTGGTGGCGGCGATGGAGCCGCTGTGCAAGGATTACGGCTTCTCGCTCGTCACACCCACCGACCCAGCCCGGCGCGGCAGCCATATTGCCTATGCGCACCCTCAGGCCCATGAAATCGTGCAGGCCTTGCGCGCAGAAGATGTGGTTGCCGACTTTCGTGCGCCCAATGTTATCCGTTTCGGCCTGACGCCGCTCTACCTGCGTCATACCGACATTGTGGAAGCGGTGAAGCGGCTGGAACAGGTGTGCCAGACACGCGCCTGGGACCGCCCCGAATACACGGCGCGGGCTGCAATCACCTGATACAGGCGTCAGCGCCCACCCACTGCCCGCGCCACATTGCCAAAAGCGGCGAAGACGCCTATAAACATGTGCACGCCCCGGTGGCTGCGACGCGCTCTGCCTCGCCACGCCGGGGCGCCTTATTTCTGCTGAGGAATGATCGCCATGACGCGTCGCCGCCAAATCTATGAAGGCAAGGCCAAAATCCTTTATGAAGGTCCTGAGCCGGGCACGATTATCCAATATTTCAAGGATGACGCGACCGCTTTCAATGCCGAGAAAAAGGGCACAATCAACGGCAAGGGCGTGATCAACAACCGCATCTCGGAGCATGTGTTTTCGCGTCTTGCCCATATCGGCATCCCGACGCACTTCATTCGTCGCCTGAACATGCGCGAACAGCTGGTCCGCCAATGCGAGATTATCCCGATTGAAGTCGTGGTTCGCAATGTCGCCGCCGGGTCAATCTCCAAGCGTTTGGGGATCAAGGAGGGCGAGCCTCTGCCCCACACGCTGATCGAATATTACTTCAAGGATGATGCGCTTGGCGATCCATTGATCGCGGAAGAACACATCGCCTGCTTTGGCTGGGCATCGAACGAGGAAATGCACGATATTTCCTCGATGGCGATCCGCATCAATGATTTCATGTGCGGCATGTTTGCCGGGATCGACGTGCGCCTGGTCGATTTCAAGCTGGAGTTTGGCCGGATTTATGATGGTGATTTCAGCCGGGTAATTCTCGCTGACGAAATCAGCCCGGACGGTTGTCGTTTGTGGGACATGAAAACCGGCGAGAAGCTGGACAAGGACCGGTTTCGCCGCGACTTGGGCGGCGAAGAGGAAGCCTACCGCGAAGTTGCACGCCGCCTTGGCTTGTTGCAGGGCGAAGACAATGGCCCGGGCGAGGTCTTTGACCTGTCCAGCCATCGCAACAAATTGCGCGGATCGCCTTCGACAAAATAAAACGTCCGTTCAGGCACTTGTCACACGAGTTCTCATAGGGCAGCGTCTACCTATGCGATGCTTTTTCCTGACGGCCGCAGCCACCGCTGCGCTAAGCCTTTCCCTCCCTCTTCATGCCCAGACCGCGCCTGACCAACCTGACGAACCGGTTTGGGCATTTGAGGAGAGCGACATACCGGTCGATCCGGGCTTCGTTTTCGGACAGCTCGACAATGGCATGCGCTATATCCTGCGCCAGAACGCCACACCGGAAGGGACCGCTCTGGTCCGGATGCGAATCGATTCTGGCTCGCTCGACGAGACCGAGACCGAGCGAGGCCTGTCGCATTATCTCGAGCACATGGCTTTCAATGGTTCAGCGGGAATCCCTGAAGGCGAGATGATCAAGCTGCTTGAGCGTGAGGGGCTGTCATTCGGCGCAGACACCAATGCATCGACCGGTTTCAATGCCATCACCTATATGCTCAATCTGCCGCGCAACGATGCCGATCTGCTTGATACGGCGCTGATGTTGATGCGAGAGACTGCAAGCGAGCTTACCATTGCCGAGGATGCCGTCGAGCGTGAGCGCGGGGTGATTCTGGCCGAACGGCGTGATCGGCGCAATTTCGCTCAGCGCGCGCTGGAGGACAGCTTCGAGTTTACCGCGCCCGATGCGCGCTTCCCCAATCGCCTACCAATCGGCACGCTCGAAGTGCTTGAAAGCGCCACTGCTGACCAATTGCGCGCGCTCTATGAGCGGACTTACACGCCAGCCAACACTGTTCTGGTAATCGTGGGCGACTTTCCGGTTGAGATGATGGAGGCGGCATTGAAAGCCCGCTTTTCCAACTGGACGAATGCTCCCGCCCCGGTTGAGCCGGAAACGGGCCCGGTTGACGTCACACGTGGGGGGCTGACCGACATCTATATCGACCCGGCCCTGTCGGAAAGTGTCAGCATCTTCAAGCTCGCACCTTGGCGTGACCGTCCCGATACGGCCGCATTCCGGCGCGAAGATGCGCTGGTATCGGTCGCCAATGGCATTATCAACCGCCGACTTGCCCGTCTGGCACGCGGTTCTGATGCTCCTTTTCGCGGCGCTGGTTACAGCACTGGCGACCTGTTTGAAGATGCTCGGATCACAAACCTGTCTGTCTCCTCACTCGATGGCGAGTGGCGCAAAGGCATTCTGGCAGCGGCCCGCGAAGTGAATCAGGCTTTGACCCATGGTTTCTCGCAAGCTGAGATTACCGAACAACTCGCCAATCGCCGAACAGCCCTTGAAAATGCCGTGGAGGGAGAGGCTACACGGTCGAATACCGCACTGGTTGGTGCAGCACTTGGTCTGGTGGCTAATGACCGGGTTCCGACGCAAGCTGCCTATCGCCTTGCACAATTCGAGACGATGCAGAACGACTTCACTCCTGACCGCGTTCTGGCAGCCTTGCGCGGCGCTGCCGCTTCGCTCGATAATCCGTTGATCCGATTCCAGGGACGCATGGAACCCGACGGTGGCGAAGCGTCTTTGCGCCAGGCATTCGTTGATGCCATGGCGCTGCCAATTGCTCCACCTGCCGAAATCAGTGCAAGCAATTTTGCCTATGACAATTTTGGTGAGCCAGGTGTGGTGGTCAGCGATGCCAAGGATGAACGGTTCGGTTTTCGCTACATTACCTTTGCCAATGGAACGCGTTTGACGCTGAAACAGACCGATATTCAGGAAGATCGCATCAGTCTGCGTGTTGCACTGGATGGCGGCAACCTGCTCAACACTCGCGAAGACCCACTGGCGACATTCCTTGTCAGCGGGCTGCCATCTGGCGGGTTGGGTGCACACAGCCAGGATGATCTACTGACCATTCTTGCCGGGCGCAGCGTGGGTTTGCAGGTCAGCAATGGCACCGACAGCTTCATTTTTACCGGTTCAACCACGCCGCGTGATCTGGATCTGCAGATGAAACTGATTGCAGCGGGAATAACCGATCCGGGTTACCGGCCCGAAGGCATTGAGCAATTCCAGCGCAGGATCGACAATTTCTTTAAATCGCTTGGTTCGACGCCGGCAAGTGCACTGGGTGCGGTCTCTGGGGCCATCCTGTCCGATGAAGACCCGCGCTTTTCCTTGCAGGGGAGGGATGATTATTTCGGCCTCGACTATGCAAAATTGCAGACCGTGATCGGAGATCGGCTGGAAAACGGAGCTCTGGAAATCGCCCTTGTGGGTGACTTCGACGAGACTGAGGCCATTGCATCTGTTGCGCAAACTCTGGGCGCCCTGCCCCCTCGCGAAGCTGATTTTCTGCCCCGCACCGAAGCGCGCGAGCGCGATTTTACTGAGCAGCGCGGGCAAAGAACTGTGCGCCATACAGGCGAGGATGATCAGGCCCTTCTGCGCATTGTCTGGCCGACCACTGACAATAGTGATCCGCAAGAAACTGCGCGTTTGCAATTGCTGGCGGCCATCGTGCGTATTGGCTTGTCGGAGAGCCTTCGTGAAGAGCTCGGCGAGGCCTATTCACCAAGCGCTGCGAGCCAGATGAGCCGTCACTACTCCGGGTACGGCACGTTTCTGGTTTCCACTTCGCTGGACGTCGGATCGGTCGACACAGCTCGCTCTGCAATTAAGATGCTGCTGTCGGGCCTTCGCGATGGTCCCATTGACCCCGACCTGATTGAACGCGCTAGAAAGCCGCTACTGGAAGATTACGACAATGCGCTGAAGACACTTGGCGGTTGGACGAGCCTTGCCCGGCGCGCCCAAAGCCAACCCGAGCGCCTTGATCGCTTTCTTGCCTATCCCGAAACCCTGTCGGCCATTTCGGCTGAAGAGCTGCAAGCCGCAGCCGCGGAATATCTGCGCTATGAGGACGCGGTCGAATTCATCGTTCTGCCGGAGCCGGATGGGGAGCAAGACGACTCCCGCCAGAACGTGTCTGAGACCGCGCGATAAGACAAACAATCGTGGGCAAGCAGCGCGACATGATTGCACCCATCGACGCGGACGTTATAGGCAAGCCAAAGCCCTTGTCCTGCCCGTGATGGAGCCAGCATGAAAGTTCGAATCCTTGTCCGCCTGAAACCCGGAGTGCTTGATCCACAGGGTCGCGCCGTGCACCACTCTCTCGAAGGCCTCGGCTTTGACGGTGTGTCAGATGTCAGGATTGGCCGGATGATCGAGCTAGATGTGGACGAGGCAACAACTGATGAGGCTATCGACCAGATGTGCCGCCAGTTGCTCGCCAATATGGTGATAGAGGACTATTCGGTCGAGAAACTGAACACGGCGGAGCCTGCCTGATGGGCGCGCGCTGTGCCGTGGTCACGTTTCCCGGCTCCAATTGCGACCGGGATATGGCGGTCGCGCTGGAGAAGGTCACCGGAGCTTCGCCATTGCGATTGTGGCATGGCGACAGCGAACTGCCCGAAGGCATTGATTTCATTGCATTGCCAGGTGGGTTCTCCTACGGCGACTATCTTCGTTCTGGCGCAATGGCCGCGCGCAGCCCGTTGATGGCATCGGTGATCAAAGCCGCCGAACGCGGCGTGCCGGTACTGGGTGTTTGCAATGGGTTTCAGGTTCTGACCGAAGCCAAATTGCTGCCGGGCGCATTGATGCGCAATGCCAGCCAGAACTTCATCTGCCGCACGGTACCGCTGATCGTTGAGAATACGCAGTCGCTTTTTACTGGCGCTTATGAAGCAGGCGAGCAGGTCCAAATTCCGGTCGCCCATCATGACGGTAATTTCTTCGCGGACGAGGATACTCTGGACCGACTGGAAGGCGAAGGACGCGTAGCGTTTCGTTACGCCGGACCGTGCAATGGTTCGCGCCGCGATATTGCCGGAATCCTCAATCAAGCAGGCAATGTTCTTGGAATGATGCCGCACCCGGAACGCGCAATCGAGAGCGATCATGGCGGCGAAGATGGGCGCAGATTGTTCGAAAGTGCGATCAGGGCGTTGGCCGGCGCCTAGCGGATCAGGCGCTCTTGCGCTGGATCGGCTTGAACAGCTTTACTGCATCGGCAGCGGGCATCGGTCGACCGAAATAGTAGCCCTGTATCTTGTCGCAGCCAAGCTCGCGGATCAAGGCAGCTTCATCAGCAGTTTCAACACCTTCCGCCGTCGTTGTCATGTCCAGGCTTTGCGCCATGGCGACCACGGCGCGAATGATTGCCAGGCTTTCGGCACTTTGCTGCGCCGCGCCCTGAACAAAGGTGCGATCTACCTTGATCGTCGAAAAACGCAGCTTGCGCAGATAACCCAGCGAAGAATAGCCCGTGCCGAAATCGTCCAACGCCACGCTGCAACCCAGGGCCATGACCTGCTCAAGTGCATTGCGAGCAATGGTCGCATCGCGCAGGAAGATGCTCTCGGTCACTTCGATCTCAAGCCGCTCGGGGCGCAGACCGGTTTCCGCAAGCGCCGCCACGACATCATCGGTAAAGTCCTGCTCCAGCAGCTGCTCGGGCGAGACATTGACATTGACCTTCACATTTTCTGGCCATGATCGCGCTTCACGGCAAGCCTCACGGAGCACCCAACGCCCGATCGGAACAATCAGGCGGGTCTCTTCAGCCAAGGGAATAAACTTGCCCGGGCTCACAAATCCATGGTCGGCGCTATTCCAACGAACGAGAGCTTCAAAGCTGACAATGGTTTCCTGATGGGCATCGACGACGGGCTGGTAATGCAATTCCAACTCTTCGTCGCCCAGCGCATTGCGCAGTGACACCTCAAGTTGGCGGCGCTCCTCTGCCAGAGCGTGCAGTCCTGATTCGAACTTAAAGTGCTCGCCGCCGCCTTCATCTTTCGAGCGATAAAGTGCCAAATCGGCATTCCGCATCAATTCTTCGACCGATCGGCCATCGCGCGGACCAACGGCGGAACCAACGCTGGCCCCGACATAAAGCGTGTGATTATCAACCGTGTAGGGTGCAGACAGATGCTCGATAATTTGCCGCGCAACCTTTTCGATCACGGTATGGTCGCTGGCATCGCGGATCACGACGGCGAATTCATCACCGCCCAGCCGGCCACACATACGCCCTTCACCCATGAGCGACTGCAACCGACTGGCAACTTGCGCCAGCAACCGGTCACCAACCAGATGTCCCAGCGAGTCATTGACCGATTTGAACCGGTCAAGGTCAACCATCAAGAATGCGCAGCGGCTGCGCCATTGCTCTGAATAACGCAACGCTTCACCAAGGGCCTCGGTGATCTGCAAGCGGTTGGGCAGCGATGTCAGCGTGTCGAACCGTGCCAGGTAGGAGATCTTCTCGGACGATTCGCGCTGTTCAGTCACATCGGAACCAACGCCCCGGAAACCGATGAACTTGCCGCGCTCATCCAGCATCGGTGTGCCAGACAGCTCCCACCAGCGGGCCTCTCCATTGATGCTGACTTCGACCAGCTGGTTGGAGAAATTCTCGCGATGTTTGAGCCGCTCGGCCAAATCATGAAGGCTGGTCGGAAAATTCCCGCTTTCCCAAGCCTTGCCTGCAATCAACTCCAGCAGCGGGCGCCCCTCCGCTTCACTTTGGACCTGACCCAGCGCAAAAGCAAAGCGTGGAGAAACCGACTGAACCCGGCGCGATGTGTCGATTTCCCACAGCCAATCGGCTTCATTCTCTTCGAATTCGCGGAGCAGAAGGGATACCACCTGATCCTTTTCGGCCACACCGTTTTCAGCGATCCGGGCGATCAGATTGATCCGGGCCACTTCAATCGATCCGAACAGCGCGCCGCCGGTGAACAAGGCGGCTACAATGGCGACTTCGTACAAACCGTTGAGATAAAAGCCGGTGATAGCGCTCAGACCAACAATAACGGTGAAGATCGCAATACCCAGTGGAGCGGCTGCAGAAAACAACGCGGTACCGGTCACTAGAATAACGACGACAGCCCATGCACTGACATGACTGACAGGGCCGCCCGTCAGACCAAAGAAGGTAAGCGGCACTGACCACAATATTCCGGCCAACACAGGCGTCTGCGCCTGCCGATACACTTCCTTGCGAGACACCTTCCGCCGCTCTGCATCGGACAGACTTTGGTCAAACTGCGCGCCGCGAACCTGAACGGTTACGAGCAAGGCGAACCAAATTCCGAGCCACAAGGGCTGAACCGCACCAAGGAACATCGCGATTGTTAGAAGCGCCAAGCCAACATGGGCAAACACGCGGTAGCGCGATTGGCGCCCGAGTGAGGAATATTGCAAGCCGCGCAGCCGCGCCCATTCGCTGTCCTCAACCTTATTCAGGCCCAGAACAGCGCGGATCGATAACTTCCCCCCCGGGGAGCTGGTGATGGGCACATTCTCGCTCACCCCATTGCCAGTAACGGCGAAAGGTTATTGCCCGGTAAAGCAAATCCCTAGAGCAAGAAAAACTTCGCGTTAATCTTCAGACTGATTGCGTAGTTTCGCCACAGCGTCTTCCCAGTTCTGGCCGTCAAGCGCGATGATTTCAGGCGTCATTAAAGTATTGTCATCAATGCAATGGTAATGGATGCTCCAGCTGTCCGGGTGCGAACGCGGCTGGTAAAAACTTTTGATACCGCAATGTTTGCAAAACAGATGCTTGGCCGAGCGGGTTCCGAATCTGTAAGATACAAGCGCATCATTGCCGCTTTTCAGCGTGAAATTCTCGTGCGGTACAGTCAGATGCAGATAGCCAGTCATGCTGCAAATGGAACAATTGCAATCCAGAAGCTGCGGTGACGAGCCAACACGGGCTTCGAAACGCACCGCCCCGCAATGACATCCACCGGCAATATCAATCATCGCAACGCCCTCATTCAACGGTGACTGATTTGGCCAGATTGCGGGGTTGATCGACATCTGTACCTTTCACGCAGGCCGTGTGATAGGCCAGCAATTGCACGGGCACGGCATAGACCAGCGGGGCGATCAGCGGATGAACCTTGGGCATTTCGATGGTCGCCATGCAACCTTCACCAGCTTCTGCCAGTCCCTGCGCATCGGAAATGAGCACGATTTTGCCGCCGCGCGCGCGCACCTCCTCCATGTTCGAGACCGTTTTTTCAAACAACGGCCCTGAGGGCGCGATCACGACCACTGGCACTTCATCATCAATCAGAGCGATGGGGCCATGCTTCATCTCGCCCGCAGCGTAGCCCTCGGCATGAATATAGCTGATTTCCTTAAGCTTCAGCGCGCCTTCCAGAGCCAGCGGATAGTCCTGACCCCGGCCCAGATACAGGACATCGCGCGCCGGCGCGATCAGATGCGCCATGCTGGCGATGTCGTCGTCATGATCAAGCGCCGCATTGAGACACGCTGGAGCCTCCAGCAGGTGCTCCACCACCTCTTCTTCCTCCGCCCGGTTCATCAGGCCTTTGCGCACCGCCATATGGGCAGCAAGCGCAGCCAAGACCGCCAATTGGCAAGTGAACGCCTTGGTCGAGGCCACTCCGATCTCCGGGCCGGCGTGGGTCGGCAGCAGCAAATCAGCCTCGCGGGCCATGGTGCTGGTGGGCACGTTGACAACGACCCCGATGACCTGGCCCTGCTCCTTGCAATGGCGCAGCGCGGCCAGAGTGTCAGCGGTCTCGCCGCTCTGCGAGATAAACAGCGCCAGTCCGCCATCTTCCAGCACCGGTTCTCGATAGCGAAATTCACTCGCCACATCGATGTCGACGGGAACGCGAGCGAATTGTTCGAACCAGTATTTTGCCACCATACCGGCGTAAAACGATGTTCCGCAGGCGACAATCGTCAGTCGGCGGATCCGGGAAATATCGAAATCGAGCTGGGGCAATGCCACCGAATTGTCCGATTGGCGCAAGTAAGAGCTGAGTGTTTGGGCCACCACGGTGGGCTGCTCGAAAATCTCTTTCTGCATAAAATGGCGGTAATTGCCCTTCTCCACCGCCGCAGCAGACGCACCGGACGACCGAACTTCGCGGGTCACGGCTTCATTCTGGCCATCAAAGATTTGCGCTTCGTCCTGCGTGATGACCACCCAGTCACCTTCTTCGAGATAGGAAATGCGCTGGGTCAGCGGCGCAAGCGCCAGGGCGTCAGAGCCGAGATACATTTCGCCTTCGCCATACCCAACCACCAAAGGTGAGCCGAGCCGAGCGCCGATCAGCAATCCCGGATGGTCTCTGAAGGCAATGGCTAAAGAGAACGCTCCGCGCAGCTTTGGCAAGACATTGGCCACAGCCTGCTGGGGTGTCGCTCCTGCTTCCACTTCTGCGGAGATGAGATGGGCTACCACTTCGGTGTCGGTGTCGCTTTCAAAGGTGCGATCCTGATCAGCCAGCTCAGCGCGCAGGGCCTTGTAATTCTCAATGATGCCGTTGTGTACCAGCGCGACTTCGCCGGTCGCATGGGGATGCGCATTGCTGGTGGTCGGCGCACCGTGGGTGGCCCAGCGCGTGTGGGCAATACCCACATTGCCAGCAGTCTCTGCCTGCGCCAGCACTTCGACGAGATTGGCCAGTTTGCCTTCAGCCCGACGGCGGATCAATTGGCCGTCGTGCAGAGTGCATATCCCGGCACTATCGTAGCCGCGGTATTCCATCCGTTTGAGACCATCGACCAGACGATCTGCCACTGGCGCATTGCCAACAATTCCAATAATTCCGCACATGTACTGTTCTGCCCTGCCCTGCGCCCGTCTGAACCTGAGGTATCGCTCTCTCGTGGAGCGATACGCCTGAATGCAACCTTGCCTCTAGCGCGATAATGCCATCGCTTAAACGGTCTTTTCGGAACCTTGTTCCTCACTGGCATTGCGCCACAAGTACAGGCCCGAGGCGATAATAAGGCCGGCACCAGCAAGCGTCGTCAGATCCGGCACATCACCAAACCACCACCAGCCGATAACCGTCGCCACCAGAATCTGACCATAGGCCGCCGGTGCCACAGTGGATGCACCTGCGCGCATGGTCCCGACATAAACCAGCCAGTGGGCAATCGTGGCAGACAAAGCGATCACTGCGCAGCGCAGGACAACTGTCCAGTCGGGCCAGCCAAAAGACAATCCCGGAACTTCGGCAATGTTCACTATGCCCGCAACCACAACCAAAACAGGCGCTGCAACAGCGACCATGAAAAACTGCATGGAAAGCGAACTGCCCTGACCAGCAGAAGCGCGATTGGCGATCACCATCAGGGAGAAGAATGTGGCTGAAATCAAGGGAAGGAACGCGGTCCACCCCAAGCCCAGCAAATTGGGACGAACGATGATCGCCACTCCTATAAGGGCCACGAACATGGCGACGAATGCGCCCGGCGTGACGCGTTCCTTCAGCAACGGACCGCTCAGCACTACGGTAAGAATAGGGGACAGAAACGCAATCGCCATCGCATCGGCCAAAGGCATCACATAAATCGCGGAGAAAAAGCACACTGTTGCAATCACCAGGCAAACTCCGCGCGCAATCTGAAGCATGGGATTGGCCGGACGAAAGGCAGCTGCGCCTTCTTTGATGCGCAGGATCAGAGCCAACGCAAACGCACCCATTGAAAAGCGCAGCGCCGCCACAGCCAGAGCCGGCCAGTCATTGGCCATGGTTTTAACCACCCCGTCCCCCATAGACATGAGGGCAAAACCGGATAGCGCGTACAGCAATCCGGCGCGCGAAGAGGAATGAGATTTTGGAGTCACACCTGGCCTGTCGGCGAAATTGAACAATAAGACCGCGCGCCCTTGCACGCAATCTGCGCCAAATGCCATGGTTAACGTTATCTTTACAGGGTATCACTAGCCGAGTTACTGCGAACTTCGGGGGTTTTTAGCGGCATGACCAAACTTATCATTCAGATCCCGTGTCTGAACGAGCAGGATACGCTTGCCTCCACCATTGCCCGTCTGCCACGCGAAGTTCCTGGAATTGATGTCGTTGAGTGGCTCGTCATTGACGATGGCAGCAGCGACAACACCGGCCAGATCGCTCGGGATTGCGGTGTTCATCACATTGTGCGTCATCGTCGCAATCGAGGGTTAGCCCAGGCATTTCGAACAGGAATCAGAGCCGCACTGGATGCTGGCGCAGACATTATCGTCAACACCGATGCCGATGGGCAGTATGAAGGCGAAGATATCGTCAAGCTGGTCCAACCGATCGTATCAGGCGAAGCCGATGTGGTTATCGGGGACCGCGGCGTTGCGAAGAATGAACATTTTGGCCCTGTAAAAAAACGTCTGCAGCGTTTGGGTAGCTTGGTAGTTCGCCGGTTGTCTCGAACCGATATTACCGATGCTGTCAGCGGCTTTCGCGCTATCAGCCGCGCCGCAGCTATCCAGATCAACATCACGACTGAATTCAGCTACACTACCGACATGCTGATTCAGGCCGGACGCAAGCGCTTGGCCATTACAAGCGTACCTGTGCGAACCCATGCGACCCCGCGTCCCTCACGACTGTTCAGCTCGGTCCCACGCTTCATCATCAATACGGGCATTACGATTGCGCGCGCCTACACTACGCACAATCCATTGCGTGCCTTTGTCAGCCTGGGCGCCGTGTTGACCGTGATTGGTCTGATCCCGATGTTGCGCTTCGTCTGGTTCTTTCTACTGGGAGAGAGTGATGGCCACATCCAGTCGCTGGTGATCGGTGGGGCGCTGCTGATCGTGGGTACGATCATCGGCGTTCTGGGCATTCTTGCCGATCTGGTGTCAGCCAATCGAAAGCTTATCGAGCAGGCCCTCACGGAAATCCGAGAGCTAAGGGATTCTGCCCCCGCCGACACGGCAGCATTGGATAAGGTTTCTGATGATGTTCGGCTTAAGCGCAAGGCTGGGACAGAGGGCTGATCCATGGCCCAGCCGTCCGACTTCAGACCTGCCGGAGGGCGACTGTCCCTGCTGGATTCTCCCAAAGTCGCAATAGCTGCGTCCTTCGTAATTCTGCTGGTTCTGCAGCTTGAGCTGGTCTTTCAAAAAAGCATCAACTGGGACGAATTCTTCCATCTCAGCCAGATCCATGCGAGCCGACGAGGCGAATATGTTCAATGGTTGCAAACTCCGCATGTGTTCCTGTTCAAGTGGCTGCCCGATGTCGTAGCTGACCCGATCGATCAGGTCATTTTGGCTAGATTATTGCTGGTGCCCTTCGGTTTGATCACAGCTGTTTCAATTTGGTTGGCTGCCAGACACTTCGCAGGATCTTTATCAGCCGCCTTGGCAGCCATTGCCTGGTTCGGTGCTGGCTATGTCTTCCTTCACAGTTTTGCGCTCAGAGCAGACATTATTGCTGCAATGCTGCTGACCCTGTCAATCTGTGCCCTTGTCATAGCAAGACAGGCGTGGCTGGGCTTGGCAGTTGCCGCTCTTTTCGTCCCGCTAGCTTTCATTGCGACAGTAAAGTCTGTCCTGTACGCACCTGCGCTTGCAGCCGTCTTCGTTTGGCGTTTCAAACTGCACACCCGCTGGTTGTGGCTGGCGGTCATTGGTTTTGGCGGCCTGCTGTCGATAATACTGATTATTGCCCTAGTGCCCGGCCCTGCCATCATTGACGTGACGCATGTTCTAACGGCTTCTGCCCGCCGCATGTTCAGCGCCGGCCTGTTTCCCAATGGTGGTTATTTGCTAGTGCAGTTGGCTATGGCGCCGGCCTTCACCGCCATGATTATCCTTGCGTTCATTCAATTGCGCAAGCCGGCTGCGAACCATCCCCTATGGCTGGCGATAGGTCTTGCGGCACCGCTGCTCTGGGTCATCATTTATCGCAACGCGTATCCATACTTCTACACATTTATCCTGCCACCGGTCGCAATAGCGGCAGCATGGGGAGCAACACCCTTGATCAAGCGCTATTCAGTTGGCGGCGTATTGGTTATCGTCGTCCTGGGCGCGGGCATCCTTAGCCTTGCTGAAGATCGCAGCATGTCGGCCAAACAGCGCGTGGTGCATTCGGGGATTTCGGAGATATTTCCCGAGCCTGTTCGTTACATTGACGATAATGGATTTCGGCCCGACTTCCCGAGGGCGATACCGCATTTTGCATCCGGCTGGGCGCTGGAGAACTATCGCGCGAATGGCGATGCGATGTACCGTGACGCCATGGGATCGCCCCCAGCTCCAATGCTGATCAGGCACGGCTACGCATTGGAGTTTCTCGACGCGGAGGCGGACGACAAAATGGCTTTGTTGCCAAGCGATGCCAAGGCATTGAGAGAAAACTACATCCAGCACTGGGGACGCATTTTCGTCGCTGGCAAGAATTTTGCTCCGTCTGGCCAAAAGAGGCTGGAGCGCATCATCATCCCAGGGCTTTACACTGTAGAAAAATCACCCGTGACCATCAATGGAACAGCTTATCGCCCCGGCAAAGTTGTTCGGCTTGAACGCGGAACAATAACACTTGGCCCAATCGGCGAGGGTGGCGCGAGCCTGCGCTGGGGTGACAATCTTTCCGTCCCGGATGAGCCATTCCCTGATGGCTGGCTTTTCACCAATTACTGATATGGTTTACCGCGATCCCAAAGCTGAAACCGGTCGTAACGCCCCTTCTATCGCATTGATAACGCGCAAATGGGCCCCCGCTATGGGCGGGATGGAAACCTGGTCGATGAAAGTGGCCGAAGCGCTGGCCGAAAGAACTCATGTAGATATAATTGCGTTACCCGGACGACCCGATGGTATGCCTCCGCATGCTCTTGCTTTGCTGCTCTTCCCATTTGTGACGCTTTGGAAATTGCTTCGGCTGAAACCTAAACCGCAAGTGGCTCTTCTGGGTGATATGGCAATCTGGCCAATTGGCTTTCTCCTCAAGGCCACAGGGTTTCGCGCAAGCATTTTTATTGCAGCCCACGGAACTGATGCAGCGTACCATCGCCGCGGCGGGATCAAGGGAAGTGCTTACGGAGCATATCTGCGCTTGGGTGCGCGATTACTGAAACGTTCAACGGTCATCGCCAACTCCCGAGCAACAGCCGATGTTTTGGCAGAGACCGGCTGGTCAGCTGCCGAGATCATTCCATTGGCTACGTCCGATGACGGAGCCGAAACGCTGCCGGATTTAAAGAATGACGAGCGCTTCCTTCTTTTTGCCGGGCGTCTGGTTGCGCGCAAAGGATGTGGCTGGTTCGTCAGGCATGTGCTGGACCGCCTGCCTTCCGATGTTCATCTGAAAATCGCCGGCACCGGCTGGGACCCCTCGGAGCAATTTGTCCTGCAGCACCCGCGAGTTCAGTTTCTCGGCCAGCAAGATCAACCCGCTTTGCGCCGCATTTATGCGGATGCCTGTTGCGTCATTTTGCCGAATATCGAGCTTGAAAACGGAGAGTACGAAGGCTTCGGCCTGGTCGCGGTCGAAGCTGCCGCTGCAGGCGGTATCGTTCTTGCAGCCAATCATGGGGGCCTGCGTGATGCTGTTATCGATGGCAAAACCGGCTTTCTTGTGCCCAGTGGCGTGGCTGACGCATGGGTCGAGGCGATTGCTGGCATCACCGCCATGTCTCAGGATGAACGTATGTCGTTCATCGCAAATTCGCGAGATACAGTGAGTCGACATTACAGCTGGGACCGAGTGGCGAGCGATATTCTCGCTCTATCGGTTCCGGCACAACAAACTCCCCACAAACTTTAGGAAAATAATAAGGTTTCCGATTTATTCACCAAACTTCGTCAGGAGGTTTTCGCCTTATACAGGTGAAGACACCAATTGAGTAATTTGCGCTTTGGGGGCTTAGGATGACCGCATTCGGAAGGAAGACCGGACCTGGGGGTATGAAACCCGGGGCTCGTCCATCCTTTGGCGTTGCCAAACCGATGACGGGTGGCGACCAGGGTGGCAAGAGTGATGATGCACCCAAAGGTGGGGATCAGTTTCCCCCACTGCCCGGTGCCGATGGTGCGCCAGATGGCAGTGAGACTGCTAGCGTCAATGCAGCTGCCAATCCCAACGCCAACGGCACAGACGATGCACTGAGCCGTCTGGCAGACCGTGCCAATCAAGTTCACGAACCGTCGGAAATCGGCGGCTTTGAAGCCAGCATTCACAAGATCAAGGAGCAGGTGCTGCCGCGCTTGCTCGAACGGGTTGATCCCGAAGCCGCAGCCACCTTGTCCAAAGATGAACTGTCCGAAGAATTTCGTCCGATCATCATGGAAGTTCTGGCCGAGCTGAAGGTGACGCTGAACCGTCGCGAGCAGTTTGCGCTCGAAAAGGTTCTGATTGACGAATTGCTGGGTTTTGGTCCGCTGGAGGAACTGCTCACTGACCCCGACGTGTCGGACATCATGGTCAACGGCCCGCAGCAGACCTACATCGAAAAAGGCGGTAAGCTTCAGCTGGCCCCAATCCAGTTCCGCGATGAACAGCATCTGTTCCAGATCGCCCAGCGGATTGTAAACCAGGTCGGCCGCCGCGTCGACCAGACAACGCCTCTGGCCGATGCCCGTCTCAAGGATGGTAGCCGTGTGAACGTCATCGTTCCGCCCCTGTCACTCAAGGGTACAGCGATTTCCATTCGTAAGTTCTCCGAAAAGCCGATCACATTGGACATGCTCAAGGACTTCGGTTCGATGAGCGACAAGATGTGCACCGCGCTGAAGATTGCTGGTGCCAGCCGGATGAACATCGTTATTTCAGGCGGTACGGGTTCGGGTAAAACCACCATGCTCAACGCCTTGTCGAAGATGATCGACCCGGGCGAGCGCGTTCTCACGATCGAGGATGCTGCCGAGCTTCGCCTGCAGCAACCGCACTGGTTGCCGCTGGAAACGCGCCCTCCAAACCTGGAAGGCCAGGGTGCGATTACCATTGGCGATCTGGTGAAGAACGCCCTGCGTATGCGTCCCGACCGGATCATTCTGGGTGAGATTCGTGGCGCTGAATGTTTTGACCTTCTGGCCGCCATGAACACCGGCCATGACGGTTCCATGTGTACGCTTCACGCCAACAGCCCGCGCGAATGCCTGGGTCGTATGGAAAACATGATCCTGATGGGCGACATCAAGATCCCCAAGGAAGCCATTTCGCGCCAGATCGCAGAATCGGTGGATATTATCGTCCAGGTCAAGCGCCTGCGCGATGGTTCACGCCGCACCACTGACATCACCGAGGTGATCGGGATGGAAGGCGATGTGATCGTGACGCAGAACCTGTTCAAGTTCGAGTATCTTGACGAGAGCGAGGACGGCAAGATTCTGGGCGAATTCCGGGCATCTGGCCTGCGTCCGTATACGCTGGAAAAAGCACGGCAATACGGCTTTGATCAGGCGTATCTGGAAGCGTGTCTCTAAGCCCAGTGTAGATGGCTATGGTTTTGGCTGCCTGATCAGCTTACACGGCGATTCAACCATTGCCGAGCAAGGCTGGCAGGCTCATCGACAAGATGCCGCCACCGATAACGGCGCATGCCAGAAACACGCCGGTCCACGGCACCCAGCCCACGCTTTCAATGCGAGCGCGTTTGGCGCGGCGTTGCTCCATCACCAGCGCAAGACATGCAACCACCAGAAAACCGGCACCGGTCAGCGCCAGCAATTCGGCATCGCTGGCAAAAGTCAGCTGGTGGAATGCGTCAAACATAGCTCGCGGCATATAGAGCCACTGACCGCTTGCGCAATTCCCCCGTCGCTATAGAGGCGGACTGCATGGATGGTTCGGTAGCCCGCCCTCGCCCGATGTTGGCGCTCGGCATTCGCTTGCTGACAGCAGGTACGCTGGCGACCATGGCCATGCTGGTGAAATTGGCCGGGACCATGGGGGTCCATCTGGCCGAGCTCATTTTCTGGCGCCAGGCTCTAACTCTGATCGCCATCACCGCAATTCTGTGGATCGGCGGCCGATTGGCAGAAACTCGCACCACGCGCTTTGCAGCCCATTTTCGCCGAGCGATCACGGGCATTACGGGCATGTTCTTCGTTTATGGCGCAGTGACTTTGCTCCCCCTGGCAGAGGCCACCACGATCAGTTTCACGACCCCGTTTTTCGCGGTGATGCTGTCTGTGATCCTGTTTGGCGACAAGGTCGGCGTGTTCCGCTGGGGAGCTGTTATTCTGGGCTTTGCCGGTGTGTTGCTTGTCACCCAGCCGGGCGGATCATCCTCGATTGATCCCATTGGTGCTGTGGTGGGTCTGATTGCTGCCTTTCTGGTGGCTCTGATATCCTTTCAGATTCAGGATCTGAACAAGTCGGAAAGCCCTTGGAGCATCGTGTTCTGGTTCACCCTGATCACCACACCACTGATGGCGCTGATCCTGCCGTTCGTAATATCGGGACATGATATGCAAACCTGGCTGGTGATCTTTGCCATGGCCGCATTCGGGGCGCTGGGCCAAATCCTGCTCACCACCTCGCTGCGCTTCGGGTCGGCTGCAGTCATTATCGTGATGGATTACACCGCCCTGTTATGGGCGACCGTTTATGGCGCGGTGATCTTTGCCACCCCGCCATCGGCCATGTTGTGGATCGGCGCACCTCTGATTATCGCAGCCGGATTGCTGATCACCTGGCGCGAGCGCAGGCTGGCGCAGACGGATCGTCGCGAGCAATTAATTGACATTGAATAGGAACCATCCGTTCCCAGCGGCATTTTAGATGCATCCACCAGAAGGAATAAAGCCATGATCCGGAAGACTGTTCTCGTAACTGCCCTGGCCGTGATGACCATCTCGACCGCTGCCTGCAACACCGTCCGCGGTGTCGGTGATGACCTCAATTCGGCCGCGGATGCTGTTGACGAAGAAACCTGAGACAGGTCCTTCGGGTTAGCGGAAAGGGGGCTCGCCATTGTGGCGGGCCCTTTTTGTATTAACGGTACACCACGATCAGATTGTTGGCCGGCATGGCATGGCGACTGGCTCTTGTCAGACCGTACTCGCTAGCCAACTGGTCAACGTCTTCCAGCCTACGCAGCCCCCAAGCCGGATTGCGAGCTGTCAGCGATCGATCGAACTCCAGATTTGAGGGCGCGGTTGGCACATTACCTTCCAGATAGGGGCCATAAAGGATGATCGGCGCTCCCGGAGCGCGGATCCGTGAACTTCCTGCAAACAAGCCAACAGTGGCCTGCCACGGGCTGATATGGATCATGTTGCAGCAAAAAATCGCGTCGGCCTGATCAACCGGCCAGTGGGCTGGATCGGAGGCATCCAGCATCACCGGCTCTCCCAAATTATCGCCACTATAGTCGGCCCGATAGGCCGCGATTGAGGCAAGCGCTTCGGCGTCGGGATCGCTTGGCTGCCAGAGTATTTGCGGAAAACGTGCTGCAAAGAACACAGCATGTTCGCCAGTACCGCTGGCGATTTCCAGCACCGTGCCCGTGGCCGGTAATTCGCCCGCCAGAATGTCGGCGATGGCGTCCTGATTGCGCAGGGTGGCTGGCGCATGTTTTTTCATCATAGAGTACCGGTATCAGGAAACCTGCCGCTCTTGCCCTTCCCAATAGGGATCGCGCAATTGGCGGCGGAGGATTTTTCCAGAGGCATTACGCGGCATTTCCGGAATAATATCAATGGTTTTGGGTGCCTTGAAAGCGGCCACACGCTCACGAGTATAGGCGATCACCTCGTTCGGATCGAGGTCATGTCCTGGCTTGCACACGATGCAGGCTTTTACCTCCTCGCCCCATTTCTCGCTCGGAATACCAATAACCGCCACCTCGGCAATCGCTGGATGGCCATAAATCGCGCTCTCGACCTCGGCTGGGTAGACATTCTCCCCTCCGCTGATGATCATGTCCTTGATGCGGTCCTGGATATAGACAAAGCCATCTTCGTCCATGATTGCCGCGTCGCCCGTATGGACCCAGCCTTCGGCATCGATTGTGCTGGCGGTTGCTTCGGCAAGTTTCCAATAACCCGCAGTGTTTGAAGGCGATTTGATGCAAACTTCGCCAATTTCTCCCAGCGGAAGCTCTGTATTATCAGCTCCTCTGATCTGAATTTCAGCACCCGGCACGGCTCTGCCCGCTGACCGCATCCGTTTGTTGCCATCGGTCGAATGATCTTCTGGCGCCAATGCGGTGACAGTTCCGGTGGTCTCGGTCATCCCATACAGTTGAACAAAACCAGCGTTTGGCATGGTTTTGACCGCTTCCTTCAGCAGCTCCAGCGGCATGGGAGCAGCGCCATACATCAGATATTTCAACTTGCTGAAGTCGGTGTCGGATGCCTTGGGATGCTGCACCACCATCTGCAAAGCGGCTGGCACGATGAACATATGCGTCGCATCTGCTTCAATAGCTTCCAAAGCGCCAAGTGGGGTGAACTCGGCATCAATCCGGCAGCGCACTCCGTTGGCCATGGAGTTATTGATCAATCCTGTGCCGCCAATATGGGCGCAAGGCATTGCAAAATATACACAATCATCGGGATCGAACTGGTTCCATTCTACCCCTGCCTCATTGCCAAGATTGCGCAGGACGAACAGATTGGCATTCGACAATTGCACCCCCTTGGGGTTGCCCGTCGTGCCCGAGGTGTAAAGCTGCAGAACCGGGTCATCCTGGTGCGGCGGCTCATATTCTGCGGGCTCCATCGCGCTGGCATCGCGCACCGCCATCGACGCTTCGATCACACCGGGCTTCGACGGGATTTCACCGGCCAATTGTAGCGCCATGTCGACAAATTCTTCGCCAGCGAACACCAGCTTTGCTTCGGTATCGCTGAGGATATAGGCGATTTCAGGCGGGGCCAGCCGCCAGCCAATCGGCACCATCACCGCGCCCATCCGCGCTGCTGCCATATACAGCAAGCAATGCCGGTCAGAATTCTTGCCCAACCAAGCGATCCGGTCCCCTTTGCCAACTCCATGCGCCTGCAACAATGCGATCAGCTGCCGGGTCAACAGCTCGGTTTCGGCAAAGGTTGTGACCCTGTCTTCCTGTTCCACGGCCACGGTATTGGGCCGCTCGGCCGCCCAAAACTTTAGAATGTCGTCAAAGGTGATGAAGTCGTGATGGGAACCCTTGGGCATGGATACAAACTCTCCGCTTTTCTTTGGTGCAGAGGTTAAGCATTTTGCAGCCCGTGGGTCCAACGCTTTGCGCTATTCAAATCGGCCCGAACGCCTTGCTGCCGGTTCGCGCAGCAGCAGCCAGATGCCCAAACCCAATGGACCCGCAAACAAAGTTGCGAGCAGGATGGGTATTTGCAGCAGCCGCGAAAAGCCCTTTGCATCAGCATCACGCGCAATCCAGATGCCGACAAACAGATCGAACGCGAGGTAATGCACCCAGCCAACCACGATCCCGCCATCAGAGGCGAAAATGCCCCGCACGCCCTCAATGCTGCCGAAATCCATCGCCACTTGCGGTCCGCCAGGATTGAGCATGCCGGTCATCAGACCGATCAGGCCAATGGTGTAGACCGCGCACAGCAGGCCCACCCCGATATAGAGCGCGCTCGCCAGCACAAACGGTTTGCGCGGCAGGAAGACAAGGCCAATCCATGCGAGCAGTGCCAGCATATTGGCGGCACTGAAAACCGTGTCCCAGCTCATTATCGTCTCCTCATCTCAGCCCGCAGGCCCAACCCAGTCGCGCGCTGCACGGCGGATCATGTCATTGTCATGGGTGAATTTGCCTGCCGCCTTGCGCGATGCCAGCGCCAGTGCCCCTTCGGCCACCATTTGACCCGAAATTGACCGATATTTGCGCATGGATCCATTGAGCAGCAAGTCGGTGACGGGGCTCAGCACACTGGCCACCCCTTCGCCCAGACGAACATCATTTTCGCGGCTACCGATCAGCAAACCGGGTTGCAGGATATCAAGCCGCTTGAAGCCCACTTTCTTCAGTTGCTGTTCGGTTTCGCCCTTTACCCGTGAATACAGCAGCTTTGCATTCGCATTGGCGTTGATCGCGCTGACAGAAACCATTCGCTCGACCCCGGCCTGAACCGCTGCCTTCGCGGTGTCCAGCACCAGATGCTGGTCGACAGCGCGGAACGCCTCTTCATTCTTGCCTGCGCGCTTCCAGGTCGTGCCCAGAGCGTTAATCAGTACCTCAGGCTTGATCGCTTCGAGCACTTCGTCCCATTTGTCCGGTTCAGCCACGAACATTTCCATCCGGGCCCCGGCAGGAAGCACGGTTTCACGCCGGGCAATGCCCACCAGCCTGACCTGCGGGCAGCCGATGCATGCCTTGATAATTTCGCGCCCGATCAGCCCGGTCGAGCCGACCAGAGCAATCCGCATCACGTCAGACATTGACCAGACCCTTGGGCGCTTCGCCGTAGATTGCCCGGCAGGCATCGATTGCAAAGCGGTCACTCATCCCGGCGATAAAGTCGGCAATGGTGCGGCTGCGGAACGGTTCGCTGTCCGGTAGTGTTTCCAGCCATTGTTCCGGCATCAGTTGGGCGTCCTGCGAATAAGCGACGAACAAGCGGGCGATGACATCGCGTGCTTTTCCAGCCGCCGATGTTTGTTCAGGATGGTAATACAGCTTGTCATACATGAACGCTTTCAGCCCGCGCTCGGCTTGCGCCATATCGGGCGAAAATCCGGCCAGACAGCGCCCTGCATCGCGAACCTGGTCGATCGAGGTGATGCCGTTTGTGAGCGCGCGTGTGTGCTCGATCACATCATTGACCATCAATCCAATCTGGTCGCGCACCAGTTCGCGCAATTGCCGGTCACGCGGCGCATTGGGAAACCGCTGTTCCACCGCACGCCATTGATCCGCCAGAAAATCGAGCTCCATCAGATCATCCAGGGTCAGAAACCCGGCCCGCAATCCATCATCTATATCATGATTGTCATAGGCAATATCGTCCGCCACAGCCGCCACTTGCGCCTCGATCGATGGCCATTGGCCCAGATCAAGCGGAAAGGCAGCGTCAAGCTCGCTCATGGCCCAATTGGGCGCATCAATCGGGCCGTTGTGCTTGGCCAGACCTTCCAGCAATTCCCATGACAGATTGAGGCCTTCGTGCCCCGGATAGGGGCTTTCCAACCGCATCACCGTGCGCATGGATTGGGCATTGTGATCAAACCCGCCATGACGCTCCATCGCCTCGGCCAGAGCGGCCTCGCCAGCATGACCAAACGGCGGGTGACCAAGATCATGGGCGAGACACAATGCCTCGGTCAGATCCTCGTCCAGCCCCAGAGCGCGCGCCAGCACGCGGCCGATCTGGGCAACTTCAAGACTGTGAGTGAGGCGGGTCCGGTAATGGTCCCCTTCCGGCGAGATAAACACCTGCGTCTTGGAGCGCAGACGGCGAAAGCTCATCGAATGGATAATCCGGTCGCGGTCACGCTGGAATTCGCTGCGCGGACCGCGTGAGGCGGACGCGGCAAAGGGAAATTCACGGCCGCGCGAGGCGGCGGGATCGGCAGCAAAAAGGGCGCGTGTCATTCTGCCAAGGGGTTACGGCAGCAGCGACCACCCCACAACGGGAACAATAGGGCAACACGGCAACAATCCCGGGCAAAAGCGGTGTGTCCACTCCTTCGCCAGCTATGGTCGACGCGTCAGTCCGGCCTGTTCAGCCTTCGCTGAACATCCAGTCGACTGCGGCCTGGCAATGAATGCGCGAGCTTTCGAATATCGGCAGGACATTGGCGTCAACCTGCACGATCAAATCCAGTTCGGTGCAGGCCAAGACGATCGCCTTGGCGCCCTGCTGCGCCTTTTTCATGATGATCGTGCGCAGGGTTCGCTCCGCATCGCGCGAGGTTTTGCCCTTCATCAACTCGTCATAGATGATCGTGTTGATCGCATCGACGTTGTTAAGGTCGGGCGGTAAAAGGTCCACCCCATAGGACACCAGCCGACGGCGGTAAAAGCTTTCGGTCATGACATTGCGCGTCCCGATCAAGGCGGCACTGCTGACCCCTTTTTCCTTCATCGCCGCACCCACGCTTTCGGCGATATGGATCATCGGGATGTCGACTGCGTCTTCGACCTGGCGATAAACCTTGTGCATGGAGTTGGCACAGATGATCAGCCCTTCAGCACCGGCGTCCTGCAACCGTTTTGCACTTTCGGCCAGAACGCCGCCAGCCCGCTGCCAATCAGCCTCGTCCTCCAGGCCATGCAATTGACGGAAATCGAGACTTTCGATCAGCAAGGGTGCGCTTGCCATCGGCTCGCCGCGCCGCTGTACCAACTTGTTGATCCGCTCGTAATACATCCGGGTCGACACCCAGCTCATGCCGCCAATCAGTCCCAGTTTGCGCATGAAGTATCTGTTCCCTGTAAAAGACGCCTGCTTAACCACCGGAGCGCCGCCCCGTCTATAGCCGTTTAAATCTCAAACGTCTTAAGGTGCGGTTTGCTCCTGAAAGGCAGAATCCAGCCAGTCGCGCAGATCACGCAAGCTGGCCTCGGCAGCCTCTTCATGGGGCAGATGGCCGATCGCAGGATAGCTGACAAGCTGCGCATTGGGCAGGTGATCCATGAACCATCCTGCCGCCTCGAAGGGGATCAGACTGTCTTCCTCGCCCCATATAACCAGAACCGGCACATCAATCTGGGCCATTTGCGTTGCCTCAAGCCAGACTGGCTCACTTGTAAATCGCTTGAGCGTTGCCGCCCGATTGCCGGGATAGCGTGCCAGTTCCCAGTACCGATCCACCATTTCGTCGGTCACGATCGCTTCATTGCTAACCGTTTGCCGCAGGCTGGTTTCCGCCAGAGAGCGAGGGGTCAGCGTGGCCAGAACCGAATTGAGCAGCGGAATTTGTGCAAGCGTAAAGGCAAGATTGCCTCCGCCATCTTTCTCCTCAATCGGCGCGCCAGCTGCATCCACCAGCACCAGCCCCGCCAATCTGTTCTCGTGCCTGACAGCATAATGTGCAGCAATCCAGCCGCCCATGGAATTGCCAGCCAAAACAAACTGATCGAGACCCAGCCTGTCAGCAATTTCGTCCAGATCATCACCAAAGGCGGTGTGCGAGTAAACATCATCCAGCGCCGGCCCCGTGAGGCCATGGCCGATCTGGTCAAACCGGATTACGCGGTAATCACTTTTCAGATCATCGGCCCACGCATCCCAAGTGTATAAATCGGCGTTGGAGCCATGAAGAAGGACAATCGCAGGCGCGTCACCATCACCATTGAGCGGCCCCTCATCGCGCACATGAACCCGCGTGCCGTCGGACAAATCGATGAATTGCGAGGGGGCCCGCGCATATTTGGCGCGCATTTCTGCCGGGTCAGTATCAGGTACACGCAAAACCAGGAGCGCGATGAAGACAAGCGCAAAGATGATCCCGAGTATTCGCAAGACCCACTTCATTACCGCATCTCCTTAATCCACTGCCGCACGATGGCCGTGCCTTCCGCGTCGACTGTGCTCTTGCCCAGTTCCGGCATGGCAACGCCGGGCTCGGTTGAACCCATCCGGTGCACCATGATCGAGGCATCGGGTTGGCCGGGCTTGATCGAAACCGCAAAGCCGCCCGCACCGCGTCCCGCTGCGACTGGCGGCTTGCGGATCCCAATCGCATGCGGGTCATCCTGCTCCCAGCGAAGATCGAGGCCCGAATTCGATGCGCTCCCACCGGGCTGGTGACAATGCGCGCAATTGACGTCCAGATAAGCCCGCGCTGCTACATCCAAGGGAACCTCATCGCGCTGCTCCCAAACGGGCAAGCGGCGCTCCACCAGCGGCATGGAGGCAAGCTCACCTGTCTGCTCTGACAAGGCAAGCCAATCGGCGGACAGATTGCGCGCTTTGGGACCGATGGGAACAACCTCACCATCCCTACTGTGGCAGGTCTTGCACTGGTTCTTGTTGGGGATGCGATAGCTGATTTCGTTGCCATCGGGCCGCGTGACGGGAATGCGCGCTCCAGCCAATGCCAGGCGCGCCTCGGTCTGATCATCATTCCAGCGATAGGGCAAGGCAACCCAGCCGTCGGCGCGGTGCAGCAAGACACGGGTTTCTATCAGACGGCGGGCATCCCCGTCGCCAAAGGCAAAGGTCTTGATCAGAGCACTGCCGACAGGAAATTGCAGCAGCCCCTCGCCATTGGCAGCAATCTGGCTGCCCTGCGGCACATAGACAAAGCGCAGTTTCTCCGCGCCATCAGAATACAGCGGAGTGTTGAGCGAATAGGGCTGTACCCCCACTGTGGGCATCTGCAATTCGGGATGAATGAAGAAGCCGAATTCTTCCAGCGTTCGCGGCAGCGCATCGCCCATGATCGCCTCGTCCGAGACAATGGGCATGGCGCGGCGCGCATCCGCTATCGCAACACCAAACAACGCCGCGCTGAACGCAAGCAAGGCAAGCGGCCGCCTCACTTGATCCGCGCCTCCATGCCCTCGGGAAGCATCACTTTGGCCAGTTCTATCGCGCTTGCAATCGGAGGCGGGGTCCACAGTTGCGGTTGCGCCTGGGTGAAGGGTTGCCCGACCTGCGTCAGCCCCAGCGAAACCGCAGGTACAGCGTCACGCTTCACCAGATTGGTGTGCAGCCCATCGGTCAGCACCGGCGGCAGAGCACCGCCAAAGGCTGCTGCAATCAATTCCCCTCCGGCAAAGTCCGGCGCATTCCCGCCAGAACCATAGATATTGCGCTCAAGCAGCACATTGACGGGGCGGGGTTGATACCCCTCGTCCTCGAACGGCTGGGTGTAGGCAATCAGCATCACATGGGCCGTGGAATTGTTCACCAGCGCATTGTCGCTGATCACCACATCTTCGTTCGCCATGACCATAACGCCGGTGCCAGCAGGAACACTGGCGACGATATTGCCCTCTGGCGCGAAATTATCCGTGTTGTTGTCGATCACCGCATTGCGAGCGACCAATACTTGGCCACCGCCGACCTTGGGCAATCCGGGCAGGTCGAAGACCAATATCCCGCCGGTATTTCGGGTCGCCAGATTTTCCGTCACTTCGGCCCGGTTGCTGTTTTCGATCTCGATCCCGGCAACGTTTTCAACCACGCGGTTGCGCCGCACGATGATGTTTTCGGATTGGCCGACATAGATGCCCGCATCCGACGCGCCGCGCACATAGCTGTCCTGCACCAGCACATTGCTCGCTTCGACCGGATAGATTCCATAGGCGCCATTGTCGGCATCGGGACCATTGGTCCATTCCACCCGAAGGGCATGGTAGATAATCTGGTCAGCGCCCTTGGATTTGATCCCGTCGCCCTTGGCATTTTCCACGGCAAAGTCGCGCAAGGTGACATTGTCCGAGGTGACCAGAAGCCCCTCGCCCGCGCCCTGCTGATTGGTGAAATCGAGCACGCTGGCGTTCATGCCGGCTCCGCGCAGTATGACCCCATCAACGTCGAGGCTGAGCCCATCGGTCAGAACATAGCGCCCTTCGGCCAGCACAATCTCATCGCCCGGCTCGGCCAGGATCAGTGCCTCTTGCAGCCGTTCCTGCGCGCCCTCGCCCGCCGCGATTTCATGCGTGGCTGCCGCAAGGCCCGATGCGCTGGCCAGTGCCATGCAAACCGGCGCCAGCACCCTGGTGGTGAATTTCAGCATACCCGTCTCTCCCTGCAACGCATTCTGCCGCAAGGAAGGCGAATTGCAAGGCCCGTCAGTCGAGCGCCTTGACGATTTCCTCGACCATCTTCTTCGCATCAGACAGCAGCATCATCGTCTGATCCATATAGAACACGTCATTGTCGACCCCGGCATAGCCGACCCCGCCCATGCTGCGCTTGATGAAGAAGACCTGCTTGGCCTTGTCCACGTCAAACACCGGCATGCCATAGATGGGGCTTGTCTTGTCGGTCTTTGCCGCCGGATTGACCACGTCGTTGGCACCAATGATGAAGGCAACGTCCGCCTGGGCAAATTCGGAATTGATATCCTCCAGCTCGAACACTTCGTCATAGGGGACAGAAGCCTCTGCCAGCAGCACATTCATGTGGCCAGGCATACGTCCGGCGACCGGATGGATGGCGTATTTCACCTCCACACCTTTTTCCTTCAGCGTGTCCGCCATTTCGCGCAGGATATGCTGCGCCTGAGCCACCGCCATGCCGTAGCCGGGGATGATGATAACCTTCTCGGCCTGCTCCAGCATATAGGCGGCATCTTCGGCGCTGCCCTGCTTATAGGGACGCGCTTCGCGAGCTTCCCCACCGCCAGAGCCGCCATCGCTGCCAAACCCGCCTGCAATCACGCTAATGAAGCTGCGGTTCATCGCGCGGCACATGATGTAGCTGAGGATAGCGCCCGAGCTACCCACCAGCGCGCCGGTTATGATCATTGCCGTATTGCCAAGCGTGAAGCCCATCGCCGCTGCGGCCCAACCGGAATAGCTGTTCAGCATTGATACGACCACGGGCATATCCGCCCCGCCGATGGGAATGATCAGCAGGAAACCGATGATAAAGGCCAGCACTGTGACCCAGATGATCAGCTGACCCTCACCAGCCCCGCCCGCGCCTGATACGGCATAGGCGGCAATCAGGCCGATGATGGCAGCAAGCGTGCCCAGATTGATAATGTGGCGTCCGGGCAGCATGATCGGTGAACCGCTCATCCGGCCCGACAATTTCAGGAAGGCGATGATAGAGCCGGAAAAAGTGATCGCACCGATGGCGATACCCAGACCCAGCTCGATCCGGCTGACCATCAGTATCTGCCCCGCCGCATCGGTGATGCCGAAACTGGCCGGATCCAGCCATGCGGCAAGGCCGACGACAACTGCAGCCAGCCCGACCAGCGAGTGAAATCCAGCGACCAGTTCAGGCATGGCCGTCATTGCGATCTTGCGCGCGATGGTGATGCCGATGATAGCGCCGATGAACATCGCAATGCCAATCTCGACCAGATTGGCAATGTCATGCGTGACGAGTGTCGTCACGATGGCAATCACCATGCCGATCATGCCATTGCGATTGCCCGCGCGGCTTGTGGCAGGCGACGATAGACCGCGCAGCGCAAGGATGAAGAACACGCCCGAAACGAGATAGGCGAGCATCGCCCAGGCTGGGGTTCCGGTGTCACCAGTCGCCGCATGGGCCGGTGTTGCAAAGAATGCCGTCATTGCGAGCGCAGCGAAGCAATCCAGTTTCCGCCTTGTCTGGATTGCCACGTCGCCTGCGGCTCCTCGCAATGACGAGATTAGGTTGGAGAAGCTCATGATTTACTTCTCCTTCTTCTTGTACATGGCGAGCATCCGCTCCGTCACGGCGAACCCGCCGAAGATGTTGATGCTGGCCATCACCACGCCCGCCAGACCCAGCCATTTGGCCACCACGCTGCCCGCCTCGGCACTGGCAATTAGCGCGCCAACGATAATCACCGAGGAAATCGCATTGGTCACAGCCATCAGAGGGGTGTGCAGTGCCGGGGTGACCGACCACACGACGTAATAACCCACAAAGCAGGCCAATACGAAAATCGAGAGGATTGAGATAAAGTCCATTACGCGGCCCCCTTCAGCCTCTCGTTCACGATTGCGCCGCCCTGCGTCAGGCGGATGGCATCGCCAATCTCTTCGTCGAGAACCGGCTTGCCTTGCCCCTTGTCCCAGAAGGCGGACAGGAAATTGTAGTGGTTGCGCGCAAACAGCGCGGATGCGTCCGCCGCCAAATGCGCGGGCGTATTGGAATAGCCCATGATCTTCACGCCATGTTTGTCAACAACCTGATCAGCCTGCGATCCGGCGACATTGCCGCCCTGAGACACCGCCAGATCAAAAATGACACTGCCTGGCTTCATCGTGGCGATTTGCTCGTCAGAGATCAGCTGAGGCGCGGCACGGCCAGGGATCAATGCGGTGGTAATCACAATGTCCTGCTTGGCAATATGTTCGGAGACGAGTTTGGCCTGTGCGGCCTTGTACTCGTCGCTCATCTCGGTTGCGTAACCGCCAGAGCCTTCGCCTTCGATGCCTTCGACCTCCTCAACGAAGATCGGCTTGGCACCCAGCGATTGGATCTGTTCCTTGGTGGCGGAGCGCACATCGGTTGCAGAAACCTGTGCGCCCATCCGGCGCGCGGTCGCAATCGCCTGAAGACCGGCAACGCCCACGCCCATCACGAACACGCGGGCAGGCTGAATTGTGCCAGCCGCTGTCATCATCATCGGGAAGGCGCGGCCATATTCTTCGGCGGCGGATATCACCGCCTTGTACCCGGCAAGGTTGGACTGGCTGGACAGCACATCCATGCTTTGCGCACGGGTGATGCGCGGCATGAATTCCATCGACAAAGCTTCAAGTCCTGCCTTGGCATAGTTATCGACCACGCCAGCATTGCCGAACGGATCGAACAGTGCGGCCACCATCGCTCCAGTCCCTGCGCCTTTCAGCAGCGCCGCATCGGGTGCCTGAATGCCCAGTACAATATCGGCCTTGGCAACCGTTGCCTCTGCGGTTCCGATCTCGGCCCCTGCCTCTGCATAGGCTTCATCGGAGATGGACGCAGCCGCGCCCGCCCCGCTCTCGACTGCAAAGCTGTTGCCCAGGGCAATGAACTTCTTGACCGTTTCAGGGGTGGCGGCAACACGGCGCTCGCCAGCGGCGCGTTCCTTCAGAACTGCAATTTTCAACGGATCAGTCGCTTAATCGGCGATCAGGATCAGGACAATGAATGTGATCAGTGCGATTACTGGCACGGCCCACTTGAGCATGCTGATGAAGCTGCTGTAGGTGCTTTTGGCATTTTCCATGTCTTGCGAAGCCATCGATAGTGTTCCCTCGATTGTCATAAATGTGTTGCTGGCTCGTCTATCGTGCAACAAACGCAATCTCAAGGGCGCAAAACTGATGAAACACCCTTAATCTGGTCTTTACCCACCTCCTGTATTCCCACTGGATTACAGTTTGAGATGATTTGGGGATCATGACGGATAGCGAAAACCGCCTGGTCATGCTGATTGATGACGAACCGGCGCAAAGCCGGTTGATTACGGCGCTGGCAGCGCGGGACGGGTGGCGCACGCTTGTCGCAAGCGATTCCGAAACTGCGATCGCCATGCTTGGCACCCGCGAGGGTATGCAACTGTCCGCCATCATTCTTGACCAATGGGTGCCGGGTGATGCCGCTTGCTCGCTGATCGAGGAACTGAAGGCCCGTCGCCCTGCTCTTCCCATATTGATGCTGACGACCAGCGCATCCCCTCTGCTGGCGGTGGAAGCCATGCGCGCAGGCGCAACCGATTATCTGATCAAGCCGGTCGCCCCGGATCGCCTGATGGAAGCGTTGCGCGCCGCAACCGAACGCGAAGGAGCCAAGGCAGAGCTGCAGCCGCTCACCGAAAAAATGCAGGCCAGCCTCGATTTTGACGCGATGATCGGCACAGCGCCCAAATTTCGCACCGCTCTGGCTCAGGCGGCCAAGGCTGCGCGCGGCCACAGCAACACCTTGATCGAAGGCGAAAGCGGCACCGGCAAGGAAATGCTGATGCGTGCCATGCATGCAGCCAGCCCGCGGTCCAAGGCTCCGTTCCGCATCATCAATATCGGCGGCGTTCCCACAACATCGCTCGATTCGGTGCTGTTCGGGCACGAGCCCAATGCTTTCCCCGGCGCTTTCGACCGGCAGATCGGCGCCTTCCAGCAATGTGATGGCGGCACGCTGGTGCTGGATGAGATCGACCGGCTGAAACACGACATGCAGGAACAGCTGGCCGAAATGCTCAGCACCGGCATTGTGCGTCCAGTGGGTGCATCGCATGGCTTCCGGGTCAATGTCCGGGTGCTGAGCGCGGGCAATTTCCCGCTGGCAGACCTGGTCGCCTCGGACCATTTCTCCCCTAAACTGTATGAATTGCTGGCCCAGACCACAATCAGCCTGCCTCCCTTGAGGGAACGCACCGGCGATATCGCGGCGTTAACCCGGCATTTCCTCGCCCGGATCGGCGAGCAGCCCGGACTGCGTCATCTCTCGATCACAGATTCCGCATTGTCTTTGCTGGCCGCCTATGACTGGCCGGGCAATGTGCGCCAGCTGCAGGCGGTGTTATTCCGTGCTGCCGTGTTCTGCGACAAACAAACGCTGACCGCGGAAAGCTTCCCGCAATTGTCCGAACTGCTCGGCGATGCGCGCGGCGAGGTCGCCCAGAATTATGATGGCGTTGGCGTGATGTTGTACACCAATGACGGCAATCTTCGCCCGCTCGAGGAGATCGAAGCGGACGTGATCCGGCTTGCCATCGGGCATTATCGTGGCCGCATGACCGAAGTTGCGAGGCGACTGGGCATTGGCCGGTCGACCCTTTACCGCAAGCTGAGCGATCTGGGGATCGACAACGCCGCCTGAGTGATACCGGGCGAGAGGGTGTGAGGGTGTGAGGGTGTGAGGCGCCTTTCGACGCCTCACTCGTTTCAGAAACGGAAGCGAACACCGGCCAGAAAGCTGACCGTTTCATAGCGGCCATCAAGCTCTGCGTTGAAATCACTGGCGCCGCCGCCAACAAAGGTGCGTTCGAACTCGAGACCGGAAATGCGCTGATAGCGGACCCGGCTCTGCAAAGAGAGCTGGTCTGACAGTTCATATTGCAGACCGATATTGCTTTGCAGCGACAGACCGGTCCCGCCATCGGTAACAGCGAAAGTCGGCGCAGTTGCGACGCCATTGTCAGGAAAATAATTCACGTTCGAGCTGACATCGGCAATACCAATCCCGCCACCCCAGAAGGGAACCAGCTTCTGATTGTCCGACCAGATGATATCCGATTGGTAATTGAGTGAGACGGTATGGACTTCGGTATCGCCGCCAAAAATCTGGTTGCCGCCATTAAAGCTGCCACTGCTGACGTCGGACTCAGCATAGGAATACTCCACTTCGACGCTCGGTTGGAACAGGCCAAAGACCCGGCGCGGCAAACGATAGCCAACCGCCGCGGTTCCAATGAAACCCTCGTCAAAGCCAACATCCACAGCTGCCGGAGCGCCTGCTGCACCTGGCGATGCGCCTTGCGGGTCCTGAACGCCTGTGAAAGTTTCGTCGCTTGGCGATGTAACACCGGCTTGCAGTGAAACATATGGCCCGCCTTTTGGCGCATCGGCATCTACAGACTGTGCCATTGCTGGTGCGCCCAGAACGGTAATGGCCAGGGGAAGTGTCGCTGCGAAGATACGCTTGGTGATCGAGATTTTCATAACAGGGGCATCCGATGAAGGGGTTGAGTTTACCCTCCCCTTTTCGTGCCAATCCCCGATCTGGTTACCGGGCCCGCTAATAATTTCTGCCGCGAGCCCTTGGTATCGCCCGCATTGGCCTGGAACTGTCACAAGGCGAACGATCCGGGATCGCCACCATGACGTGACCCCGGATCGTTCTAAGATGCAATGGTATTACAGGCGGACGCGGACCCCGGCGAGGAAGCTCACAGTCTCGTAATCACCACTGACATTGGCGTTGAAAGCATCCGCCCCGCCACCAACGAAGCGCCGTTCCAGATTGACGCCATCGATACGCTGGTAACGCACTCTGCCTTGCAGCTCGATCCGATCCGTCAGCACATATTGCAACCCGATATTGCTCTGATAGGTGAATTCCGTGCTGCTGCCGGTCAGGGCAAAGGTGGGCGATGTCGCCACTCCATTATTGGGAAAATAGCCGACTTCGGCATCAACATCGGCAATACCAATGCCACCCCCGAAGAAGGGAATAAGCTTTTGATCGTCAGACCAACGAATGTCTGACTGGTAATTGATCGAGAAGGTATTGACTTCGTTCTCGCCGGAGAAAGTCTGATCCCCACCGTTGAAACTTCCGCCATCGATTCCGGCTTCGGCATAGCTGTATTCCAACTCCACACTGGGCTGGAAAATACCGAAAACCAGTTTCGGCAAACGGTAACCTACCGCAATTGTGCCGACAAAATCCTCGTCGAATTCCAGTTCTACGCTAGCTGGTGCTCCCGGCGCACCGGGAGATGCCGCAACCGGCGCCTGAATTCCGTTGAAGCTGTCATCACTCGGAGATGTAACGCCAGCCTGAACTGACACGTAAAGGCCGCCCTCTGGGTCAACATCATTCGCTTGGGCCGCAATCGGCGCAGCAATACTCACGGCCGGAATGGCAAGCAAAAGCGAGCGCATGCTCTTATAGGGGGAGATAGTCATTGGATTGTGTATCTTTCTGTAGAGGGTTGGGATGGGCCCCCTCGCACGGGATACTTGTCGATTATTCCCTACATTCGCAGTGTTTATCGAATTTCTGAGTCACAAGATCAGGTTCATGGAAGTTGCGAAAAATCGGTCAGCGCAGCATCACGTAATCCGCGCCACACATTGCGCGCCTGAACCGTGGGTGCAACATCATGCACGCGGTGCAATTGGACCCCGGCATTCATTCCCGCGACGGCCAAGGCCAAGCTGCCGCCCAGCCGTTGGTCGGCAGCATCTTCGTTGGAAAGTGCACCGATCATCCGTTTGCGACTGGCTCCCAGCAACAGCGGTTGCCCCAAGGCGTGAAACAACGGCAGCGCATTGATCAGCGCCAGATTGTCGCTCAACGACTTGCCAAAACCGATGCCGGGATCAAGGATGATGCGCGAACGGGAAATCCCCTTGGCCACCGCTGCATCGCGGCGCTGTTTCAGCCAGTCAAACACATCATGGACGATGCTGTTATAATCACCGCCTTCGTGCAGGTCGTCGCCCTCACCCGGTGCGTGCATCAAGATCACCGGGCATCCGCTGCTTGCCGCGATTTCGGCGCTTCGCGGATCATAGCGCAAGGCAGAGACATCGTTTGCGATATGCGCGCCTGCCGCCAGCGCTGCCTCCAGCACACCGGCACGCCGGGTGTCGACACTGATCGCAGCGCCCATCGCACTGCAATATTCCACCGCGGGCAGGACGCGATCCTTTTCGTCCCCCTCCCACGTTGCCGCTGCCCCGGGACGGGTGCTTTCCCCGCCGATGTCGATGATCGCAGCGCCCGCTTCCAGCATGGCAGAGGCATGGGCCCGGCCAGCCTCGGGATCATCGAGGAAATCCCCGCCATCAGAGAAACTGTCCGGCGTAACGTTGAGAATGCCCATGATCTGCGGCTGGTCGAGCCGGACGGTCCGCGCGCCCAGTTCCAGTGGTGGATGCACCAGCGCCAGATTGGTCCATTGCGCAGCTGCCTCTTCCGCCAAAGGTACCGGCAATTGTCCCAGCACATCGGACATGGTGGATTTGGTTGCCAGCCAGCGCCCCGTCACTGCGTTGCCATCACGCGTGATGACAGCGAATTCGCGGGCATAGACCATGCCCCCTGCCAGCCGGACGGCATCGCCCTCCACCGCCTGTGGGCCAGGCGCCAGGGTCAGCGGATGAATATAGACGGTTTCGCTCATCGGTCAGCCTCGCACGCCGTTGCGGCAATGTTGGTTACACATGTTACACATCCATAGGAGAAGAATGTCACCGCGTATGCGTTCGGCGATTGCAGCGTGGATTGGAAGGGCGCGAGGGGCAACATTCCCCCGGTTTAGAGCGCATTGCGCGTGTAGGACAGGTGATCGATGATCAGCACTCTTGATCCCGCTCAACCCGATTAACAAATCGTTTTCCGCCTTCGCAGGAGTGACGAATTAGAAATGCCGGCCAGCGTCCAAATTGCGAGCCCTTGTCACGCCTCGAAGTTGACGCTCAATCCTCGGTGGCGAGGAGGTAGGTTTGGCGGGCGGCATCAATAGGTTTGATTTCGCCCTCATGTTCGTAATGCCAGAAGGTCCAGCCATTGCAGCTGGGCGCTCCTTGCAAATCCTTGCCCAGGCCATGAATGCTGCCCATCTGCTTTTCATAGGTCAGCGAGCCATCTGCGCGCACTGTCGCGATCCAGCGCCGTTTCTTGTCAAACACCTGCGTGCCCGGCTTGATGTAGCCATTTTCGACCAAAGCGCCAAAGGCAACGCGGGGCGCGGCCTTCTTGCTTTGCATGGTTTCAATCACGCTTTCATCCAGCGGAAGCTCTTTCTCGATCCGCTTGTAGGCGGCATCGCGATAGACATTCTCGCGCTCGCACCCGATCCACTCGCGGCCCAAACGTTTGGCCACCGCGCCAGTGGTGCCGGTGCCAAAGAAAGGATCGAGCACAACGTCGCCCTTCTCAGTCGTGGCGAGCAGCACGCGGTAAAGCAGGCTTTCGGGTTTCTGCGTCGGGTGAACTTTCGTCCCACCCTCTTTCAAACGCTCCCCGCCCGAACAAATCGGCAGCAGCCAGTCGCTGCGCATCTGCAGTTCATCGTTGAGCGTTTTCATCGCCCGATAATTGAACTGGTATTTCGCCTTCTCCCCTTGCGAACACCACAGCAGGGTCTCGTGCGCATTGGTAAAGCGAGTGCCCTTGAAATTGGGCATCGGATTGGTTTTGCGCCAGACAATATCGTTGAGGATCCAGAACCCCAGATCCTGCAGGATAGCGCCCACGCGATAGATGTTGTGATAGCTGCCGATGACCCACAGGGCACCGTCCGGCTTCAGCACACGGCGCGCCTCGGTCAGCCAGTCACGGGTAAACTGGTCATAGATGGCAAAGCTGTCAAATTGGTCCCAATGGTCGGTAACCGCATCAACCTGACTGCCGTCGGGCCGGTTGAGATCGCCGCCCAACTGCAGATTGTAAGGCGGATCAGCGAACACGCAGTCGATCGAATTATCCGGCAGGCTGCGCATCGCCTCCACACAATCACCGTCCAGAATCCGGCCAAGCGGCAGCGTATCGGCAGGCGCGCTGGCGGCCTTCTTTTTGGTCTTCGCGAGCATTGGCGCACGCGTCTTCGCGGTCTCGAGGACCCCCATATCCACATCCCTTCGGCAAACTTATCCACAGGGTGAGTCCAACCGGACTCCAGGTCAAGGGCTAATCATCGGCGATTATGGTTAATGCCGCGTTAGTTATGAGAGAACAAAAAGAGTCCCCCACAAGATATTGAGTCCCAACGGCTTTACCGGACTCTGTATGATGGGGTGTTGCCCTGCGGACTCAGCTGGTCAGACAAACAAGAAGACGTTGAACGCCACAAATCCTGCGAGCAGGCCAGCGCCCATCCAGCGAGATATGCGGCTGGCAAACCAGAACAGCAACAGAATGACCAATGCGGTGCCAACGACCAAGGGCCATTCCACATCATTGAGCGAAGCAGGTGCAGGCAATGGCGCAAGGATCATCGTGACCCCGCCGATCAGTAGCAGATTGTAAATGTTGGAGCCGACGACATTGCCCAGAGCCAGACCGGGCTTGCCCCTGAGCGCAGCAGCCACCGAGGCCGCCAGTTCGGGCAAGGACGTACCGATGGCAACGATGGTCAGGCCGATCACGGTCTCGCTGATACCGGCTAGGCGGGCCAGATCAATCGCGCCATCGACCAGCAATTTGCCCCCGCCGACCAGCAGGCCCAGCCCGATGATGAAATAAACGACCGCGAGCCACATTTTGGGCGGGACTTCATCGTCTTCGTCATCATCACTGCGCGGGTGGCGATAACGCCAGATGATGTAGGCGATCAGAATGCCGAGCAGCCCGACGCCGATCCAGATCGAGGCCAGCTGCGCCACGCCGATCGCCAGGATCAAGGCGGACACGATCAGCGCTACCACCGCATCGCGGCGGCCCGTACCCTTCAGCACGATCGGCGCAATCAGAGCGGTTGCACCCAGAATCAGCATGGAATTGGCGATATTGGAACCGGCAATATTGCCCCAGGCAATCTCGGGCGAGCCCAAGGCGACAGCCTGAACACTGGCGACCATTTCAGGCATGCTGGTGGCAAAGCCGACAATCACCAATCCGGTGACAAGGTTCGACACGCCCAGACGCTGGGCAATGCCAACCGATCCCTTGACGAGAAACTCGCCGCCGATGGCAAGGCCGATAAGGCCGGCGATGCTCAGAAGAATTGCTGTAATCACGCAGCAGCGCTTAGCGGATTTTGCGCGTCAGAGAAGTGCCAATTGTGCCACGGGGGCAAAGCTTTGCCGATGCAAGGGGGTCGCCCCATGCTTTCGCAAGGCTTCCATATGCTCTTTCGTGCCATAACCCTTATTGCGTTCCCAGCCATAGAACGGGTGGTCGCGCGCTGCATCCACCATCAGCCGGTCGCGCCATTGCTTGGCAATGATCGAGGCGGCAGAGATTGCCGGCTCGATTGCATCCCCCCCGACAATGGCCCTGCCCTGCCATCTCCACTGCGGCGCCCGCCCGGCTGGCGTCATATTGCCATCGATCAACACTTCGTCGGGATCCCGGCCCATCGCACCGGCCAGGCCCGCAACGGCTTGCGCCATGGCATGCATGGTGGCCTGCAATATGTTGAGCTGATCAATCTCTGCAGGCTCGGCTATGCCGACCGCCCAATAACACGTCTCGCGCAATTGCAGATCAAGCGTGTTGCGGCGTTTGGCCGAAAGCTGTTTGGAATCGGCAAGGCCCGCCGGAGACCCCTTGCACAACAGCACAGCCGACGCCACAACGGGCCCAGCCAATGGCCCCCGCCCGGCTTCGTCCACTCCGACGATGATCGGGGCTTCATTTTCGGGGGCACCAGATTTGTTTTGGGGAGTTCCACTGAACATGAGCATGATCAAACAACCTCTCGCCCTTCTATTCCCCGCATGCGCTTTGCTCGCAAGCTGCAGCGCCTCTGCCGATGTGGATAGCGCCGCGGGCAGCTCCGATATGCGGACCGTCATTGATGAGTTCGGCAGCTACGAAGAGCCATGGGCAGCCGCCTTTGTGCCGGGCACGGATGTGATGATCATCACCACAAAGCCGGGCGAGATTACCGGATTTGATACCGCCAATGAGCGCGCGATCTTCGTCAGCGGTGCGCCCGAGGTTGATTATGGCGGCCAGGGCGGCCTGGGTGACATCGCCTTTCTTGAAAGCGAAGCGGCTGACACGCTGACCCCGCGCACGATTTACCTGAGCTATGCCGAAGCTGGCAACGGCGACACACGCGGCGCTGCCGTAGCCAGGGGACAGTTGGTCTGCGCCGATCACCAGAGCTGCGAAATTCAGGATCTGTCCGTCATCTGGAGGCAGACCCCCAAGGTGACCGGGCGCGGTCATTATTCCCACCGCATCCTGTTTTCACCCGATGAAAGCCATATGTTCATTGCCAGCGGTGACCGGCAGAAGCTGGAGCCTTCGCAGGACAACAGCAACACGCTTGGCACCATCGTTCGCCTCAACCTTGATGGCACGCCGGCAGAAGGCAACCCGATGGCCGATCAGCCTGCGCCGATGAACGAAATCTGGTCCTATGGCCATCGCAACATTCTGGGCATGGATTGGGACGCGCAAGGCCGCCTGTGGGACATGGAACATGGCCCGGCTGGCGGGGACGAGCTCAATCTGGTTGAAGCGGGTGCCAATTACGGTTGGCCCACCCGATCTTACGGCAATCATTACAGCGGCGATCCGATTGAGGACCACAGCGAGGATGATGGCTTCGTCAAGCCAGCGATCCACTGGACCCCGGTTATCGCGCCGGGCGATATGATTTTCTATTCCGGTGATATGTTCGCAGACTGGCAAGGCGATGCACTGATCGCCAGCCTCAGCGGCAATGCATTGGTCCGGGTGGAAATTGACGGAACCACAGCGACAGAAGCTGCCCGGTATCCCTTCGACAATCGCATCCGGGCCGTTGATCAGGGACCTGATGGCGCGATCTGGGTGCTCGAAGATGGCGAGGGTGGCAGGCTGCTGCGGATGACTGTGGGACAATAGGTCAACCAGGCATAAAAGTGCACCTGGCGGTAATTCTCGCCAAACCGCGCGCAAAGTGAGTGACACTGGGGTGCAAGGCGATTAAGCGCGCGCTGCTATGGCAAAACTGGTGCCCCTTGCGAACATCGAACCGCCCCTGATCGAGCAATTGCTCGACCGGGCGTTTGGCGCTGACCGGCTGGCCCGGACATCCTATCGCATCCGCGAAGGGACCAGCTGGCTGGAGGCGCTGAGCTTTGCCGCGCTGGATGAAGATGATTTTCTGGTGGGCACGATACAGGTCTGGCCGATTGCGCTGACCGATCCGGATGGCCGCGCCCACCCCTTGCTGATGATCGGTCCCGTCGCAGTCTTGCCCGAACGGCAGGGCGAAGGCTTTGGCAAGATGCTGATGTTGGCAACACTGGAGGCAATTGGCCCCGATGCGCCGCTGCCGCAACTGCTGATTGGTGATCCGGAATATTATGGCCGGTTTTTCGGCTTCAGTGCCGATCATACAGCAAGTTGGCACTGTCCGGGACCAAATGATCCAGCGCGCTTGCTGCTGCGCTGTGCCAACCCGGCGATCCTGCCCGAAAAGGGTATGCTGGGCCCCTGGCAGAACTGATGCCGGCCAGTTTCGTCGATGGTTTGGCTGACTGAATAGCAACCGTCCACGCCTTGGACTTGGCGAAGGCGCTGGCTTCTGGCATCGGGACATCAGCCATGCCCTACCAACCTCCCCCCGACCTTGCCGGTCTTACCTTGTCGCAAATTGCCGAGCAGGTCGCCGCGCGCAAACTGCCCCCAATCGAAAGCTGGGACCCGCAGCAAACCGGTGACAGTCGCATGCGTATCGCTGCGGATGGGACATGGTTTCACGATGGATCACCGATCCGCCGCGATGCGATGGTCCGTGCCTTTTCCAGCCTGCTGATGCGCGATCGCGATGGTTCGCATCATCTGGTCAGCCCGTTCGAAAAGCTGAGCATTGAAGTGGAAGATGCCGCTTTCATCGCCACCGATGTGGCCGAAAAGGACGCGGCGCACGGTCCTGAACTGGCCTTCCGCCTCAATTCGGACGATCTGGTCATCGCTGGCCCGGAGCACCCGCTTATTGCGCGCGGCGATGCGGACACACCGGCACTGTACCTGATGGTCCGGCGCGGCTGCGAGGCGCGGCTGAACCGCAGCACCTATCAACAGCTGGCCGACATTGCGATGCGCCAGAACGCCGGCTCCGAAAATGGCGACTGGTGCGTAAGCAGCCGGTCCGAAATGTTTTCGCTGGTTCCCGGATGAGCGCACTGTTTGATCGCCTTGCCGAGCAGTTCGAGCGCGGCCATCGCGAGCCTTTGGCCGATCTGCTGAATGACGCAAACTTTGCCCGCTCTGAAACACCAGCTCGTGCGGCGGTTTTGATCGCAGTGACAGACCGTGCGGAGCCGGGCCTCATTCTAACCCAGCGCCCCAAGGATATGCGTGATCATCCCGGGCAAGTTGCCTTCCCCGGCGGCAAGCTGGACCGGGGTGAGGATGCCATCACCGCTGCCCTGCGCGAGGCGGACGAGGAACTGGCTCTACCATCCGACAAGGTGCGCATCATCGGCACCACCGATCAATATCAGACCGGCACCGGCTTTGACGTGACACCGGTGCTGGCCGTGGTCCCGCCCGATCTCGATCTGCGTCCCAATCCGGCAGAAGTCGAAGCCTGGTTCGAAGTTCCGCTGGCATTGGTCATGGACGCGAACAACTGGACCCAACAAGAGGTGTTCTGGCGCGGCGAAATGCGGCAATATCTCGAAATGGATTACGAAGGCTTCCGCATCTGGGGCGTAACGGCAGCGATCATCGCCAACCTTTCGCGCCGGATGGCGTTTGAGGAATTGGCCGATGGCGGCTGACCCCTCCTTCGCCCCCTTGGCCGATGCAGAGTGGACCAGTCGCGTCGGCCTAGGCGAGCTGACCCGTGCCTTGGGCGCAGATAACATCCGCTGGGTCGGCGGGGCAGTGCGGGACAGTTTACTCGGACTGCCCGTTCATGATGTGGATTGCGCGACAACCCATTGGCCCGATGCCGTGATTGATCGCTGTCGCGAGGCTGGCATTCGGACTGTGCCGACGGGCATCGATCATGGCACCATTACCGCAATACTGGATGATGGCCCGGTGGAAATCACCACCTTGCGGCGTGATGTGGCGACCGATGGGCGGCGGGCAACGGTCGCCTTTGCCAAGCATTGGCAAGAGGATGCCGCGCGGCGAGACTTCACCATCAACGCGCTGTTCGCCCATCCCGAAACGCTGGAAATATCAGACTATTTTGGCGGATTGGACGATCTGGCCGAACGGCGGGTGCGCTTTATCGGTGATGCGCGCGAACGTATTGCCGAAGACCATCTGCGCATCCTGCGTTACTACCGGTTCCAGGCGCGTTTTGGTGCCGCTCTGGATGAACAGGCAGAGAATGCCTGCGCTGATCTGGCCAGCACCATGGCCGCATTGAGCCGAGAGCGTGTTGCGACCGAATTGCTCAACCTGCTGGGCTTGCCCGACCCAGCCGATACGATCGAGCGGATGCATGCCCGCAAGGTGCTGCAAGTGATCCTGCCGGAAAGCTGCAAGGCGCAGCTCGCCACTCTGCGCGCGGTTATTGCCGCAGAGCAGGCGCAGGGCTTTACCCCCGATGGTCTGCGCCGGCTGGCCGCGCTGACCCCGGCCATCAGCGAGATTGCCGATGCGATTGCCGGGCGGTTGCGACTGTCGCGCAAGCAACGCGCGCATCTGATTTGCGTGGCTGAACGCGATGGCGCAACTGATGCTTGCACCAATGCGCAGGATGCCGCAGCGCTGGCCTATCGCCAGGGCAGAGACTGCGCAGTTGACCGCATTTTGCTGTCCCAGGGTGATGCCAGAAGCCTTGCGACATGGGTTCAGCCCGAGTTTCCGCTCAAGGGCGGCGCAATTATCGCTCGCGGCGTCGAACCCGGCCCTCAGATCGCCAGAATGATGCGCGCAATCGAGGATCGCTGGATTGATGAAGGTTTTCCAGACACTTCGCGCGTTCAGCAATTGCTGAATGAAGAACTGGCCAAGGCCAAACCCGCTTCATCCTAGCTTCAGGCGGGTAAAGCCATAAAAACCACGGTTGCAAAGCCCCCTGCGGCTTGTTTAAACCTTGCGCCAAGCGGCCTGTCCAAGGCTGTGTCCGGGTAATCGGCCTCTCCCGCATTATCCATCCAAACTGTTTGAAACGCGCTCCTTCCCGGAGAGGATACCGGTTGCGAGCGTTGCACTTATGAATGTTTACGGAGATGAATTGATGAAATTTGCGAAGCTCGCCCTTCTTGCCACTGCACTGACCGTAACCCCTGCCGCCGCTTTTGCGCAGGATGCCGGAACGACCGTGTTCGGCAATGACGATGCTCCCATTGGTACCGTTGAAAGCAATGCTGATGGCATCGTGACTGTCGACACCGGCACCCACAAGGCTCCACTGCCCGCCAACCTTCTGGCAGAGCGCGAAGGCAAATGGACCGTCAATGCCACCAAGGCACAGATCGACGGCATGATGGCGCAGCAAGTCGCCCAGCAGCAGGCTGCCGCTCAGGCGCAGGCCGCTGCCGAGGCTGAAGCCGCTGCAAAGTTGAACGCTGCAATTTCTGTCGGCACTCCGGTCATCACTGCTGACGCGCAACCGCTTGGCACGATCAGCGAACTGCTTGCCGACAATGTGGTTGTCACCAATGATGACGTTGGCCTGGTGACACTGCCACGCAATTTCTTCGCGCTGGATGCCAATGACCAACTGGTCGCGCGCGCCAATCTGGAAGACATCAAGGCAGCGGTTCAGGGCGGTTAAGCCCACCCACGACGCTTGCGTTTCAAAAGGGGCCGCTCGGTATCGCACCGGGCGGCCCCTTTTGCGTCTCAATTCCTAGAACCGGTTATCCTTGGGGAAGCCTTGCGGCGGCAAGCGTCCAGCAGCGCCGCGCGCCACCTTCCATTGCCAGATCTCGTTTTCTGTCCTCGTCCGGTCACCCTTGCCGCCCATCGTCCAGCTAAGGCCATCGGCCAGAGTGAAGGTTTTGAGGTCCGACAATCCGCCATCGCGGTACCGTTGCAGGGTCACACCCTGTCCCCGGCCCATGACAGGAATTTCTTCCATGTTGAAGACGATCAGCTTGCGGTTCTCGCCCACGACAGCAACGTGATCATGGCCTTCGCCGACTTCATGCATCACCGCAAACTTCGCATCGCCCTTCAGATTGACGACCTGGCGACCTTTGCGCGTTTCGGCCAGCAGATCGCTGGTCTGCGCCATGAAGCCCTTGCCGATGGAGGATGCCAGCAGCAGCCGTCCGCCATCCTTGTGCACCACCATCCCGACAATGCGGGTTTGCGCCTCCATGTCGATCATCGACTGGACCGGCTCGCCAAAACCGCGCGCGCCGGGCAATTTATCGCAACCCAGCGTGTAAAACCGGCCATTTTCTGCGGCAATCAGAAGCTTGTCGGTTGTCTGGGCGTGCAGGATGAAGGCAAGGTCATCGCCTTCCTTATACTTGAAGTCCTGCGCCAGATCGACGTGCCCTTTTGCTGCACGGATCCAGCCCTTCTGGCTCAGGATCACGGTGACCGGCTCTTTTTCGATCATCGCATCCATCGAGAATTCCACCGCAGGGGCCGCTTCCTCGATCCGGGTGCGGCGCGCACCCAGCCTGGTATCCTCGGCATAATCCTTGCGCAACGCCTTCAGGTCACGCTTCAGCCTGGTGCGCTGGCGTGCGGGTGATCCCAGCAGCGTCTCCAGCTCGTCCTTTTCTTCCAGCAATTTGCTCTTTTCATCGCGCAGCTGCATCTCCTCCAGCTTGCGCAGACTGCGCAGCCGCATGTTGAGTATTGCCTCGGCCTGCCGGTCGGTCAGATTGAATTCGGCCATCATGATCGGCTTGGGCTCATCCTCGTTACGGATGATTTCGATCACCCGGTCGAGATTGAGGAAAGCGATGATATAGCCTTCGACCAGCTCCAGCCGCCGGGCAATCTGGTCCAGCCGGTGCTGGCTGCGGCGCTGCAAAATCTCGATCTGGCTGGCCGTCCAGTTCTGCAGCAATTCCTTCAAGCCCATCACCATAGGCGTGCGGGTGGCATCCAGAACATTGAGATTGAGGCCGAACCGCGTTTCCATATCGGTCAGCTTGAAGATCGATTCCTTGAGCAATTCCGGATCCACGTTGCGGCTGCGCGGGACCAGCACGATGCGGATCTGCTCGTCACTTTCGTCGCGAACATCTTCCAGAATGGGCAGTTTCTTGTCAGCGATCGCCTGAGCGATCTGCTCGATCAGTTTGCCCTTCTGCACCTGATAGGGAATTTCGGTGATAACCAATTGCCATTGGCCCCCGCCCAGCCGCTCTATCCCGGCCGTTTGATCCTCGGCCTTGTCCGCCTCGGGCGCTGCGAAAACGCCGCGCAGGCGGAAGCTGCCCCGGCCGGTTTCGTAAGCGTGGGAGATCACGTCCGCGCTGTCGATCACCTGGCCGCCGGTGGCAAAATCAGGACCTGCGAACAGCTCCATCAGACGGGCATGCTCGACATGCGGGTTATCGATCAGTTCCAGCGTCGCATCGATCACTTCGGCGACATTGTGGCTGGGAATATTGGTCGCCATGCCCACCGCAATCCCGCTTGCCCCATTGGCCAGCAGATTGGGGAACAGGCCGGGCATCAGCTCGGGCTCTTCTTCCTCGCCATTATAGGTCGGGATGAAATCAACCGTGCCGGCATCCAGCCCTTCCATCAGTTGCATTGCGGTTTTGGTCAGGCGCGCTTCGGTATAGCGATAGGCAGCGGCATTATCGCCATCGACATTGCCGAAATTGCCCTGCCCCTCCACCAGAGGGTAACGCAGCGAAAAATCCTGCGCGAGCCGGACCATCGCATCATAGGCGGCGGTGTCGCCATGCGGGTGATATTTACCGATCACCTCGCCCACCACGCGGGCCGATTTCTTGAACGTGTTGCTGGGGTCCAGCTTCAACTGCCGCATGGTCCACAACAAGCGGCGGTGGACCGGTTTCAGTCCGTCGCGCAGGTCCGGCAGCGAACGCGCCGTGATGGTCGAGAGTGCATAGACCATATACCGCTCGGACAAGGCGGCGTCGAACGGTGCATCGACAATCGAGTCAAATGGATCTTCGGGAAGCAATTCTGTGGTGTCAGCCATGTCTTCCGCTTAGCAATTGCATGGTGCCGGGGGGAGAGCGCTTTCCACAGGAATGGTGATGCGCTTTCAGCAGACAATTCATGGCCACAAGCAAGCATTGCAACCGACCCCATTTTCCTACTTGTCAAAGGCCTGCCATGATCCGCGCGGCTCTTTGAAAATTTGCAGAACAAAAGGCATTTCGCGTTGGAGATGTGTCAACTTCGCCAGAACCGATCAGGCATTTGAATATAAGGGGAAACTTGCTGACAACGGCGAGTGACACCATGTCATCTGTGTCAACTTTGCCCTCTGATTCGCGCCCGGTCAGGTCTTGTCGCGCAGTGCCGTAATCTCGGATCGCAAGGCGCGTAGCTCGTTCAGGATTTCCTCGCGTTCGTCATGCGCTTCCTCGTCATTCGCCTCGGCCATCGCATTGACGATCACACCGATGAACAGGTTGAGCACGATGAAGCTGGTGAGCAGGATAAAGGGCACAAAAAACGCCCAGGCATACGGATACACCTCCATCACCGGGCGCACGATCCCCATCGACCAGCTTTCCAGCGTCATGATCTGGAACAGGGAATACAGCGATGCCCCAAGATTGCCGAACCATTGCGGAAAGGCCGGGCCGAACAGCTTGGTCGCCATCACTGCGCTGATGTAGAACAACAGCAGCAACATGATTATCACGGTGCCGATGCTGGGAATGGCCTTGAATAGGCCGGCGATGACCTTGCGCATGCTGGGCACGACAGAGACCAGCCGCAATGCACGCAGGATCCTCAGAGCCCGAAGGACGGAAAACTGCTCGCCTGCCGGGACCAGAGCCGCGCTGACAATGGCCAGGTCAAACACGTTCCAGCCGTTCCTGAAGAACGCCAGGCGGTAGGCGAACAGTTTGAGCAGCAGCTCGACCACAAAAATTGCGATGGCGATTGTATCCAGCGCAGACACGATTGCACTAACCTGCCCCATGACGGTCGATGACGTCTCCAGCCCCAGACCCACCGCATTGATGACAATGACAGTGGTTATGAAAGTGGTGAAACGGGGACTTTCCACCAGCTGGCGAACAGTATCGCGTAGGCTCACAATGATGGCTCCGTTGAGGGGTTTGCGCCGATTGCGCCGCCCGGACACGTCTTGCCTTATCAGAGCAACAGCCTGGCTGTCAGCACGGAACGAAAAGCTGTCCCCGCCCGTTACAAAAGTAACATTAGATCAAGGAGTTAATTTATGAAACGGGTACTTATTATTGCCACTGACGGTTTTGAACAATCGGAATTGATGGATCCCAAGAGCAATCTTGAAAACGCCGGCATTGATACAACGGTCGCCAGTATCGAAGACGGCGAGATCAAGGGTTGGGATGAAAAGGATTGGGGCGACAGCGTCTCTGTCGATCTGACTGTCGATGAAGTCAGCGTGGGCGATTATGACGCGCTGTTGCTGCCCGGTGGACAGATCAACCCCGATGTTCTGCGGATGAATGACCGTGTGATCGAACTGGTTCGTGAATTTAACGATGCGGACAAACCGATTGCCGCCATCTGTCATGCACCGTGGTTGCTGGTTGAAGCTGACATCGTCGAAGACAAGACCGTCACCAGCTGGCCATCATTGCGCACCGATCTGGAAAACGCCGGTGGCAATGTGGTCGACAAGGAAGTTGCCCAGGATGGCAATCTGATTACTAGCCGCAATCCGGATGATATTCCGGCATTCTCTCGCGCATTGATTGATTGCTTGCAGGCCGACATGGCGAAAGCTGCATAAGCTTCAGAGGAATTTTTAAAGCTCACAGCGAGGGCCCCGTTGCATCATTGGTGCGGCGGGGTTCTTGCTCAACCGGAAAATTTCTGGGCTACATCCGCCGCGCGTCATGCGCATCGGCAGGGACAGTCACGGCGAGGCCGTCCAGTTCGTCGGTCAGGTCTATCTGGCAAGCCAGGCGGGAGGTGCGGCGAACGCCGGCGGCAAAGTCGAGCATGTCTTCTTCCGGCTCGCTGGCATCGCCAAGCCTGTCGAACCAATCGGGGTCAACCACGAGGTGGCAAGTCGAGCATGCCATCTGTCCCTCGCACGTCCCCTCCAGCGGCAGTCCAGCTGCCTGCGCGACGCGCAACAGATTGTCGCCGGGTTCGCCTTGGGCTTCAACAATTTTTCCCTCGGGATCGGTAAAAGTCACGGCAACCATCAGACCTCCTGAGCTGCAGCAGCAGCATTGATCTTCGTCGCGGCATCCTCGATCTGTTCAAGCGTCGTATAGCGCCCGAATCCCAACCTGATTGAACTCTTGGCAGCCTTGTCGTCAAGCCCGATAGCCCTCAACACATGGCTTGGCCTGCCCGAGCCGCTGGCACAGGCGGACCCGGCGCTGAACATCATGTCGCGCACATCCGACATCAGACGAGCGACATCCAGGCCCGGCTTGCGAATGTTGAGATTGCCGTGCCAGCGCGCATCGGCGCTTCCGTTCAGTTCCCAATCGGAAAACAGATCGCGCGCCCGGTTCCATAAGATTTCGACGTGCTCGGCATCTTCGCCCATGCGTTCCTGAGCCAGTTTGGCCGCCGCGCCCATTCCTGCGATCAAGGCGGGGGAGAGGGTGCCAGACCGCAGGCCAAACTCTTGACCTCCGCCGGTTTGTACCTCGCCCAGCTTCACCCCATCGCGCACCCACAAGGCGCCTATGCCCTTCGGCCCATGGAACTTGTGCGCGGAAACGGCGATCATGTCTGCGCCGGTGACCTCCATCTTGCCATAGGCCTGCACCGCATCGATCAGAAACAGCGCATTGTTCTCTTTCGCCTTGCGATGCCAGTCGATGGTCGGCTGGACCGTACCGATCTCGTTATTCACCTGCATGACCGCGATCAGCCGAGTATCGGCCGGTACATCCTGAGCGGTGTTGCACTGCCCCTCTTTCGAGACATTGAGGATATGCGATTTTCCCGCGGCCTGCGCCGTATCCCCCACAGCGGAATGCTCGATTGCCGAATAGGAAACGGAGCCTTCCGATCCGCTGCCGCGTATGGCGAGATTGAGCGCCTCTGTTGCACCGCTGGTGAAGATGACCTTGCCACCCGCAGGGAACAGCGCCGCGACCCGGTCGCGAGCCAGTTCAATCGCCGCGGCGGCCTGACGACCCATGCGGTGCGGTGAATGCGGATTGCCAAAGCCGGTGCCATCCGGCCCGTCGAGCCAGCGCAGCATGGCATCGCGCGCTTCCGGCGCAAGCGGCGTGGTGGCCTGATAATCAAGATAGATCATGGGAAACGCTCTCTAACCGTTCGCCCTGAGCTTGTCGAAGGGCTGCACTTCACTTCCATCGATTGATCCAAAAAAAAAGAACAGGGCTTCGACAAGCTCAGCCCGAACGGGATTTTTCACGACAAACTCGCCCACGCCTCGGCGAATTGTTCCAATTCGTTCGGGGTAGTGTTCCATCCGATGCTCACCCGGATCGTCCGCGCGGCGACCTCATCCGACACGCCGAATGCATCAAGCACGCGGCTTTTCTTCAGCGTGCCGGAAGAACACGCACTGCCAGCAGAAACCGCAAAGCCCATCGCGTCGAGGCGGATCAGGAGCGCCTGAGCGCTAAAGCTCGGATGGGTTAGAGCGAAAATGTAATCCGTTTGATCTCCAAAGGTCAGAATGCGCGACCCCAGCTGCTCAGCAAAAGCGCTGCGTTGTTCAGCTGTGGTCACCCACTCGCCAGCTTCCAATGCAGCGGCCATACCCAATGCAGCAGGCATGTTCTCCGTGCCTTGACGGTAGCCGCGTTCGTGCCCGCCGCCAGGTTCTAGCAGATTGAAATCGCGCACCAGCAAGGCACCGATCCCGATCGGACCACCAAATTTGTGAGCGGATACGACCAGCATATCCGCAGAAGGCAGGGTCAACTTGCCCGCGCTCTGCGAACAATCGGTCAGCAAAACCGCTCCGGTTGGCTTTACCGTCTCGACCATCTGACCGACCGGATTGATGACACCTGTTTCGGAATTGACATGCTGCACACACAGAATGGTATTTGCATCCATTGCGGTCTCGTCGCCGAAAACCTCCGCATCCGGCGCAGCCCTAAACACCGCATCATGCTCGACTGCGCTGATTATGCGGCGTTGTGCCTTGGTCCGGTTGAGCGCAATCCACAGCGCCTCGCTCGCACCGCTAGTGAAAATCAACTCGCCATCCCATCCTAGCGCCTTTTTGATCCGCTCGCGTGCATCCTCCAGCGCAGCCTTCGCCTTGCGCCCTTCGGCATGCGGAGAAGACGGGTTGGCCCACAGCGCAAAGCCTTCCTCCATTGCCGCGCGCGCCTCTGGCCGGAGCGGAGATGTGGCGGCATGATCGAGATAAATGCGTTCCGGAATGGGCCTTGCTCTAAATAATTGCGATTTTTGCAGCAGAGCCTATATAGCCACCGACATCGCGCGCGCCACCCGGCGACTTGCGTTTGACCCTTATCTGACAGGTTTTTACGATGCCCTCAGTCATCTTTCCCGGCCCAGAAGGCCGTCTCGAAGGTCGTTTCTCCCCTCCACCGCGGCCACGTGCGCCGGTGGCCATGATCCTGCATCCCCATCCAGAGGGCGGCGGGACCATGAATGAACGGATTACGCAGCATCTTTACAAGACCTTTGTGGATCGCGGTTTTGCCGTGTTGCGCTTCAATTTCCGCGGTGTCGGCCGCAGCCAGGGCAGCTTTGACAATGGCATTGGCGAATTGTCCGATGCCGCCGCCGCGCTCGATTGGGTCCAGTCAATCCATCAGGAAGCGCAAACCACCTGGGTCGCTGGCGTCAGCTTTGGCGCGCTGATCGGCATGCAATTGCTGATGCGCCGCCCTGAAGTGCGCGGCTTTATCTCGATCGCGCCGCCCGCCAATATGTACGACTTCTCGTTTCTGGCCCCCTGCCCCGCCTCGGGCATCTTCATTCAGGGCGCTGCTGATACTGTGGTGCAACCCACCGCGGTGCAAAAGCTGGTCGACAAGTTGCGCACGCAAAAACATATCACGATCCATCATGAAGAAATTCCGCGGGCGAACCACTTTTTCGAGAACGAGATCGAGGATCTGATGGGCTCGGTCGATAATTACCTCGACTTCCGCCTCTCGCCAGACTGCCCGATCAAGTAAATTGTCTTCGCAATGATCGCTGCTTTTGTCGGCAGCGATCAAACCATTCCCAACGCGCTGATAGTCTTTATCAGGCGCGCATGAAGGGCCGCGCGCAGCCGCACGACAGCATCTGCGGCCTATCACATTTGCTAAACACTATGATATGTTGTACCATCACTCATCTGGAGTCGCTGGCACTCAAGATCGGCGCTCCATAGAGAGGAGCGAAAACAATGTCTTATCTGACGCAATCGCAAGCCAACCGTCCCGTTGCCATAGCCGGGGTGATCGGCATTCATGCTGCGCTCGGCACGCTGGTGGTCCTTGGGTTGGCCGCTGGCGAGTTCGTGCAAGAGCAGTATTCGGGGCCTTTACCGACGAGAGAGTATCGGGATCCGCCACCCCCGCCTCCGCCTGAACCGCAGACGCAGCCTGACCCTGCAACCAATTCGGTCGTCTACACCCCGCCCGTGCCGCAAATCCTTCCGCCAAAGCCCAGCTTCGTCGAAACCACTCTGGAATTGCCGCCGATGAGCGACGACATTCAATTGACGGTTCTGCCACCAGCGCCTTCCCCGACACCGGGACTGGGCACAATTCCCGAACCTTTCAAGCCGGTGGCGCTGTCTCCGCGCAATGATCCTTCACGCTGGCTGACGGACCGCGATTACAAATCGAACTGGATCCGCAAGGAAATGTTCGGCAGTGCCAGTTTCACACTGAGCGTTGGGACCAATGGCCGGGTCGAAAATTGCTCGATCACGCGGTCAACGGGCCACGCAGAGCTTGATGCGGCGACCTGCCAATTGGTGTCCAAGCGGGCGCGCTTCACTCCAGCCAAGAACGGTTTGGGCGAGCCTGTCGGCGGAAGCTTCTCCAGTTCAATCCGCTGGGTGTTGCCGGACTAATCCTCGACCTTGTCGATGGGGGCTTCCCCGCTAGCATCGGGCACCGTCCAGATGGCAACATTCATGACTGCGATGATGGCAAGCAGAGCCATCAGCAGTGGTTGTTTGGGCGGTGCCCCGCGGCGCCACATGAAAAATGCTCCGGCCAACAGGGCAAAGGCGGCCAGCATTACGATCGACAATATGATGTTCATGGTGTGGCTTTCTTTGTTCTGTTACAGCGATCATAGGGAGTTTGGCGCAGCTATGGAATATCTGTAGCGTATCAGCGCATACCCGGAATATGGAGGACAGAATGGGAATTTTCAGCTCAATCAAGGATAAGATTTTTGGCTCTGACGATGACAAGGCAAAGGTGGCCACACCTGCTCCGACGCAAGCAGCAAAACCTGTAGAACCGGCTGCGATCAGCCATGACGAAGTCGAACGCCGCATCGCCAACATCCCTGGCGCGGACAAATTGAACTGGCAAACGTCAATCGTAGATCTGATGAAACTGGTCCAGATTGATCCCAGCTACGCCAATCGCAAGGAATTGGCGCAGGAAATGGGCAACACCGATTATTCCGGCACGGCCGAAGACAACATCGCTCTGCATAAGGCGGTCATGAACAAGATTGCTCAGGCTGGCGGCACTGTTCCGCAAGACCTGAAGGACTGACTTCGGCCCGAAAAGGGTCAAATCATTTGCAATAGTAAAGCACGCCCCCGTTTGCGCAGTCATTTTGCGCGGCGGCGGGCGTATCTTTATTGGCCTTGCCAAGCGATTTTAGCGCGTTACCATGCAGCCAAAGTAATATAGGGGTTTTCTTTAGCTGCCGGGAGCAACGAGTGAGGTTTTTTCGCAGAATTACTTGTGCAGTTGCGCTCTCGCTGGTGCTCATGAACACACCAGCCAAAGCTGAATGGCACAGGGCAAGCAGCGATAATTTTGTTATCTATTCTGATTCCCGCCCAGGGGCTTTGAAAGAGTTTGCGGAACTTCTCGAGCATTACCACTCAGCTCTGGAGATGCTGACCGGACGCGATCTGGAAAAGCCCAGCCCCTCGAACCGCGTGACGATTTATGTTGTCGGCAGCGAGCGCACCTTGCGCAAGCTTTATGGCGCGAAGAATTCTTCGGTTGCCGGATTTTACATCCCGCGCGCCAGCGGATCGCGAGCTTTCGTTCCACGGATCAAGCTCAAATCGGGTGAACCGCATTTTTCGACCACCGTGCTTTTGCACGAATACGCCCATCATTTCATGATTTCCTCTTCCCGCTATGCGATGCCACGGTGGCTTAGCGAAGGTTCGGCAGAATTCTTCGCTTCGGCCCTGATGCGGAATGATGCATTGGATATCGGGCGCCCCGCCTATCATCGTGGGGCAGAATTGAAGTATGCCAATGTGGTGACAGTTGAAGAGCTGCTCGATCCGGACAAATTTCGAGAACGGCATGGCAATAAGCTGGCCAGCTTCTATGGCCGGTCATGGGCCTTGTACCATTTCCTGTCGTTCAGCGACGAGCGAAAAGGGCAACTAAGCGCTTATTGGCGGGCTGTGGCCTCTGGCATGGATTCGCGGGACGCAGCAGAGCAGATTTTCGGCGATCTCGATGCGATGGAGCGCGACCTGAAGGCGTATTTGCGCAAGCGTCGCATCTCAGGATACCGCTTGCAAAAAGCATCGCTGCCGATTGGCCCCATCGCGATCGAACAAATGTCTTCGGGCATGGATGAAATGTTACCCATCATCATCCAGTCTCAGCGCGGGGTTACCCATGAAGAAGCGCAGGATTTGCTGCCAGAGGCTCGCGAAGTTGCCGAGCGTTTCCCGAATGACGCAGATGTGCTTGCAGCACTGGCTGAGGCTGAATTTGACGCTGGCAATTCTGAAGAGGCGGTCGCGATTGCAGATCGCGCCATCGCCATCGATCCTTCGACCAAGCACGCCTACCTGCAAAAAGGATACGCATTGTTCGCACTGGCGCAGAATGCAGACGACGAAGATGCCGCCTTCAAAGATGCAATGCGCCCGTTGATCGCGCTCAACAAGCTGGAGCCTGATCACCCCATGCCGCTGGTTCATCTGTATTACAGCTATGTGCGGCGCGGCAAAGAGCCGTCAGAGACGGCTCGCCATGCATTGGAGCGTGCATCACAACTTGCCCCGTTTGACCTTGATCTGGCTTTCAACGTCGGAATGATGCAGGCTAGGGAAGGCAAAACGATCATCGCTGCGCAAACGCTTGCCCCACTCGCCGCCAACCCGCACGGAGGCGGTCAGGCGCAAGCGGCAGAGAAGATAATTGCCATGCTTGAGGAAGCGACTGAAGGAGAGCCCTTTTACCCTATCGTCCAGATTGAGGGGGCTGAAGAGACCGAAGGGGATGGCGATTCCGAGGAAGCTGCCGACGGGCTGGATGAGGCAGCCGAGTAAGCTCGCACTGCCCCACATTTTCCTAGCCTAGCGCCTGCCCAATCCAGAAACGATTGAGCCAAGGATGCCGCCCAATGCGCCTCCGCCCAGGCCGCCCGATGATCCCGCTGAAGAAGCGCCGCCGCCGGTCGCTTGCTTGGCCATATAGCCTGCAACCGCCATGGCCAGAATTGGCAGCATCTTTTTGAGGATGCCCTCGTCTATGCCTGTCATTGCGGCCACTTCGCCCGCAACAGAGCGGCTCACGTCCTTGCTGCCAAAGATATTGCCCAAAATGTCGTTGCCCTGATTCACGGGAGTTGGGCTTTGACCCAGCACCGCATCCAGCAAACCACCGCCAAGGCCGCCAGCACCGCCGCCGCCCAGCACCGCGCCAGCCAGGCTTCCCAGACCGCCCAGGGGATCGGGCGTGCTGGTGCCTCCCGTAGCGCTGCGGCCCATACCGGCGACGATGGCGGGCAGCAAAGCCCCGGCAGCAGTTGTTGCGGTCTGCTGATCAATATTCAATTCGCGGGCCACGCTGTCGATGACACCGGTGCTTTGAAGCATTTGGGCTAGGCTCATATTCGACTCTCCTGATCTTAAGTTCTCGGGGTTCTAACCGGTTAACGTATAAAGAAAAAGCCCCGCTCCAGCTCTTGCGGCCGGGCGGGACTCTCCTCTCCAGGGCGTGATCCCGGCATTGAGCCGGGCGTAACTTTATGCAGCAACAGCTGCGTTGGGTGCAGCCTGACGCACACCTTCATCGACGTGGCTTTCAAATTCGGCGAAATTGTCGATGAACAAACGCACGAGCTTGTCGGCAGTGCGATCATACTCGCCCTTGTCCGCCCAGGTTGTGCGCGGATCGAGGATGCCGCTGTCGACACCTGGGACAGCGACGGGAACATCGAAACCGAAATTGGGATCCTTGCGGAACTCGGCATCGTTGAGCGAACCGTCCAGCGCAGCATTGAGCAACGCCCGGGTCGCCTTGATCGGCATCCGGTTCCCGATACCGTATTTGCCGCCCGTCCAGCCGGTGTTGACCAGCCAGCATTGCGCCCCACCCTCGGCAATCCTTTGCTTGAGCAGATTGCCATAAACGCTTGGGTGGCGCGGCATGAAGGGCGCACCGAAACAGGTGCTGAAGGTTGCCTCTGGCTCGGTCACGCCAATTTCGGTTCCTGCGACCTTGGCTGTGTAGCCCGACAGGAAGTGATACATTGCCTGCTCCGGCGTCAGCCGCGCAATCGGAGGCAGCACGCCAAAGGCATCGGCGGTCAGCATGATGACATTGCTGGGCACCGGCCCCAGGTTCTTTTCCGAAGTGTTGGGAATGTAATCAAGCGGGTAGGCACCGCGTGTGTTTTCCGCGAGCGAATTGTCGTGAAAGTCCAGATCGCGTGTGACCGGGTCCATCACAACATTCTCCAGCACTGTCCCAAACTTGCGGGTGGTTGCATAGATTTCCGGCTCTGCCTCTTCGGATAAGCGGATCATCTTGGCATAGCAGCCGCCTTCGAAGTTGAAGACAGCCGTATCCGACCAGCCGTGCTCGTCATCGCCAATCAAGGTACGGCTGGCATCAGCGGACAAAGTGGTTTTACCCGTCCCCGACAATCCAAAGAACACGGCAGTCTTACCGTCGGGGCCGATATTCGCAGAGCAGTGCATCGGCATTACGCCCTTGGCTGGCAGCAGGTAATTGAGAATGCCAAACACGCTCTTCTTCATCTCGCCAGCGTAGCGTGTGCCTCCGATCAGGATCAGCTTTTCCGCCAGGTTTACGGCAATCACTGTTTCGCTGCGGGTGCCATGACGCGCCGGATCGGCGCGGAAGCTGGGCAGATCTATAATGGTGTATTCCGGCGCAAAATCAGCCAGTTCAGATGCTTCTGGGCGCACCAGCATCGTGCGGATGAACAGATTATGCCAGGCCAGTTCGTTGATCACCCGGACGTTGACCCGATGTTCGGGCTGAGAGCCACCGAACAGGTCCGCGACATAGAGTTCGCCCTTTCCGGCCAACTCAGCGAGAAAATCCTTTTTTAACGCGGCGAAATGCTCGGGCGACATGTCGACATTGACCTTGCCCCACCACACCGTGTCCTCTGTCGTTTCGTCGCGGACGATGAACTTGTCATTGGCCGAGCGACCGGTGTGCGCGCCTGTCTTGACGACCAGCGAACCATAGCGGGACAATTCACCTTCGCCCTTTGCAACAGTGGCTTCGACAAGCTGAGCAGTACCCAAATTGGGGTGAATTTTTGCCTTGGTTTCAAAGCCTTGGCTGGAAAGGGATTGGGCAAGAGGGATGGACACGCAATTCTCCTGAGTCAGGATAGTTGAAGCCGGCAGCGCCCGGCATATGAAAGGCAGTGCGCGAGGCCGCCAGCGGTCTGCACCCGTATCGGACACGAATCTGCATACGAATGCGCGCGTTTCAAAAGCGCATAGATTGCCGCGCTTCCTGCGTCAAACCCGGTGGCTGGGTTAATCCCTCTCACAATTGTCATAAATCGGCTGCGTTGTGTCTCCCAGCGCTTCGCGCTAATCCCGGCGATGATGACTGATGGCAATCGCATGGATGAAGCAGGTGCCCCAGCGCCGAACGGCCTTGTTGGCGAAGGAGATCCCTTTGTCATCGCCCTGGTCGATGATGATCGCAACATCCTGACCACCGTTTCGATTGCCTTGCAGGCAGAAGGTTTTGCCACCCGTGTTTATTCGGACGGGCGCACCGCTTTGAAAGCCTTGCTGGAGAACCCGCCTGATCTCGCCGTGTTCGATATCAAGATGCCGGAAATGGATGGCCTTGAACTGCTCGGGTTGGTGCGTGAACATTCCGCTCTGCCGGTGATCTTTCTGACCAGCAAGGATGACGAACAGGACGAAGAGGCGGGGCTGGAACTGGGGGCCGATGACTATATCGCCAAACCGTTCAGTCTGCGCTTGTTGACCGCACGTATCAGAGCGATCCTGCGGCGCGCAAATCCCAGTCGGGCTGGCGAATTGGACATTGGCGAGAGCGAGGCAGCCAATCCTAGCCTGGTCCGAGGGCGATTGTTCATGGACCCGGCCCGTCATCAGGTTCAATGGGATGACCGCGATGTGTCGTTGACTGTCACTGAATTTCTGATCCTTGAAGCGCTGGCTGCACGCCCCGGAGTGATCAAGAGCCGCAATCAGCTTATGGATGCAGCCTATCCCGATGACGTGTTTGTCGACGACCGCACGGTCGATAGCCATATCAAGCGCATGCGTCGCAAATTTCGGGTTGTCGACGATGAATTTACAGCGATCGAAACACTTTACGGTGCAGGCTACAGTTTTACCGATGGCTGACGATACCGCAGCTAGCGAGCCTTCCGAAAAATCCGATGATCCGGGCGGAGCGGTGCGCGTGCTGAGTTTCAGCGGCCTCAACCGCAGCCTTGAAAAGATCAGCTGGATTGGCCGCCTTTCGCTCACAGCTCGCATCCTGGTCGTAAACATCCTGCCCCTGGCCCTGCTCGGCGGGGGCATTTTCTACCTCGATTCCTATCGCGAACAGTTGCTTTCCGAACGGTATAAGCTCGCCCGTATCGAAGCCCAGATCACTGCCGAGGCATTGGCCGGCGCATCGCGGTCGCGGCAAGAGGCCCTGCTGATTCAGATTGGCAAGGAACAACGTATGCGCCTGCGCATGTTTGACGCCGACGGCAGGCTGTGGGCCGACAGTTTCGCGCTTGATGAACCCGCATTTGTTCTGGCCGACCCAAACGAGCAGGGATGGGAGCAGGATTTTGCCCGCATGCTCGACCGCGGCGTTGACGCCATTGTCAGCGCCCGCCCCGTCCCCGATTTTGTCGAACCGGAATCCAATCTGGCAGAAGCCTGGCCCGTGCTTCAACGTGCACGCGAGGAGGGGGTCAGCCAGATCGAGTTGAGCCAGGCACCTGATCGTACCCCGGTGATTACCGCCGCGGCTCCGGTCGGCTTGCAGGGGTCGACCCTGATGACAACCCGCAATGCGGTCGACATCACTGAATCGGTGCGGAGTGCCCGGCAAACGCTGGGTGTGGCGGTTTTGCTGGTTCTGCTGTCATCCATTCTCCTCTCGCTGTTTCTGGCCCGCACCATCGTAATGCCCTTGCGCGATCTCGCTCAGGCGGCCGTTCGAGTGCGCCAGGGGCGCGATCGCGATGTGGAAGTTCCCCGCTTGCCCCAGCGGCGTGACGAGATCGGTCTTTTGGCGCGCGCAGTTTCGGACATGACATCAGGCCTGCGCAATCGGATCGACGCGGTGGATCACTTTGCCGCCGACGTTGCTCATGAGATCAAGAATCCGCTCGCCAGTTTGCGCAGCGCAATTGAATCGCTTCCCCGGGTCGAGGACCCTGACGTGCGAACCAAGCTAACCGACATCGCCACCCATGACGTGCGCCGGATCGACCGATTGGTCAGCGAGATTTCCGATGCCAGCCGGATCGAGGCAGAAATGTCTCGTGCCAAACTCGAACGCATCGATATGGCCGCGCTGGTCCGTGCCATCATCGGCTCACGCGAAGATCGGGCAGAGAACCGCGACCACAGAATATCCTTGTCAGTTCACGGTTTCGCCCCTCGGGTTCTGGGCATTGGTGCCAGACTTGAACGGGTGGTCGAAAACCTGCTCGACAATGCGGTGTCCTTTTCCCCTCCTGACGCCCCGATCGAGGTGGGGATCAGCAACGATGGGCGCGATATCTGCCTGACGGTTTGCGACGAAGGGCCGGGCATACCCGAAGAGGCGCGCGAGAAAGTGTTCAAGCGGTTTCACTCGGTCCGCCCCGACAGCGAGGATTTTGGCCAGCACAGCGGACTGGGTCTCGCCATTGCCCGGACAATCGTGGAGGCGCATGATGGCGTGCTGTATGCCGACGCACGGCCCGATGGAAAACGCGGTGCCTGCCTGTGCCTCTATCTGCCAGCTGCCGAATGAGTAGCAAGAGCATTCTGGTGCAGGCCACCGCGGTCGCCATCGAAGGGCGGGCTTTGATGATCGAGGGCCAGCCCGGTTCGGGCAAATCCAGCCTGGCACTGGCTTTGCTTGATCGTGGGGCGAAATTGATCGGCGATGACGGGATCAAGCTAACCATGCAGGGCGGCCTATTGATCGCCTCGCCGCCGCCCAACATCGCTGGCAAACTCGAAATCCGCAATGTCGGCATTGTCCAGCTCCCGTGCGTCAGTGCGCCGCTCGCGCTGATCCTGTCCCTTACGCCGAATGCTGCCCGCTACCCCGATCAATTGCCCACCCGCACCTTGCTGGATGGGCACATACCCACCCTGGCGTTCTGCCCCGGCGATGCAACGCAGGCCTTGCGAGCCGAGTGGGCACTGCGTGTGCACGCCACTCGACTGCCGGAATAGACAAGGAATTCTCTTTATCATTGGCTTGTCAGAGCGCAGTAGTACGCCATGACTTCAGCTGTGCCCTCTGATTCTCAACCGGCGCTTGCGCCTGAAAAACAGCGCGTTCTGCTCGTCACTGGACTATCCGGTGCGGGCAAGACAACCGCGTTACAGGTGCTGGAGGATCTGGGCTGGGAGATCATCGACAATTTCCCCATTCGCTTGCTGAGAGGCCTGGTGTCCAAGCCGGGCAATCAGCAAGCCCCCCTGGCGATCGGCATCGATTCGCGCACCCGTGGCTTTGTCCCACAAAAAATCATCACTTTGATTGATGACTTGGCAGCGCGCGACAATCTGGCCGTATCCACCCTGTTTATCGATTGCAGTTCGGGCGAGCTGGAGCGCCGCTATAATGAGACGCGACGGCGGCATCCCATGGCGCACGAACGTCCGTTGCAGGAAGGTATCCGGGCGGAACGCGAATTGCTGGAGCCAATGCGGAGCTGGGCCGACCGGGTGCTCGACACCAGCGACATGAGTTCCAACGATTTGCAGCAACATGTTCGCGAACTGTTTGCCAGTGATCTGGCCAAGCCGATGATGATCACAGTTTCCAGTTTCGGCTTTGCCCGTGGAATGCCGCCTCTGTCTGACCTGGTGTTCGACATGCGCTTTCTCGACAATCCGCATTGGGTGCCGGGGCTGCGCGAGCAAACCGGCCTCGATCAGGCCGTTGGCGAGCACATTATGGGTGACCCTGCGTTCAGCGAGAGTTTTGGCAAGATCAGCGATCTGCTGGTTACCCTGTTGCCGTTGTATGAGGCGCAAGGGAAAAGCTACGTCCATATTGCATTCGGCTGCACGGGTGGGCGTCACCGATCGGTGTTCACAGCGGAACAGATGGCGCAGGGCTTGCGAAGCTCAGGATTTTCGCCCACTGTCCGCCACCGAAATCTGGATACGCGCACAACCGACGAAATTGAGGGGATGACGCGTTGATAATCCTGTATAGGCAAACTCGGCGTCGCGCTGAAAATAATAACGGACCTTACTTAATCCTATGATCGGTTTGATCCTGGTTACCCATGGCCGCCTGGCCGAACAATTCATCGACGCGATGGAGCATGTGGTTGGTCCGCAAGATGCGGTAGCGACCATCTGCATTGGCCCCAGTGATGATATGGAAGTGCGGCGCGCCGAAATTGCTGACGCCATCGAAAACGTCAATCAGGGCAGCGGTGTCATCATTCTGACCGATCTGTTCGGCGGCACCCCTTCCAACCTTGCGATCTCGCTACTCGACGCAGGCAATGTTGAAGTCATCGCTGGCATCAATCTGCCGATGCTGATCCGGTTGGCTGGCGCGCGCAAGAGCATGAATGTGGTTGATGCCGTTGCCGCAGCCCAAAGCGCGGGCCGCAATTACATCACCGTTGCCAGCGAATTCCTCGAAGCGGACGAGGGCAAGAAGCGGGCCAAGGCATGAGCGAGCAGCGCCGGTCCCTCACCATCGTGAACAAGCGCGGCTTGCACGCGCGGGCCAGTGCGAAATTCGTTGGCGCCGTCAGCGAATTGCCGGATAATGTCACGGTCAAGGTGGCCAAGGATGGTAACGAGGCCGCAGGCGGTTCAATCCTGGGCCTGATGATGCTGGGCGCGGCCAAGGGTGATGATGTCGAACTGATTGTGTCTGGCGAAGATGCCGACGCTGTGATGAATGATCTGGCTGCTCTGATCGAAGACGGTTTCGGCGAAGAGTGACCGTCCAGTGAGCGAGATCCAATCTGGCCGGCGAGAGATCACCGGCTATTCCAATCCCACGGTCAAGTATCTGCGCAGCCTGCGCGAGAAGAAGCATCGCAAGGCTTCCGGCAAGTTTCTCGCCGAAGGACTGCGACTGCTTACTGACGCGCGCGAAAGTGGTCACATTCCCGAAACGCTGGTGCTGTCGAGCGCCCGAGACCCGCACCCGCTGCTCGCGGAGCTTGAGCGGGATGTGCTGGCCCATGGCGGAGATGTGATCGAGACCTCGTCTGATATTCTGACCAAAATCACCGGTAAGTCTAACCCGCAGGCCGTCGCCGGCATGTTTGCCGAATTCGACACATCGCTGGCCAAGCTGGACCGCACTCGCGCGAATATCTGGCTGGTCGCTCAAGCACTGCGCGATCCTGGCAATCTGGGTACCATGCTGCGCACCTGCGATGCGGTGGGTGCCGGCGGATTGATCCTGATTGATGATTGTGCCGATCCGTTTTCCGTCGAAGCGGTGCGCGCCAGCATGGGCGCGTTGTTCACGGTTGGCGTTGCCCGCGCTTCGTGGGATGAATTTCTGCCGTGGCTTCGATCCGGAGACGGGCAATTGGTGGCAGCATCCCTGCGCGATGCGGTGCCCTATCGCGGTGCGCCCTATTCCGCCCCATGCTTTGTGTTGGTGGGAAATGAGTCGCAAGGACTGCCGGAAGATTATGAGGCCGCATGCGACCTGCGCGTCACCATGCCGATGCGCGGGAGGGCCGATAGCCTTAACGCCTCGGTTGCTGGCGCAGTTCTGGCCTATGAAGTGCTGGCGGCGTTGAAAGTCTGAGAAGACCTATTCAGCAGCCTCGCCGGATGCATCGGTCAACAAATCATCATTGTTATATCGGGGCGAGCTTTCGACGAGTGGCACCTCGTCAATCTCGCGCTTGCCGATTTCAATGCCCTTGTCCGCCAGTCTCTTGCCGGAAGACAGGACATTGCGTTCAAAGCTGCCGACGAATTTGTTGTAATTGTTGACCGCCGTTTCCAGCCCACCTCCCACACGTTTGAGGTGATCGGCCGCAACCCGCAAACGGTCGTATAATTCTGCACCCAGCCGGCCGATTTCCTGCGCCTCTTTGGCCAATCCATCCTGCCGCCAGACCTGCGCCACGGTGCGCGCGATCGCGACAAGATTGGTCGGCGTGGCAAGCAGCACGCGGCGTTCAAAGGCAAAGTCCCACAGCGTGGGATCAGCGTCGAGAGCGGCGGTGACAAAATGCTCACCCGGAATGAACATGATGACGTAGTCCGGCGCTTCCTCAAACTGGCTTTGATAGCTTTTGGCGCTCAGCGTCTGGACATGGTTGCGCATTGATTTTGCGTGCATTTCCAGCTCGCGTTTGCGCGTGTCTTCATCATCAGCCTCGAACGCGGCCTGATAGGAGTTAAGCGAAACCTTGGAATCGATCACCAGCTTTTTCTGGCCGGGCACATTGATGATCGCATCGGGACGAAGACGTCCTTCCTCGGTTTCAACGGAGTGCTCCATCAGGAAATCGGTGTGCTGGGCCAGCCCGCATTGCTCGAGCAGGTTTTGTAGCGCGCGTTCACCCCACCGGCCCCGCGCCTTGGGCGCATTGGTCAGCGAATTGCCCAGTCGCTGAGCTTCGCGCCGGACCTCTTCCTGCCCTTCGCGCATCGACTGGATCAGCCCGGTCAGCTGACCAAAGGCGTCCTTGCGCTGGTTCTCCAGCGTTTCGACCTGCCGTTCGTATTTCTCCAGCCGCTCGCCCACCGGCTTGAGCAAGCCTGCCACCGCTTCCTTGTTTTTGGCTTCTGCCTCGGTCAGGCGCTTGCTCGCCTCGGCATCAAATTTCTCGCGAGCAATTTCGAGCACCTTGGCGCCGGTGTTCTCGAATTCCTTGAGCAACTTTTCACGCGATTCTTCCAGCAGACGCTTCTGCTCGGCAAAACCGGCGCGCTCCGCCTTGAAGGTGGAATTTTCTTCCCGCGCCTTGTCTAGGTCCGCCGCCAGAGCATCAGCGCGGGCTGCGCGTTCGGACATGGTCGCCAATTCCGGCGTCATGCGCGCTAGATCTTCTGCAGATTTCTTCGCTTCGCCATCGCGCTCTTCAAACCGCGCCCTCCAATCAGCGACGGGGCGCGAGCCAAAAAACCAGCCAGCGGCAGCGCCAGCCAGCAGGCCGAAAATGAGTGCGATAATGCCAAGAATTGTCGGATCCATCCGCCTAACCTAAGCGGAACGGAACCGGAACGCTAGTGGTGATGCAAGTTTTCCAAAGAAAGCTGGACCCCGGATCAAGTCCGGGGTGACGATTAGCTACAGCAAACGGTTCGAAACTTCGAACCGCAAGGCCGACTGGCCGCCCGTAGGGGCCCGTAGCGTAGCGTAGGAACCGCCCCGAGGACGAACACGCGGATGCGTGTTCGAAAAGCAAATTACGCCGCAGTGCGCAATTTCTTCAGCTTCTTCAGCGCCATATTGCGTTTGAGGCGCGACAGATGGTCGATGAACAAAATGCCTTCGAGGTGGTCCATCTCGTGCTGGATGCAGGTCGCCATCAGGCCATCGAGTTGTTCGACATGCTCTTTGCCGTCAAGGTCTTGATACTTCACCGTGCAGGTCGCGGGGCGATCTACATCGGCAAAGATTTCAGGCACCGACAGGCAACCTTCCTGATAGGTCGCGAGGTCTTCTGCCGGATCGATGATTTCCGGATTGATGAAAACGCGAGGATCATTCTTTGTGGCGGGATGGGTGTGCGCATGGCCATCGCCATGATCGTGGTCACACTCGACCGGCTCGGCGTCGGGGTCCTCGGGTTGAAGATCGATCACCAACACACGCTGAGGCACGCCCACCTGGATTGCCGCAAGGCCAATGCCGGGCGCGTCATACATCGTTTCAAACATGTCTTCGACCAGCGTGCGAAGTTCGTCATTGAACTCCTCTGCCGGGACGGGTTTGGAAACGATTTTGAGCCGGGGATCCGGGACTTCAAGGATTTCACGAATAGCCATAGGGGCTCAGATAGTGCCTCTCGCTTGCTGTCGCAAGCGCAACAAGCCGATCAGTGATGCATCTAATCCACTGGACGCCGCGCCCGCAGCGCCTGCGCCAGTGTGCCCTCGTCGAGATAGTCTAGCTCTCCGCCCACAGGCAGACCGTGGGCCAGCGCGGTGATGCGCACCGGAAAAGCCTCCAGCCGCTCGGCAATGTAATGCGCTGTCGTCTGCCCCTCCAGCGTGGCATTCATCGCCAGCACGACCTCATCCACGCCGCCCTGCTCGACCCGCGAGAGCAGCGAGGCAATCGCCAGATCTTCTGGTCCGACACCGTCCAGCGCCGACAATTTTCCGCCCAGCACATGATATTTGCCGGAAAACAATCGCGAGCGATCCAGCGCCCACAAATCGGCGACATCTTCCACCACACACAGCGATTTCATATCGCGCCGTGGATCAGCGCAAATCCCGCAGGGGTCGCGCGTGTCGACATTGCCGCATATCTCGCATTCAAGGAGTTTTTCCTGCACCGCGCCCAGCGCGTCGAGCAACGCGGGCAAAGCCTGTTCGCGGTTCTTTACCAGATACAGCACAGCACGCCGGGCCGAGCGCGGGCCCAGTCCGGGAAGCCGGGCCAAAGCCCCGGCCAATGCCTCAATCTCTTGCGATGCCATGGGGGGAGAGATAGGGGCTTCGCACGGTTCAAGAAAGGCCCGCCACCACGCCATGCGCATAATTTTCATGGGAACACCCGATTTTGCCGTTCCGGCATTGGTCGCCCTGCACGAGGCGGCGCACGAGATCGTGTGCGTCTACACCCAGCCGCCGCGCCCCTCCGGCCGTGGCAAGAAGCTGCAACCTTCGCCCGTCCAGACAATGGCTGAGCAATTGGGCATCAAGGTCCGCTCGCCCAAATCGCTTAAATCCGCTGAAGCTCAGGCAGAATTTGCAGAACTGAATGCCGATGTGGCAGTGGTGGCCGCCTATGGCCTCATCCTGCCACAGCCCATTCTTGATGCGCCCACCCATGGCTGCATCAATATCCATGCCTCCATCCTGCCGCGCTGGCGCGGGGCGGCCCCCATACACCGCGCGGTGATGGCGGGTGATCCCGGCACGGGGGTGACGATCATGCAGATGGAGGCGGGGCTGGACACTGGCCCCATGCTGGCCACCGTTCGCACCCCGATCGAGGACAAGACCACTGGCGAGCTGACCGAGGAACTGGCCGAGCTTGGCGCGCAATTGATGGTCGGCACCTTGCGTGATCTGGCGATCCACATTCCCGTCGCGCAGAATGATGACAATGCGACCTATGCACCCAAGATCGACAAGGCCGAGGCACGCATCGACTGGTCGCGGCCGGCCGCAGAACTGGTACGACACATGCACGGCCTTGCCCCCTTCCCCGGCGCGTGGAGCGAAATTGACGGTGTGCGGGTCAAGTTCTTGAGAGCAGAGCGGGTTGATGGTTTTGGTCAGCCAGGTGAAGTGCTGGACGATGATCTGACGATTGCCTGCGGTGAAGGTGCTCTGCGTCCCATCTGCCTGCAACGCGCTGGGAAACCGGCGATGGACCGGGCAGAGTTCCTGCGCGGCACAGCCATCGCCACTGGGGCGATATTCGATTGACCCGATTTGCCCTCACCCTGGAATTTGACGGCACGCCCTTCATGGGGCTGCAACGCCAACCGCATGGCCCCAGCGTGCAGCAATCGGTAGAGGATGCCGCCGCAGCAATCACGGGCGAGGATGTGACGCTGTTCAGCGCCGGGCGAACCGATTCCGGTGTCCATGCCCTCGCCATGCGCAGCCACATCGACATTGCAAAGCCGTTCGAACCGTTTCGCCTGATGCAAGCGCTCAACGCCAAAATGCGGCCTGACCCGATTGCCGTGACCCATTGCGAAGTGGTGGATGATGGATGGCATGCGCGTTTTTCCTGCACCGGACGGCGTTATCTCTACCGGATTTCCAATCGCCGGGCGCCAGTGACGCTGGACCGCGACCGGGTATGGCATGTCGCACAGCCGCTCGATGCAGAGGCGATGCATCGCGCGGCCCAAGCGTTGGTCGGTCGGCATGACTTCACCACCTTCCGTTCTGCCCATTGCCAGGCCCAGGATCCGGTCAAGACACTTGATCGGCTGGATGTCGAGCGGGTCGGATCGGAAATTCACATTCATGCCGCTGCGCGCAGCTTCCTGCATCATCAGGTGCGCAGCATGGTGGGTTGCCTCAAACTCGTCGGGGCCGGATCATGGGAAGAACAGCGTGTCGCCGCAGCATTGGCCGCTGCCGACCGGCAGGAATTGGGCCTTAATGCACCGCCCCATGGCCTGTATTTTGTTGAAGCGATTTACTCCGACTAAAGCCGTCCAGCGCGGGCCAAGTTGACCTAACGTCACCCTAGCCAAGCCCGATTTGCACGCCTAGCGAGGTGAAAACTTTTACAGGAGAGACCGCAATGACCACCACCGGCAAGCAACTTTTTACCACCCTCGATGCGGGCGGCACGCTGACACTGGAAGTGGCCGAGGCAAGCTTTCCCGAACCAACCGGCAATCAGGTTCTGGTCAAGATGGAAGCGGCCCCGATCAACCCGTCGGATCTTGCGATCCTGACCAGCGCGGCGGACTTCGACAATGCGGAATATTCTCACGGCAAGGTTGTGGCGCAGATGCCCGAGCCTTTCTTGTCGGGTCAAAAAGGCCGTCATGGACAGCGTCTGCCCGCCGGGAACGAGGGTGCCGGCACCGTCATCGCCACCGGCGATAGCGACATGGCCAAAGCGCTGATGGGTCAGCGCGTGGCCTGTGTGCCGGGCAATGCTTTTTCTCAATATGCGATCCCTGATGCGATGATGTGCCTGCCACTGGGTGAGCACACCAGCGAACAGGGTGCCTCCAGCTTCGTCAATCCGATGACTGCATTGGCTTTCGTCGAGACCGCAAGGATGGAAGGTCATGATGCGATCATTCATCTGGCCGCAGCATCAAACCTAGGTCAGATGCTCAACAAGATCTGCCTCGAAGACGGAATGAAGCTGGTCAATATCGTGCGCAAGCAAGAGCATGTCGAGTTGCTGAAAGGTCTGGGCGCTGAGCATGTCGTGAACTCATCGGATGATGATTACATGGCGCAATTGCGTGCAGCGATTTCGGCGACGGGCGCCTTCCTCGGCTTCGATCCGATAGGTGGCGGACAGGCCACCGATGGCGTGCTGAAAGCGATGGAGCAGGTTGCGGCCAGCCAGATGGATGAATTCTCGCGCTATGGCTCCAATCAGGACAAGAAGATGTACATGTACGGCCGACTGGACCTGGGCCCGACCATTCTTACCCCGTCCTATGGCTTGCAATGGACCGTTTCAGGATTCCTGCTGACACCGTTTCTGGCCAATGCGGGCATGGAAACCGTGGTCAAAATGCGCACCCGCGTTCAGCAGAACCTGACGACCACTTTCGCCTCGCATTACAAGGCTAAGGTCAATCTAGAAGAGATGCTGACCAAGGAAGCGATCCAAGATTATCGCCAGATGAAAACCGGCGAGAAATACCTCGTAACCCCGCATTCTTGATTGAGCACGCCGAATCGAGTCTGCGAGTTTCTGCCTAGGCGGGGACTCGCGGCTCGGCGGCCTATCCAGCAATTGAATTCTTTGTCGCAGCTTCAGGCTGCCCCAGTATGACTGCAATTGGGGTGGAATGCGAACGTCGGTGTTGTCCAGCGTTATAGTGTAGTATATCGATCAGACACACACTTGCAGTCGACTGGTGATACCAATGAAGATTCTGGCACATGAAACCGTAATGCTCTGGCCACTCGTTGTTGCTCTAACCTCAGCCTGCACTCCGCAGACAACCCAGGAATGGGTGGCTCCGCTAACTGAAGAACTTGAATGCGAAGCGTGGGCCAAGGTGCCCCAGGGAGAGGCAATCTACTTCAACAACGTCTGGAACGTCCAAGCGGCCGGAGATTTCCCTTGGACTCAGTGCATTGTGCGTGACCCGGTAGACGCCGAACGTTTGGGGTTCTATTGGAAATGGCCGAATTCAGGCCGGGAGATATACGCGCAACCGCAAGCCAAGAACGGCATGTCACCTTGGGATCCACTACCTCGATTGGATACACGCTTCCCGATTGAGATTGACGGTATCGGAACGATGAGAGTGACCACACAAGTGGAGCTTGATGGGCCAACCGAGCATAACATCGTCACTACTTTGTGGCTCACAGACAACCCTGACATTGTCACTAAGGCCGAACCAGAGAGTATCGTGGCGGAGGTCATGATCTGGACCTATGCGACCGCCGACCATCTTTCTCCAGCAGGTGCAAGGATCGGCACAGTTATGCGAGATGGGACGGAGTGGGAGATTTGGTTAGACGAAACTTGGCACGACGTTTCGGGCGCGAACGCCAATAAATGGATTTACGTTGCGTTCGTCGCGAAGGACCAAGGATTTGCAGCTGAATTTGATCCTGTTGCGTTGCTGCGTGCCGAACCGCTTGCACATCTGAACTTCGATGGTGCTTACATTGCTGATGTTGAACTGGGGGCGGAAATCATGCGCGGCGAAGGCGTAATGTGGATCGATCAGTTCGATGTGTCGATTGAGGAACGATGAGAAAACCAACTTCAGCAATTGGGTCGTAAGCTGAATGTCAGTTTTTTACGCGAGGCGCGGCGAATCAGTCATCGCTCTCCAAACTAACGCCGATCAAAAGCTTGCTGGATAACAGCGGGGTCGCTGATCCCGCTCGCCAGCATCACCTGCAGCAATATCCGCGCCTTGACCGCGTTGAGGCCGCGAGCCGCCACAAAGCCTGCGCCAGTGTCCTCGTCGTCGCGGTCGACCAGCCCTTCATCCACACGACTGGCACGGACAATTACCGTTCCGTTCCGGGCAGTCTTGGCCAAAGCATCGCGGATCGCCGCAGGGGCATTGCCATCACCGAATCCCGCCAGCACAAGCCCCGATGCCCGCTCCCCCGTTCCGCCAATCAGGCAATCGACCAGCTCAGGCTGCATCCCGGCGTAGGCATGCAGGATCGGGACGATGGGAAAGGCATCGGGAAAGTCAAAGCGCGCTGGACGGTCAGTCGCCCATGGATCACCAAACCAATCGAGCGAGCTGGGCGTCACGCTGCCAACCGAATCGCGCGGAAACCCGCGAAAGGCATCGGTTCCGGTGGTCCGCGCCTTGCGCGCATCGCGGGCCGAGATCACCCGGTCGCTCATTACCAGCAACACGCCTCTCCCCGAAGCGTCGGGATCGCTTGCCACCCGAACCGCATTGATAAAGTTACGCATTCCATCACTTCCGACCGCGTCTGCGGGGCGCATCGCGCCCACCAGCACCACCGGTTTATTGGTTGGCAGGGTCAGATCGAGCAACAGCGCAGTTTCCTCAGCCGTGTCGGTCCCATGGGTGATCACCACCCCGTCCACACCCGGGTCCACCATCGCTGCGGAACAAGCCGAATGCAGTTTGCGCCAGATGTCCGGGCCAATGTCCTCTGACCCGATGGCGGCAATCTCTTTTCCCGTCAGCCGCGCTGGCACGCCCATCGCTTCGGCCTGATCGATAAAGGCATCAATGCCGATCTGCCCGGGCCGGTAATCGCGCTTCAGTGCTGCTCCCGCGGTGCCGGCAATGGTGCCGCCAGTGGCCAAAATCAGGATGTTTGCCGCCTTGTTCATGCAGGCCGCGATAGCTGCGGGTGAAGATTCATACCAGAAGGCAATTGATTTTACGAAAAGAGGCGTTAGATAGCGCGCTTCCGTGGGGCGATTAGCTCAGTTGGTAGAGCATCTCGTTTACACCGAGAGGGTCGGCAGTTCGAGCCTGTCATCGCCCACCACGGCCCTTCCCCGTCAATGTGGCACACGCCCTATCCCCCGATCGCTTCCTCGATCTGCGCGATGGTTTCTTCGCTGTCCCAGGGGTAACCACCCGGAACGCGGAACACTTCCTGCCCGCTGGCATCAAACAGAACAGTCATTGGTAACACGCCATATTTGCTGAGCGCGGTGCCCAATTCATTATCGGGGTCAAGCCAGGGTTCCAGATTGCGGAACTGCTTCTCGGCAAAGAAGGGTTCGACCAGCTCGGCGCCGCGGATGTCTTCGCTGACAGTCACGACGCGTAGCCTGCCTTCCATCTTGTCCGCCAGATTATCGAGCAGCGGCATTTCAACCACGCAAGGGGCGCACCATGTCGCCCACAGGTTTAACAGAACCGGCTCGCCCTGCATTGCTGCCAAATTGATTTCACGACCATCAGGATCCGACACGACCACGTCAGGCATCAAAGTTCCGGCAAATTGCCGGTCAATCGTCCCACTCAGCAATGGGTGTGGCGGCGGAGTTGCCTCTGCTTGAGGTTGCGCAGGCTGTTCCTCGGCCCTATCGCAGGCGCCAAGAAACAATGTTGAAAACACAATCATGAACGAAAAGCGCAAAGACACGGCAGGCTCCAATCAAATGTGGGGCGGCAGGTTCGCAGACGGACCTAGCGCGATCATGCGCGAAATCAATGCCTCGATTCCGTTCGACAAGGCATTGTGGAGCCAGGATATCGCCGCTTCCAAGGCGCATGTCGCTATGCTCGGCGCGCAGGGCATCATTACAGCCGAGGATGCTGCTACCATCAGCCAAGGGCTGGATCAGGTCGCCGCAGAATATGCCAGCGATGGCGTTCCCGAAGATTGGGACCTTGAAGACATTCACATGACCACCGAAAGCCGCCTTGCCGAACTGATCGGTCCGGTGGCTGGCCGCTTGCACACGGCGCGCAGTCGCAATGATCAGGTGGCGACCGATTTTCGCCTGTGGGTGCGCCAGTCTTTTGACGATCTGGATGACGGGCTTCGCGCGCTGCAATCCGCGCTGGTTGAACGCGCGGATGAACACGCCGCCAGCATCATGCCAGGATTCACCCATTTGCAAACCGCCCAGCCCGTAACGCTGGGCCATCATTTGCTCGCCTATTACGAGATGATCGCACGAGACCGTTCGCGTCTGGCCGATGCGCGGCGCAGAATGAATGAATCGCCATTGGGATCTGCCGCCCTTGCGGGCACCGGTTTCCCGATTGACCGGCAGGCGACCAGCGATGCGCTGGGCTTTGATCGGCCAACTGCCAACAGCCTTGATGCTGTATCGGACAGGGACTTTGCCCTCGATTATCTGATGGCCGCCAGCCAATGCTCTTTGCATTTGTCGCGCCTGGCAGAGGAGTTCATCATCTGGGCCAGCCAGCCTTTCGGTTTTGTGCGTCTGCCAGATACGCTCAGCACCGGCAGCTCGATCATGCCGCAGAAGAAGAACCCGGACGCGGCCGAGCTGGTCCGGGGGCACGCCGGGCGCATTATTGGCGCGGCCACCGCGCTGATGGTTACAATGAAGGGCCTGCCGCTCGCCTATTCCAAGGATATGCAGGACGACAAACCGCCTGTTTTTGAAGCAGCCAGCCTGCTTGCCCTGTCAATCGCGGCGATGACCGGGATGGTTGCGGACAGCACATTCAACACCGACCGGATGCGGCAAGCGGCTGAACTGGGTTATGCCACCGCAACCGACTTGGCCGATTGGCTGGTAACAGAGGCGGACATTCCTTTCCGCGAGGCGCATCATATCACCGGCGCTGTGGTCAAACTGGCCGAGAGCGAAGAATTGATGCTCGACCAGGTACCTTTGGAAAAGCTGCGCGCAATCGACAGCCGGATAGACGATCGCGTGTACAACGCCCTGTCGGTCGATGCCTCGGTTGCCGCGCGCAATTCCTATGGAGGGACTGCGCCGGAACAGGTCAGGCATCAGGTCGAAAGAGCCCGGACCCGACTGGCAGAAGGGCAGGTGCAATGATGGCGATGACCAAACAGGCAATCCTGCGCGGCGGCGCCATCGCCGCCATCGCAGTTGTGCTTGGCGCATGTGGTCAGCGCGCCGACCTTGTGCCGCTGGCCGGACAAAGCCTTCCGCCTGCCCCCTACGGCCAGGAAACCCAACCCGATTCTGAAGAATTGCTTGTCATGGAAACGCTGGCAGCCCCAGAACGCAGCGTTGAATTGCGGCGCCGTTCCGAAGAGCGTGAAGACGACCCTTTCGATCTCCCCCCAGAATAAGAGCATACTGATGGATCATTTTGCCCTGCGCGACGGCGTTCTTCATGCCGAAGACGTTCCCCTGACACGGATTGCCGAGGAAGTTGGTACACCTGTCTATGTCTATTCACGCGCAACGCTGGAACGCCATGCACAGGTCTTTTCAGCAGCGCTGGCGCCGCTGGGTTCGGGCGATCGTGCGCCCCTGTGTGCCTTTGCAGTGAAATCCAATCCCAATCTTTCAGTCCTGAAAGTTCTGCAAAGACAGGGCTTTGGTGCCGATGTTGTGTCTGGCGGGGAACTGGTTCGCGCATTGGCTGCGGGTATGGCGCCGCAGGACATCGTGTTCAGCGGCGTGGGTAAGACTTTGGCTGAGCTGGAACTGGGCCTCGATAAGAAAATCGGACAGTTCAATATCGAATCGCGCGAAGAGGGAGAGGAATTGTCGGCAATCGCAGTTCGGCGCGGCGAAGTGGCCGATGCCGTCTTGCGGATCAATCCCGATGTTGATGCCAAAACTCACGAGAAAATCTCGACCGGCAAGGCGGAAAACAAGTTCGGTGTGCCGCTGATGCGCGCACGCGAATTGTTTGATGAGCTGGCTGGTCTGCCCGGCCTCAATCTGCGCGGCGTGGCCATCCATATCGGCAGCCAGCTGCTCGATCTGGAACCTTTGGAAACCGCCTTTGCCAAGATCGGGACATTGGTCAGCGATCTGCGCGCAGCTGGACACTCGATTACCCATGTCGACCTAGGTGGCGGGTTGGGTGTGCCCTACAAGGCCGATGAGAATCCCCCTTCACCTGCAGAATACGGGGCCATGGTCGCCCGCGCCACCAAGGGCTGGGATGTAAAACTGACCTTTGAACCCGGGCGCGTTATCGCGGGCAATGCGGGCGTGCTGTTGACCCGTGTCGTGCGGGTCAAACGCGGCGGCAATGGACCACCCTTTGTGATCGTCGATGCGGCGATGAACGATCTGGCTCGCCCTGCTCTTTATGGCGCCTGGCATGATTTCGATGCTGTCGAGCCGCATGGCGAGCGGATGGTTGCCAATATCGTCGGACCGATCTGCGAAACGGGTGACACGTTCGCCCGCGACCGCGAGTGCGATGCGATGGCCAATGGTGACCTGGCTGTGTTCCGCACGGCCGGTGCCTATGGCGCGACCATGGCCTCCAGCTACAATTCGCGCGGCTTTGTCGCAGAAGTGATGGTGGATGGTGACCAGTTCGCTGTCGTTGCCGACCGGATAGATGCCAGCGCCATCATGGATGCTGAGCGCGTGCCCGATTTCCTCACATGATCAAGTCGCTGCCCCTGTTCCACCAGATTGCAGGCCAGGGTGTGCTTGTGCTGGGAGATGGGGCGGCCGCTGAGCCCAAGGTCCGATTGGTCAAACGCGCCGGTGGGCGGATCATCACCGATCAGCAGCAAGCGATTGATGAAGGCGTGCGCCTAGCCTTCATTGCCTATGACGATGCAAAGGCGTGCGAGACAGCCGCGATCAATTTGCGCTGCGCCGGATTGCTGGTGAATGTGGTTGATCGCCCCGATCTGTGCGACTTTACCACTCCCAGCATACTCGATCGCGACCCGCTGCTGATTGCCGTCGGCACCGGAGGTGCCTCTGCCGGGTTGGCCAAGCATGTGCGCCTGAGGCTGGAGCGGATCCTGCCAGAAACTCTGGGCAAACTGGCCAATGCGCTGTTTGCTGCGCGACCAGCCCTTCGCAAGGCCTTCCCGGAAGGAGCCGATCGCAGACGCGCCATTGATGATGCTTTACGCGAAGGGGGCGCGCTTGATCCGTTTGACCCAGAAAGCCACGCACGGGTCGCAAGTCATTTCAGTGGAGAGGCCGCACCCAAGGCGAGCGAAGTCTTCGAATTTTGCATCACCAGCGCCGATCCTGATGATCTGACCCTGCGTCAGGCCCGCGCATTGGGAGAGGCTGACGCAGTGTGCGCCATTGGTCCAGTTCCCGGTGCAATCATGGCCCGCGCGCGCGCTGATGCCATTCGCGTGCAATGCCCGCAATCAGCCTGCATCAATGCAAACAGAGCCGAGGGTGTCGCGCCCCTTTGCCCAGTGGCTGCTCATCAGTTCGCAGAACAGGCCATGGATCACACGCTGACCGTGATCCTGAGGTATCAGCCTGATTGAAGCGCAGGCGCGCTGTTGCAGCAACCTAGGCAGCGGCAGCCATCGATTCGTGCATCACTTCAGCGAAATAGCGCGCCATCGCGTCCACCGCCGCGCTGCTCAACGAGATAAACACGCGGCGCTTGTCGCTGCTATCCTCAACCCGCTCAAACAACCCGGTTTCAGTCATCTGCTTGATCCAGCGCAGTGCGGTGGTCGGCGGCACACCTGAAGCAATGCACAGCGAACTGACTGAGACACGTTGATGTTCTGCATGAGCCGCAGTCAGATCCAGCAACATGTCCCAGGCAGGATCGGCGAACAATTCGGCATCGAAAAAACGCCTGCGATCTTGCCTTTGCCGGATCATACGGCGCACGAGCCGCGGGTCGGGCAGCGGCGGAGCCACCGAACGGCGAGTCCGGGATTGATCGGCTTCACCATCCTGATGCGCAAAATCCGATGACCGGTCAGCCACGCCCACTGGTGCAGAGTAGGCAGTGCCTTCCATCGTTTCCCTGCGCCGCGCAATCGCGTCGACCTGCTCGGTCAGGTGGAGCAATGCGATCCTGTCAGCCTCGGACAATTCGCGCACTCGCGAGCCCATAACCGTCCCCAGAATTCGGCCAACCGCTACCATGCGTTCCGCACGCGACGCATCGACCAGAATCTGCGGCGCCGACTGATCAAAGCATGAGAACACCGCATCCAGCGCATCCAGAGATGTGGATACGATCAATTGCGCCCCCGATCTCGCAACTCGCATATCCAGCCGCGAAAGCGATGCCATCGCCGCAGCATCCACCATCGGGCAATCCAGCATCACCACATCGCCCAGCACCGTCGTCTCACCATCAAGAAGGGTCGCCACATTGCCGCCCTGCCCCAGCTGGAACCCGGCACCGCGCAGATCATCTGCAATATGCTCGCGCAAATAAGGTCTGTCCGAAAAAACAGATACGCGCGCAGTCAGACCCGCCGCATCGCCAATCGCTGCGTAAGAAAAATCTGCCTGCGTCATCGAATCAGCCTCCGTTGAATTACGTACAAAAGTAGAACAAATGATGATCAGGTCAAGAATTTTTGCTGATTTCCCGATATTTCATGAATCAAATGAACCCTTTGGCTCTAGGGTCGGACTATCCCTGTGATGGCACGATCCGACACCTTTGCCGCGCCCAAGCGCACGCGTTCAAGCCAGGTTTCATCAGCCGATCTGTTCGACGAATTGCTGGTCACCCTGGTGCAACAGGGTGACCGGGCAGCTGCAGAGCGCCTGTTCCGCCGCTGGAACCCGCGCTTGCTGCGCAGTGCGCGCCGCTACACCGGTGATGCTGCACAGGCCGAACAGTTGGCACAGGATTGCTGGGAGGGCATCTGGCGCGGGATTGCCGGATTGCGCCAGCCTTCATACTTCCCGGCATGGGCCTTTGGTATCATGCGCCGCAAAGGAGCTGACCAGATTGCCATTGCGATCAAGGAGCGCGACAATCTTGCCAGCGATGATGACGCACTGACGTCACGCGCCGCGGGCTTGCCTCCATCAGCAGATGACCGCGCAGCCATCAACCAGGCCTTCGCCCGGCTTCCCCCTGACCAGCGATTGGCCGCTCACCTCTACTTCGTCGAGGGGCTGACCCTGCCTGAAATCGCAGCCGTGCAATCCATCCCGACGGGCACTGCCAAATCCCGCCTTTTCCACGCGCGGCGCAAGTTGAAAGCCGCTCTCAATCCGGACATCCCACAGGAGAAGACCCATGACCGATAAAGACGATATCATTGCCCAGGCGCTGGACGCTGATGATCGCGAATTCCTCGCCAATCTCGACTCAGAGCGCGGTCTGTTCCAGCAGATCGGCGACAGCTGGAAGGGGCCATTGGGTGGTTGGGCCAAGCTGATTTTCGGCTTCACGACTGTGCTGGGCATCGCATTCCTGTTTGTCATCTGGCAGGTGGCCCATTCCACCGATCATCCTATCCTGCACGCGCTGTGGGCGATTTCAGGCGTCGCCCTGCTGGTGGTGATCGGCTTTGCCAAGCAATGGATGTTCAGCCGCATGAACATGATTACCATCCTGCGCGAGATCAAGCGCCTGGAGGTGCAGATCGCTCTGCTGAACGAGAAGCAGGACTAAAGCCCTGCTCCGCATGTCCATCAGTCCAGGAACGGATCGCGCACCAGAATGGTATCATCGCGTTCCGGGCTGGTGGACACCAGCGCCACCGGCGTTTCGATCAATTCCTGCACCCGCTGGATATATTTGATCGCATTGGCGGGCAGATCGGCCCAGCTTCGCGCACCAGCGGTGGTCTCATGCCACCCTTCCATTTCCTCGTAAATCGGCTCAACCTCGGCCTGATCGGCGGAATGGCTGGGGAAATAGTCCATGATCTTGCCGCGCAAGCGATAGCCGGTGCAGATCTTCACCGTGTCAAACCCGTCGAGCACATCAAGCTTGGTCAGAGCAATGCCGGTCACGCCGCTGATCGAACAGCTCTGGCGCACCAGCACCGCATCGAACCAGCCGCATCGCCGCTGGCGTCCGGTCACGGTGCCGAATTCATGGCCGCGCTCGCCCAGCCTCTGGCCATCAGCATCATCCAATTCGGTCGGGAACGGGCCGGAGCCGACGCGCGTGGTATAAGCCTTCACAATACCCAGGACAAAGCCGGTGGAATTGGGACCCAGCCCGCTGCCGCTGGCTGCCGTACCACTGACCGTGTTCGAGCTGGTGACGAAGGGATAGGTGCCGTGATCCACGTCCAGCAGAACGCCTTGCGCGCCTTCGAACAGGATTTTCGCGCCGGCCTTGCGGACCTTCTTCAGCCGCTTCCACACAGGCTGCGCATATTGCAGCACAAACTCGGCAATTTCGCGCAATTCAGCGAGCAGTGCCTCGCGATCCACCGGTGCCTGGTCAAATCCGGCGCGCAGCGCATCATGGTGGGCACACAGACGGTCCAGCTGGGCATCCAGCCGGTCGAGATGGGCCAGATCGCACACACGGATCGCACGGCGGCCAACCTTGTCTTCATAGGCGGGGCCAATTCCGCGTCCGGTGGTCCCGATCTTGCCCTTGCCAGCAGCGGTCTCGCGCAGGCCATCCAGATCGCGGTGCAGCGGCAGGATCAGCGCGCAATTGTCCGCAATGGCGAAATTGTCGTCCGTAATGGTGACGCCCTGCCCCTCCAGCTTGGTGATTTCATCCCTCAAGGCCCAGGGGTCCAGCACCACGCCATTGCCGATGATGGAAAGCGTGCCGGAAACGATGCCTGATGGCAGCAGGCTCAGCTTGAACACATTGCCATCAATAACCAGCGTGTGGCCGGCATTGTGGCCGCCCTGAAAGCGGACCACGGCATCGGCACGGCTGGCGAGCCAGTCGACGATCTTGCCTTTTCCTTCATCGCCCCATTGGGCGCCGATGACAGTTACGTTGGGCATTCCAGGTCCTTCACTTTGAACCGCGTGCATATTCGCACAAACGGCGCGGGGGTAGGCGGTGTAGCGAGCAAGAGCAAGGTCGATATGAGGCCTTCCCCACCCCCTTGTTGGTTACACATGTTACACAGTCCTGAAGGCAAAAAGGTGTGAGGGCTGATTTGCCCGGTATCCGGGGTGTTACAAGCGGGAAGAGCGGCATCAGCATCGGACCGATTTACGCGATGGCACTGGCAGTAGGAAAGTGTGTGGTCTGCTTTGGGGGTGACTTGGATAGCGCCTGATATGAGCCCAATTGCGTGCGTTTCCTACGGACGAAACTTACCTTCGCCACGCCAAGATGAAAGCTCGTTCCAAATCTGTCCGTTCAGCTGCGCGGCGACGGCAGTATTTCTTACAGCCTGCGGACCCAAGCGATCCTCCAACTGCTTAAGGTACAGACTGCGAACCGGAGTGTAGCTATCCTGACTTTGGATTATTCCAATCGCTTCTTGTGGTGAGAAGCGGCCAATGATGCGCCCACCAGTGATGCCCACTGCCCAATTCATAGCGTGAGGCGGCGTCTGCAGAACATATTCTTCTAGGGCGCTGTTCCAAATCATTTGTTGCGCCCCAGCCCAACCGTGCCCTCCTCCGGAATTGGCACGATTTTGGACACGCAATAAGCTGTCGCTTACGTTGTCGTATAGCGTTCCTGTCGCCCACCTATGATGCGGGCCGCTGTCGTTGGTGCTGTTCTCTGCGAGACAATCCAAAAACACATTGGGGCCCGTCGCACGAGAGCCTGATGTGAAGCTGTGGCGCCCTTCACGGCTGTAACAGCGCTGAAAAAGGTTTTGTCCAGCATCGTTAAAGTCGAACGCGTAATGTTGCCCGCCAACGACTTCAAAATCAGGATCAATGAACGCAACATCCTGCATCGTATTGAAACGTGATCCATCATAAAAATTGAAAGCACGGGAAAAGAACCGAGAAGTTACGTCACGTACCCAGCTGTTCTCTACCTCCCGGAAGGCGATTGCGAACGAGGCGCGATCTTCCCGGCTCACATCTTCATAATCGAGCGTCTGCAAACGCAAATTTTCGATACCAACTTGTTGCAGTCTTTCTGATGTGTCGGTCCGGTAAACGAATCCACCGCCAAACTGTTCTTCAATTGTATCTGTAATTGGGGCATCAAAAGTAATTCTATTTCCTGATACAGACACAACCGTGCGCTCAACCGCAAGTGCGTAGCTATCAGCTTCCCAGCCAAATTGAGCAGTATCTATTCCATCGCTGCCGACCCAGTTTGCATTCGGCGTTCGAACGATCGCGATGGCATTCCCAGTCCGGTAACCTGACGCATCGGCTACCTCGACGCTGATCGTCCCGACTGGCACATAGCCTTGCACAATATTAGTACGCAGAGGTGTAGTGGCTTCTTTCGGCAGGCGCCCGTCGCCTTCGCCGCGCACGGATAGGAATGTAGTTCGTGGCGTTCTCGTAGTTGCAATCAAGACCGTGCCGCGCGCGCCCTGGCCCGAACCGCGCAATATCACACCGCTTGATGTGATTTCGAGAGGACCGCTGACTTGATATTCGCCTGCTTCGAGCAGAACCGCTCCGCGAATACCGCGTCGATCTTCGGGCAGCGCGGCAACCCTGTTAATCGCAGCTTGAATTGATGCGCGGTTGTCTCCCGGAGCCGCAGACAGCGTCTGTTTGACTTCAATACTATCATACTGAGGAAGGGCCACACCTCCGCCGCCATAACCCGCATAGGAAAAGTCTGGGACCATATGGTCGGCATTTTTTTGGTTATGGTTGGCGTAAAGCGCGTACTGCAACTTGCCTGTTTTGTCATTCAAACTGACAAGGGGTGCGTCCGCGAGTTTGTCTATAGCGCGCCCGTATTCGAAGCCACTTTGTGAGGTTGGTGCAGGTTCCGCAGCGTCAACACTGTTTATCGCAGGTTTGCTAGGCCGTGTGGCCGCGCTTACGGCCGCAACCAGTGAAAGCAGCGCGATCGCCAGAGCCATCAGTCCAGCAATCTTCATCTTATGTCCATCCTCGACCGTGAGTTTGCGTGCATTTTGCGGCTAGTCTAAGTTCTACAGGTGATAGAGAGCAACGTGTTTGGCATCCAACTCTATCTCCGCTGCCCGCCCCAATTGGCAGCCGCGATCCTGCGGATGAGGACAACCCCATCTCAAACGCTGAATTCACTAAGCGGCTGCGGGAAGCCTCGCGCGGACCTCTTCAAGGAAATTGCCATCACCGGTGTAGAATTCCAATACGGACCGGGCGCGCTCTGACGAAAATAATCCGGGAACAGGCTCCATATAGGATTGCCAGGTTTCTTCGTCCAAAACGCCTGACTTGTATTGATGCCAGGCAAACTCTCTGACCCGAAGCGCCTTAACCACCATCCAGGTTATCCGCCGTTCGTTTTCTGGCGTCAGCTTGTCGCTGTCACTGATCAAATGAGGATCAATTGCGTGATCGATAAACCCGCTGATCAATCCGATATCCGCATCCAGCAAGCCCTGTCTTGAGCTGGCGACAATTGCTTTGGTGTTTTGACGCAGCTGGCCAACGACGAACCATAAAGAAGCGACGACTGCTATCGCTGCAAGAATGTCGCTCACTGCTGAAATTGCCGCCCAGTTCAGTTGCATTGTAGGTTTCTCCAAAACGATTTCATGTCCCAGAGTACCCAACTCTCGCGATTTTGACGACAGACGCTGCGATCTGCCCCCTTGAAGGGCTTTCTTGCGAGACTGAGGGCACTCTGGCCGACACCAGCCGGCGCCCTCACGCCGCAGCGATCACGTCAATTTCGACCATCAGTTCGGGCAGCGCAAGCGAGGACACCTCGACAATCGTATCGGCCGGATAGGGCGCAGTGAAATGCGCTTTGCGCGCTTCCACGATCTTGGGGAAATTGGCCATGTCGGTGAGGTAGATCGTGACCTTCACGATTTTTGACATGTCGCTGCCGGCGACCTTCAGAACCCGCTCGATATTGGCCATGGTCTGGCCAAGCTGCTCGTCAAAATCGCCTTCGCCCACGATCAAACCATCGTCGGCAATGGCAGCCTGGCCGGACAGAAAGATCAGCCCGCCGACTTTCCAGCCGGGGCATATCGCATAAGGTGCGAGCGGATCAGGATCGATGCTGATCGGGGTCATGGACTGGCTCATTATGGGCGCCTTCGTTGTGGCTAAAGCTTGACCGGCTCCTTGCCGTCCAAACGGTGGGTGCAGCCCAGCGTTGCGGGTTCCTCGCCCGGACTGATCTGGCCGATGGTGCGCCAGCCAATGGCTCTCAGGCGGGCAGCAGCATCTTCGTCATGATCGTCGGGCAGATAGAGCGTGTCGGGCTGGGCCAACTCGATCCCGACCGAGGACAAAACTTCGACAAACAACGAAAATCCGGTCGCGACCTCTTCGCTGCCCATGATTTTATACGTTCCGCCGCGTCCGACAGCCCCGCGAATGCCATCGGCATAGAGGGTGAAGCCGAACCAGCTTTGATATTCAAACCCGTGGCGCTCGGTCGGATCGAGCGTGATGCGGGTGCCGCCCGGCCCGCGCGAGGCAACCCGTTTGGCGATCGACTGCAATCCGGCGATGCGGCTGGCAAGCGCGCCGCCGGCATCAATGTCGCGCAATCGATCGAGTGCATCGTCAAGCGGACCGGTGGCATAGAGCAAGGGTAGATAGGCCTCGCCCCCGGCAGCCTTCAGGCCGCCTGCATCCTTGGTATCGAGTTCGCGGCGCACGGCATCCACCTGCTCCGGCGCGAGCGGCAAAGCATCGCGGGACAATACGTCGACCAGATCCGGCAGAGTAAAATCAACCGAAATGCCGTTCAGTCCGGCAGCCGACAAAGCCTCCACAGCCAGAGTGACCATCTCGGTCGCCGCAGCGACTGTATCGGCCCCGATCAGCTCTGCCCCCAATTGCAGGCGTTCGCGCGCCGGGTCGAGCTGGTCAGCCCGCATCACTGCTGTCTCGCCGCAATAGCACAGCCGCAGCGGGCGCGGGGCATTGGCCAGGCTGGTCGCGGCAATCCGGCCAATCTGGGGAGTGATATCGGATCGCAAGGCCAGCGTGCGCAGGCTGGAGGGATCGACAAAGCGGAACATGGTGCGGCGGCGCGCATCATCATCGCCCTTGTCCATCCGGCCCGCGAGCGATTTTTCGAATTCGACCAGCGGAGGACGCACCCGGTCATAGCCATGCGAACCCAGCACATCGAGCGCTGCGCGCATGGCGCGGGTGATCTGTTCCGCTTCCTTGGGAAGGCGGTCGGATAGCCCTTCGGGCAGGAGATCGTCAGGTTTGGTCATTGTATCGTGCTAATGTCTCTTATCCGTTCGCCCTGAGCCTGTCGAAGGGCCGTACTGGTCATCAGACTGCCCGCTTGAAGAAAAAGCACGGCTTCGACAAGCTTAGCCCGAAGGGAATTTGTACTTTCTCAGAATTCGAGCGCCTTGACCAGTTTCACGCCCTCGACCTTCTCGGCCTCGGCAATGACATTGTCGGGAATTGGCTGATCAACACTGAGCAGCAAGACCGCTTCCCCACCCGCGTCGCGGCGGCCGAGGTTGAACGTGCCGATGTTGATACCGTGGCTGCCCAGCAGCGTACCGATACGGCCGATAAAGCCCGGCTTATCGTCATTGACGATGTAGATCATATGACCATCCAGATCAGCCTCGATCCCGATACCAAAGATTTCCACCAGACGCGGTGCGGAATTGCCGAACAATGTGCCAGCAACCGAGCGCGGGCCCTGCGCGGTGTCCACCGTGACCCGCACCAGCGTGTTGTACGCCCCTTCACGATCATGGCGCACTTCGCTGACGTCCAGTCCGCGTTCCTTGGCGAGATAGGGCGCATTGACCATGTTCACCGTATCGGAATAGCGGCGCATGAGGCCCGCCAGAACTGCACCGGTGATCGGCTTGCCATTGAGCTCGGCAGCAGCGCCCTCGCGCTCGATGCTGATCTTGGTCAGATTGCCATGGGCGAGCTGCCCGACCAGCGAACCCAGCTTTTCCGCAAGCGACATATAAGGTTTCAGCTTGGGCGCTTCCTCAGCGCTGAGCGATGGCATGTTCAGCGCATTGGTAACGCCGCCATTGACCAGATAATCGCTCATCTGTTCAGCCACTTGCAGCGCAACATTGACCTGCGCCTCGGTGGTGGAGGCACCCAGGTGCGGGGTGCAGATGAAGTTGGGTGCACCAAACAGCGGGTTTTCCCTGGCCGGTTCGGTTTCGAAAACGTCCAGCGCCGCGCCAGCGACGTGACCGCTTTCCAGACAATCCTTCAGCGCCACTTCGTCAATCAGGCCGCCACGCGCGCAATTGACGATGCGAATGCCCGGCTTGGCATTTTCCAACCGTTCACGGCTGAGGATGTTGCGCGTCTGATCGGTCAGCGGGGTGTGCAGCGTCACGAAGTCTGCGCGGCTCAGCAGCGTATCAAGATCTACCTTCTCAACCCCCATTTCGACCGCGCGATCTTCTGTCAGGAAGGGGTCGTAGGCGATGACCTTCATCTTCAGGCCGAGAGCACGGCTGGCGACAATCGCGCCAATATTCCCGGCACCGATCAGGCCCAGCGTTTTGCCGGTCACTTCAACGCCCATGAAGTCCTTCTTGGGCCATTCACCGGCCTGCGTGCGGGTGTTCGCGGCCGGAATTTGTCGGGCCAAGGCCATGATCATGGCAATCGCATGCTCGGCAGTAGTGATCGAATTTCCGAACGGCGTGTTCATCACCACTACGCCCTTGCCGCTGGCATAGGGAATATCGACATTGTCGACCCCGATACCGGCACGCCCGATGACTTTGAGATTGGTTGCTGCATCCAGCACAGCCGGAGTGACTGTGGTGGACGAGCGGATGGCGAGGCCATCATACTCGCCGATCCGGGCGATCAATTCTTCTGGCGTTTCGCCGGTGATGACATCGACATCGCAGCCGCGCTCTTCAAAAATCCACGCTGCATTGGGGTCCATCTTATCAGAGATGAGAACTTTGGGTTTCGTCATTTTACTATCCAATAATTCGTCATGCTGAACCCGGTTCAGCATTAAAGCCGCATTGCAATGGGCTCATGGGAAAGGGTTATCCTGAAACACGTACAGGATGACGCGTACAGGAAATCAGCCAGCCTTGACCTGGGCGTAGGCCCATTCGATCCATGGCAGCAGACGCTTCAGGTCTTCCTGCTCGACCGTACCGCCGCACCAGATTCGCAGTGACGGTGGAGCATCGCGATAGCCATTGAAGTCGTAACCGACATCACGCTCTTCGAGCATTTTGACGATTTTCTTGGGCACCGCAGCTTGATCTTCGTCCGACAGGTTCTGATACCATTCGCCGGTGAATTTCATGCACACGCCGGTGTTGGTCCGCTTGGCCGGATCGGAAACCATGTTTTCCATCCACGGGGTGGATTCGATCCAATCGGTCACGATCTTGGCATTGGCATCGGCGCGCTCGAACATGGCCTTGCGACCGCCCAGAGACTGGGCCCATTCGAGCGCCGCGATGTAGTCCTCGGTTGCCAGCAGCGAAGGCGTATTGATTGTCGCGCCTTCAAAGATGCTGCGGTTCAGCTTGTCGCCCTTTTTCAGGCGGAACAGCTTGGGCAGGGGCCATTCGGGATCATAACTTTCGATCCTCTCAACCGCCTTGGGGCTGAGCACCAGCATACCATGCTGCGCTTCTGATCCCATGACTTTCTGCCAGGAATAGGTCGTCGCATCGAGCTTGGCCCAGTCCATTTCCTGCGCAAAGATTGCGCTGGTGGCATCGTTGATGGTCACACCCTTGCGGCCCGGCTCAAGCCAGTCCGTGTTGGGGATTTTCGCGCCCGAGGTCGTGCCGTTCCACGTAAAGACAACATCATTGTCTTGCGGAACAGAGTGAAGGTCTGGAATCTCGCCATAATCGGCGTCAAGAACTTGCAGATCAGGCAGCTTGAGCTGTTTGACCGCATCCTGGATCCATACATTGCCGAAGCTTTCCCACGCAGCAACCGTGGCAGGGCCAGCACCAAGCATGGTCCACATGGCGCATTCCAGCGCGCCGGTGTCCGATGCAGGCATGATCCCGACCAGATAATCCTCGGGCACGCCGAGCATTTCCTTGCTGAGGTCAATCGCGTATTTCAAACGCGCCTTGCCGGTGGCCGAACGGTGCGAACGGCCCAGGGCTTCGGTTTTGAGGGAGGATGCCGACCAGCCGGGAAATTTGGCGGTGGGTCCGGACGAAAAGAAAGGGCGCTCTGGCTTGAGCGCCGGTTCGGCAGGTAGTTCAGTCATGTATTCTCTCCTTACAGAGAGCACGCGCGGCGTTGGGACCGCGTGGCCCGCCGGCGGCACTAGTGGCGGCGGTGGGATAGTCAAGCAGCAATCGATCGCTTTAGTGGATAGTTGCGGCCAATTGACGCTGCCTCTCGCCAAGCGGCCTTAACCTGATTAAGGGCGAATGTGATGGATATATCCGATCTTCGCATTGCCATGTTCAGCGGCAATTATAACATGACGCTGGACGGGGCGAACAAAGCGCTCAATCGCCTTGCGGAGTATCTGTTGCGGCACGGGGCAAATCTGCGCGTGTATTCACCGACCAACAATGATCCCGCGTTTGAACCAACCGGCGATCTGGTCAGCGTTCCCAGCTTTCCTATTCCAGGTCGCTCGGAATATCGCTGCCCGGTGGGTCTGTCGAAATCGAATCGCGCTGACCTTGCCCGGTTCAAACCAAATATTGTCCACATCGCCTCGCCCGATCCCACCGGCCATGCCGCGCTGCGTTGGGCACAGGACAATGACGTACCCGTCCTGTCATCGGTGCACACCCGCTTCGACACCTATTTCCAGTATTATGGCCTTGGTTTTATCGAGCCGGTGATCGTGCGGATGATGCGCCGATTCTACAATCGCTGCGATGCGCTGGTGGCCCCTTCTCGCAGCATGATTGCCGAATTGCTTGAAAAGGACATGCACGACGACATCGGCCTGTGGTCACGCGGTGTCGACAGGCACAAGTTTGACCCATCAAGGCGTGACATGGAATGGCGGCGCGAACAGGGCATCGAAGATGACGATGTGGTGATTACTTTCCTGGGCCGTTTGGTGATGGAAAAGGGGTTGGACGTCTTTGCCGAATCCATCGTCCAGCTGCGCAAGCGGCAAGTGCCTCACAGAGTGTTGGTCATTGGCGACGGCCCCGCCAGACAATGGTTTGAACAGGCTCTACCCGGCGGCATTTTCGTCGGCCTGCAGACGGACGAAAATCTGTGGCGTGCGCTTGCATGCGGCGACGTGTTTTTCAATCCGTCTATCACCGAGACATTCGGCAATGTTACCCTGGAAGCCATGGCCAGCGGCCTGCCCGTTGTGGCTGCAAGCGCAACTGGTGCATCCAGCCTGGTGCACGACGGAGAGAACGGCCGCCTGATCCCGCCTGGCAATGCTGCTGCTTACGCAGAAGCGCTGGCACCTTATTGCACTGATGACGAATTGCGCCGCCAGCATGGCTGCGAAGGCGAGCGTCGCAGCCGCGAATACAGCTGGGACAGCATCAACTCGGTCATGGCCGAAACCTATAAACGATTGGTCGATGCGCGCGCAGAGTTGATTGCAAAAGAGGCAGCCGAAGCCGCCTCTTCATGATCAGCTAGCGCAAGACCCCTGCTGCGGCCATTTTGCGAGCATAGAAAAACAGCGACAGGGTAATGATCCAGATCGCAGCGGCAAACAGCAATTGGCCAGTGGTTGCCAAAGCATCGGGCACCTCGGCCACAAACTGCTGATACACTGTCGTTCCGAGCAGTCCTACCAATGCGATACCAAACAGCATCACGGCCCATTTGCGCCGCAGCAGAAGCGCTGCCGAACCCAGAAACGCGCCCCATACGCCCAAAGCCCAGAAAGCGGTGGCCCATGCAGGAAAGTTGTAGAAGTATTCCAGCGCCTCGCCTTCAAACCCCATTGTTTCAAGGACACCCAGTTTTGTGCTGAGATAACTGTTTATCCCGCCTGCATTCCACAGCAGACTGACAATGCCCACGACCCACAGGTGCCACGGCGTTTTGACCGGTTCATTCATAGCTAGTTTCCCCCTCAACTTTCACGCGTTGCCTTGGTGCAATGTCGCTTGGTCGAGGGGGATACTATGCCCGAATTCTGGTGGGCGCAAATCGGCCGTTTCAGGGCGAATTAACGCGCTTTACCCGCCATCGATCAAAGCCGCTCGATCCGTTTGGCAACCTCATCAATAATATCGACAATTTCGTTGATCGTGGTCTGATCAAGCTTGCCAGCGCGCGCCCGGTTTTTCAGTACGAGACCAAGATTGCCCATCGCACGAAACAGATCCGGTGAACGTTCGCGCACCTTTTCGGCCCGATCGCCATGTTCACTCAACCGGCCCATCAACTGTTCGACTTCATCAGCGCGCTCGGCCAATTCCGCCTTGCCCGATTTGGTCGCCTTGAAGGGTTTCTTGCCGCCCGTTTCACCTGCCTCGTCGGCTGACTTGCTCTTGACCTTGGCAGGCTTGATCTGGCCTTCGTCCTCCAGCAGTTGCAACGTGGGATAGACCGCCCCGGGACTGGGAGCATAGGCGCCGCCGGTCATGTCTTCGATTGCCCGGATCAATTCATAGCCATGGCGCTGTTCCTTGTTGATCAGTGCCAGAAGAGCGAGGCGAAGCTCGCCCTGCCCGAACATGCGCCCCCGACGTTTGCGCCGACCAGCGCCATCTTGCCATGCGCTGCCCTTGCCATCGGCATCATCGCCGCCCCGGCCCTTGCGGCGTCTGCGTCCGCGCATGCCATCTTCACTGTCCCAATCACCAGCAGCCGATGCCGCCATCATTGCGATTACCTGGCCGAGATTGTTCCAGCCGCCTTTTCCATATTTCTGCCAGGTCATATCCTGCTCCATCCATTTAAGTTGTTACTAAGATATATCTTGGAGCTATCTTTTCAATAGCTTGCGCAATTTCCCCTTACCTTTTCCGACGAGCGGCGTATCAGGCCCGATCAATGACAGATTTGTTTGGAAATGACGCAGCCGAAGCGCAATCCCGCGCCGAGGAAGCGCGCGAAGATGCACCGCTGGCCGACCGGCTGCGCCCCCGCAATCTGAGCGAAATCATCGGCCAGGATCATGTTACCGGCCCCAACGGTCCGATTGGCCGGATGGTCGCAGCGGGCAAGCTATCCAGCATGATCCTGTGGGGACCGCCGGGCACCGGCAAGACCAGCATCGCGCGTCTGCTGGCCGATGCAGTGGGGATGCGCTTCATATCGGTTAGCGCGGTGTTTTCCGGGGTGGCGGATTTGAAAAAAGCCTTTGCCGAAGCGGACCGGATGGCCAGTGCAGGCCAGCGCACCTTGCTGTTTGTGGACGAAATTCACCGGTTCAATCGTGCCCAGCAGGATGGTTTCCTGCCCTTCGTTGAGCGCGGCACTGTAACGTTGGTGGGCGCAACCACTGAAAACCCCAGCTTTGAACTCAATGCGGCTTTGCTCAGCCGAAGCCAGGTCCTGATCCTCCACCGGCTGGATGCAGAGGCTCTGGGCCAATTGCTCGATCGCGCCGAGGCGCTTGAGGGTCCCCTGCCGCTGACAAATGATGCTCGTGATGCGCTGATCGCCAGTGCGGATGGTGATGGCAGGTTTCTGCTCAATCAGGCTGAAACGCTGTACAATGCCGCGCTGGATGAACCGCTTGATCCGGCCGGGCTCGGTTCCTTCCTCCAGCGCCGCGTGGCGGTCTATGACAAGGACCGGGACGGTCACTACAATCTGATCTCGGCCCTGCACAAATCCTTGCGCGGGTCCGACCCCCAGGCCTCGCTGTATTATCTCGCCCGGATGCTGGTGGCCGGTGAAGAACCGCTTTATGTCCTGCGCCGCCTGGTCCGCTTCGCCAGCGAGGATATCGGCCTTGCTGACCCCCAAGCGCTGACCCAATGCCTGGCCGCCAAGGATGCGTATCAGTTCCTGGGGAGCCCGGAGGGGGAACTGGCGATTGTCCAGGCCTGCCTGTATTGCGCCACCGCGCCCAAATCGAACGCCGCCTACGCCGCGCAAAAGGCTGCCTTCAGGGCCGCGCGGGAGACCGGCAGCCTGATGCCACCAGCCAATATCCTCAATGCCCCGACCAAGCTGATGAAAGAGGTCGGTTATGGCGAAGGCTATACCTATGACCACGAGGCGGATGACGGATTTTCCGGCGACAATTATTGGCCGGAGGAACTTGAGCCGCTTGCGCTTTACGCACCGGTCGAACGCGGCTTTGAGCGCAAGATTCGCGAACGCATCGCCTATTGGGACAAATTGCGTAGCGAGCGAACGTGACAAGCCGCTTCGATCATTTCCTTGCCATTGACTGGTCGGGAGCCAAAGGCAAACGCCACAAGGGTATCGCTCTGGCGATTTGCGATGCGGCAGGCGGCGCGCCGGTTCTGGTCGACCCGGGTGCGGGCTGGTCGCGCGAAGACGTGCTGACCGTCCTGCAGGATTTGCCACCCGACACGCTGGTGGGCATGGATCTGGGCATTGCCCTGCCTTTTGCCGATTGCGATGCCTATTTCCCTGGACTGGAGGACGGCCCACAGGACGCAAAAGCGCTCTGGACGTTTATTGATCGATTGTGCCGCGATGACGAGGATCTTGCCGCAAACAGTTTTGTCGATCATCCCCGGCTTGCACCCTATTATCGCAGACAGGGATTGGCAGAAGGGGCAATGTTCCGCTGCGACAACGCCGATCATGGCCGCGGCAGGTTTCGCGCCGCCGAACATGCGCAGGCAGCGATGGGTCTTAAACCCTATTCCAATCTCAATCTGGTTGGCGCAGCGCAAGTGGGCAAAAGTTCGCTTACCGGTATGCGCTTGCTCCACCGATTGGGCGGTAGAGTACCGGTGTGGCCAATTGACCCCTTGCCGCCTGACGGATCGGTCATCACCGAAATTTATACCACTCTGGCCGCGATGCAGGCTGGACGAAGCCCTGCGCGAGCCAAGATGCGCGATTACAGCGAACTGAATGACGCGCTCGGCGTGATCGGTTCTCCTCCGGCGCAGGGGTCAGGTCCGATAGATGACCACAGCGCCGATGCCCTGATCACTGCTGCATGGTTGCGCAGCGCTGCTCAAAGGCCGGAAAACTGGGAGCCAGCGGGTCTCACCCCAAAAATTGCGCAAACAGAGGGCTGGACTTTTGGCGCGATTTGACGCAACGGGCGCTCGCACACCACGCGTGCCGGCTTAGCTCAGTTGGTAGAGCACCTGATTTGTAATCAGGGGGCCATGGGTTCGAATCCTGTAGCCGGCACCATTTTCTCGCTAAAATCGCGCGACCAGATTATACCACCGCCATCAGGCTGGCATTGCCGCCAGCAGCGGTGGTGTCGATGGAGGTTGATACCTCTTCCAGCATCCAGTCGCGGCGATAGGGACGTTCCGCCCCGCCCACCTGCACAATCGGAATGGGTCCATCCTTGGCCGCAATGGCTTGCAACAGGGTAATGACGTCCTCTGCGGCATTGCCGTCCGCCGCTTCGATCAGGACATGGGCAAAGGGTGGCTCGGCCTGCCAGTTGGCAATCCATTCCAGCCGGGCGAATTGCTCGGCGGGCAGATTTTGCGCCAGCGGATGCAAGTGATCGGGCAAACATGCGCTGTTGCCCGTCGCCAATGTCGCATCCAGCTGGTCTTGCAGACCCTGTTCGGTCTGTGCGAGCAGCAAGACCCGGCCACGCGGATGCAGGGCATAGAGATTGCGCTCCCCCACCGGCCCCGGCATCTCTGTGACCGGAGCAAGCACTTCGGCCATGTCAGCGCCATTGCGCACCAGCCTGCCCAGATAAAGCGGTCCGCCCGCCTTCGGCCCGGTCCCCGACAGACCGCGTCCGCCAAATGGCTGCACGCCGACTATCGCGCCGATGACGTTGCGATTAACGTAGATATTGCCCACCGCAACTTGCCCGGTGACATCGGCAATCGTCTCGTCAATCCGGCTGTGGATGCCAAAGGTCAGGCCGTATCCGGTGGCGTTGATATGGCGCAGCACCTTGTCCAGATCGCGCCGTGCATAGCGCAGGATATGCAGCACGGGGCCGAAGACTTCCCGCCCAAGTTCACCGATCTCGGATATTTCGATCAGGGTCGGGGCAATGAAAGTCCCAGCAGAGCAACCCTCTCCCAAGCCCAGCTGATGCACCGCGTGACCTGATGCTCGCATCCGTTCGACATGAGCGGCGATCTCGTTCTTCGCCTGCGCGGAAATTACCGGCCCGACGTCGCTCGATAAGGCTTGCGTGTTTCCTATGCGCAGCTGCTCCATTGCGCCCTTCAGCATCGCGACGATTTCCTCGGCCACATCCTCCTGAACGCACAACACGCGCAAGGCAGAGCAGCGCTGCCCGGCACTGTCAAAAGCGCTGCCGATCACGTCGCGCACGACCTGTTCCGGCAGAGCCGAGCTGTCGACCACCATGGCGTTCTGTCCGCCGGTCTCTGCAATCAGCGGAGTGGGCGCACCATTGGATAACAACCGACCGGCAAGCTGGCGCTGGATCAGCTTGGCAACTTCGGTTGATCCGGTGAACATGACCCCGCAAACCGGCTCAGCTGCGACCAGAGCAGCGCCAATATCGCCTGCGCCGGGGACCAATTGCAACGCATCGGGTGGGACACCGGCCTGATGCAGGATCGCGACGGCTTGCGCTGCGATCAGCGGGGTTTCCTCTGCCGGTTTTGCCAGAACGGTATTTCCAGCAACCAGTGCGGCAGCAATCTGACCGGTGAAGATCGCCAGCGGGAAATTCCACGGGCTGATGCAAACCACCGGCCCAAGCGGTTCTGCAGAGGCCAAGGTGCCGCGCCCCTGTTGAGCATAGTAGCGCAGAAAATCCACCGCTTCTCGCACTTCGGCAACCGCATTGACGGCAGATTTGCCCGCCTCGCGCATGATCAGGCCGAGCAGCGCTTCCATTTGCGCTTCAAGAGCGTCCGCAGCCCGGTCGAGGCAGGCAGCGCGCTCCTCAATCGGAGTGGCAGCCCAGCCGCCAAGCGCATTTTCAGCGCGCTGCACAGCCTGCGCTGCCTCTTGCTCGCTCGCCCAGACCGCATGCCCCACCACATCGCGATTATCAGCCGGGTTGGTGATGCGCACAGCGCGATGGGTATCATTGGTTCCGGTATGGCCGGGCTGAGCGCGCCAGTCCTGGTTCGCGCTGTCCTGCAAGCAAGTGGTCAATCGCGCCAATACGCTCTCATCGCTCAGATCAAGGCCGCGCGCATTGTCCCGCTCTGGATAGAGATCGCGCGGCAATTTGATCAACGGATGGGGCGATCCCACCGGATCAATTGTTTCGGCGTCGCCCACCGGGTCGCGCGCCAGATCAGGCATAGGCACGTTTTCGTCCCAGATGCGGTTCACGAAGGAAGAATTCGCGCCGTTTTCCAGCAATCGCCGGACCAGATAGGCCAGCAAAGTTTCGTGCGTGCCAACCGGGGCGTAAATCCGGCACGGCCGGTTCAATCTGGATGCCCCCACCACCTCGTCATACAAGGGCTCGCCCATGCCGTGGAGGCATTGAAATTCATAATCACCGAGGGCGAATTCGGGGCCGGCCAATTCATGGATCGTGGCAACCGTCTGCGCATTATGGGTGGCAAATTGCGGGAACACATGCCCGCGCGCATCAAGCAATTTGCGAGCGCCAGCGATATAGCTGCAATCGGTGTGCACCTTGCGCGTAAAGACTGGAAAATCTGCCAGCCCATCTGTCTGCGCGCGCTTGATCTCGCTGTCCCAATAGGCACCCTTGACCAGCCGCACCATGATCCGGTGGCCCGATCGTTGCGCCAGTTCGATCAGCCAGTCGAGCACCATCGGGCACCGTTTGCCATAGGCCTGCACGACGAAGCCCAGGCCGTCCCAACCGGCAAGGTCAGGGTCAAGCGCCAGTGCCTCCAGCAAATCCAGCGAAAGCTCCAGCCGGTCGGCTTCCTCCGCATCGATATTGAGGCCTATATCGTAGTTCCTGGCCAATAGCGCGAGGTCTTTGAGGCGCGGCAAAAGCTCTGCCATCACCCGCCCCAACTGGCTGCGTTCGTAGCGCGGGTGCAGCGCTGACAATTTGATCGATATGCCCGGTCCGGCATAGATGCCGCGTCCTGCTGCAGCCTTGCCAATCGCGTGGATCGCGCGTTCATAATCAGCGCGATAGGCTTCAGCATCATCCATCGTCATGGCCGCTTCGCCGAGCATGTCATAGCTGTAGGAAAATCCGCGCTTTTCCTGTTCCCGCGCCCGCTTCAATGCCTCGGCAATGGTCTCTCCGGTGACGAATTGTTCGCCCATCATTTCCATCGCCATATTCACGCCGCTGCGGATCACCGGCTCTCCTGCCCGTTTGATCAGGCCGGTCAGCGTGGCGGTGAGATTGTGTTCCTGCACCGGTGTGACCAGCTTGCCCGTGACCACCAGACCCCATGTTGCAGCATTGACGAAGATCGAGCGGTCCTCGCCCAGATGGGCGGACCAGTTACCGCTGGTGATCTTGTCACGGATCAGCGCATCGCGCGTGGCATTGTCGGGAATGCGCAGCAAAGCCTCGGCCAGGCACATCAGGGCAACACCCTCTTGCGTCGAGAGCGAGTATTCCTTGACCAATCCCTGGACGCCGCCCTGTTGGCCCTTGCCTCGCAAGCGAGTGACCAAATGCTGGGCAAGCTTGCTTATGCGTTCTGCCTGCTCCGCATCAACCCGCGCGGCGTCAATCAGCGGCAGAACCGCATCAGCCTCGCTCAGGCGATAGGCGTTGGTGATTTTTCTCCGCAGATCAGAAGGCGCGCCAACCGGTGGCGCAAACTGACCAAACGCCGCTTCGGCCTCAGCCACGACCGCGATAGGCAGCAACGCCCTGGTCCGGCACCCACAAGCCGTCGGGCGGCGTGCCGGTTTGCCAGAAAACGTCGATCGGAATGCCGCCGCGCGGGTACCAGTACCCGCCGATCCGCAGCCAGCGCGGCTTCATTTCCTCCGCCAATCGTTCGCCAATGCCGACGGTGACATCTTCATGAAACCCGCTGTGATTGCGAAAACTCCCCAGAAACAGCTTGAGGCTTTTGGATTCAACGATTGTCTCGCCTGGTGCATAGTCGAGCACCAGATGGGCAAAATCGGGCTGTCCGGTCACCGGGCAAAGCGAGGTAAACTCGGGCGCGGCAAAACGGGCCAGATACAGCGATCCGGGGCGCGGATTGGGCACATAGTCGAGCTTTGCCTCCTCGGGAGAGGCTGGCAGGGCGCTGTCCTGCCCAAGATGCATGGTCTGGGGTGTGTCACTCATGCCGCGCTGTTGCCGCGAAGTGACGCCATATGCAAGCGATTGGCTGGACGATGCAGATTAAGAGCCTATTCAGCGCGGCTCGTGTTTTTGCCTGTTTCGCCATCAAATGACATTTTCAAGCATCATGACCGCAGCGCACCCTCATAGATACTTCTTACTGCCTTTGGCTGCGCTCGCCTCTGCACTGGTGTCCACCTCGGCATCCGCACAGCAGCGATCACCGCAAGAATACACTTTGCCGCCGGGCGACAGTTCCACCCCCACTCCCAGCCCGGCACAAGGTCCGGTGGATGATACCGGCCCGGTTCCTGTGGCGCCGCGACCGATTGCAACCGATACGCCAACCCCGGTGCCGACGTCCACGCCTGCTCCAGTACCATCGGCCGGTCCCTCACCCGCGCCAATAGCCACGCCAACCCCGGTGGCAACGCCAGCGCCAAGCAATACTCCGGCGCTTGCCCAACCCAGCCCGCTGCCCGCGCCAACGGTGGCTGGGCAAGGTCCATCGGGGCCGAGCATTGCGCCTCTGCCCGAAGCGGTGCCGTCGCCGCTTCCGCTACCCCTACCCACGCAGCCCGCCGACCCGGCTGCCCAATCAGCACCGACGCCCGGTTCTGATTTGGAACCAGCAGCGGAAGCTGACCCCGATCCGTCCGGCGATTTCGGCTGGGCGTGGCTTGCTGCAGCCATGCTTGGCGGATTTGCCTTGTTGATGGGAGCATGGACTTTGTGGCGCCGCAGGATCGACAGCGCCCCTGCGCCCACCATCCAGCGCCCCATTGTTGGCGGGACAGGCCCCGCTGTAGCGGCTGCCTCTCAGCAGGGTCGTTTCACCCTCGACATGAAGGTGGAAACCGTGACCCGCAGCGTCATGATGGTGATGATCAAGCTGGAAGTGACACTTGCCAACCGGTCAGACCGGGCGTTGCGCGATGTGACGATTGCGGGGGATTTGATCAGCGCCAGCAAGACCCAGCCGCTCGATCAGCAGGTCGCCAGCGTGGATACGCAGCTTAATGAACTCCGCGAAATCGAGCGGGTGGGGCCTCACCAGACCCACTGTGAGCATATCACGGTGCAGATGCGATGTGCCGATATCGACGTTCTGTATCAGGGCAAGGTCCCCATGTTTGTGCCGCTGGTCCGCCTGAGAGCTGAATGCGAGACAGCAGAGCCGGTGGCACGCACCTTCTTTCTGGGAATGGGCGCTCAGGGCGCCAAACTGCACCCGATCCCATTGGATGGGCCGCCGGGCAACTATCAAGGGATCACTGGCAGAGCTGTACAGGCCGCCGCCTGATCGGGTGGCGCGCTTCTGCGGTGCGAGCCATGCCCACTCGACGTTCACTGAGCGCCCCGCTAGGCTCCAGACCCATGACAGCTTCAATCAAAACTCCGCCTGCCAGCCTGGTGTCCGCCCAGTGGCTGGCTGACCGGCTCAATGCGCCCGGCATGGTGGTGCTTGATGCAACGAAGCATCTGCCCGGTGCCGAGCGCAACGCCAGGGCCGAGTTTGCACAGCGGCACATTCCCGGCGCACAGTTTTTCGATCTCGGGCAGCTGGTTGATGACACCAGCGATGTGCCCATGGCGTGCCCGCGACCGGATCAAATTGCATCCCTTCTGCAAGAATCGGGTGTCGGCGCGCAGGATCAGATCATTTTCTACGATGACAGCGCCATAAAATCGTCGGCCAGAGCGTGGTTTCTGTGCCGCCAGAACGGTTTTGGCAACGTCGCGATCCTCGACGGCGGATTGTCCAAATGGACCGCACAGGGCTTGCCACTCTCCAGCGGGGATATTGGTGCCCCTTCGCCAGCGCAATCAGCCGCCAGTATCAGCACACAAGGACGCATCAGGACCAAGGCGGATATGCTCGCCAATATCGAAAGCAGGGCCGAGCAAGTGCTTGACGCCCGCGATGAAGGGCGGTTTTCCGGTGCAATCGATGACGGGGTTCACGGCCTTCCCGGCGGACATATTCCCGGAGCGCGCAATTTGCCGTTTACGCGACTTTTCCGCAGCGACGGCACCTACAAATCAGCCGACGAGCTGGCGGCGCTTTTCCTGGAGGCAGGTATTGCGCTGGATCAGCCGGTCACGACGAGTTGCGGCAGCGGGATGACCGCCAGCGTGCTGCTGTTTGCCATGCATCTGATCGGCAAGGATGATACTGCGTTGTACGATGGCAGCTGGGCCGAGTGGGGCAGCGATTCCGCCACGCCCAAAGCCAAGTCAGCAGAAAATCGGACCGACTGAAGCATGGCTGCCAATGGTGATGAAACCCACAAGAGCAAGCGGCCGGCAACGCGGGTTGTCGAAGCGGGCCGACAGTCGGCGGAGACAGATTTGCCAGTGGTCAATACGCCGGTGTGGCGGGCCAGCACGCATCTCTATGCCAGCGAGGCCGAGCGCAAGGCAGCGCTGAAGACCAACCGCGATGGTGATTTCTTTTACGGCAGGCGCGGTGCGCCGACCCAATGGTCGCTCGCTCAGGCGCTGACCGATATAGAGCCGGGCGCCCATGGCACCATCTTGTACCCCAGCGGTGTGGCGGCAATCGCTGGCGCTTTGCTCGCCGTCCTCAAGCCCGGCGACGTTCTGCTCATCAGCGACAATGCCTATGATCCCTCTCGCTCCATGGCGACTGGCTTCTTGCGTCGCCTGGGCATAGAATCGCGCTTTTTCGATCCGCTTGATTGTGCAGCTTTTGAGCAATTGCTGTGCGAGAGAACCAAGGCGGTTTGGCTCGAAAGCCCCGGCAGCCTGACCATGGAAGTGTGCGATGTTCCCGCCCTTGCCAAAATGGCTCGCAGCCACGGCGCAGTCAGCCTGATTGACAACACCTGGGCCAGCCCGCTGGGCTTTGCCGCCTTGGAGCATGGTTGCGACATCAGCGTGATGAGCCTGTCAAAACACGTCGGCGGGCATTCGGACCTGATGATGGGCAGCGCCAGTGCAGGCGAGCGGTATTATCGCAAGCTGCGCAACACCGCCCAGCAAATGGGCACAGTTGTCAGCCCGGATGATGCTGCCCTTGCCGCGCGCGGATTGCGCACGATGAAGACCCGGCTCGATCAGTCGACAAACAGCGCCTTGAAGATCGCTGATTGGCTGAAGGATCACCCCAAGGTCGACAGGGTCATGTGTCCGATGCTGCCCGGCGATCAGGGGCACAGCTTGTGGCAGCGTGACTTCACCGGGGGCTGCGGCTTGTTCAGTTTTGTATTGGCAAGCAAGGCCGCCGATGCCCAGGCAACCCTGGTCGATAATCTTGATCTGTTCGGTATCGGATACAGCTGGGGCGGGTTTGAAAGCCTTGCGCTGCCGATTTTCCCCGATCACAATCGGTCCGTCATGCCATGGCCTCCCACAGGATCATCTGGCGCGGGACTTGCCATTCGCCTATCAATCGGGCTGGAAGACCCGGACGATCTTATTGCCGATCTGGCTAGGGGTTTTGAGAAACTGGACTGTTCATGACTGCAAGCACACCGCCAGACCTGACTGCATCTCCTGCTTCTGCACCGCCAGAGCAACCGGGTCAGGCGTGGAGCCTTGCCCAAACCGCAGAGGATGCAGATCCCATTGAGGCGGCAGAAGGCATTAAAGAGGCTGTCGCGTCAAAAAGCGAAACCGCCGGGAATATCGTCGAAACGCTCGATGCATTAGCTCTCAGCATGGGCGACTGGCGCATATCCTTGTGGGACGGACTGGTGGTTGTCGGGGTCATTTTCCTCGTTCTCGCCTTTGCCTGGATGGCAACGCGCCTGACCATGGCCGTTATCACGCGGGTGGCCACACTCGATGACACGCAGCGACTGCTGACAGAAAAGTTGACGACCATTGCCATTTGGGGTGCAGCTTTCTTCCTCGGCATCGACCTGCTTGGCATTGATCTGACCGCGCTTGCGGTGTTCTCCGGCGCCTTTGGCCTGGCCATCGGTTTCGGCCTGCAGAAAACCTTTGGTAATCTGATCGCCGGGATCATTCTGCTGATGGATAGGTCGATCAAGCCGGGGGACGTGATTGCTGTCGCCGATACCGCGGGCAACGAAACCTTTGGGCAAATCCGCAAGATCGGCATCCGGGCCGTATCAGTAACCACCCGTGATCAGCGCGAGTATCTGATTCCGAACGAAAACCTGATGATCAATCAGGTCGAAAACTGGTCCTACTCCTCACGCAATGTGCGCATGCAGGTGAAAGTCGGCGTCAGTTACGATGCCGATATGGAGCTGGCGGAAAAGCTGATGCTGGAGGCAGCCGCTGCCAGTTCGCGCGTCCTCAAATCGCCTCCGCCAACCATCTGGATGAGCGAATATGGTGACAGTTCCGTCAATTTCGTCATCCATTGCTGGATCAAGGATCCCGAAGATGGTGTCGGCAATGTGCGCAGCCAGGTGTTGAAGAACCTGTGGTGGCTGCTCAAGGAAAACGACATCGAAATTCCATTCCCTCAGCGCGATCTGAATCTGCGCAGCAACAACCAGTTTGATCGGCTGATCGAAGCAATGGCGGCGCGCGAAGAAGCAGCGCAGGACGCAGTCCCGAGCGCAGCCCCGAGCAAGGGCGGAACCCCCGACACCTAGCGGGATCCCCGTCACACGACGTCAATAATAACCCTGATTTGCTTGAACTTATAGGCTGGCCAACTCTCTGCGATAGCTTTCCTAATCACGCGCAAATCCATTCTCGCTGGCGCAAGCGGAGTATCGGGGCCATTTGCCCCTCATGACACAAAGCGGCACCATATTTCTTGTCGGCGCAGGTCCGGGCGATCCGGATTTGCTGACCCTGCGTGCAGCGCGCCTGATCGAGCGAGCGGAGATCATCGTGCATGATGGCCTGGTTGACCCTGCCATACTGGCCCTGGCGCGCCCCGATGCCGAGCTGATATCTGTCGCCAAGAAGCGCGCGCGCCACACATTGCCCCAGAATGATATCAACGCCCTGCTGATCCGCGAAGCCAGAAAGGGGCGCGATGTGATCCGGCTGAAAGGCGGCGATCCGCTGGTCTTTGGCCGCGGCGGGGAGGAAGCAGAAGATGCCCGTGCTGCGGGTATTGCCGTCGAGATCGTGCCGGGCATTTCCGCTGCCAATGGCGCAGCCGCCGCTGCACAGATCGCCCTCACCCACCGCGATGCCTCCAGCATCGTCAGCTTTGTTGCTGGCCAGTGCAAGGGCCTGTCAGACCAGAACTGGTCAGGTCTGGCCGGCAAGGGTCGCACGCTGGTGATCTATATGGGTGTCAAGACAGCGCCGCAGATCGCAGAAAAGCTGATGGGCGACGGATTGGCCCCCGATGTCCCTGTGGCAATCATAGAGAACGCCGCCCGTCCGCACATGCGGGTCGTGCGCGGCCTTCTGGCTGGCCTGCCCCAGCTTGTTACCGACAATGCCATCAAGAGCCCTGCGCTGATCGTCATCGGCGATGTGACCGCGCGCGAGGATCACTTGATCGCCCAAACCGCCGTGGAGGCAGCTGAATGAAGATTTTGACCGGAAATGATCTCAAGACCGGAGAGGTCATCTGGTGGGATGGCGAAAGCTGGTCGCGCCATGTCGATGACGCTGTCGATGTCGGCGATGCTGCTGACGCCATTCTGGCGCGCGAAGATGCCGCGCGACGCGTAAATTCTGGTTACGCCATAGAGGCTAGCCAAGAAGGTGACCGCGTCCGCCCGGCCCATATCAAGGATCGCGTGCGCGCGCTTGGCCCAACTGTCCGCCCTGACCTGACTTTGAAACCCGATGACCCCGATGCAATCCGGGAGGTGGTGTAATGTACCTTTATGATTCCTATGACCAGGCGATGGTCGATGCCCGCGTGGAAGAATTCCGCGATCAGGCCCAGCGCCGCCTGGAAGGCCGCATCACAGAAGAGCAATTCCGTCCGCTGCGGCTGATGAACGGCCTGTATCTGCAGCTGCATGCCTATATGCTGCGCGTTGCCATCCCTTATGGCACGCTGAACAGCACGCAGATGCATATGCTGGCCGATATTGCCGACAAATATGACCGGGGATACGGCCACTTCACCACCCGGCAGAACATCCAGTACAACTGGATCAAGCTGGAAGAGACCGCCGACCTGCTCGCTGATCTCGCCTCGGTGGAGATGCACGCCATCCAGACCAGCGGCAATTGCATCCGCAACATTTCGTCCGATCACTTTGCCGGCGCTGCCGCAGACGAGCTGGTCGATCCGCGTCCCTATGCCGAATTGCTGCGCCAATGGTCGAGCTTCCATCCGGAATTTTCTTACCTGCCGCGCAAGTTCAAGATTGCCGTGATTGCAGCCGAGACCGATCGCGCGGCGATGAAGCTGCACGACATCGGCATCCAGATCATCAAGAATGACGCCGGCGAGCTGGGCGCTGCTTTCTATGTCGGTGGCGGCATGGGCCGCACCCCGATGATCGCGCCCATGATCCGCGAATTTGTCCCGCTCGACCAGCTGATTACCTATGCCGAGGCGTGCCTGCGCGTGTACAATCGCTATGGCCGCCGCGACAACAAGTACAAGGCGCGGATCAAGATCCTGGTCCATGAACTGGGCAAGGAAGAATACACCGCTCAGGTCGAAGAAGAATTCAAGCACATGCTGGAACAAGGCGTTGAACCGCCCTTCGCCGAGCTGGAGCGGCTTCGCACGTTCTTCGAAGACCCCGCCTTTGCCGATGGCGCCAAGACGGTTGACCGCAGCGATCCCGATTTCGCTCTGTGGGTTGATCGCAACACCCATCGCCACAAGCGCGACAATTATGTCAGCGCCGTCATCAGCCTGAAGCCGGTTGGCGGCATTCCGGGTGACGCGTCGGCTGAACAGATGCATCTGATGGCCGATCTGGCCAAGGAATTCAGCTTTGACGAGCTGCGCGTCATGCACACGCAGAACATCGTTTTGCCGCATGTCCGGATTGCCGATCTGCATGCCCTGTGGACCCGGTTGGAGGCAGCCGGACTGGGCGCACCGAACCTCGACACGATCGAGGATATTATCGCTTGTCCCGGTCTGGACTATTGCAGCCTGGCCAATGCCCGCTCGATCCCCCTCGCGCAGCGCATTTCGGAACGTTTTGCCGAAAACGGTCGTACCGAAGAATTGGGCGAATTGAAGCTCAAGATTTCCGGCTGCATCAATGCCTGCGGCCATCACCATGCCGGCCATATCGGTATTCTGGGTGTCGATAAGAAAGGCACCGAGAATTACCAACTGTTGTTGGGCGGCAGCGAAGCGCAGGACACCTCGCTGGGCAAGATCACCGGGCGCGGCTTTGACGAAAATGGTGTTATCGACGCGATCGAAACAGTGACCGATATCTATCTGGAAAAGCGCGAGGATGGCGAACGCTTCCTCGACACCTATCGCCGTATCGGCATGGATCCCTTCAAGGAGGCGCTGTATGACTGATGCTGTTCAGTTCCGCTTTCGTGACGACGAGATGACCACCTCCCCTGCGGTCACGTTCGAAGCATGTTGCGAACAATCCAACGCCACGGCCGTCCGGCTGGAGCCGGGCGACGATGCGCGCGCCTTGCTGCCTTTCCTTGATCGGCTTGAACTGGTCGAGGTCAATTTCCCCGCCTATACTGATGGGCGCGGCTATTCCGCTGCACGCATCCTGCGCGAGGAAGGCTACACTGGCGAGCTGCGCGCAGTGGGCGATGTTCTGGTTGACCAGATTGCCTATATGCGCCGCTGCGGTTTTGACGCATTTGCCCCGGCCACACCGATGGATGAGGGCGATGTCGACGCGGCTCTCAACCGGTTTCCGCAAGTCTATCAAAAGATGGTGGATGGCCGCCGCCCCATCCCGGACCTGCGCCATGAATGATATGCGCACAGTCGACCGGCTCGACACAGGTCCGCGCTTCTCCGAAGCTGACGCGATCAAGCTGAACCGCATGTTCAAGGGCGCCAGCACGCAAGAAATGCTGCAGTCCGTGATCAAGGACGGATTGGCCGGGCAAGTTACGACTGTGTCGAGTTTCGGGGCTGAAAGCGCAGTTCTGCTGCATCTGATTGCTCAGGTCGATCCCGATCTTCCGGTTCTGTTTCTTGAAACGGGCAAGCATTTTCCCGAGACACTGGCCTATCGCGACGAATTGATCGCGAAACTGGGTCTGACCAATGTGATAGACCTGCATCCTGAAACGGCAGAGCTTGCCTCCAAGGACGAGACGGGGCTGAGATGGTCTTACGATCCGGACGGTTGCTGCGAGATCCGCAAGGTCAAGCCGCTGGCCAAGGCGCTGGCTGACTATGATGCCAGTTTTACAGGCCGCAAAAGCTTCCAGAGCGCAACGCGCGCCAATCTGCCCCGATTTGAAATCGACACATCCGACGCCCAGGGTCGGCTCAAGATCAATCCGCTGATCGATTGGTCGGCAGAAGACATCGACGCCTATTTTGAAGAGCATGATCTGCCGCGCCATCCGCTGATCGAGCAGGGTTATCCCTCGATCGGTTGCTCACCCTGCACCCACAAGGTTGCGCCGGGCGAAGACCCGCGTTCGGGCCGGTGGAAGGGTTGGGACAAGACCGAATGCGGTATTCACACGCCGCTCGGCGAGGATGGCGACCTGCCACCGGGATACGAACCGTTTCTCTAATCCTGATAGAAAAGGGGCAGGAAAGCGCGGATATTGCGCCCCCTGCCCCCTTTGTCAGCTTGAGCCGCGATTACTCGGCAGCAACACGCTCCACGATGTAGGTTTCGCCTTCGGCATCGACCGATTCCCAAACCCCGTCATCATTGTAGCTTTCCGTGCTGCATTCTTCTGCGGCACCCTCGGCATCGCTGGTGGTGCAAAACACGTCAGGTGATTTCTGCACCCAGGTGCCGGTCTGCACACTGTCGCCCATGGTGTTGGTGAAGGTGCCGTCAGCTTTCACTTCCTGCGTGACGACGGAGCCGTCTGCGCCGGTGACGGTGTAAGTACCCACGGTTGGCTCGCCATCAAGAGCGGTGGGTTCCGCCACGGCCTCCACCACGTCTTCGATTGCTTCGGCTTCAGCCTCAACCGTTGGTTCTGAACATGCGGCGACAGCCACCAAAGCAGAAAGAACAAGAATTCTCTTCATATAAACCCCCAAAGTCATCCCGATAGAACGGAAGACCAATTGATACGCGCCCTGCAACTGATCCTATACGATCCAGCGGCCATGCATAGCCCTGTTGCCTAGAGCCAGCCTTCGCGGCGATACCAATCCGCGGTTTGTTGAAGTCCCTCGGGACCAGAAATTGTTGGCGTCCAGACATTTTCAGGCACCGCGCGATCCGAACGCGAAACCCAATTGGGATGGCTCATATAGCCAACCCTGTCGCGCGTCAGCCGGGCCTTGTTCCCGCGCAGCAATCCGTCAAGCCGGGCCCCGGCCAGCAAAAAGGCTTCGGGAAGATGCGGCGCGAAAACAGGCCTGCCCACCGCTTTACCGATAGCTGTCGCCAGTTCCTTGTGGCTCCATCCCCCGGTGCGGCCATCATCCGGCTCAAAAATATGCTTGCTGGTTGCTGGCGAATTTTGCGTAAGAGTGACCAGCAATTGCGCAAGATCGGTGACATGAATGATCGAACTCGCCCCGCGCGGTGGCAGGGGTACAAAGCCCCATCGGGCGCTGCGGAACATCTCGAAATAATCCACGTCACGCGGACCATATACGCCCGGCGGACGCACGATTGTCCAGTCGAGCCCGCTTGCCTCGACCAAGGCTTCTGCCCGCGCCTTGGACGCGCCATAGGCGGACAATTCCGGTTTTCGGGCTGCCAGTGACGATACGAACACCAACCGTTTCACCCCGGCGCGTTTCATCGCTGCTATGACATTGGCTGTGCCAGTGACATTAGCCGCCTCAAATTGTGCTGGATCGGTTGAATTGGTGAGCCCGGCAATATGCACCATCGCGCTGCAACCGGTTGCAAGGCGTTCGAGCGCTGGCATGTCGCCGAGATTGCCGGCAATCCACTCCACATGCGCGCGTCCATCGCCGGGAACCTTGCGTGCCAGAGCCTGAACTGCAGTGTCGGATTGCCACAGGGCATCCAGCACCGCGTGACCAACGAACCCGGTCCCCCCGGTGACCGCTACGGGCGCGGCTTCGGTCACAACAGCACCAAATGATCGCGGTGAATGACCGCCGATCGCGGGGCATACCCCAATGCATCTGCCTGATCAGCTTCGCGCTTGCCGGCAATCCGCGCCAGATCATCGCAGCCATATTCGGCCAGACCCTGCGCGATGACTTTGCCAGCATTGCCTTGCACCGTGACCAGATCGCCGCGCTGGAAATCCCCTGTGACGCCGTCAATGCCAGCTGCAAGCAGGCTCGCACCATCGCGCAAGGCAGCGGCACATCCATCATCGACCCGCAATGTCCCCTTGGGGGCAAGGCGACCCCCCAGCCATGCCTTTCGCCCGGCATCCTGCCGCTGGGGCATGAACAGCGTACCGCGATTTGCGCTGACAGCCTTCGCAATCGGGCCTTCGGGAGTGCCATTGACGATGGCGAGCGTAATTCCGGCGCGCTCTGCAATCTGGGCGGCCTGAAGTTTTGACGTCATGCCGCCAGACCCCATCCCCGATGATGATGCGGTGCTGGCCATGGCGAGCGTCTCGCTCGTGATCCCCTCCACCACCGGGACAATGCATGCGCCTGCATCAGACGGGTCGCGGTCATACAATCCATCCACGTCTGAAAGCAGCAGCACCACATCGGCATCAGCGGCTTGCGCCACGCGGGCAGCAAGCCGGTCATTATCGCCAAAACGGATTTCCTCGGTCGCAACGCTGTCGTTTTCGTTGACCACCGGGACGCATCCTGCCTCTAGCAGGCGGGCCAGCGTTGCCGAGGCATTGAGATAGCGTCGCCGGTCTTCCAGATCTTCGAGTGTCAGGAGTAATTGCGCTGTTGTGAGGTCATGTGCAGCCAGGTTTTCCGACCACAGCCGCGCCAAAGCGATCTGCCCGACAGCAGCGGCGGCCTGCGCATCGGCGAGGCTGCCGCGTCCGCCGTGGCTCAAATTCAGCGCCGATGCGCCCAACGCAATCGCGCCAGAACTGACCACGATCACATCGGCCCCGCCATCACGCAAGGCCTTGATATCCTTTGCCAAGGTGCCCAGCCATGTGGACCGGGGCTGGCCGTGCTCCACCAGCAGAGCGCTGCCGATTTTGACCACGATGCGCCGCGCTTGGCCAAGGTCGGAAAGAGACGTCAGAACCATGCGTCAAATGGGCGACCACTCGCCCTCCTCATTGTCATCTTCCACCACAGCGCCCTTGGTCTCGGTCGAGGTGCTGTCGGGCAGATAGGCCAGCGTTGCATCCAGCAATTGCTCGATACCTGCGCCGGTTGCCCCGGATATGGCAAACACCTCGTCCGCACCTGCCTCCAGCAGTTCGTCGGCAAAGGCTGCAGCCAATTCGGCATCGGCCAGATCAAGCTTGTTGAGCGCAACCAGCCGAGGCTTGTCTTCCAGCCCCTCGCCATAAGCGGCCAGTTCTTCCTCCACGATCCGCATCGCTTCAACCGGATCGGTGCCTTCAATGTCGATCAAGTGGATCAGCACGCGGCACCGCTCGATATGCCCCAGGAAACGGTCACCAATACCGGCTCCATCAGCCGCACCCTCGATAAGGCCAGGAATATCCGCCAGCACAAATTCGCGACCCTTATGACGCACCACGCCCAGCTTGGGCACCAGGGTGGTAAAGGCGTAATGTCCAACTTTGGCACCGGCGTTGGATACTGCATTGATAAAGGTCGATTTGCCCGCATTGGGCAGACCTAACAGGCCGACATCGGCCAGCAGTTTCAGCCGCAGCCATACCCACATTTCTTTGGCGGGTTCGCCGGGTTGATGCTGGCGTGGAGCACGATTGGTCGAGCTTTTATAGCTCGCGTTGCCGCGTCCGCCCATGCCGCCTTCCAGAAAGACGACCTGCTGTCCGATCTCGGTAAAGTCGGCCAGCACCTCTTCCTTGTCTTCTGACAAGACTTGCGTGCCAACTGGAACTTTGACGATCAGATCCGGTGCGCCGCCGCCGGTTTGGTCGCGGCCCTGCCCGTGATTGCCACGCTTGGCTTTGAAGTGCTGCGAATAACGAAAGTCGATCAGCGTGTTGAGGCCTTGCACGGCTTCAAAGATGATATCGCCACCTTTGCCGCCATTGCCGCCGTCAGGTCCGCCATATTCGACGTATTTTTCACGTCGAAAGCTAACCGCGCCCGGTCCGCCGGCGCCCGATTTGATATAAATTTTGGCTTGGTCGAGGAAATGCATGCAGCGCCTCTATTCGCTTCTGGCGGATTTGGCGAGAGGGTTACGCCCTCCCGCCAATTTTCCATCATAGCGAAATGCGCACGCCGCCAATGACTGACCGGCCCGGATTGGTGAAGCTGAACACTTGCTCATAGTCTTCATCCAGCAGGTTTTCCGCCCGCGCAAACAGCTCCACCTGGTCACTCAAACGATAGCCAAGGTTGATATTCACCAAGGTAAATTCGTCCAGCGTGACCCGCACCGGAACAAAGCTGGGGTCGGTGAAAGCGACATCTTGTGCAGAGCCATTGTATCGCACGACTACATTGGCAGAGGCGCGATCATCGCTCGACACCCAATTGAGTGCGGCCGAAGCGATGTGATCGGGGCGGCGCACCTCTTCCTCGCCATTTTCCTCTGCATCGAGCCAGCTGTAGGCCGCATCCAAAGTGAAACCTGCACCCAAGCGCGCATTGGCCGACACTTCGATACCTTGGCGTGTTGAGGTGGTGTCCCGATTGAGCGGGGTCGCCAAGAAATCTGGTGCAGGAAATGCGGTGAACACTTCGTCCTTCAACTCGTCGTTGAAATAGGTCAGCGACAACAACACGGCATCATTGGCGAAGCTTTGATCTACTCCCACTTCCCAGCCCGAAGATTTTTCCGCCTTCAGCTCAGGATTGCCGATAAACCGGCCATCGAAAAAGCCGAACAGCTGGAAAAATCCGGGATTTTTGATGCCCGAACCACCCGCAGCCCGCAATCGGGTTGATGGCCCGGCCTGAACCCCGGCAGCAATACGGAATGTTGTTGCGTCTTGAAAGCGATTGTTGAAGTCCTGACGCACCGCAGCGGACAGATCGAATCGATCACCGGTCAGACGATACTCGCCCACCAATCCGGTGTTGCTGGCTGTGCGAAATCCGGAAAATGCCGATCCGAAGGGATCGTTGTTGCGAAACTTCTCACGCTCCACATCAACAGCCGCCGTCAGCGTGTGCTGGAACACAGGTCCGCCCAGCACCAACGTTGTGACATAAGACCCCTTCAGGCGCTGGCCCACGTTACCGCTGGTGCGCAAATCGCCGGAGAAAGTATCGCGCGTGATATCGGCAATCTGGCCGGATATGTCGTGGCTCCACGCGTCGCTTGCGGTAAAACTTGCGCCGACCAACGCATAAATCGCCTCATTTTCGTAATACACACCGGGACTGTCGAGCACGAAACCCAAGGTTGGGCTGGTGGAGTCAAAATCTTGATCGTTGAAATCACCCTCGGTCGTAACATATCGGCCCACCGCCCGCAGCGACAGCGATGGAGCAATTTCCCAATTACCCTTGCCGGACAGGGTTAGGCTGTCGAAGCCAAGATCGCGTGTACCGCCTCTGGCATTGGGCTCGCCATCGCTGCTGACAAAGGCAGCGCTTATTGCCAGATCGCTCGTCTCGCCCGCAAATCCAGCGCGCGCAGCCGCATTAAAGCGTCCTTGCGAACCAGCTTCAAACCGGGCCGAGACGCCGCTCAGATCGCGTCCCGAGGCAGAATGATAGGCAACAACGCCGGCAACCGCATCCGATCCATACAGAGCGCTTTGCGGCCCGCGCAGGATTTCCACCCGCGCGCCGATTTCGGTTTGCAATGTGCCAATGTCGGTCTCGCCACTGAACGGACTGGCCGCCTCAATCCCGTCAACCAGCACCAGCACATGATTGCCTTCGCTGCCGCGCAGGCGGATCTGGGTCAGACCTGGGCTGCCATTGACCGCAACGCCGGGAACATCGCGCAGAATATCGGCCAATTCGCGGGTTTGACGATTGCGCACGTCATCAGCTGACAGGATCGTGACCGATCCGGTATATTCGGTTGCCTCAACCGCTTCGGCAGAGCGTGTAGCCGCAACGATAATGGCATCACGGTCGCTTGCCGCTTCCTGCTCATTTTCTTGCGCCAGTGCCGAAATGGACGCGCACAAGGGCGCGCATAGGGCGAGACCGCCCAATCGGTGAATTGTAAATTTCATTGTAAAACATCCTCATGCGCCAGAGCAACCAGAGGGTCGGGATCAACCGCACAAGCGGCCGGCTATGTTGGCCAGCGGACGCACACGCCATGCCAATACACCGTAGCGGTCCCAACCGCACATCGTCGCTCAGACGAAGAGTTTCGCGCCTGGCCAATTCCTGAGCCGGGCAAGAGCGACACGTTCCGGTCGGTCTCCTGGCTCACGGGTCGCTGCGCCTTACCAACCTTCCCGGGTGATCTTTCGACCGCCCAGTGGCTGCTGCTCCCCATCAAAAAAGGAGCCGCATTGGCATCGCGCTCGCCGCTTACAGTTGCAGGGACAGCCACGGCATTGGGTGGTAAAACCACCCTCACCGTGTTCCCGTTACCGGCACGCAATTGTGAAATTCAAAGCAACGCTCTGTCTTTCACAGGCGCGGCAATAGGCCCGCCGCAGCTATGGCGCAAGCCTGCGTTTATCGAAGATGACGCTAATCAGCCCTCGGGCGTAGGAGCCTGTGGCTGGACCACGGGTTGAGAGACGAACTGCACCGTATTTGCAGGCGCATCGTTGGCCTCAGCCTCTTCGGCTGCCTCTGCCGCATCGGCAATGTCTGTTACCGGCGGACGGGCAGGCAAAGCCTCTTCGCTCAGTTCTTCGACCACGTCTTCAGTCGTGATTTCCGGTGTGAGCTCAGATGAAGAAACTTGCGCCGCCGTCAATGAGGCTGCGGTTGAAGGTGGAGTATAGGTGCTGGTGATAGGCGTGTCCGCTGGCACGACACCGCCAACAGGGCCAACAGGACCAACCAAAGACCCGGCATCTGACGTGGTTGCCGGTGCTGGGTATCGAGCCTGAAGGTTGACCGTTTCACCAGCCGGACCAAAGCTGGATGTCGCTAGCCCATGATTGGGACCATATCGCGCATCCCATGCGGCAACATCAGTGCGATATTGCTCGAATGAACGATAGAAGTTTTCGAACACGGCTTCCATCCGGCCAAGCGCAATCGGGGAATATTCGCCCAATCCACCAGGTTGTACCGTTATAACTTCGCGGCTCAGTTCCAACGCCACATCGCAGAAATCAGCCAGCGCAGGGGGAAGCGCGAAATAGTTATAGACCTGCGTCATATAACTGTCCTGCACATTGCGGTAGGAACGACCGTGCTCGGCACGAAATTCGCGGCCCAAATTGCGATTGGCGCGGGCCAATTCACGCGAGTGCACCTTCAGATAGGCGCGATAATTTTCCACCAGCGCGGCGTGTTCAAACCGGGTGCAATTCAACGCGGCCACATTCAGGCCAGAACGCACATTCCAAACCGTCTGGGTGTCGCTGATCCCGGCATTAACCGTCTGGCGCACACCGTTTAGGCCGACCGAGGGAATGGCCATAAATTCAACCGCTCCACCGGGAGGGGTTGGCCGTGGTGGAATAACCTCGACCACCGGAGGAGGCGGTGGTGGTGGCGGAGGCGGCGGAGGAGGCGGCGGCGTTGCGCATGCGGCCAATACGGTCACAGCGGCTGCCACCGTAAAGATTCTCAAACCCGCTTTAGTTTTCGCGCTCATAAGCCGTAGCTCTCCCGTCCGTCGCGTTGAATGTGCCCAGCCCTGCCTTTCGCGAAGCTGAATCCAACCGGTAAACCGATCCTAAAGCAAAGAAAATGCCCGGGAAGCGCTTGGCTGCCCGGGCATCGATAAAGCGAGTCCTGCTTGCGGTAGTCCGCATGCTGACATCACAGGTTGGCGATTACTCGCGTGAACCCATGAAGCGCAGCAGGAACAGGAACATGTTGATGAAGTCGAGATACAGGCTGAGTGCGCCCAGAATGATCGCCTTTCCAGCGTATTCTGTGCCGCGATACATGCTGTATTCGGTCTTCAAACGTTGCGTGTCATATGCGGTGAGACCTGCGAAAATCAGCACACCCAGGAAGCTGATGACCAGTTCCATAGTACCTGAACCAAGGAACATATTGATCACGCTGGCGATAATCAGACCGACTACGCCCATGATCAAGAAGCTGCCCCAGCCGGACAAATCCTTCTTGGTGGTGTATCCGTAAAGGCTCAAACCAGCAAAGGCGCCCGCTGTCGCAAAGAAGGTCGCTGCGATAGATGCACCGGTATAAACGAGGAAGATCGTGGACAGCGACAGCCCCATCAGGATCGCAAAACCCCAGAACATCATCTGAAGCGTGCCCTGACTGAATTTATTGCGGCCGAAGCTCATCGCGATCACGACCGCTAAAGGCGACAATGCCACCAGCCACATCATCGGGCCGCTGGCAAAGGAAATTGCCAAGCCCGAGCGCGCGGTCAGCAATGCGACCACACCGGTCAACAAAATTCCCGATGTCATGTAATTGTAAATCGAGAGCATGTGCTTGCGCAGGCCCTCGTCAAATACCTCGCCTGTCCGGGGAACTGATGCCCCAGTAAAGCTCTGCTGTTGCGAACGCTGTTGTTCGTTCCATTCAGCCATGATGGTTGTCACTCCGAAATGATGGGCGCACCATAGCGCCTGTTGCACCCAATATCGGTGTTAAACGCGAATTTTTCAAGCAAAACCGAGTTGCAAAACTTGCATCTGGTTAACTGTCGCCGCGGGCCGCCTCTGCCAAAGCACCACCCTTGTCCGCTGTCGCCTTAAGTGTTGCAATCAAAAGCTTTTTCAACGCCTCGTCAGCATCCAGCACATCCAGACCCTCGCGCGTCATCCCGCCGGGGCTGGCCACACGGTCGGCCAATTGGGCAGGCGTATGATCAGATTGAGCCGCCAATTGGCTTGCCCCCTCCACCATGGTGAGCGCCAGAGCCTCTGCCATTGACGCTTCAATCCCCAATTCTTGAGCAGCACCCGACAAAGCATCAATGAAGCGATAGACAAAGCCCGGTCCCGATCCGGCTAGCGCCGTCACAAGGTCGAACTTGGCCTCATCATCCAGCCACATGGCGCTGCCAAGCTGGTCAAACAGGCCGCGCGCAGTCTCCCTCGCCTCTTCGTCCAGGCCTGTGCCCGTCAGGATAACCGGAGACTTGCCGATACGTGCCGCCAGATTGGGCATCACGCGGATATGCGCTGAGGCATCCGGAAATGCGGATTGAAGCATCGCCACCTCGATCCCCGCCAATAGCGAAAAGACCGTCTTGCCCCGCGTCAGATCCTGCATGCCTGGCGCGAGCGCATTGAGCTGTTGCGGCTTGAAACCCAGCAACACGCAGTCATGCTGAAGCGTATCGGGCGCGCTGCGATGCAGCACCACGCCATCGGGCGATCGCTCCATGGCTGGGTCCAGCACTTCAAACCGTGATGCAGGGACGCCCGCCTGCAACCATCCGGCCAGCATCGCGCCGCCCATATTGCCGCAGCCAATAATCAGCATTTTCTCAAAATCAGCCATCACCGCATTCCCCGCATCTCAACAGCGGCGAAGACTTAGGCTTCTCCGGCGGCGTCGACAAGCGCGCTGTCCAGCGCCGCACGGGGGCTTTTGTCCCCCCACAGCACAAATTGGAAAGCGGGATAGAAACGATCGCATTCATCAATCGCGTTTTCCGCCAAAGCCTGCGCCTGAGAAATGCTCAGCAGTCCCTCGTCACCCAGTAAGGCACCATGGCGATACAGCAGCACCTTGCCATTGGACCACACGTCGAAATGGCCGAGCCACATCTGTTCATTGATCATGGCGACCAATTCATACGCTTGGCTCAGCTTGTCATCCGCCACGCGAATGTCAGGCAGGCAGAGCATTTGCAGAACATGGTCTTCCTTGCGCCAAATCGCGCGCAATTGATATTTGGTCCAGCTGCCCTGAACCTCGCAGCTAACCTCATCTTCAGAGATGATTTCGCACGGCCAGCCTCTGGCCTCGAACAAGGCTGCCAGCATGTCCACCGGTGCGGCGTCATCATCTGCTGTCAATTGTGGCTCTTGCTGCCTCATCATATGCGCCCTGTCTTTCTCATGAGACGAGGGATGCCTTGCCATGCGGTCCAAACGCAATGGCGTGATGTGCGGCACTTGGGGAGAACTGATTTCGCCTGTTCAAACCCTGTGTACAGAATATGCCCGTTTTCACGTAACCTATTGAAGTTCCGTAATTTCCTGACCTTCGGGGCTGGAATAGGCAAAGCTGTCCAGACCTTGTGCCTTCAACGCGTTGACCAACTCTCGTGCAGCTGCACGAGACTCCACAGGTCCGGCAAGCAAGCGGTTCGCCTGCCCCCATCGCACCACATGCGGATCAAATTCTGACAAGAGATCAGGCGCTTTGCGGGCCATGCGCCGCCAATCGAATCGCAACGCCGTGCGATCGCGACCGGTGGCCACCTGCACCCATAGCCGGGCAGGATGGGCTGGCTGCGCCGGTGGAGGCGGTGCCGCCACTTCTCGCGGCGGTTGGAACGTGCTGATGTCGACCCGATCAACCGGCGGCGGCGAAGCGGCTGAAACCGGCTGCTCCATGCCAGCAAAGGCTTGATCGACGCCCAATTTCTGCCGCGCGCTTGGCTCTGCCTGCTCGTTGGTTACAGCAGCCAAGCGACTGCCGCCGGGCGCGGAGGTTGGCGATTGGCTGGATGTTGGATTACGCGGGGGGCTGCTGGACGGCTGACTAGCCGTGCCGAGCTGCTGGCCTTGAGGCACCAGGCGGGCATCAACATTGGCTACAGGCGAAATCGTGCCTGTCTGCGAATATCGCGCAATTTGTGGGTCATCGCGGCCAATTTCCGCTGCCTGAGGGAAGATACCGAGATTGGCGGCCGCCGCCTGCTGCGCTTTCGTCAGGCGCGGCATATAGGCCAGATAGGGTGCGATACGGCTGGCCAAATCGCGCGGCATCACCGCATTGGAGATCGCGGTCGCCTCGTCAATTTTGCCCAAGATGGCCAGACCAAAGGCTCTTGTGCGAAATGCTCCCAGCTCGCCGCTTTTCAGCAACGGCAGCAGGCTGGCCTCAAAACTGGATGCATCGCCGGAAATAGCCTGACTGATGGCAAGCCGGCGCGTTACCTCTGGATCGGCGCCCTGCGCCAGCGCGCTGCGGTAACTTTCCTGGGCCTGCACATTGTTGCCAGCCAAATCATAGGCCAGCCCTCGATCTGCCGCGACAGAGCGGGTGGAGACGCCCTTGGCTTCGGCCTCGGCATAAATCCGCAAGGCCTCAATCGGACGAGATGAGCGCAGGAACACCGCGGCGCGACCCAGCTTTGCCTTGGAATTTTCGGGCGAGAGCGAGAGCGCCCTGCCAAAGAAACCCATCGCAGCGTCCAGATCACCCAATTGCAGCGCCGCATCACCAGCCCCAACCAGCGCCCCAACATCACGCGGATTGCGCGCCAGACGCTTCAAGGCCCGGTTGAGGCGTTGCACATCGGCCGAGGGCAATTGCTGCACCACTTCGCGCGCAACGGGCGTATCACCCGATTGGGCAAATGCTGCAAATGGCAGGACCAAGGGGGCCACCCAAATAGCCCCGAGGATACGGCGGTTTGATTTGTTTTTCTGCATAGTTCGGGCCGACCTAATCATGGCGCAGGCCATTACTAGTAGACGGGTCTGAACACAGGACGAACCGTTGGCTGAACCGGACCATATGCCCGGATCGCCAGAATCCAATTGTCATCAACCGTTGTTGTTATTGGTTGTTTTGCCGACCCAAAAAGCGCGGAATGCTAAGCGAAGACTTATCGTCATCCCCTTCGCCATCTTCATCTTCTTCGTCTGTTTCCGAACCACGCGAGAGATTGGCCATACGCTCAAACAGCGTGCTGCCACCGCCCGATGCAGGTGCACCGCCATCCGCGGCTCCGCCAGCATCGCCACTGCCCTCGGCTCCTTCACCGCTGCCTCCCAGCAACCCGCGACGACGACCACCCAGCTGGGCCTGAACCGGCTGATCTTCCTCAGCCAATTTATCAGCGTCTGCTAGCAAATCGTCAGAACCACCGGCTCCATCTGCCTCTGCCTCAGCGGTCAAATCCAACGTACCATCTTCGGCACTGTCACTAGTTCCAAAGCCGCCATCTTGCGCGCCAGCATCAAAGCCGCTGTCATCCGCAGGATCAGCGAGAGACCCTTCATCATCGGCATAGGGGTCGTTGTTCTCGTCACGCAGTCCAGCCAAGGGATCGACAATGTCATCCACATCTTCGCCGTCGACTATAACTTCGTCACCCGCCTGCATGCCGGTAAGATCAAACGGTTCTGTCGCTGGCTCTTCCGCAATTTCCTCAAGCTCCGGCTCGTCAATGACAGGCTCGGCCTCGGCCATGGCGCCCAATTCCAGCGGCGCTTCCAATTCCGGCTCTGGCTCAGACACTTCGGTTTCTGGCGGCAAAGCAATGACCGGACGCTTTGGTGCCCGGGCGCCGCCCAAGGATACCGGCGTGCTTTGCGTAGCCTTGCCGATCGCGCTTTGTTCGATACCGGTCGCAACCACTGACACGCGGATCTTGCCATCCAGTTCAGGATTGAAGGCAGAGCCCCAAATGATGTTGGCATCTTCATCAACCAGCTCGCGAATGTGGTTCGCAGCCTCATCCACTTCCAGCAGCTTCATATCTTCGCCGCCGATGATCGAAATGATCACACCCTTGGCGCCTTGCATACTGACACCGTCCAGCAGCGGATTGGCAATGGCATGTTCTGCCGCTTCCAAGGCGCGGTTCTCGCCCTCGCCTTCGCCCGTGCCCATCATGGCTTTGCCCATCTCGCTCATGACAGAGCGGACATCGGCAAAGTCCAGATTGATCAAGCCAGGCATCACCATCAAATCGGTAATGGAACGCACGCCCTGCTGCAGCACTTCGTCAGCCAGCTGGAACGCTTCTTTAAAGGTGGTTTCCGCCTTGGCGACCAGGAACAGGTTCTGGTTCGGAATGACGATCAGCGTATCAACATGTTGCTGAAGTTCATCAATGCCCGCTTCAGCGGCGCGCATCCGCCGGGTTCCTTCAAACAGGAACGGCTTGGTCACAACACCAACGGTCAGCACGCCTTTGCGCCGCGCTGCCTCTGCAATCACTGGCGCAGCACCGGTGCCGGTGCCGCCGCCCATGCCCGCGGCGATAAAGACCATATTCACGCCTTCCAGCGCATCTTCAATCTCTGCAACGGTTTCCTCGGCAGAGGCCTTGCCCACTTCAGGGCGGGCGCCCGCGCCCAGACCACCAGTAATTTCTGGCCCCAGCTGAATGCGCTTTTCCGCGGCCGAAGTGGCCAGAGCCTGCGCATCAGTATTGGCAGCGATGAAGTCCACACCTTCGATATCGGACTCGATCATATTGGCGATGGCGTTTCCGCCCGCTCCACCGATACCAATGACCGTAATCTTGGGTCGCAACTCATCCGTAGATGCTGGGCCGATATTGATGCTCATTACTCTTTCCTCCGGGCGGTTTTCGCCCCACTTCATCGCTTTACGCGATAGTGACATAAACACTGTGCCCCGTGGATAGCGTGTTTACCCTTATCCACAGTGCGTAATACTGGCTCCAAAGCGGTTACAGCGCCTAATCGCGCACAGCATAAACCGCGTCAGAAGTAATCCTTCACCGCCTTGAACAGGCGTTCGAAGATGGCGCCCGTGCCATAGCGTGTGGTCAAAGTGTGACTCTGGCCGATGGCGCGAATATCAATCGGGTCATCCGCAGCGTAAAGGCACAGTCCTGCAAGTGTAGCAAAGCCGGGGGTTGAATGCGCCTCTGGCAGCCCTTTCAAGGCAGGGGGACGGCCAATCCGAACCGGCATACCCAATGCGCCTTGCGAAAACTCGGCCAATCCGGCCAGTTCTGCACCGCCGCCGGTCATCACCACTTGTCCGCCGCGCACGCCTGAAAAGCCCATGACCTTCAGCGCCTTACCAATCTCGTCGGTCAATTGGCCCAGCTTTTGGGTGACGATAGAGACCAGTTCGGCACGAGCGATTTGATTGTTTTCATCCGCGCCGCGCGCAATCGGCCCTGATTGTTCATCCCCGCGCCCATTGACCGGGATCATCTCGCGGTGATCGGCCGGGCTGGCGATGGCTGAACCCGAAACACATTTCAGCCGTTCTGCCTGAAACCGGCGAATGCCAAAGGCCGAAGCGATGGCATCGGTGATATCGTTTGAGCCGAAGGGCAGTGCTTTCAGCCCCAACAACATGCCCCCGATATAGACCGCCACATTGGTCACATCGCCGCCAATCTCAACCAAGGCGACGCCCAGCTCACGTTCTTCCGCGCTGAGGCAGGCATGCCCCGCTGCCAGCGGAGAGGCGACCACGGCCTCAACATCCAGATGCGCGTTCTGCACGGCCTCGGTCAGATTGCGCACTGGCGCTCCATCGGCCAGCATCACATGAATGTCGACGCCCAGCCGCTCTGCATGAAGACCTTTGGGATTGGCCACGCCATGCGCTCCATCCAGCGTGTAATGCGCGGGCTGCGCGTGCAACACCATGCGACCATCGGGTTGAATTGTGTCGCGCGCCGCTATCAATAGCGCTTCGATATCTTCTTCTTCGATCCGCCGTCCGCCGATCTCTATTTCGACCTTGGAGACCTGGCTTGCCAAGCCAGCCCCGGCACAGCCCACCCAAACGCTTTGGACGCTGGCTCCGGCGTTCTTCTCCGCCCGCTCTACCGCGTCCCGAATGGCATAGGTGGCCGCAGCCATATCGGTGACATAGCCGCGCTTGATCCCTTGGCTGGCTCGGTGCCCCGATCCCAGCACCACCAGCTCGCCCGTTTCGGTCAGGCCCATGATCATGGCCGAGATCCGGAAGGAACCGGTATTTACAGCGCCAAAGACTTTGCTGATCCGCGGCGTGCTCATGATGGGTCCTGCGCGCTGGAAAGCACTTCATCGGCACGGCCCGGAATTCGCATGTAAATGCGCGGAGGCGCCCGCATATCAAAGGTCGTGACCTTGCCGCCCAACAGACGGTTCTGCCCATCCAACCGAGCGAACGAGACCAGCGCTGATGCGCCCTCTGTCTCACCTTCCGGCAGAGCCAACACTTGGTCGGTATCAAATGTCAAATTCCAGCGACGGTTGCCGACCCATTCTGCGCCCGTCACCTTTTGCTTCAAGGCAGGCGCTGCATCCAACAAGCGTTCCAAACCTTCCACTTGACGCGCGGCACCCGGTCCGGAAATTTTCAGCATCTCGCGCGCTTTGCGCTGAGAGATCGGTTCCAGCTCGGCTCCGGTCGTGTCGATCAACATCAGCCGATCGGCTTTGACCAGCACGGCATGCGGCTGACGCTCGACGATATCGACCGCCAGCGTATCGGGCAATTGACGAGATACTCTGGCATCAGCGACCCATGGCAGAGCGAGCAAGCGTTCCCGCGTCGCCTCCAGATCAACCAGCGGCATGGGCTGATCGCGCTCGATTAAAACGCGCTCATAAACGCGGTCAATGTTCATATGCTCCACCCCGCTGGGCCGAATATGGCGCACTTCAAATCCTGCGTTGGATGCCATTCCCGCGATCTTGGCCTGCGCCAAGGCCGGAAGGCCCGCTAGGCTGGCAACGAACCACAACAAGGCCGCAGCGCCGCCCAAAATGAAGAACAGGAATATCTTGTGAAGCTGCTCGTCGGTGAAGGGCAGCAATGACATAGCGCCGTCGATAAATCCGCCCGTGCGGGCCTTCGCATTACGGGCCGTTTTGGCACGGCTGTTGGCTTTGGCGGCTCTGCGCACGCCTTTACCGCCTCGCTTAATTGTCGCCATGCCCTGCCTCCTTCCCGGCCAATGCCTGTTCGACAATGCGCTCCACCAAAGTCGCGTAATCCATCCCTGCATAGTGCGCTTGTTCGGGCACCAGGCTGAGCGGTGTCATCCCCGGCTGCGTATTCGTCTCCAGCACGAACAATCCTGCTTCACCCAGCTCGTCATCCCAGCGAAAATCGGTTCGACTGGTCCCGGCACAACCCAATATCTGATGCGCGCGGACCGCATATTCCATGCACAAGCCGGTGATCTCGGCAGGAATTTGCGCAGGGCAAACATGCACCGTTTGCCCGTCGGTATATTTGTGCTCGTAATCGTAAAACCCGGTTTCGATAATCAGCTCCGTCACGCCCAAGGCCTGCGGACCTTGGGGGCCGTCGATGACTGCTGTGGTGAGCTCGCGTCCTTTAATGAAGGGTTCGGCCAACAATTCTTCAAAGTCCTGCCACGGACCAGCCGCATCGCGCGCAATCGGATTGCCCACATTGCTGTCCTCGGTCACAATCGCGACGCCGACAGAAGACCCCTCGTTGACGGGTTTCAGAACATAGGGTCTCGGCAGAGGGTCACGCTCGAACAGTTCTGCACGCGACACGATCCGGCCGCCTGGCATGGGTATGCCCTTTGGTACCAGCGCCTGCTTGGTCAGTTCCTTGTCGATCGCGATGACAGACGTCGCAAGGCCGGAATGGGTGTAGGCGATGCCCATTAGATCCAACATGCCCTGCACCGTGCCATCTTCGCCAGGCACACCGTGCAAGGCGTTGAACACAACATCGGGATTGGCCTCGGCAATGCGCGCTGCCACTTGGCGATCCATATCGATCCGCGTCACGCGATAGCCGCGGCTTTCCAGCGCGTCAGCCACGCCATTTCCGCTCATCAAAGAGACCTCGCGCTCGTTGGCCCAACCGCCCATCAAGACAACGACATGAGGTTTGTTGGCGCTCATGGTCGACCCACCCTTTGGATTTCCCATTCCAGCTCAACACCCGAATTTTCATAAACCCGGCGGCGAACTTCTTCGCCCAAGCCTTCGATGTCGGCGCTGGTGGCATTGCCCCTATTAATCAGGAAATTGGTGTGCTTCTCGCTGACCTGAGCGTCACCCATGACCAAGCCTCTGCACCCTGCCGCATCCACCAACTGCCACGCCTTGTGGCCATCTGGATTCTTGAAGGTGGAGCCACCTGTCTTCGTCCGCAGCGGCTGCGATTGCTCGCGCGCATCTGCGATACGGTCCATTTCTGCACCGATAGCCGAAGGATCGCCTGGCTCGCCCTGAAAGCGTGCAGACACGACAATTGCGCCGTCGGGCAAGGCCGAGTGGCGATAGGAATATTGCAGATCGGCAGCGGGCAAATTGATCATGCTGCCATCCGCCAAGATCACATCGCAATCGATCAGAACATCGGCCACTTCGCGCCCATAAGCTCCGCCATTCATCCGAACAAAGCCGCCAACGGTGCCCGGAATACCGCGCAAGAATTCCAGACCTGCAATGCCAGCATCGCGGGCGGTGGATGACACCAAAATGCCGCTGGCCCCGCCGCCGCACTCCAGCCGATATTCGCCTATGTCGGTCACCTGGGCAAAGGGTTTGCCCAGCCGGATAACGACGCCCGGCACCCCGCCATCGCGCACGATCATATTGGAGCCCAGCCCCAGCGCCATGATGGGGAACCGACCTTCCAGCCGCTCAACAAAGCCTGTAAGATCGGCCAGATCGGATGGCTCGAACAGCCAATCTGCCGCCCCGCCACATTTGAACCAAACTAGTTTGCTCAAAGGAGCATTTTGAGTCAGCCGCCCGGTAATACCGGTCATGGGAATGACGGCGTCAATTGCGCCTTCCACCGCGCATGATGGGGCAGAGCCATCGTCGCGATCCAACCAGTCATCGGGCTGCGTCATTGTCATGCCTGCCGCTGTGAATCGATAGCGCTGGCAAGGCCAGCCGCCCATTTGGTGATATCCCCAGCGCCGAGGCACACGATGATGTCTCCCTCGGTAATTTCATCCGCCAGATGGCTGGCAAGGCCTGCCTGATCGGCGAGAGCCAATGCCGAACGATGCCCGCGAGATTTCAGGCCCGCAACCAGTGCATCGCTGTCAGCACCCTCGATCGGGTCTTCACCGGCCGTATAGACCGGGGTTACGATGACATGATCAGCATCGTTGAAGCAGGACTGAAAATCATCCATCAAATCGTGCAGACGCGAATAGCGGTGCGGCTGCATAACCGCGATGACCCGGCCTTGCTCGCCTCCTCCAACAGCTTCGCGCGCGGCTCCCAGAACAGCTTGAATTTCAACCGGATGGTGGGCGTAGTCATCAATGATTGTGGCACCGCCAACCTCGCCCACCTTGGTAAAGCGTCTGCGCACGCCGCCAAATCCGGCGAAGCCTCCGCGGATAACCTCATCATCGCAACCCATCTCGATCGCAACCGCGATCGCGGCCAACGCGTTTTGCACATTGTGGCGGCCCGGCATCGGCAGGCGCACGCCTTCTATCCGTCGGTCTTCTTCTCCGCGCTGGCGCACAATCACGTCAAACACATTGCCCATCGCATCGGGTTGAATGTTAACGCCGCAAATGTCTGCCTGAAGCGAAAAGCCATAGGTGATGACGCGGCGGTCGCGCACTTTGCCGACCACGGCCTGCACTTCCGGGTGGTCGATGCACAGCACCGCTGCGCCATAGAAAGGTACGTTGTGAATGAATTCGACAAAGGCGGATTTGACGCCTTCGAAGTCGCCGTAATGATCCAGATGCTCGGGATCGATATTGGTCACAACCGCGATGGTGCCATCTAACCGCAAGAAGCTGCCGTCGCTTTCATCGGCTTCGACAACCATCCAGTCAGAATCGCCCAAACGCGCATTCGATCCATATTGTTCGATTATGCCGCCATTGATGACCGTTGGATCGATGTCGCCATGGTCCAACAACGCAGCAATCATACTGGTGGTGGTTGTCTTGCCATGCGTTCCGGCCACGGCAACGGTGGACTTTAGCCGCATCAGCTCGGCCAACATTTCTGCGCGACGAACCACCGGAATGCGGTTTTCCAAAGCAAAGGCAACCTCGGGATTGGTACGCCTGACAGCGGTAGAAGTCACGACCACGGCGGCCCCTTCCACATTGCTTTCGGCATGGCCGATATGCACCGTGATGCCCTGCCCGCGCAGCCGCTCAACCGTGGGGCTTTCGTTAATGTCAGAGCCTTGCACGCTATAGCCAAGATTGCTCATGACCTCGGCAATGCCGGACATGCCAATTCCGCCAATGCCTACGAAATGGATCGTGCCAATATCGGTACCGACCCCCTTCATGATGCGCCATCCCGGGTTGCGCCCTCGGCAGAGGTGCGCGTTGCGGTTGATCGTTTGGCGCTCTCGCCCACGCGGATCACATCCATCATATCTGCACCCCCAAAGCTTTCCACCAGATCGGCCAGATCTTCAGCCGCTTTTGGCCGTCCGCAATTCCATGCGCCATGCGCTGCATTGGCGAGGCTCGCCGGATTTTGCGCCATTGCCTGGATTTGGAGGCAGATATCCTTGGACAGTTTTTGTAGGGCTTCTGATTGCTTGACCCGCTGCGCATTTACCTCGTCACCCTTGTCCGAAAGATCGGCAATCGTGCTCGCAGGCTGACGGATCATGCGCGCGCCACCCGCGGCGACAATTTCGCGCGTGTTGGCTGCTTGATGGTCGTCGGTTGCAATCGGCAGAGGTAGTAAAATGGCGGGCCTGCCCACAGCGGTCAGCTCGGCCAGGGTAGAGGCGCCCGCGCGGCCGATGAACAAATGCGCATCGGCCAGGCGCTCTTCCATATCTTCGAAATAGGTGCCCAATTCAGCGGGAATGTCATGCGCCTTATAACGCTCTCTGACAGCGTCCAAATCTTCCTTTCGGCATTGCTGAGTGACTTGCAGACGCTGGCGCAAGGCCGGTTGCAACATCGCCAGCCCATCGGGCACCACTTGCGACAAGATGCTGGCGCCCTGACTGCCGCCGGTGATCAGCACACGCAACAGGCCATCTTCGGTGAAATCGGGGAAAGGCTGATTGCGCAAGGCCAGCACTTCTTCGCGAACCGGATTGCCCACAAGATGGGTCTTGGCCAGATGATCGCCCTTCAACCGGTCGACATCGGGATAGCTGGTCGCAATCGCATCGACCCGGCCAGCCAGCAATCTGTTCACCCGCCCCAGAACCGCGTTTTGTTCGTGAACAATGCTGGGGATCTTGGCCGAGGTTGAGGCGAGCAAAGCTGGCAGCGCGGGATATCCGCCAAAGCCAACCACCGCGCTGGGCTCAAAACTGTCAAACAAGCGCAGCGCCATGCTGCGGCCGGTAAGCACGGCTTTTACGCCTTTGAACCATCCGAGCGGATTCTTGCCAAAGCGACCCGCTGGCAAAACATGCGCAGGCAGGAAATCGGGCTTGCCGGGAATGGCGGCTCCGCGCTCGTCCGTAATCAAAGCGACATGGTGGCCGCGCTTGTCCAGCTCTGC
>CALBWA010000008.1 GCA_937969505.1 uncultured Erythrobacter sp. | reverse complement strand
CGACCGACATCCTCGAAATCGAGAAATCACCCGTTCCGGCCAAGGGCATGAAAACCTTTATGGTTCCGATGACTGCGGAAGCGGTAATCGAATGGGACGACGAAAAGCTTGTGATCGCTGCCGATTTCGTCGACGAATAGGGGCATGACCTCTCTCAACGTCGCCATATGCCAAGCCGCGCCGATCCCGCTCGATTTTGCTGGCGGGATTGAGAAAGCAACGCGTCTGGCGCGCGAAGCCATCGACAATGGCGCGCAATTTGTGGCCTTTGGCGAGACCTTCCTGGGCGGCTATCCGCTGTGGCTGGACGAGGCACCGGGAGCGGCGCTGTGGGACCATCCCGGCACCAAGGCGCTGCACCAGATCATGCTCGACCAGGCGATTGTGCCGGGCGACGAGCGCTTGTTGCCCTTGCAGGAACTGTGCGACGAAAGCGGTGCCTGCATCTCTATCGGTGCGCACGAACGCGTGCGGCAGAGCCTTTACAACAATCAATTGCTGTTCCGACCCGGCCTCCCGCCGCTCGATCATCGCAAGCTGGTACCGACACATGGCGAACGGCTGATCTGGATGCGCGGCGATGGCTCGACCCTTGGCGTGCATCAGGCCGAATGGGGCAAGGCGGGCAACCTGATCTGCTGGGAGCATTGGATGCCGCTTGCGCGCGCGGCGATGCATAATCTGGGCGAGGCGGTTCATGTGGCCGCTTGGCCAACCGTGCGCGAGGAATACGCCATTGCCTCGCGGCATTACGCGATGGAGGGGCGCTGTTTTGTGCTTGCAGCCGGGCTGGTGCAGCACCGTGATGATTTGTTTGATGGGCTCGATAGAGTGGGTGGCTCGCCTCAAGCCCTGGAATTGTTCAACGCCATCGATGGCGAGCAGCTGAACCGTGGTGGCTCCATGATCATCGCACCCGATGCTCGGATCGTAGCGCAAGCGGGCGAGGGCGAAGAGACCCTTCACGCGGAACTGGACCTGAGCAAGATCGGCGCCGGGCTGGCGAGCCTCGACACCGATGGACATTATTCGCGGCCCGATGTGTTTGAGCTGAGCGTCGATACAAGGGCGAAGGATGGGGTGAATTGGGAATGATGGGCTTTGAGATTGAGCAGTTTCTCACGCTTATCGCTTTTCCAATGATGGCAATTCTGTCTTCGTTCGCGCTCAATTTGGGAGCGGAGAAACTGTTTCCCGATCAATCAACGCTATCACATTGGCTGCTCAACGTTGCGGCGATTCCGACACTGATCGTTGCGTTCGGTCTGTATGCGTTCTTAAGCTATGACCCAGTCGACTGCTCGCCTGTCGATGGAATGGCTTTTTGGTGCCCAGATCCGGATTGGGAGAAGCTAGAAATTGCATTCGTGTGGGTGCTCTTCTTGCCGTTGATCTACGTCTGCTTCGCAATACCCATCACCATGTGGTTTACCTCACGAAAGTTTGGGCGGAGATAGGATCATGACCGCCGTCCTGGTTTTGACAGCAATCCTGATACCAACCGCGCTCAATCTGGTTGTTGTTGAACTGACGGCGAGAAGCTTGCTCCGCCACAAGAAGATTGCCAGCGGCAGCCGCTTGGTCTGGCTGATCCCACTTTTGTTTCCCGTACTTTACTTTGTGTTTGCACCATTGGTGGTTCACGGGTTTTCCGCTGAATGGCTGAAGCCCAGTAGCAAGTCGATGACGCCTCACGGCCTTGGTGTCCTGTTGGCCTGGGTGCTCGGTGCCCTATATTTCGAAAGGCAGCGCCGCAAGATCGGTAAGGACCGCGTCGAACCATGACCTTCGCAGCCACCATCCTGACACTCTATCCAGAGATATTTCCCGGTCCGCTCGGCTTTTCGCTCGCGGGCAAGGCCTTGGCGCGCGGCGATTGGTCATGCGACACGGTAAACCCGCGCGATTTTGCATTAGACAAGCACAAGAATGTCGACAGCCCTCCCGCAGGCGGCGGGGCCGGCATGGTGCTGAAGGCCGATGTGATGGCGCGGGCGCTGGATTCTGTAATTGACTCTCAATCCGTTCGTGCTGAGCCTGTCGAAGCACCGTCTTATTCTTCTGACGAGGCATCGAAAGTGAAGAACGGCCCTTCGACACGCTCAGGGCGAACGGGTGAAAGAGCGGTGCCCATCCTCGCCATGACCCCGCGCGGCAAGCCGATCACTCAGGACCGTATTCGCGAGATTAGCGCCGGCCCCGGTGTGACCATCCTGTGCGGCCGGTTCGAGGGCTTTGACGAACGCTTGTTCGAAGCCCGCCCGCAGATCGAGCAGGTCAGTCTGGCCGATATCGTTTTGTCCGGGGGCGAAACGGCAGCGATCGCGATACTTGATGCTTGCATTCGGCTGCTTCCCGGCGTAATGGGCGCGGCTTGTAGCGGTACTGAGGAATCCTTCGAAGACGGATTGCTCGAATATCCGCAGTACACCCGACCTCAAGAATGGGAAGGGCGCACGATCCCTGAAGTGCTGCGATCGGGGGATCATGCGAAGATCGCTGCTTGGCGCAAAGCCATGGCAGAGGATCACACACGGTTACGCAGGCCAGACCTATGGGAGCGTTACAGGAACGCTCGGGACTGACCTGCCTCTGGCGAGCGGCGAGAAAAACAAGGATACGGACCAGTGAACCTGATCCAGCAGATCGAAGCTGAAGAAATTGCCAAGGCTGGCAAAGAGATTCCAGAATTCCGCGCCGGCGACACCGTTCGCGTAGGCGTCAAGGTGAAGGAAGGCACGCGCGAGCGTGTGCAGATGTTCGAAGGTGTGTGCATCGCGCGCTCCAACCGCAGCATCAACAGCAACTTCACCGTTCGCAAAATGAGCTTTGGCGAAGGCGTGGAACGCGTATTCCCGCTCTACGCACCGATCATCGATTCGATCACTGTGGTTCGCCGCGGTGTCGTGCGTCGTGCCAAGCTGTACTATCTGCGTGGCCGCACCGGTAAGCGTGCGCGTATCGCGGAACGTCGGGACGTTACCAAGTAAGATTGGGCGCCCAAGGCGTAAAACCAGCTTTCAGCTGAACAGCAAAAAGGGCGGCCCTACCATCTGGTGGAGCCGCCCTTTTCGTTCTGGTCACGGGCAGACCTTTACTGAACGACCATCAGAGCTTCGCAATTGCGCGTTTCCAATATGGAAAGCCCAGCTTAGGGATGATTGAAGGTTCGCAGTTAGGGCGACATTCACCATGTTCATCGGGTGGGGGCACGCCGAGTTTGGCCGAAAGGCATTCTACCGGGGCGTCAAACTCGAAACAGTTCGCAATGGCGCGCCAATCTGCGATAGGGCTGTGCATAGGTTTTCCGCTCAATTAGGTCTTGCCTTGGCCCGCTAGCCAAGGCAGCGGGGCGCGCAAACGTTTTGATATTGGAGAATGCAAGTGGGCTATCGTGTGGCAGTTGTCGGCGCGACTGGAAATGTCGGGCGCGAGATGATGGCGATCCTGGCAGAGCGTGAATTTCCCTGTGACGAGGTGGCCGCGGTTGCCAGCTCGCGCTCGCATGGCAGCGAGGTGGAATTCGGCGACACGGGCAAGATGCTCAAGTGCAAGAATATTGAACATTTCGACTGGTCGGGTTGGGATATTGCCCTGTTTGCGGCCGGTAGCGGCCCGGCCAAGGAATATGCACCCAAGGCGGCAGCGGCCGGCTGCGTGGTGATCGACAATTCCTCGCTCTATCGCATGGAGCCCGATGTTCCGCTGATCGTGCCGGAAGTGAACCCGGATGCGATCGATGGCTATTCCAAGCGCAACATCATCGCCAATCCCAATTGTTCGACCGCGCAGCTCGTTGTGGCGCTCAAGCCATTGCATGATGCTGCGACCATCAAGCGCGTGGTTGTCAGCACGTACCAATCGGTATCGGGCGCGGGCAAGTCGGGCATGGATGAACTGTTCAACCAGAGCCGCGCGATCTTTGTTGGCGATCCGGTGGAGCCTGCCGTTTTCACCAAGCAGATTGCGTTCAACGTGATCCCGCATATCGATGTCTTCCTCGACGATGGATCGACCAAGGAAGAATGGAAGATGGTGGTCGAAACCAAGAAAATCCTCGATCCCAAGATCAAGCTGAACGCCACGTGTGTGCGTGTTCCGGTGTTTGTCGGCCATTCCGAGGCGATCAATATCGAGTTCGAAAACGAGCTGTCAGCCGAGGCGGCGCAGGACATTCTGCGTGAGGCACCCGGCATCATGCTGATCGATAAGCGCGAGGATGAAGGCTACATCACACCGGTTGAAAGTGCCGGTGACGGCGCGACCTATATCAGCCGCGTGCGCGAGGACCCGACGGTTGAAAACGGCCTGACATTGTGGTGCGTATCGGACAATCTGCGCAAGGGTGCAGCGCTGAACGCTGTACAGATTGCCGAACTGCTGGGGCGCCGTCATTTGAAAAAGGGGTGACGCGCAAGGCTGCGTGCGGCACATTGGCCGCATGACATTGCAAGCAGACCTGTTTTTCAGCTTTCGTTCGCCCTATTCCTATCTCGCGATCGGGCGGTATCGCGCGATGGCGGAGGAGTATGATCTCGATATTTCGCTGCGCACGGTGTGGCCGATTGCGATCCGCGATCCCGACATTCTGTTTAGCGGAAATCCGGCTGCGCCGCGCTATATCCTGATGGATTCCATGCGGGTCGCCGAATTCCACAACATTCCCTATCGCTGGCCCCGTCCGGATCCTGTGAACCAGAATTTGATGACGCGAGAGATTGCCAAGGAGCAGCCGCTGATCCGGCGTATCTGCCGATTGGGGCAGGCAGCGAGCAGGCGTGGCAAGGGGCTGGAATTTGCCGACGAAGTTTCCCGCATCATCTTTTCCGGCGAAGTGGATGGCTGGGACGAGGGCGATCACTTGGCACAAGCGGCCCAACGCGCCGGGCTGGATCTTGCCGAGCTGGATGCAGAAGTTTTGCGCGACGCAGACGCTCTCGACGCTGAAATTGCGGCCAATCAGGACGCTTTAGAGGCGGCAGGCCACTGGGGCGTGCCAACCCTGGTGTTCGACGGCGAACCCTTCTTCGGGCAAGACCGGATCGAGATGGCCAGATGGCGGATGGAGCAGAAGGGGCTGGTGGAGCGGTGAAAGGTGAGCTGACGGGAGGCTGCCTGTGCGGGGCGGTGCGCTATACTTTGAGCGCAGGTTTTCGGCTCAATCCCTATGCTTGCCATTGCACCGACTGCCAAAGCCGGACTGGGTCAGCCTGCAGCGAGCATATGTTGTTCACTCTTGCAGATCTTGAGATCACAGGTGAACTTGATACCGGCGAATATGACCAGCCGAGTGGTGGTCATTCAACGATTTACGGGTGCGCCAAGTGCAAGGCGCGAATCTATGCATTCAACAATGGTCGCGAAGGCATGGGGAGCCTTCGTTGCGGAACTTTGGACAACAGCGCCGACCTTGAAATCCAGCATCATATCTGGGTCAGAAGCAAACAGCCTTGGATCGGTTTGGCGGCTGATGCGAAAATTATGGACGAACAGCCCAGAAGCACTGAAGAGTGGGTGGCATTTGTGGGTATAGCTTCCTGATGACAACAGAACGATTCACCTCTTTCGAAGGTACACAATTGGCCGTTCACAGGATGGGCAAGGGAAGCCCCGTCATCCTGCTCCACGGGCTTTTCTCCAGCGCTCAGATGAATTGGATCAAATGGGGTCATGCTGAGCGCTTGGCCAAAGCCGGGTTCGAGGCGATAATGCTCGATTTTCGCGTTCATGGTGACAGCGAGAGCCCGACCGATCCGGCCAATTATCCGATGGACGTGCTGCCGCGCGATGTGGTCGCGCTGCTCGATCATCTGGGGCTGGAGGATGGCGATTTTGATCTCGCCGGTTTCTCGCTGGGTGCGCGGACATCATTGCATTGCGTTGCCAATGGACTCCTCAGGCCGCGCCGTTTGGTGGCAGGCGGAATGGGCGTTGCCGGGCTGGCCGATTGGAATAAGCGCAGCGCCTTTTTCAAACGCGTGATCGACGAATTTGACACGATCAAACCCGGCGATCCGGCCTATTACTCGCGCCAATTCCTGAAGTCACAAGGGGTGGACAGGGTGGCTGCGCGGCTGTTGCTGGATGCGATGAGCGATCTCGACACGGCCAAGCTGGCCAATGTCACCATGCCCACTCTGGTGGTGTGTGGGGATGAGGATCAGGACAATGGCTCGGCGCGGGATCTGGCCGATCTTCTGCCCGATGCGACGTATGTTGAAACACCCGGCGCGCATCTGGTCAGCGCGACCAAGCCGGAAATGGGCGAGGCGATAGTCGACTTTCTCCAAGCCAGACCGTAGCAAAGATGAGGTGGATGCGATGAAATATACAGCCGCTGCGACGGCGATGATGGCCGCACTCATTGCCAGTTGCACACCTGGCTATTCCGGGCCGGTTGAACCGGTGCTGATCGATCCGGTTGCCTCCACAGATGTGACCGGCACATTGTTCGTCGCCAACAAATTCGGCAACACACTGTCAAAGGTCGATCTGGCCACCGGCAAGGAAGCTCTGCGCCTGCCAAGTTGCACCAATCCGCATGAGCTGGCGACCTCGCCGGATGGCGAGCATGTCGCGCTGGCGTGTTATGGCGGCACCACGATTGATATCTTCCAGACAAGTGACCTTGAACGGATCAAAAGCGTCGATTTGGGCGAGAATGCCCAGCCGCACGGGATTGTCTGGCACGCCAATGGTGATCTCTATGCAACGGCAGAGGGGCGCCAGTCCGTGTTCTGGATCAAGGATCCGATCAGCACTGCGGAGACTTTCGAATATGCCACCGGCAAGCAGGGCAGCCATATGTTGGCGGTCTCTCCCGATGCGAACACCGCCTGGACCACAGATTTGGGCTCCAAAACTGTCACTCGCATTGCGTTGAAGGCCCGGATTGCGCCCATTTCGGTAACGGTGGGGGAGGAACCGGAAGGCATCTCGCTCGCCCCTGATGGCAGCGCGCTGTGGGTCTCTGCCCGCGGCTCGAACGAGGCTTACGAGCTTGATCCGGTAACCATGGAAGTGCGACGCAAGCTTGCGACCGGGACGTTTCCCCTGCGTTTGTCGATCCGGCCACAAGGCGATGTTGCTGTGACGTCTGATCTGATGGACGGCGGACTGTCGGTTATTGACCTTGCCACCGCTACGCTTGCCCGCAGCATAGCGGTCTCGTCGCCTGAGGAGGCGCAGGAGCGATTTCAGGTCACCATCCTGTGGTCTGACGACGGCGAGCGCATTTATGTCGCTGAGACCGGCTCTGATACGATTGCTGAGGTCGATTACGCCAGTGGGACGGTCCTGCGCCGCCTGAAAGTCGGCGACGGGGGCGACGGATTGGCCATCCTGAAATGATTACCGGAGCGGTCGTTCGTTGAAGGCGGCATTCAAGATAGAACTTCGGAGGCACTCACAATGATATCTCGATCAACATTTGCTATCACCATTCTGGCATTGATTGCACCACTTCAGCCGGCGTCCGCACAGACTGAGCCAGCGCGGCCCGTTGTCCTTGCAAATGAAACAATTGTGAGGGTTCAGGGGGAGGGCGCTGCGACCGGGCAGCCTGCACGGATGCAAATTTCAATAGGTGTGGAAACCACCGCTGCGACCGCTGCTGAAGCTCTTGATGCAAACAACCGCAAATTAGCACCTGTTGTCGCTACCTTGAAAGAGCAGGGCATTGCCGCATCTGACATACAGACCACTGAACTCGACGTGTCACCGCAGTATGCAGATCGCCGAAATAGCAATGAAAATCGCATCATCGGTTTTACTGCCACCAATCGAGTGCGGGTTACCAGCGGGGACTTGGAGAATGCAGGCACCCTGGTCAGCCTGTTGTTCGATGCAGGAGCAAATTCTATCAGCGGCCCGGATTTTATGGTGGCAGAAGACCAGGTCGGTCCTTTGACCCGGGCAGCGGAAACAGATGCCTTGATGGATGCCCGCGAGCAGGCCGAGAATGTGGCCGCCGCACTCGGCATGCAGGTTTCACGTGTTTTGCTGGTCTCGGATAGCGAGGTGGATTTCAGCAATGGCTCTGGCTTGATCGTTGTGACGGGCAGCCGCCTCGTCAGTACCACACCCATAGAACCCGGCGAAATTTCAGTCACGGCAAATTACAATGTCGAATTTGCACTGACTCCCAGATGATTACCGGAACGGTGGTTCGTTGAAGGCGCGCAGTTTGCGGCTGTGGAGCCGGTCGCCTTCCTCGCGCAATCTGATGCAGGCTTCGATGCCGATCCTGAGGTGTGCAGCGATCGCTTCCTCGTAAAACTGGTTGGCCTGACCCGGAAGCTTTATTTCGCCATGCAAAGGCTTGTCGCTGACGCATAGCAAAGTGCCATAGGGAACACGGAAACGATACCCCTGTGCAGCAATGGTCGCGCTTTCCATCTCGATCGCAATCGCCCGGCTTTGCGAAAACCGCTTGGCCGAGGTGGAATAAAGCAATTCCCAATTGCGGTCATCAGTGGTGACCACGGTGCCGGTCCGCATGCGCTGCTTGAGATTGGCACCCTGGCGGCCCGAAACCTCTTCAGCAGCGCCCGCAAGGGCCTGCTGGACTTCTGCGATGGGCGGAATGGGGATTTCCGGCGGCAATACGCTATCGAGCACGTGATCATCGCGCAGATAAGCGTGGGCGAGAACGAAATCGCCGATTTTCTGGCTGGAGCGAACCCCGCCGCAGTGGCCGATCATCAACCAGGCATGCGGGCGCAACACAGCAAGGTGATCGCACACCGTCTTTGCATTGGACGGGCCAACACCGATGTTGACCAGCGTGATGCCCAACTTGTCTTCACGGACAAGGTGATAGGCTGGCATCTGGTGCCGCCGCCAGGCCGTATCGGACAATTGGACATGGGCTGCATCGGTCGGCTCGCGAATGTCCAGCCCGCCAGCACCAGTAAGGGCAGTGTAACCGTGCTTACCGATCTGCTTGGCACCCCAGTCAACAAATTCATCAACATAGCGGTGGTAGTTGGTAAACAAGATGAAGTGCTGGAAGTCGTCAGCACGGGTCCCGGTGTAATGCGCGAGGCGTGCCAGCGAGTAATCGGTGCGCAGACCATCGAACAGCGATAGCGGCAAGTCGAGATCGGGAATATCGCTTTCAATCCCGTCGGCAATTTCATCGCCAATCAGGGCAAGATCGGTGGTCGGGAAGTGCTTTGCCAGTTCCTGCGGCGCAATGCCGATCATGGCAGCGCCATGGTCGCCATCGAGCACATAAGGAAAGGGAATTTCCTGTTTCGAGCGTCCCACCTCAAGCGTGACCTCGTAATCGGTGCTGACCAGCGCCAGCTGCTCTTCGAGATAAGCGGCGAACAGATCGGGGCGCGTTATGGTGGTGGCGTAGGTGCCCGCCTGTTCCAATCGGCCAAAGGCGCGCGAACGGTCGGTCGGCTCGCCAACCCCCTCATACGTAAGTTTCAGCTCGGGATAGGCATAGCTTCCATCGACCCGGCGCTCGACGGGGGGAAGGGTGCCATCCTTGGCAAAGGCCAGGATGTCGGCGCGCAGGGTTTCGCGGGCCTCGTCATAAATGCGGGTGAGTTCGTTATGAATTTCTTGAAATGCTTGCATGGATGGCACCTACTGCGAACCGCCATATTTTCAAGAGGGCATCACCATCAGGCGGCAGGTGACCCGTGCGATTTTTCACAGGCTGAGGCATCTGTGCATACAAAAAGGGGCGCAGCCAGCTCGGCCACGCCCCTTTTAGCAGAATGTGCGAAAACCGGTGTCAGTCTTCAGCTTTTTCTTCGGTTTCAGCGTCTTGCGCTGCATCACCTTCGTCGCCGCTATCTTCGAGCATGTCAGCGGGGATTTCACCTGGCTCAAGCGTCGGGTCCTTGGCTTCGGTGAAGCCTTCGGCCGAACTTGCAGCCTGTTCGTCTTCGAACATCTGCGCCAGCACGTCGACGCCCTGCGCCTGAAGCTCTGCTTCATCGTCAGAACGCGCAACATTGGCTTTCACGATCACCTGCACTTCAGGGTGCAGAGCGACGGTGACATCATGCATGCCGATCGTCTTGATCGGGCTGCCGAGGATGACCTGCTTCTTGTCAACATCGTGACCTTGCTCGGCAAGGCCGGCAACGATGTCGCGAACGCTGACTGAACCGTAAAGCTGGCCTGCGTTGGACGAAGCACGGATGAGAACAACCGATGCGCCGTCGATCTTTGCGCCAGCCTTTTCGGCTTCACCGCGCTTCTCGGCGTTTTCTTTTTCAAGCCGTTCACGATTGGCTTCGAACACCTTCTTGTTGGCGTCGTTTGCGCGCAGTGCCTTCTTCTGCGGAAGCAGGAAGTTGCGGGCATAACCGTCTTTCACGGTTACAACGTCACCAATGGTGCCGAGCTTTTCGATCCGCTCGAGGAGAATGATATCCATGGGTCTTCTCCTCCTACTTCACGATGTAAGGAAGCAGGCCGATGTGGCGTGCGCGCTTGATCGCCTTGGCGAGTTCGCGCTGCTTCTTGGCCGAAACGGCAGTGATACGGGAAGGAACGATCTTGCCACGCTCGGACATGAAGCCCTGCAGGAGACGAACGTCCTTATAGTCAATCTTGGGTGCGCCTTCGCCCGAGAATGGGCAAGATTTGCGGCGGCGGAAAAACGGGCGTGCCATCAGTCGCGGTCCTCCCGGTCAGAGCGACGCTTACGGTCGCGATCATTCTTGCGCATCATGGCCGATGGGCCTTCTTCATGCTCGTCGACGCGGATGGTCATGTAACGCAACACGTCTTCGTTGATGCGGGTCTGGCGTTCGAGTTCAGCAACAACGGAGCCGGGGGCTTCGATGTTGAGCATCACGAAATGCGCCTTGCGGTTGCGGTCGATCTTGTAGGCGAGGGATTTGAGACCCCACGTTTCGGTCTTGGTGACCTTGCCTTCATTCTGTTCGACGATTTCTGTGGCCGTTGCGGCCAGCGCGTCAACCTGAGACTGGCTAAGGTCCTGACGCGCCAAGAAAACATGCTCATAAAGCGGCATGCGCTTGGTCCTTTCATTTCACACCGATCGCTGGCTGATCCGCCCGAATAGCGGGGCCCCTCCGGCTTTCTTCATTCCCAAAAGGCCGGCGATTCCGGCCCAAGGGATGGGCGCACATACCGGTTCTGGCTGCAAAAGCAAGAGTTGTAAGGGCGGAACGACACGGGCAAGCAAGTGTTGGGATACAAAGCTATCAGGGGAATATGCGTGCCTTCAGGATTGGTTGCCCTTCTCGACGATGTGTCGATCATTGCCCGCACTGCGGCTGCATCCATGGATGATATCAGCGTTGCGGCTGCGCGTGCCGGGACCAAGACTGCCGGAGTGGTGATCGACGACGCCGCGGTCACGCCGAGCTACGTCACCGGACTTTCCCCGGCGCGCGAACTGCCGATCATCTGGAAGATCACAAAAGGCAGCCTGTTCAACAAGCTGGTGATCCTGCTGCCTGGCGCCATCCTGCTGTCGGAATTCCTGCCGTGGCTGATCATCTATATCCTGATGCTGGGCGGGGCTTTCCTGTGCTATGAAGGCGCGGAAAAGGTGATGGAAAAGCTGGGCGGGGCCAAGCACGGCAAGACGGTGGACGATCCAATAGAGGACCCGGTCGCCTTTGAGAAAGAGCGGGTTTCCGGGGCGATCCGGACTGATCTGATCCTGTCGGCCGAGATTATGGCCATCGTCCTCAATGAACTCGATCTGCCAAGCTGGTGGGAGCGCGGAATAGCCCTGGGCATCGTCGCCATCGCCGTGACAATTGCTGTCTATGGCACGGTGGCCATCATCGTGAAGCTGGATGACATCGGCCTAGCGCTGAGCCGGTCCGGCGGTGCTGCCAAGCGCAAATTTGGCGAAGGTCTGGTCGCTTTTGTGCCCAAGCTGCTGATTGCGCTGTCGTTCATTGGCACGATTGCCATGCTGTGGGTTGGTGGAGGGATTATCATCCACGGCACGCATGAGATCGGCTTCGACCTGTTTTACGATATCGCCCACGGTGCGGAATATGCAGTCAAAGGTGCCACTGGCGCGCTGTCCGGCGTGCTGGGATGGCTCACTTACGCGGCGATTTCGGCGGTGCTGGGCCTTGCGCTGGGTATCGTCATTGCTTTCGTCCTGCACAAGGTTTTCAAGATTGGCCATGACGAACATAAAGCAGCAGAGGCGCATTGATGTCTGAAAAGCCGGTTCTTTACACGTGCGCGCGATCCAGAGGGTTGCGCGCCACCTGGGCAGCGGAAGAAGCCGAGGCCGATATAGACCTGAAGATCCTGCCCTTTCCGCCGCGTTATCTGGCACCGGAGTATCTTGAGACCAATCCGCTCGGCACAGTGCCTCTGCTGGTCGATGGTGATGCTCAAATGACGGAAAGCTGCGCGATTGCGCATTATCTGGCGAGCAAGGACGGCCCCAGCGATCTGGTGGTGGCGCCGGGCGAGCCGGATTACGCGGCCTATTGCGATTTCACCTATCACGCTGATGCGACCATCACCTTTCCCCAGACGGTCTATATGCGCTTTGCCATCTTCGAGAAGGAGAAGGGCCTGGCCGAGGCGGGCGAGGCCTATGCCAAGTGGTTTCACAAACGCCTGGTGAAACTGGAACAACGTCTGGAAACCCGCGAATTCCTGTGCGCGGACCGGTTCACCGTGGCCGACATTTGCTGCGGCTATGCCCTGATCCTGGCGCAAAGCGTGGGTCTGGATGAAGGCGTGCCGGAAAGCCTCAAGGCATACCGCGCCCGGCTGACCGCGCGCGAGGCATACAAACGCGCCTTTGCCCGCGAGGAAGAGGGGCGTCTGGCGCTGGAGAAGCCAGCGATTTGAGCGATAAACTTTGAAACACGTTCAGTGTGATGGTGGTTGATGCGGCATTGGTCAGTTTGCCTCTTGAACGACAGTCATTGTAGCGCGGTAGCGACGACTGGATGCGCGAAGTCACGCTTCCCTGCCTACAAAACTGATCTGAGCGCTCTTATCTCTGACAAATGGCCCTTTATGCTGTCTTGACCGCTTTTGCGCTGATCGCTGCAGCGTTTTGGTTTCGCCGCTGGGCGCAGCAGCAAAAGCGCGGTCGGCTTCTGGCGACACCTCTCACTCCAGAACAGCGCGCGGTGGTGGACAGACTTGTGCCGATTACGCGCCGTTTGCCAGCATCCTTGCGGCCGAAGCTGGAGGGGAAGATAAATTTGTTCCTCGACCAGATCACCTTCCACGGAAATCAGGGTCTTGAGGTCAATGACAGCATGAGGTTGTCCATCGCGGCGCAAGCTTGCCTGCTGATCGTCAACAGTCCGGTTTGGTATGACACGCTCAGGACAGTCTTGGTCTACCCCTCGGCCTTTCGCCCGCATCGCTATTCGCATGATGGCTATGTCGTCCATGAAGACAATCACGGTCTGCTCGGCGAAAGCTGGGCGCGAGGGCCGGTCGTGCTGTCATGGGACCATGCCTTGCAAGGGGGGCTCAACGCAGAAGATGGTCACAATGTCGTGATCCACGAATTTGCCCATCAATTGGACAGTCTGACCGGGCATACCAATGGCATCCCCATCCTGCGCAAGGGGCAAGCGTATGAGGGGTGGGAAAAGGCCATGCTGGAGGCTTACCAACACCATTTGGAACGGGTCGAAAGCGGACATCCTACCCTGATCGACCCCTATGGCGCGACCAATCATGAAGAGTTCTTCGCCGAAGCAATCGTCACCTTTTTCGAACGATCCCGCGCATTGCAGCGCGAGGAGGGTCAGCTTTATGCCCAGCTGTCAAAGCTGCTCGACCTTGATCCTGCGCGGTGGGGGTAGGGGGAGATAGTTTGGCGTTGGGTGGGCATTGCTTACTTCAGGCGTTGATCAGATCATCTTGCCTTGAAATGACCGCTTCTGCAGACTCGGCTTCTGGATGCCACGGGGTGGTCCCGTTGGGCCAACCGTATTTTCGCCATGCGCGCGGCAGGCCAAGGCGTTCGGCAAAGGCTCGGAACTGTGGATGCGCTCGAACAGCTTTGGATTCAGCTGTCGGTTCCCATATCCGGGCGATTGAGTAGCCGACGTAGGGATTGGGTTTTTCGAGGATATTGCGCATGTAAGAAGCCGCATCGCCAAGGAACAGGAAGCCGACGACAGAGGCAGCTGTTGGCTGCGCCTTGCGGTTATTGAGCCTGCTTTTGAGTGCCGACCGCACGATCAGCTTCGCAAGCGGGGCCTTTTTCAAATACGCTTTGTAGACGAAGTTACGGACAAGCGGTGAGCGCAACTCTGCCTGCTCGATGGGTGCTAGGCCATCAAAATTTGCCTCCATGAATTCCATCGCAGCATTTGCGGCACCTCTTTCGGCCATTCGATGCGAAACGCCAAAGGCGGCGGCACCAAAACCCAGCTCGAACGACCGGCGAAATGCCTCTTCCGCCTGAGCGAACTCGCCTGCGGTCAACAACAGTCCACCAAGTGTGGTATGCCAGATGCCGCAAAGCGGGTCTTGCTCGATAATGCGTTCCCAATAGGGTCTTGCCTGTTCGTGCAAACCGATCGACATCAGGCCAAGGCCCATGCCGGCCATCGTCTCGACATTGTTCGGGTCGAGCGTGACGGCCTGCTCATAAATTGCCAGCGATGCGTCCAGTTCGCCGCGATACGCTGTGTGCAAGGCCTTGACCAAGAGCGCCATGCTGGACTTCGGATCGAGTGCTAGCGCCCGGCTGACCGCGTGTTCGCTCAACGCAAAATGTCTTTCCCAATCGCGTGTTCGGGTGAATTCGGGGAGGATGAAGTGCGCCAATGCCAGCCAGGCATGGGCATCGGTGAACGCCGGATCGACCGCGATTGCATGCTCAAGCAGGTTGATCCCACTTGGAATGGTGGTCTGACCGTTGAGTTGGTGGACCAGTTCGCGCCCTTGCAGAAACAGGGCGTAGGCCTCTGGATTGCCGGTCAATCTGGCGGGCGGAAGGGTCGTTTTTGCGAAGCCAAGCGTACAGGCGAGTTCGCTGGCGATTGATTGCGCGATTCGATCTTGAAAATCGAAAATGTCGCCGATCTCTCCGTCAAAAGTTTCAGACCAAAGCTGATGTCCGTCGCTTGCTTGTATCAACCGTGCGGTAATTCGGACCCGGCGGTCTGCAGTGCGCAATGATCCTTCTAGCAGATAGCGGGCATTCAGCGCGTTACCGATCTGCTTGCTGCTTTTGCCTGTCGTATCCACCGCGAAGGAGGAGGTGCGCCCCACCACGGTCACCTCTGGCATATGAGTCAGCGCGTTGAGGACTTCTTCTGCCATTCCATCGGCGAAATAGCCCTGATCGTTCTCCGGGCTCAAATCCACGAACGGCAACACAGCGATAGAGTGGTGCTGCGTAGACGTAGGTACGCTGTCATTGGGCTTCGAAGGTGTTGGCTTTAGCCGATACCCGCGCTTGGGAATGGTTTCGATCGGAGTGACATCGTCAAGCCGGGCAAAGGCCTTGCGCAGTAAGGATATGGCCCGCGTCAGACTGTCATCGGCAGCTTCATCATCGTTCCAGATTTCATCCAGCAAAGTGATGCGCTCAACAACCTGACCCTGGTGCCTGCATAGGCACAACAGAACAGCCAGGACCTTCGGCTCTACCGAGATCTTTTCATCACCACAGGCAATCAGATGGCGTGCAGGATCCACACGACACCGCCCGATCAGGATCGGCTCCAAAGTTGCTCCCCCAAACTGCGACCCTTTTCACAGTTGGTAACGACGCAACCCTATGGAATTTGCTAGATAATTCAATCCCTCACTTTTCCCTCACCTTTCCCACAGGACGATCTCGCATCGCAATGGCAGTCGGCTTTGGACACAATTGGGAAATGGGAGAATATGATGATCAAATTCAAAGCAGTTCTGGTCGCGGCAACGATGGCCATCGCCCTGCCGATGGCGGCACCTGCCGCAGCGCAAGAATATCCGCTGGCTGCCGGCGAATATAGCGAGGTTTCAGGGATCTTCGTGAACGACGGCAGTGAATTGCGGTATGCGCAACACCTCGCTGATCGCTGGGCGGCTGCGATGGAATTCCAGAAATCGCAGGGCTGGATCAGCGATTACACCATCTACATGAACGTCAATCCCCGCGAAGGCGAACCTACAGTTTACCTGATGACGACGTTCGCCAGCATGCCTGATGCTGCAGAGCAAGAGCGCCGGCAGGCCGCTATGCTCGAATGGTCTGAAACAAGCATGGAAGAGCAGGCCGAACAAAGCGGCGGTCGCGCTGAGTATCGCCGTCTGCAAGGCAACATGCTGCTACAGGAATACACCGTCCGCTAGAGAACGGTTTCCACGAATTCGGCGGGTAGTCTTCTGCGACCCGGCTGCCCGCCGGATACATTTGTGAACCTGGGTTCAGGGCTAGAATCCGGACGACCGCTCTTCGGGGTTTCAAATGCGAGCGTTGATTGAGCCTTGAGGCCCGGACAACCATGAAGATTCCTTCGCAGAAACTGTTACGTTTTTCGAACGATCCAGCGAGTTGAGGGTGGGGGGCGCCGATCAGGTGCGGGCAGGCTTAATCGCCTTCGACGAAGATATCCAAAGGCAACACCGCAGTAACGCCCAGATTGGGCACATCGACAAGCTGGGCAATCCGCATATCGACGGCCACGCTAGCAATCATATAGGCTTGAGGCCGATCATAGCCATATTCGGACATGATGTAGTCAATCATCGCAGCCAGAGCATTCCGTGCCGCGAGATGGATATCACCAGACATATTGCGCAGCCCGGCGATCTTTGGAGAATCGAGATAGGCCAGATTGGCTGGGACGGTCCCTTCCTCCTTCAACGGGAAGCCTGTCACTGCATAAAATCGGGTTGAAGGGATGCCCAGCGCAGTTGCGGGGCCTTCAAGATGCGGACCACGAGACAGGTCGGGCGGATTATCGACCAATCGCGTAGTGACTGTCAGTTCGCCGCCCATTTCGATGGCTGTGCCCGAGACCTCGCCATCACCTTGTGCATAATGGAAATCTCCCACTGTAAGGCCGCATCCATCGATCAGGCAGGGCAAATACAATGTCGTGCCCGTTGTGAGATAGCGAATGTCCATGTTGCCGCCATTTTCGCGTGGCGGGGCCGTACGCAGACATTCCATCGGTTTTGAACCCTCTGGCCCACAAAGTTCTGCCGGTTTGGCTTCAGTCGGGTCAGGCGGCAGGACGGAGCCGCCAGCTGCCATCAGCTGGTTTTCCCGCTCAAGAATTTCGGCTTGCAGCTTTTCGTCCGGCAGAGTTGTGACAACACCCGGGAAACTGGCGTAAGGAATGCGCACGCCCGGCAGGGCATCGCTTTCCGCATAATCCTCATTCAATCGCCATACGATGAAGCGTTCTTCGGTTGCGAATTGATCGCCGGCAAAACCAAAGTCAGTCACATCGGTCCAGCCAACCTCGGCAGGTTTGAGGGCCTCGATCGTAACAGCCAGCACGTCGCCCGCCTTGGCGCCGCGTATGTGAACGGGCCCGGTCAAGGCATGTGCGACCCCGATGCCTTCGCGAGGTTTTGCTTTGGCAATGGAAGAAACATCAGGATCAAGTTTTAGATCGAAAGCGTCGCGGGTGATGAAGGTAATCGGCTCTCCCAGCTCTGCTTCCGCAATCATGGGGATTTCAGGGTGCATGCGGTTCACACAGGCCGGGTCTTCCGCGCAGCTCACACTGATATCGCCGACAACGGTTTGGGCTGCAGCTTGAGGCGACAGTGCCAGCGTTGATGCGCAGCAAATTAGCGCCCATCCAAAAGATTTCCGTGTCATCCATACCCCCGGGTAGAAATCGCGAATGACATGGCAATGCCAGATCGCATCTTGGCGCGAACCTAAGGTCAGGTGGTGCTCGCGATTGGCCGGTTAGTCAAGAACTGCTGACAGCTACGAGCTTCCCGAACCCGGTTTCGCAAGCGTTCTCACGCCGCCTGATCGGGCGTGACCGGGCGTTCGCTCAATTCACGGCGTAGCAATTTGCCCAGCGGATCACGGGGCAATTGATCGACGAATTCAATATAGCGCGGTCGTTTGTATCCCGCGATCTGGTCTTTGAACCGAGCAGTGATTTCCTCGCGTGACAGGTTCGCATCGGGCTTCAGCACGACAAAGGCCTTCACAGCTTCGCCCCATTGCTTGTCCGGCACGCCGGCACAGCCTGCATCCAGCACCTCGGGCATGTCAGCGAACACTGCATCTACCTCTGCCGGATAGACATTTTCGCCGCCGGTCTTGATCAGTTCCTTGGCCCGGCCGAGCAGATAGAGCAGGCCGCGATCATCCATTGTGCCCAGATCGCCGCTGCGCAGCCAGCCATGCCCCAATGCCGCTTCGCTCGCAGCCTCGTTGCGCCAATATCCCATCATGACGGACGGCCCGCGCATGCAAATCTCTCCTTCTTCGCCATGGGGCAGAACATTGCCGTCAGGATCAAGGATGGTCATTTCGACATGCTGCATCGGCCAGCCGATAGACTTAGGGTTGGCCAGCATTTCGGGATAGTCGATGAAGGTGGAAAAGCCGCAGATCTCGGTCTGGCCATAGCCGCCAACGACGCGGCAATCCCACTCGCTTTCCATGAAGTCGTATATCTGCGGTTTGCCCATGCCCGCGCCGCCGGTGTATTTTTGCAAAGGCATTACGCCATCGCGGACCGGGTTCATGGCCTGCCAGGGGAAGGAGATTTGCGGGAAAGCACTGCTGGTGGTGCAGTTTTCGCGGTGCAGCAGTTCGAGAATGGCAGCGCTGTCATCGTCGCGCCCGGCAAATACGCATGTGCCCCCGCATGCAAGCATGGCGGCAACTTGCTGCATCCCGACAACGTGGAACATCGGATTGGTCGAAAGCAGGCGTTCCTGCGCTGCAAAATGCCGCCTGACCGAAAAGCCCAGCGCGGAGGAGGCAACCGCACTGCCTGACTGCATACAGCCCTTGGGCCGGCCGGTCGTGCCGCTGGTGTACATCATGTAAAGCGCGCGCGTGTCGGGCAAGGCGGGAAGAATGAGCGGCTTATCCTCTTCACCGGAAACAATCGTCTCGAACTGGCCTTGCGGATCATGTCCTTCGTCAACCTCAATCCGTTCGCCCGTGTCCGATTGAGCCAGCAGATCGGAAAAGCGCGGATTGTGGAGGGTCATCACCGGTTCTGCATTGCCCATGATCCAGCTGATCTCGCCCGGAGCCAGCCGCCAGTTGAGCAGGACGGCAATTGCCCCGATCCGCCCGCAAGCAAGCACAGCGGTGAGATACGGCGCGCCATCGGTCAGCAGCAATGCGATCCGGTCGCCCGGAGCAATCCCCCTGGCCACCAGCCAATGCGCCAGATGGTCAACCCGTTCGTCCAGTTCGGCATAGGAAAGGCGTTGTGTGCCATCGACCACCGCCTCTGATCCGGAATGCAGCCGCGCATTGGCGCGAAACAGGGTGTCGAGCGAGAAATCACTGGCTTTCATGGCGCCGAGACTAGTCCCGTGTGCCGCCTCCAGCCATTAGCGTATTTAGGTAGGCGGCACCGTCAGGTCGGTTTTGCACTTGCTGCAAACCTTGTTGGGCCAGGGCAATACGATCAATCCGCGAAAAAACAGATTGTTGCCGCAGACGGGGCAATTGAATTGCAGAATGCGGGCATTGGCACCAATCAGCAGAGCGATTGCGACGGCAAAGGCAATGTTGGAATGCCCGTACAGCTCGTCAACAAGGATCAGGAACAAGAAGGCCACAAGCACGGCCAGCAGCATTATCCATGTATGGCGAACGGCGAGCTTGTAGACTGTCATGCAAGGTGTTCCAGCAAATCGCGGGCAAACAGCGTCAGCGTGTCATCGCGCGCGCCCATGATGACAATACGATCATCAGGGCGGGCAAGGGCGAGCATGCGGCTGGCACAATCCTCTCGTGCAGGAATATGCTCAGCAGTGCCGCCAGCCTGCCTGATCAGATCGACAATGCGCTCGCTTCCCTCGCTGCGATCAACCGTACCGCCGAAGTACACCGGGTCGCACAGGATTGTGATGTCATCACGGTCCAGCTCGCGCGCAAAGGTTTCAGCCAGTTCATGGCCCATCTGGCGCAGCGGACCGTATCCATGCGGCTGGAAGAAGGCGATCACCCGCCCCGGGCTCGATTTCAATGTCCGCAAGGTTGCAGCGCATTTCTCCGGATTGTGCCCGAAATCGTCGATCACTGCGATGCCGCTGGGCGAAGTCCCTACAAGATCAAACCGTCGACCCAGGCCCTTGAAGCTTGCCACCGCCTCGACCGCATCTGCGACAGGCACTCCGGCTGCATTCGCAGCTGCAATCGCAGCCAAGGCGTTGGACAGATTGTGCTGGCCGGGCATTGGCACTGTCAGATCGTGACGCGTTCCGTCGCGCCGGTCCAGCACGGTGGCTTTGGTTGCAAACGGACTGAATGCAAGGCTTGCCGGATCAACTGAGATATCGGCTTGTGCGTGGTCAATGCCAAAGCTGATGCAGTGCAGGGCGTTCGCCGCCAGTTTGCGCGCTTCCTCATTGTCGAAATTGACCACCTGTTTTCCCGATGCCCGCAGATAATCACCGAACAACGCGCGCAATTCATCCATGCTTTTATGGTCAAGGCTGACATTCAGCAGCACGCCGACGCTGGGGCGGTAGAGCGCGATGGAGCCGTCGCTTTCATCCACTTCACTAACGAACAGGTCTTTGTCGCCGACCTGTGCGCTGGCGAAGGGGTTATCCTCGCTGACGAAGTTCTTCATCACCGCACCATTCATGATCGTGGGGCTCATGCCGACATGCGACAGGATCCACCCGGTCATGCCAGTGACGGTGGATTTGCCGCTGGTCCCGGCAATCGCAACGCTGATCTTGGCATCATTGAACAGGGCTGAAAGCATTTCGGCACGCGTCAGACGCGCACAACCCAATTCTCGCGCCTTGCGGACTTCGGGGACAGTGTCCTCTACCGCAGCCGAGGCAATCAGCACCTGACCGGACGAGGTGATGCCGCTGCCATCCTGTGGATGCAGTGCGAAGCCTTTGCTCGCCAGCCAATCGAACTTTTGCGGCGTGCGACCCTGGTCATGGCTACGATCAGAGCCTGCAACACCGTAGCCGCGACCGTGCAGGATTTGCGCCAGAGGCAACATCCCGGAACCGCCAATGCCGCAGAAGAAGTAAGGGCCATCCGCGATTGCGGCATTGCTGTTGTGATCACTCATAAAAAGACAGGTATTGAGTTGTGCCCGGCAACACAAGCGGGCACAGTGGCCGCATGACCCGGATTGTCGTTTGTGCCCCTGCCACCCGTATTACTCGCGAGCATGCCGATGCTGCCACGACCCTGGTGGCAGAAGAATTCCCCCAGCATTCCATCACGTTCCATGAACAGTGCTTTGCCTCGCAAGGTCACTTTGCCGGGCCGGATATTGTCCGGTTGGAAGCGCTGGTCGAATGCGCCAACGATCCCGCCTTTGATGCGGTCTGGTTCGCAAAGGGCGGTTATGGCTCAAACCGCATTGCCGAGGCGGCGATTGCCCGGATGAAAGCGCCCGCGCGGGCCAAAACCTATGTCGGCTTTTCCGACTGTGGTTATCTGCTTGGAGCCTTGTATCGCGCAGGCATCGGCCAGTGCGCGCATGGATCAATGGCGGCCAACGCACGCAGCGAAACCGGGCGCGAGGCGGCCCGGCGCGTGTTGCGTTGGTTCAGCGGCGACAACAGCGGGCTGGAGCCAAGCCTGGATGGCCAGACGCCCGCGGCGGCCTTCAATCTCATTACACTGGCGATGCTCACCGGTACTCCGATGATGCCTGATCTTACCGGCCATGTGGTTATGGTCGAGGAAGTGAGCGAGCACCTCTATTCAGTAGATCGGCTGTTTTTCCACTTGTCTGGTGCATTGCCGCGCCTGGCAGGCTTGCGATTGGGCAGCGTTACAGCGGTTCCGGAAAATGATCGAGAATTCGGCCAGACTGCCGAGGAAATCGCGCAATTCTGGTGCGCTCGTGCAGGCATTCCGTATCTAGGGCGGGCTAAGATTGGCCACACTGCGGACAATCATATCGTGCCCTTCGGTCTTGCCAGTCCGGCAGGTGCTGCGTAACCGCGCTGGCAGTATCGAGACACACGTAAGCCAGCTCAAACAGAGCGGCACAGCAGGAGACATTTTGAATGCGCGCTTTCGTATTTCCGGGACAGGGCAGTCAAAAGGTTGGCATGGGCAGCGAGCTGGCCGCAGCCAGCAGCGCCGCGCGCCAGACCTTTGAAGAAGTGGACGAGGCGCTGGGCCTCAAACTCTCAGCGATCATGTCTGAAGGTCCGGAAGACACGCTGACGCTGACCGAGAATGCGCAACCCGCGATCATGGCCAATGCCATTGCAACCTTACGAGTGCTGGAGGCCGAATTCGGGGTCAAACTGGCCGATAAGGGCGCTTGCGTTGCAGGCCACTCGCTGGGTGAATATTCTGCTCTTTGTGCAGTGGGCATGTTCTCCTTGTCGCAAACAGCAAAGCTGCTGCAAATTCGCGGTCAGGCGATGCAGGCCGCTGTGCCGGTGGGTGTGGGCGCGATGGCCGCACTGCTTGGTGCCGATGTCGACAAGGCGAGCGCGCTGGCTAAAGCTGCGGCCGAGGGCGAGGTTTGCGAAATCGCCAATGACAATGACCCGACACAGGTCGTCATTTCAGGTCACAAAAGTGCCATTGAGCGGGCGATTGGCCTGGTTAAGGAACACGGCATCAAACGCGGTATTGCCTTGCCGGTTTCCGCTCCGTTTCATTGCTCCTTGATGCAGCCGGCCGCCGATCGCATGACCGAAGCGCTGGGCGAGGCAAGCACTGGTTCGTTGCAACTGCCGCTCTATGCAAACGTCACCGCCGCCAAGGTGAGCGACACCGACGCCAGCGTTGCGTTGCTGATAGAGCAGGTGACAGGACGTGTGCGCTGGCGCGAAAGCGTTTTGGCCATGAGCGGGAACGGGGTGGAGCACTTCGTTGAATTGGGCGGCAAGGTTTTGTCCCCCATGATTGGCCGCACTGCCAAGGATGTCTCAACTTCCAGTCTTATCACAATGGAAGATATGGAGAATTTTGCAAAGGAGATCAGCTGATGTTTTCGCTGGAAGGAATGAATGCACTGGTGACTGGTGCCAGTGGCGGCATCGGTTCGGAAATTGCGAAGGCTCTGGCCAGTCAGGGCGCGCGGATCGCTCTGTCAGGTTCCAATGGAGACAAGCTGCGCGTGTTCCGCGAGCAGTTGAACCGCGAAATTGGCGGCGATCACGTCGAGGTTACCTGCAATCTTGGTGATCCCGAGCAGGTTGAAGAACTGATCCCTGCGACCATTCACACGCTGGGCGGGATCGATATTCTGGTCAACAATGCCGGTGTCACGCGCGACAATCTTGCCATGCGAATGAAGGATGACGAATGGGCTGATGTGATCCGCATCAATCTGGAGGCGTCTTTCCGCCTGATGCGCGCAGCAGCGCGCCCGATGATGAAGGCACGGTTTGGCCGGATCATCTCGATCACCAGCGTGGTCGGGGCGACAGGCAATCCGGGCCAGATGAATTACGCGGCTTCCAAGGCCGGCGTAGTCGGCATGTCGAAAAGCCTGGGGCAGGAGCTCGCCAGCCGCGGCATCACCGTCAATTGCGTTGCGCCCGGCTTCATCCGCACCGCGATGACAGACGAACTGCCAGACGCTCAGAAAGATGCGCTCAACGCGCGGATCCCGATGGGCCGGATGGGCGAGGGCGGCGATATTGGCGCAGCCGTCGCGTTCCTCGCCAGCCGCGAGGCAGGTTACGTCACCGGCGAAACGCTGCATGTAAACGGTGGAATGGCGATGCTGGGCTGAGTGCGCAGGGATTGTGAGCCGATAGGACGCGTTTTCAGCCTCGATTGAGCTGAATTGCTGGCGCCAGGCCTCAACCCCCCGGTTTATCCCCAAGGAATCGGCATGGAGAGGGCAGGGAACTTGCTGCATTTGCCATGCGCGCTAAGGTTGAGAGACATTTTCCGGCGCTTCCGGGCGATTCCGCACGATTCCGCACAGGGTCAGTTCGGGGCGCGCATAAGGGATCGAGTACGCTACGATGAAGGCTACAATCGAACGCGCGACGCTGCTGCGTTGTCTGTCTCATGTTCAGTCGGTGGTAGAACGCCGCAACACCATTCCCATTCTGTCGAATGTGCTGATCGATGCCAGTGACGGTGGCACTTTGAAGGTGATGGCGACCGACCTTGACCTGCAAGTGGTTGAAAATATGGCGGCCGCTTCGGTCGAAAGCCCCGGCGCGATCACCGTATCGGCGCATCTGCTGTTCGATATTGCGCGCAAACTGCCCGAAGGCAGCCAGGTTAGCCTCGAAACCTCGGACAATCGCATGGAAGTCAAGGCGGGGCGCAGCCGGTTCAAGCTGCCAACACTGCCGCGAGACGACTTCCCGGTCATCGTTGAAGGCGATCTGCCGACCAGTTTTGAACTTCCGGCCAAGACTCTGGCTGAAATGATCGACCGGACCCGGTTTGCCATCTCGACCGAGGAAACCCGTTATTATCTCAACGGCATCTTCCTGCATGTCACCGATGATGCTGATCCGGTGCTGAAAGCGGCGGCGACTGACGGCCACCGCCTTGCTCGCTTCACCTTACCGCGCCCAGATGGCGCAGACGGCATGCCCGACGTGATTGTCCCGCGCAAAGCGGTGGCGGAACTGCGCAAGTTGCTTGAAGAAGCGCTTGACGGGAACGTCCAGATTGACCTTTCGGCGAGCAAGATCCGCTTCACCATGGGTGGCGAAGGCGGGGTGATTCTGACGAGCAAGCTGATCGACGGAACCTTCCCCGATTACAGCCGCGTCATCCCGACCGGCAATGACAAGCTGCTGAAGGTCGATCCCAAGAGCTTTTTCTCCGGCGTGGACCGTGTGGCGACCATCGCCACGGAGAAGACCCGCGCGGTCAAGATGAGCCTGGATACTGACAAGGTCACTCTGTCTGTCACCAGCCCCGACAACGGCACGGCGGCCGAGGAATTGGCTGGCGATTACAGTTCCGAAGCGATGGAAATCGGCTTCAATGCCAACTACCTCAAGGATATTCTCAGCCAGATCGACAGCGATACGGTGGAATTGCACCTGGCCGATGCTGGTGCGCCGACATTGATTCGCAAGGATGACAAATCTGCTGCGCTCTATGTGTTGATGCCGATGCGGGTCTAAGACCCGGCCCGCGCCGATCCATTCGGACAACACGCTGGGAAAACGAAGGCTGATCGTCTAGCAAGGTCTCCAAGGGAGATTGATTTCATGACCGTCAGCCAAGTCCACGTCCGCAAGGATGAACTCACCAATGCAAGCCTTGCCAATGTGGAGCAGGGCGAACTTGCCGATGGCGCGGTCCGGCTGAAAGTCGAAAGCTTCTCTGTCACTGCCAACAACATCACCTATGCCGTGGTGGGTGATGGCTTTGGCTATTGGAATTTCTTTCCCGCGCCCGACGGCCACGGCATCGTCCCGATGTGGGGGCATGCGCGCGTTGTGGAAAGCAAGTGCAGCGAACTGGCCGTGGGCGAGCGCGTTTATGGCTATCTGCCCATGGCGAGCCATCTGGACGTTGTGCCGGGCAAAGTATCCGCCAGCGGCTTCAACGATACGACCGATTACCGCCAGCCTATGAGCCCGATCTACAATCAGTATTCGCGCCTCGATGCTGATCCTGAACATGACGGTGATCGCGAAGCGGAACGGATGATCTTTGGCCCGCTGTTCAAAACCGGATTTCTGATCGAATATTTTATGCGCGATCAAGATTGGTTCGGCGCCGATCAGGTCATCCTCACCAGCGCTTCCTCCAAGACCGCCATGGGCCTTGCCAGCGTGGCCAAGCAGAATTCACCCGCAGTCAAACGCATTGGCCTGACGTCGGCAGGCAATGTTGCCTTCGTTGAAAGCACGGGGCTGTATGACAAGGTGATGTCATACGACCATATCGGCACGATGCCGATTGCCGCCAGCGTGGTGGTCGACTTTGCCGGCAATGCAAAGCTGCTGGCCCAAGTGCACGAGCATTATTGCGATACGCTCAAATACTCCTGCCTGGTCGGGGCCACCCATATCGAGGATCGCGGCAGTGGCGGGATGACGGATGATCGCGGATTGCCCGGTCCCAAGCCGACGCTGTTCTTTGCGCCCGATCACGCAGTGTCGTTTTTCCAGAAACATGGCCCAGCAGAAGGGGGCAAACAGCTTGCCGCTTCTTGGCATGGCTTTCTGGCTGCTGTGGGCGATACCGTGGCCATTGAAAAGCACCAGGGGCTGGAGGCAGCGCGCGAGGTTTTCCTCACCATGTTGGGCGGTAATGTCGATCCGGCCAAGGGTATCGTGATCGAACCTTAGGGGGAAGGCTGCTGCGTCTGTTTTTGGCTAGAATTCTTTAGCTCTTAATGTCTGCAATTGGGATGGAAAGCGGACTGTCTGCTGTTAAAGTTTGAGTAGGAAAAACTGACGCAATTTCCCTAAGGCCGGGTGGCGGCTAACGACCCAAATTCAGACCAAAGGCAGCAACTCAGTCGCTTACTGAGACATTCGCCGTTTGATCCGGCTGAGCGCCTG